>NZ_JANJZR010000027.1 GCF_024623065.1 Bacteroides acidifaciens
AGACTATGTGACGAATAAAAACAGGTCGGTAAAGCCTATCTAACATAATCTCAGGAAAATTTAAACAGGCTCTAAGTGTTTCATTTTAATATCAGCAACAATTCTGCGAATCCCTTTACTTGCATCAGATGCTCGTGCGAAAATGTATCCACCACTTCATGTTGCCACATCACTTCAAAAGGAATATGTACCCCGTATCCGCCAATTGCCAAAACAGGCTGAATATCCGATTTCAGTGAATTGCCAATCATTACGAACTCTGCGGGTTTGATTTGCAGGATGTTCAATAGTCGCAGATATTCCTTTTCAGTCTTGTCGGACATCACTTCGATGTGGTCGAAATAGGGAGCCAACCCGGAGCGTTGGAGCTTATTCTCCTGATCGAGCAAATCACCTTTGGTTGCTACTACTAATTTATATTCTCCTTTACTCTTAAGTATTTCAAGCGTTTCTTTTACTCCCGGTAATAACTCGATAGGCATTTCCAACAGCGATTTTCCTAAGTCTACGATTTTGCGAATATTTTCTGCCGGAATCATTTGCCTGCTGACGTCCAGCGCCGTTTCAATCATAGAGATAGTAAAAGCTTTCGCACCATATCCCAAGCACTTAAGATTCTTCATTTCCGTTCTGAATAATGCGGCTGAAATCTCTTCGGGAGTGCCGTAAGGGGTTAACAACTCCGTAAATCGTTTCTCTACTTCCTGAAAATAAGGTTCGTTGCTCCACAGGGTGTCGTCAGCATCAAAGGCTATTACTTTAATATCTTTTTTCATTTATTCTTGTCGTTAATGAATGTCATTTAAGATTGGATGCTTTTGTATCTGTGTGGCAAAGGTAAAAGAAAAAAGCGTATTTCCTGTTTTTAGAAATGATTTCTCCGGTAGTTTGATAGAAATACCTATCTTTGCAATAGGTTGATAAACTGATAGCAATTAGAACTTTAATTTGAATTTGACAAATGAAAATAGGAGATAAAGTACGCTTCCTCAGTGAGGTAGGCGGTGGAATCGTAACTGGATTCCAAGGTAAGGACTTTGTTCTGGTAGAAGACGCGGATGGTTTCGACATCCCGATGCCGATACGCGAGTGTGTGGTAATTGAAACGGATGATTACAACATGAGACGCAAACCGACGTCGTCGGCACCGAAACGGGAAGAACCTGCCAAGCCGGCGAAACCGGAAATGCTTGTGATACAACGCCAACCGGAAGTGCGGGGCGGTGATACACTGAATGTTTTTCTGGCTTATGTGCCCGAAGATGCGAAGGCGATGATGGCCACTCCCTTCGAGGCTTACTTGGTGAATGATAGTAACTATTATCTGTATTATACCTATTTGAGCGCGGAAGGTAAGTCTTGGAACAATCGCTCACACGGACTGGTGGAACCCAATACAAAGCTGCTATTGGAGGAATTTACCAAAGATATGCTGAATGAAATGGAACGGGTGGCTGTTCAACTCATTGCATTCAAAGATGGAAAGCCCGCTGCCATCAAGCCGGCTGTCAGTGTGGAGATTCGGATTGATACCGTGAAGTTCTATAAACTTCATACTTTCAGTGATTCAGATTTCTTTGAAGAACCTGCATTAATTTACGATATCGTGAAGAATGACGTGCCTACCAAGCAGGTATATGTGTCGGCAGAAGAACTTCAGGTTGCTTTATTACAGAAAAAATCGGTAGATAAACCTAAGTCGCAACCTATTGTGAAGCCGAAACACGGACAAGGCGGAAAGAGTGATATTATTGAAGTTGACCTTCATATAGACTCTCTGCTGGACGATACGAAAGGCATGACTAACGGAGAAATACTTAACTATCAGTTGGATAAATTCCGTGAAGTGATGGAGGCTAATAAGAATAAGCGGGAGCAGAAGATTGTCTTTATCCACGGCAAGGGAGACGGAGTGCTCAGAAAAGCTGTACTCGATGAATTGAAACGGAAATATAGCAACTGCCGATATCAGGACGCTTCCTTTCAGGAATATGGTTTTGGAGCTACGATGGTGACTGTCAAATGATAGTCACCTAAAAAAACAATATAGGAAATCAATCTAGAAGGATATCGAACACAAGAACGTAACCAGAAAAGGAACACTGAAATCGACAACAAAGCCATGGAAGATGGAGATGATTACAAATTCCTTTCCTGAGCAGCGTGTGATAATAGGAAGGGTGGTGTCCATCGTGGTGGCTCCACCCACGGAGATAGGGGCTAACTTGCCAAAGTACTTCACTAATAGCGGAGCACCCAGCAATGCCGTAATTTCGCGCAGGATGTTGGATAGCAAGGCGATAGTTCCCAACTCCGGTCCTTTATATTCGGTGATAAAGATGCTCGATAGCGAATAGTAGCCGAATCCTGCCCCTACAGCCATACAGTCCGGCATAGAACGCTGACTCATAAAAGCACCTGCTACGGCACAGCCTGCCAATGTTCCCAATATAGTCATGATGGGCAAGAAGATAAGCCGCGGATTCAGCGAACGGAAACTCTTCAGCGTATTCGGGTCGTTACCAATACTAATGCCAACGCAGAACATCAGTCCGCATAGCGCATAATAGCTTGACTTACTGTCTGTAAAGTCATAAGGAATCAGATGATAGAATCCGCAAAGAGTGCCGACTATGAAAAAAGAAACGATAATCAGACTACCTTTCATGCTTCTTTCTCCTTTCCGTTATTCCTTATATATAATAGGTACCACAGTCCCCATGCACACAGCGTGCTTCCAATGACTGCTCCCAGTGTGATGATAACGGCTTCCAACCCCAGTGTATGCAATCCTTTAATAATCGCTTCGTTTCCTCCGACATCAATTCCCAAGAGAAAAAGAAGCGTCCATATAAGAAAGGTGATGATTTTATGTATCCATGTCAACCGTTTGCTGCGCAGCAGATAGCCGATAAGCATACCGGTGAGCATAATTCCAATGATGATAAACATAACAAGTGGCTTTTGCTGCAAAAGTAATAATAAAAATGGAACCTTTACCAATTATCATACTCTTACATCCTTGAAGGCTCCTTCTCATCTAAAATCTGAATTACCCTACTTACTTCCGTACTCACTCCCACAAATCCTATCCCTCCGTTCACATTGCTCGGAAACTTGACGGGCTCGTTTATTGTCTCATCAAAAGAATCGGAATCTATCAGATTGAGTGCCCTGAGGTAGTAAAACTCCATTTCCGTAATACTTACCAGGCGGACTATGATATCAATCTTTGCAGATAGATGGGGACGGTCGTCTATGTCTTGAAAGAGGTAACGCGGCACGTGTACCGTCATGGTGTAGGTACTATTCTTGAATCGCGAGTCGTTGAATACTCCATAGATGTTTTTACTTGTGTCGAACAGTCCGTTTTCATCATCATCATCGGTAGAAGGCTGTCCATCGGTCAGAACGATATCTTCCCTGTATATAAAGTTGTAGTTGCGCCATTCGTTGGTGACAATTTCATTATTATCATTTAGTTTCTTAAACATCAATCGCGTGTCCATGATAAGCCGATAATAATTATCCTCGTCGGGTAGGTCGGTGAAAGTTATTTTATGGCGGAGATACTCTGAGGTATAACCGCTTGTCGAAAGCTGAATAGTCAGCGTATCGATATTCTCTATTTCTGCCAGTCGACGGGGGACAGTGACCTCCGACCATGCATGATACTGCCCGTCGTCGGTGATGGCATCCAGCCGTAATACATCACCCGGAGTGAGCTTACTGGTAACGCGGAACTGGCATTGAGGAATCACGTATTCGGATTCAATAGGGAGAGGACGCAATTGTTCCTTCAAATCCCCGTTGATGCGTACCTCCAGCGTTGCATCCAGAATATGAGACATATGTTCTTTTCCGGTAAGATTAAGGAAAACGATGTTTGACAGGCTGTCCGCATTGATTAAGGCATTCATCACCAGTTTGGGCGGATTGTCCTTGACGTTAAAAGGCAATTCATGTTCGCAAGAAACAATAGTCAGTACAAATGCTGAAACTAAAAAATAATGTATAAATGTTTTCATATCCGGTTTAGAATTTATAAGTATAAGTAACTGAAGGTATCAACGGAAGAAGCGTAAACTTCTTGATAACCGCCTTACCATCTTTATTTTCACTGCGGTATACCCATGCAGGGTTCATGGCGTTGTATGCGTTATAGAGACTGATATTCCAAGTGCGTATACCATGTTTCGTCTTTTTGTTGAAGTTGATACCGATGTTCAGTCGATGGCTGGAGGGTAGGCGGTAATTGTTGCGATGTTCCACATACGGGGCTTCCCCTACATAGTTATCATAATAGATATCGAAATAGCCTGAAGAATTATAACCTCCATTCAGGTAATATCCGAAATAAGAAGCAGTTCCCGGTCTAATCACAGCCGTCTGCTCTTCGGGGATAGTGCTAGTACCTCCTGTGTAGAACACCCACGAAGCCGCTATATCAATCCGGTCACTGAATTTATGATTGATGGTGAGATTGATATTGTGCCGGCGGTCATATTTATAAGGAAACCGTTCACCGTTGTTGATGCCGCCTTTAGCAAACTTGCGGTCACTCTTGGCTAAGGTATAAGACAGCCATCCGGTTGTTTTCCCGATAGTTTTCTGTGCCATAAATTCAATTCCCATCGAGCGTCCGCGTCCCATCTCCACTTTGTTCTCCCATCCGGCGGATGCTCCGAAGATGCTGGTTCCTTCTTTATATTCAAGCACATTCCGCATATCCTTATAATACCCTTCTACCGAAAATTCCCAGCCCTTGATGCCCGTATAATATCCGCCCAGCGAATATTGATGACATTGCATCGGTTTTATCTTTTTAGTGATAGGAACCCACAAATCCATCGGCATGGAGATGGGAGTGGAAGTAAGCAAATGCACATATTGGCTCATTTGAGTATAAGACGCCTTGAGTGCGATGTCATCAGTGAGCTGATAGCGAGCGGATAAACGCGGCTGTGCAGAGAAATAACTTTTCTGCTGCACATGAAATAAAGAAAGGTTCAACCCCAGATTCACTCGCAGGCGCGGACTGATTTTAAAATTGTCTTCTATATAGGCAGATGCCTCATGTGCATAAATCGAACGGTTGTTGATGCCGTGGTAGACGGTATCCTTTTGTATCTGACTGTCGGCTTTCTCTGATATTTTCGAAGTCATCACTTCCGGCCGGAAGCTATGGTAAAGATACTCCGCCCCAAACTTGATGCGGTGTGCGGGAGTGGGGTTGTAGTCGAAATCTATCTTGTAGCTCCAGTCCTGAATGCCCGAACTATAGTCGGCAGAATATTTGTTTCCAAAGTTTGTATTGTTGGCGAAGCTGGAAGGAGGGTTGTAGGTATAAGTATCGGCATTGAACTTATACTTGTTGAAAGCAACCGTGGTGTTGCTGAACAGCTTGTTGTTGAATATAAAGTTCCAACGGGCGGAAACAATGGTATTTCCCCAATTCATCTTGCTCTCGTTCTCGTAGCCTGATTCTTCTATTATCATGTTGCCGAAGTGGTCTTTCCCGTTGTAAGCGCTGAGGAAGAGTCGGCTCCGGTCGGAGAACTTATGATTGATTTTCGCATTCATATCATAGAAATAGTAGCTCGATTTAGTATCATTAGGCATGAAAGGCTTAACCAATAAGTCCAGATACGAGCGTCGTGCAGAGAAGTTGAAGGATGTTTTTCCCTTGATGATGGGACCCTCCAAGTTGATTTTACTGGTCAGCAGTCCGATGCTCAGCATCCCGTGAAACTTCTGCATATCTCCGTCGTTGGTGCGGACGTCGATCACCGACGAGAGTCGTCCGCTGAAACGGGCGGGGAACGAACTCTTGAAGAAAGTGACCTTCTTCACCGCTTCGGGAGCAAAGACAGAGAAGAAGCCGAACAGATGGTCGACGTTGTATACAGGAATACCGTCGAGGAGAATCAGATTCTGGTCGGGACTGCCGCCACGGACGTACAATCCGGCAGAACCGTCTACTCCTGCCTGTACGCCGGGCATCAATTGGATGGTCTTCATCACGTCCGCTTCCCCAAGCACGCTGGGTGTGCTTTTTATCTGAGTGATGGGGATTTCAATGGCACCCATCTGTGTGGCAAGGTTCCCGGCTTCCGATTTGTTGGAAACAACGAGCACCTCTTGCAGTTGGTTGTCGTCCTTCATCCTGATATTCAATGCCGTATCCTTCTGAAGGACGAATGAGTGCTTGCTTGTTCCGTAGCCCAGATAGGAGAAGCGCAATTCGGTTTCTCCTTCGGGCAACGTGATACTGTAAAAACCGTAAGGATTGGTAGTCGTGCCTTGTTGTTGATGACTCTCGACGATATTGACCCCAATCAATGTTTCGGAAGACGTTCCGTCGGTGATGTATCCGCTGACCGTAAACTTGCGGCTTATGGCCTTTTTCTCTTTTTTCTTTTGCAGAAGGATGTATCGGTCCGAAAACTGATAGTTCACTTGCTCATCCTTGAACACGAGCTCGAGTATCTCCTTCAAGGTCTTATCCTTTGCTTTCAGATTGATTTTATGTTTTACTGAGATTTCTTCTCCATAGATAAAAGAGAATCCCGTGGAGTTCTCAATCCTTTTAACAAATTCCTTCAGCGTAGCATTTTGTAATGTCAGCGAGAGTCGGGCGTTTGCATTTTGTGCATAGGCCTGTGTGGCGATGAGGAGCACCACGCCTATCAGAACAAACGCTCTGACAGGCTGGTGATCTTGGGATGATATATTCATTATAAGTCTGGTTTAGCGGTAATAGTAATTTGATTATTGTTATGCGAATAGTTGAAATAACCCGCATCTTGCAGTACGGACAAGATTGTTTCCAGGTCCTCTCCGTTGGGGAATCGTGCTGAAATCCGGTAGTTTTGCAGAGCAGAGTCGGTGATTTGGATAGTCGTCCCGAATGAGTTGGAAAGCTTTCGGGCGATATCACTGAGTGGGACATCATCGAATATAAATTCGCCATGCCGCCAGGATATCTCATCTGTTGCATCCACCAGTAGTTTGCGGGTAAGCTTTTTCTCCACCTTATTATATATAGCAATTTCGTTCGGTTTCAGAATCATGTGTTCGGAGTTGCTTTTGTTGCTGACGGCTACCGACCCTGTCAGGAGCGTTGTCCTGACATCTCGACTGTCACGATAGGCATCTACGTTGAAATGCGTACCCAGCACCCTGACGTCAACAGCATCCGTTTGTACGATAAACGGGTGCTTTTTGTCTTTGCTTACTTCAAAATAGGCTTCTCCGTTCAGTTCCACTTCCCGATTGTCCGTTTTGAATCGTTCCGGATACGTGAGTGTGGAATAATGATTCAGGGTGACAGACGTGCCGTCGGGAAGGTTGACGGTGCGTGTCTCCGCCAAAGTGGAAACGGTCTGCATGGCGACGGGTTGCATATAAAGATAGGCCGTCCATACCGACAAACAGAGCAAAACCACCGCCGCTGCAGCAGACGTGCGTACGAGGACTAAGCGTCGGGAGTGCGCCTTCAGTATCCTTTCCAGTTGCGGGTAACTGGCTGCGGCTGAAAAACGTCCGCGTGGCGAGCGGGTAGAAGCGATAAGCTTGTTCAGTGTCTTTTCTAATTCTGTTTCGGTATATTTCATAACTTTTTTCGGTGGATGAGGCTTTAATCTTTTAGTTTTTATTCATCTGAATCGTCAGTTTGCTGACCAGGCCTTCCTTCCATTGGGGGATGCAGGTCAGGGTGGCGTTGTGCTGCTTCATTGGCATCTGTTTGGGGAATATCTTGACCACGGTAGTTGCCGACTTCTTGCCCGCCTTGATAATGACTTTACTTTCTGTCAGTTTCACGAGTGGTACTTGTCCCGGCGATAGGGTGGGGGGTGTAAGTGCTACCGTCCGGTCTTCTTTAGATTTCTTCACGGCAATGATTTTAATTTGAATTTCTTTTTCTGCTTCGTTCTTGTCACAGTTCACCTTCGTGATAGAATGCTCGAATCCTACATACTCTTTCGGATAATTATCGTCATCGCTGCTACACGAAGACAAACAGAGCAATGCTGTGAAAAGGGCAAATAGCCCGATGTTTACGTGATTAAACTTTTTCATCGTTTCTGTCTTTTTTAGTGAATAATAGGTTTATTTGCTGATAAAGACCGGAGGGTGACAGAAACTCCTTACGCTCTTTTGGCTAATAAACGTTAATCTATTTCGGCACGGCTAATCATCTCCTTCAAGCGAGCAGTCGCTTTCTGAAGTTGTGCATCTACTGTGTTGGTGCTGATGCCTAATTCTTCTGCTACTTGTGCGTAACTCTGTTTCTCTTCACGGATACGGATGAATACTTCCCTGCAACGTTCCGGAAGTCGGTCGAGTGCTTTTACGTAAAGAGCGAACAGCTCTTCACTGATTAATGCTTCTTCCGGCGAAGAACTCTGTTCCTGCGGCTCCGGCAGAGAATCGGGATGAATAAGCGTATGTCTTGATTCTTTTTCCAGATAATTGAGCGAAGCATTTTTGACGAGAATGAAACAATAATCTTCAATGTTTCTCACATCGAGCAAATTGCTGCGTTGCTTCCATAGTTTCAGGAATACATCGAGAACGATTTCCTGCGACCATTCTTCCTGTTTCACATAATAGTAGGCAATACGAAAGAGACGGTCGTAAGTCATGTTGTAAAAGTCCCGGAAAGCAGTCTGCGAATCCAGTTCTTTCATTTGCCGCAATAACTTTCTTACTTCTGATTCGGTCATCGGCTTTTAGTTTGTTTGGTTAGTCTACCCAAAGTAAATCACTCATTATGCTGTCGGAAACGAAAATCCCTTCGCGCGTCAGGCACAGAGCACCGTTGCGTTCTTCCAGTTTTCCGCTTTGCAGGTAAGGTGCTGCCATGTTCAGGCAATATTCCCATCGCTCCTTGCCGAATGTTTTTTTCAGTTGTTCCAGAGGAGTCCCCCAAGCGGTGCGCATGGTGGTGATGATAAATTCATTGTAGCGGGTGGTCGGGTCGAGATGTTCTATCTCGAAGGCGCGGCGGTTTTCTTCTATACCTATTATATATAGGTCGATGGAGGAGACGTTCCATTCCCGTGTTGTTCCGTCGAAGGAGTGTGCTGAGGCTCCGCAGCCCAAATAGGGGATTCCTTTCCAATAGGAGGTGTTGTGTCGCGAGTGCTTTCCGGGGCGACAGAAGTTGGATATTTCATACTGTTCGAATCCGGCTTTTTGCAGTTGTTCTATTAGTAACGTGAAAAACTCCAGGCTGGACTCCTCGTCTACTTCGCACACTTGGTGCTGCTTCAACATACTATATATAGGTGTGTCTTCTTCGTAAATCAGGTGATAGGCGGAGATGTGCTCTACCTGTAGGTCGATGGCTTGTCGGAGGTCGTTCTCCCATCGCTCCTTCGTTTCACCCGGAAGTCCATATATAAGGTCGATGCTGATGTTGTCAAATCCGGCTTGCCGGCATCTGCTTACGGCTTCGATGGCGGTGCGGGCGTTGTGACGTCGTTTCAGCAATGTGAGTGTGGCATCGTCGAAAGTCTGTATACCCATGCTGATGCGGTTGAAGGGGAGGGTAGACAGCATTTGCATGTATGGGACCGATAAGTCGTCGGGGTTGGCTTCTAAGGTAATTTCGTAACAGTGTTCCATCCCGTAACACGCTTGCAGAGTGCCGAATATTTGTTTGAAATCCTCTTCCTCCAGTTGCGAGGGGGTGCCGCCGCCGAAGTAAACGGTTTCAATGCGTTCTCCTTTCAAATACGCTTTCCGCATCTCCAACTCCTGGCAGAGAGCCTGTATGTAGCGCGCTTTCAGTTCGCTTCGTGTGGTCGAATAAAAATCACAATAGATGCAACGGGTCTTGCAGAAAGGGATGTGGAGATAAATACCTGCCATAATGATGTCGGTTTGGGATTTTGCGGGTGTAAAAGTAAGATTATTATCCGATATATCAAAAGACTGTTTGTCGAATAACTTTGTTTTTATACGGTTATGAGTGAAATGAATGTAGGCAAACAATGTGTTTCATTACATTGTAACACATTGTTCCAAGCAGTTGAACACATTGTTTCAAGCCTATGAACACTTTGTTTCAAGCAATTGAAACAGAATGAAACTACTGCTATCCGGCAAATTAACCGGCAAGTAATCACCGGACAATGAAGGTGTGTCAAAATGCGCACCTTCTTTTTTTAAACACAAAGCCCCAACTTTCACAAGCTGGGGCTTTGTTATTACCTAAAGATTTTGTATCTTTATTCCTCAAAGAATTGACGAGGATATTGCAGAAAATGATCCAGTTCGGATGGTTCTCTGGTTGAGAATCTGCACCTTGAAAGTTTCAGAAAGTTGTATAAGGAATGCGGCCGCAGCCCTTACCATCCCAGGATGATGCTCAAGGTCATTCTATATGGCTATATGAACAACGTTTATTCCTGCCGGAAAATTGCAAAGCTCCTTCACCGTGACATCTATTATATCTGGCTTGCCGGATATGAGAAACCGGATTTCATTACCATCAACCGTTTCCGCAACCGGGTGAAGAAGGAAAATTATTGATTGGTTTCCGGCAGGTCGGTCAGACGGTCTGCTGGTTGTTAATACTTGGGTTCTCAGGTATTAATACTTGAGTCCTTAGGTATTAATACTTGACGCGTCAGGTATTAATACTTGGGAACTCAGTTGTTAATATTTAAGACCTCCATCGTTAATGGCTGATTTCCAGATTGTTGTTACCTGTGAAATCAGTCATTAATTTTCTTTTTCGCCATTTGCGTGCCATTCGTCTTTTTCTCGCTATTCTTCTCCTTTTTGTTAAAAACGGCATTAATCCGGGTATTTATTTTATGATATTTTGTGCGTTAACATTCTTTTTTATATCTTTGTGCACTCAATTAGAATTTATATTAAAAAAATAATAAAATTGAAAAGCAAAAAGGAAGGTTTGTTGCTTTTGGGCGATGACTTTCTCTCTTTAATTGAGATAATTCTTTTGTTAAACTAAAAAAAGATTCTATGAAACGAAGCAAGTTTATTTCGCACATGCTGTTTCAATGCATGTTTGTGCTGTTTGCTTGTGTATCTGTGAATGTCTGGGGACAATCGTTGGCAATCACGGGTACAGTAACGGATGAAAAAGGCGAACCGATTATTGGTGCCAGTGTGCTTGTAGTAGGTACTACAAACGGTTCTATTACCGACTTCGACGGTAATTTCTCTCTGAAGGATGTTGCTTCCAATGCCAAGCTCTCCATCTCCTACATTGGAATGAAAACGCAAATCATCGATGTACAAGGGAAACGTTCGTTCAAGGTTGTCTTGAAAGAAGATTCCGAAGTGTTGGAAGAAGTGGTGGTTGTAGGTTACGGTACACAGAAAAAGGTGAACCTGACGGGAGCGGTCACCATGGCAAACGGTGATGTACTCGAAGACCGCCCGATTGCCAATGTGACGCAGGGATTGCAGGGAGCCATTCCTAACCTGAACATTACGTTCGATGGCGGTAGCCCGAACGCAACGGCTACTATCAACGTGCGTGGTACCACCTCACTGAACGGCGGTTCGGCACTCATCTTGGTAGACGGTGTAGAGACCAGCGACATCTCTCTGCTCAATCCGCAAGACATCGAAAGCATCTCCGTATTGAAAGATGCCTCGTCGGCTGCCGTCTACGGAGCACGTGCCGCATTCGGTGTGGTATTGATTACCACCAAGAAAGGAACCAAAGGCCAGAAGATGCGTGTCAACTACAACAACAACTTCTCTTGGTCTACTCCGTCGCGTCTGCCCGAAGGCATCAACTCCAGCAAATGGATTCACGCCGTGAACGATTGTGCCACCAACTCAAACGGTAGTGGCTTCTCTCAGGAACTGGTAGATGCCATCGACCGCTACAATAGCGACCCGAGCAAATATCCCTACGCATTTGTCGACGAAACAGGCCAATGCACCGCCAAGGGACAATGGGCCTATGCTGCCAATACCGACTGGTTCGGCGAATTCTACAAGAACGCCGCATTCATGCAGCAACACAATGCCAGCATCAGCGGCGGAACGGAGACCAACAGCTACTACGGTTCTATCGGCTACAAAGGACAGGACGGTCTGTTCGCTTTCGGCAACGATACCTACAAGCGTATCAACATGACGTTCAACTTCACTACACAGGTGACCGACTGGCTGGAACTGTCGTTCCGCACGAAGTACAACCGTAACGAATCGGATGTGCCTTTCACACAGAACTACATGGGTAGCTCTCCTTACCACGAAATTTATCGCGCATTCCCATTCATTCCCATCTACTTGCCTAACGGAGAATTTGCTGCCGTTGAAGGTGCCAACTTCAACTACAACATCGCAGGTATCATGGCACAAGCCGGACGCGATATCACCAAGTCGGACGACTTCTGGTATACGGGAGCATTCACATTGACTCCTCTCAAAGGCTTGTCCATCAAGGGTGACTACACCGGTAACAAGTACTTCAGAGAACGGAAACAACACCACAAGGAGTTGTTCCAATCAAATCCGGATGGCACTTTCCTGTCAAAGAGTCAAAGTAGCCTCAACAACAACAAATACAACGATACCTATCAGGCATTGAACGTCTGGGCCGAATACAAGACCAACATCAAAGACCACGGCCTGGGTATTATGGCCGGTTACAACCAGGAAAGCAAGAACATCACTGCGCTGACTACTACCGTAAGCGGCTTGTACGACAACAACACACCTGTCAGCGACCTTGCCACCACCACTTCTCCGCTGGGCGAAGAAGCCACGGTATGGGCCGTTCAGGGTGTCTTCTTCCGTCTCAATTACGACTATAAGAGCCGCTATCTGGTAGAGGTAAACGGCCGTTACGACGGTTCGTCCAAATATAAGAGTGGTTCACGCTGGGGATTCTTCCCGTCCGTATCACTCGGATGGCGTCTGTCCGAAGAAAAGTTCTTCGAGCCCGCCCGTAAGTTGTTCGACAACGTGAAGGTACGTGCCTCTTTAGGTACACTCGGCAATCAGGTGACCAACGGTAACTTCGACTACTTAGGCTATCTGTCGAGCGAATCGCTCGCCTACAGTATGGGAGGCAAAAACCTTACCGGACTGACACCGCCTACATTGGCAAGCACCAACATCACTTGGGAAAAAGTGACCACTTCCAACTTCGGTATCGACTTGGGATTGCTCAACAACCGACTGAACGCATCGTTCGACTACTACATGCGCTACACCAACGACATGGTGGTATCGAAGACGTATCCGGCAGTGCTCGGAAGCACCGGCGGTAAAGAAAACCTTGCCAATATGCGTACCAACGGATGGGAACTCTCTATCGGCTGGAGCGACAAGATAGACAATGTGGCAGGAAGCCCACTCAGCTACTCGATAGGATTCGGACTGGCCGACAGCTACTCCACCATCACCAAGTACGACAATCCCGAAGGAGCGCTTAACGACTACTATGAAGGAAAACGTATCGGTGAAATCTGGGGGTACGTGACCGACGGCTTCATCGAAACCAAAGAAGAGGCGGAACGTATGCGTACCATCCAAAGCCAGATTTCATCAGGCGAATGGCTGGTAGGTGATATCCGCTACAAAGACCTTGATGGTAAGGAAGGCATCACTCCGGCACGTACCATCGACAATACAGGCGACCAGAAGGTGATTGGTAACACCACTCCCCGCTTCTCTTACAACATCACCGCCAGTGCATCTTGGAAGAACTTCGACGTCCGCGTCTTCTTCGAAGGTATCGGCAAGCGCGACTTGTGGGTAGACAGCCCCGTGTTCTGGGGATTCTCGGGCAACGTATGGCAAGCAGCTGTCAACGATTACCACGTAGACAACTCTTGGAGTCCCACCAACACGAACGCTTACTATCCTATCCCCACTTATAGCAATCGCAGTAAGCAGGTACAGACCAAATACTTGCAGAACGGTGCCTATATCCGTCTGAAAGATTTGACTATCAGCTACACATTGCCTAAGAAGTGGCTTTCACCCATCGGTGTCGAACAGCTGAAAGTATTTGCCAGCGGTCAGAACCTGTGGGTAGGAACCAAGTTGTTCAAGTACTTAGACCCCGATATCGTCAGCACACGCCGTTCTAACTCAGATGGCGGTATGGTGGGTAACCTCCTTTCGGATGGTAAAGCCTATCCGTTTAGCAAGACCTATTCAATTGGTGTCAATTTAACGTTCTAACATCTATCCGATTATGAAGAAACTAACTATTATAGCATTAGGGTTGTTGACATTCACCATGCAGGGATGCGACTTCCTTGACAGAGACGCCGAAGATATCATTGAAAGCGGTAAGTTCTTTGAGAATGCACAAGCAAATGCGCTTGAGCAATATTGCAACGATTTCTATCCCAAATTGTTCTACGGACATGGTGCGCCAAATGGCTATAACTCCATGTTGGAGACCGAATGGGATTGCGACAACATCTATCCTTGGAATAAAAACAACGTCAGCTTCGGACACCACGTTGCTCCGAACAATGCTTCGGGTTCGGACTGGTCGTGGAGCAACATCCGTGCCTGCAACGAGTTCTTGATGAACTACACCAAATCGCCTGTAGCCGATAACGTAAAACAACGTTATGCAGGTGAGATTCTGTTCTTCAAGTGCTTGGATTACTTTAATAAGGTGATAACCTACGGTGATGTGCCTTGGTATGAGACTGCCCTCACCACTTCCGATACAGAAGAATTGTACAAGGGACGCGACTCGCGTATGGTGGTGATGAAACACGTGCTCGATGACATCAACCAGGCCATCCAGTGGCTGCCTAAGAAGACGGTTGTCTATCGGGTAAGCAGGGATGCCGCGCTGGCTTTGAAAGCCCGCATGTGCTTGTTCGAAGGTACCTACCGCCGCTATCACGGCATTGAAGGCGACACCGAATTCCTGCAAGCTGCCTACGATGCTGCCGGCGAGCTGATGAAAGAAGAGTATGGCTATAGCCTGTACGAAGGTACTTCGAAGGCTACCGCCTATCACGAACTGTTTGTACAGGAAAACTACAACAACAATCCGGAAGTCATCTTGTCGAAGGAGTATGATCCTTCACTGAATAAAGGAAACAACGTATCCCGCCAAATCCGCAAGGGAGAGAACGACCAGCTGATGGGTATGAGCCGCGACTGCGCCAACGACTACCTGAAGATTGACGGTACGCCGTTCGACCCCACTTCGGCTACTACTGCAAGAGAGGAACTGGAGAACCGCGACCCGCGTCTGTTGCAGACCATTGCTACTCCGTATGATGGTCCTTATACCTACTATTTGGGAGGTGAACGTAGTGCCATCTCTATCCTCATTTCCGGAGCTACCCACTCCAGTACAGGTTATGCCATCGCTAAGTTCTATACCGACAATGACTATGTAGAAGCCCATGGCAAAGGAACTACCGACGCTATCCTGTTCCGCTTTGGTGAAATCTTGCTGATTCGCGCCGAAGCAGGTGCCGAACTGGGTAAAGACCCCGAGCTGGACAAGACCGTCAATGCGCTGCGTCGCCGTGTAGGCTTCAACGTGGCACTGACCTCTTCACTGGCCAACGACCCGTTGCTGGCTGCCAAACACCCCAACGTAAACGGAAACAATGCAAACCTGATTCGTGAGATTCGCCGCGAACGCCGTGTCGAACTGTTCGGTGAAGGTCTGCGTAGAGACGACTTGATGCGCTGGAAATGTGGTCAACGCCTGGTTGCACCGCGTGCAGGCATGCCGCTTTATACGGACGTTTATTCGGCAGCAGATATCGCAACGTTGAAAGACGAAGCCGGTGTGTTCGGCGACAATACATTGGACGTATATGGCAACCGTAACATTGCGCCCGCCGTATTCGATGAGGAAAAGCACTATCTCTTCTCATTGCCTCTCAACGAAATCGCGTTGAACCCGAACTTGAAGCCTAACAACCCAGGATGGGGTGAATAAGGCATAGAGTTATATAGGATATTTAATAAAAAAATGAAGAGGCTGTGTCAAAAATAGGCGCAGCCTCTTTTTATAACCTGTTGAAAAACATAAAACAAAGCCCTGACTTTCACAAGCCGGGGCTTTGTCATGTCAAAAAGTTTTTGTAACTTAGTGACAAATAACAAATTAAATGTCTACAAAGTTACATACAAAATCTTACAGTAACAACGACAGGCTGTTTTTTCTGCTGAATCCCAATGAAGACATAGCGGAAAACGATCCTGTACGCGTTGTTGATGCCGTTGTCGAGAGTCTTGACCTTAGGGAGTTTAAGAAACTGTACCGTGAGCGTGGCCGCTGCCCTTACCATCCGAAGATGATGCTCAAAATCATTCTGTACGCCTACATGAACAACATCTACTCCTGCCGGAAGATAGAGCGTCAGGTTCAGCGCGACCTCCACTATATATGGCTGGCGGCACAGGAGCGTCCCGACTTCGTGACCATCAACCGGTTCCGCAACCGAGTGAAAAAAGAAATAAACAATATCTTCACACAGGTGGTCCTGCTGTTGTCCGAGCGCGGTTTTATCACACTGGACGTGGAGTATGTCGACGGAACAAAGATAGAATCCAAAGCCAACAAGTATACCTTTGTATGGCGGAAGACCGTTGAGAAGAATCGTGCAAAACTACAGGAGAAAATACGTGTCCTTCTACAACAGATAGAAGATGTAATAGCACAGGACAAAGCAGCAGAAACCGAAGCAGTCGAGTTCACGCCCGAGACATTGACTTCGCTTATCGGAGAACTGAAAGACGCACTGGCATCCGAACCTGAGCCGATGGACAAAGAGCAGAAGAAAGTTCGCCGTGAGCAGAAGAAACAGATAAAGGAACTGGAGAAACACCGGGACAAACTCGAAGAATATGACAGCCGTCTGGAGCAGATCGGCGAGCGCAACTCCATGTCGAAGACCGATCCCGACGCCACGTTCATGCGCATGAAAGAAGATGCGATGAACAACGGCCAGACCAAGCCCGGATACAACCTGCAGCTTTCCGCTGAAAACCAGTTTATCACCGACTTCGCCCTGTTCCCCAATCCCACCGACACTCTGACACTGATACCGTTTTTCAACTCCTTCCTTGACCGTTACGGACATCTGCCATCGGTGGCGGTGGCCGACTCCGGCTATGGCTCCGAAGAGAACTACCGCTTCATGGACGAGGCCGGCATGGAGGCCTACGTCAAGTACAACCGATTCCACCTCGAACAACGTCCGCGTTACAGACCCAATCCGTTCCATCACGACAACTTCCACTACAATGCTGCAGAAGATTATTACGTCTGCCCGATGGGGCAGCATATGACACGCATTGGCACATCCCACTCAAAGACAGCCAGTGGCTACCGCAGTGAAAACGCACGATACCGCGCTCAGAACTGCAAAGGCTGTCCCCTGCGATGTATGTGCTACAAGGCCAAAGGCGACCGACGTATAATAGAGGTTAACCACCGACTCAACGAATACAAACATAAAGCCCGCGAGCTACTCACTTCGGAGGAAGGCATCCGACATCGCGGACGACGATGTATCGAGCCCGAGGCAGTCTTCGGACAGATGAAGTTCAACATGGCATACCGCCGCTTCCGCCACTTGGGCAAAGACAAGGTCACGATGGACTTTGCCTTCTTCGCCATTGCCTTCAACATCAAGAAAATGTGCTCAAAGATAGCGAAACAGACCAAAAACGGGGGAAATACGCCCCATTTTGGCCTGTTAATGCTTATATCTCGAATTTTGCATCTTGAGAATCGGATATTTTGGAAAAATCCTCAAAAATCGGTCGCCTAAAAAATACCGAAACCTCAGAGCTCTAAAAATGAGAAGCTGCGCCGTAAACCTTAATTACGACACAGCCTCGTCACCCTATTTTACACTCTGCAATTTATTATATAACAGATGGTTAAGGGATAAAAATGCAAGGTGCAAGATGTCTTTGCTATTTTCAACTTTATAAGAAGAGATATGTCTTGAAACAAAGGTTCACGATAAAGGGGTGTTACATAACATTGTTTAGTAACACTGCCATAAGTGTTGCCTTTCCCAAAATTAATCCCTAATTTGCGGACCACTAAATAAATGGTATGTGAGAAACATACTGAGTAATTACTAAAATCTTATATATTATGAAAGTATATCAGACAAATGAAATCAAGAACATAGCCTTGTTAGGTAGTTCTGGCGCTGGGAAAACCACTCTCGTGGAAGCGATGCTTTTCGAGAGTGGGGTTATAAAACGTCGCGGAACTGTTGCCGCCAAAAATACCGTGAGCGATTATTTCCCTGTTGAACAAGAGTATGGTTACTCCGTTTTCTCCACCGTTCTCCATGTAGAATGGAATAATAAAAAACTTAATATTATTGACTGTCCGGGTTCGGACGACTTCGTAGGCAGTACAGTGACTGCACTAAATGTGACCGACACAGCAATCATCCTTCTCAACGGCCAATATGGCGTCGAAGTCGGCACGCAAAATCATTTCCGATATACAGAAAAGTTGAAAAAACCCGTTATTTTTCTGGTCAACCAGCTTGATAATGAAAAATGCGACTATGATAATATCCTCGAACAACTGAAAGAAGCATACGGTTCTAAAGTGGTTCCTATCCAATATCCCATCAGTACGGGTCCCGGCTTTAACGCTTTGATTGACGTATTGTTGATGAAGAAGTATTCGTGGAAACCCGAAGGCGGTGCCCCGACGATTGAAGATATTCCGGCAGAAGAAATGGATAAGGCGATGGAAATGCATAAGGCATTGGTAGAAGCTGCAGCCGAAAATGACGAAGGTCTAATGGAGAAATTCTTCGAGCAGGAATCTCTTTCGGAAGACGAAATGCGCGAAGGTATCCGCAAGGGGCTGATTGCCAGAGGTATGTTCCCGGTATTCTGCGTTTGCGGAGGCAAGGACATGGGTGTTCGCCGATTGATGGAATTTTTGGGCAATGTCGTTCCTTTTGTTTCAGAAATGCCGAAGGTCGAGAATACGGAAGGCAAAGAAGTGGCTCCTGATTCGAACGGTCCCGAATCTCTTTATTTCTTCAAGACAAGTGTGGAACCGCATATCGGTGAAGTTTCCTATTTTAAGGTAATGAGCGGTAAAGTCCATGAAGGCGATGATTTGCTGAACGCTGACCGTGGTTCGAAAGAACGTATCGCGCAAATCTATGTGGTGGCCGGTGGCAACCGTGTGAAAGTGGAAGAATTGCAGGCCGGTGATATTGGAGCTGCCGTGAAACTGAAAGACGTGAAAACCGGTAATACGCTGAATGGTAAGGATTGCGACTATAAATTCAATTTTATCAAATTTCCGAATTCTAAATATACCCGTGCCATCAAGCCTGTCAATGAATCGGATGTGGAAAAGATGATGAGTATCCTGAATCGCATGCGCGAGGAAGACCCGACATGGGTAATCGAACAATCAAAAGAACTGAAACAGACGTTGGTGCACGGTCAGGGAGAATTCCATCTTCGTACTTTGAAATGGCGTTTGGAAAACAACGAAAAGCTTCAGGTAAAATATGAAGAACCGAAAATTCCATATCGTGAAACAATTACCAAAGCTGCCCGTGCGGACTATCGTCATAAGAAACAATCCGGTGGAGCCGGTCAGTTTGGGGAAGTTCACCTGATCGTAGAACCTTATAAAGAAGGTATGCCCATACCTGAAACTTATAAATTCAATGGACAGGAATTTAAGATTACCGTGAGAGGTACTGAAGAGATACCGTTGGAATGGGGTGGCAAGCTGGTGTTTGTCAACAGTATTGTCGGTGGTTCTATCGACGCCCGCTTCCTGCCTGCTATTATGAAAGGTATTATGTCTCGTATGGAGCAGGGACCGTTGACCGGTTCGTATGCCCGTGATGTGCGTGTCATTGTTTACGATGGCAAGATGCACCCGGTAGATTCGAATGAAATCTCCTTTATGCTTGCCGGACGCAATGCCTTTAGCGAAGCGTTCAAGAATGCAGGGCCGAAGATTCTGGAACCGATTTATGATGTGGAAGTGTTTGTGCCGTCCGACAGGATGGGAGATGTGATGGGTGACCTTCAGGGACGTCGAGCCATGATTATGGGTATGAGTAGCGAGAAGGGCTTTGAGAAACTGGTTGCTAAAGTACCTTTGAAGGAAATGTCCTCTTACTCAACGGCACTTAGTTCGTTGACGGGCGGACGTGCTTCGTTCATCATGAAATTCTCTAGTTATGAGCTTGTTCCGACGGATGTTCAAGATAAATTAATTAAAGATTTCGAGGCTAAACAAACCGAAGAATAATTCATAATCCTCTTAATAGTGTTAAAATCGCCTTCTTTTTTAAGTAAAAGAAGGCGGTTTTTGTTTAACTATGATTAATAAAGATGGAAAAACGCAAGGAAAAGATTTAATTTTTTATTAAATTTGCAAACCAAAGGAGGGTTTATATTGTTGTAGTAATCAGAATACGACCTTAATATCTCCTTTCGGTTAATTTCCGGGAAGTTCCGGTTAAATCAAGTTAATGGATTAGGAGTGTTAATTAGGGAGTGTTAATTTTGTTGCTATGAAGAAGTCAACAATTTGGATATTAGGTATTGTAATGGGGCTTTCCTTCCTTAGCTTGCTGTATTTGCAGGTAAGTTATATAGAGGAAATGATGAAAACCCGGAAGGAACAGTTTGATTCGGCTGTACGCAATAGCTTGGATCAGGTTTCAAAGGATGTGGAATATGCGGAAACGCAACGTTGGTTGATTGAAGATGTTTCTGAAGCTGAGAGAAAAGCTCTGATTGAGAACAATGCTTCATTGCAGCAGAATGACTTGGTTCAGCAGACGCAACGGTTTACGATGAAGTCGAAAGATGGAAAGGTATATACAGATTTTGAGTTGAAGGTGATGACAACCAAACCATCCGAACTTCCGAAGGCTATGATTTCTCCTTACAGGGGGACAAAAACGATTCCGGAAACCTCGCGTTCACTGATAGAGGCTATCAAAAACCGATATATGTATCAACGCGAATTGCTGAATGAAGTGGTTTGGCAGATGATTTATCGGGCAAGTGACAAGTCGATTGGAGATAGGGTACGTTTTGGGGACTTGAATGGTTATCTGAAATCGAACCTATATAATAATGGTATAGACTTACCTTTTCACTTTATGGTGATTGATAAGGACGGACGGGAAGTCTACCGTTGTGCGGATTATGACGGAAAGGGAAGTGACGAGTTTTATCAGCAGGCGTTGTTCAAGAACGACCCGCCTGCAAAGATGAGCGTATTGAAGGTGCATTTTCCGGGAAGAAGGGATTATCTTTTTGACT
Organism: Bacteroides acidifaciens; assembly: GCF_024623065.1. Lineage (GTDB taxonomy): Bacteria > Bacteroidota > Bacteroidia > Bacteroidales > Bacteroidaceae > Bacteroides > Bacteroides acidifaciens. Next base: position 21,292 of record NZ_JANJZR010000027.1, read on the forward strand.
CGATCAGTTTCATGATTCCGTCGTTGATATTTACAATAGTATTGTTAGTGACATTCATCTTTACGATTTATATTGTATTCCGTCAGAAGAAGTTGACGGAAATGAAGAATGACTTTATCAACAATATGACGCATGAATTTAAAACGCCGATATCCACCATTTCATTGGCGGCGCAGATGCTGAAAGACCCCGCGGTGGGAAAATCCCCGCAGATGTTCCAGCATATATCGGGAGTGATTAATGATGAAACCAAGCGCTTGCGCTTCCAGGTGGAAAAGGTGCTCCAGATGTCGATGTTCGATCGTCAGAAGTCGACGTTGAAGATGAAGGAGATTGATGCGAATGAGCTGATAACAGGAGTTATCAATACCTTTACGCTGAAAGTAGAACGATATAATGGTAAGATAACATCGAACCTTGAGGCCACTGATCCTGTTATATTTGCAGATGAGATGCATATCACAAATGTAATCTTTAATCTGATGGATAACGCGGTGAAATATAAGAAGCCGGAAGAGGATTTGGAGTTGAAAGTGAGAACATGGAATGAGTCGGGTAAGCTGATGATTTCGATACAAGACAACGGTATCGGTATCAAGAAGGAAAACCTGAAAAAGATATTTGAAAAGTTCTATCGTGTGCATACGGGTAATCTGCACGATGTGAAGGGCTTTGGGCTGGGATTGGCTTATGTGAAGAAGATTATCGTCGAACATAAGGGAACCATCCGGGCGGAAAGCGACCTGAACGTGGGAACTAAATTTATTATTGCATTACCTTTATTAAAAAATAATTGATATGGACGAGAAACTGCGTATTTTATTATGCGAGGATGACGAAAATCTTGGCATGCTTTTAAGAGAATATTTACAGGCAAAAGGTTATTCTGCTGAGTTATTTCCTGATGGCGAAGCCGGTTATAAGGCTTTCTTGAAGAATAAATATGACTTGTGCGTGTTTGACGTAATGATGCCTAAGAAAGATGGCTTCACACTGGCACAGGATGTCCGTGCAGCGAATGCTGAAATTCCTATTATCTTCCTGACTGCAAAAACGCTGAAAGAAGATATTCTGGAAGGATTTAAGATTGGTGCGGATGATTATATCACCAAACCGTTCAGCATGGAAGAATTGACGTTCAGAATTGAAGCAATCTTGAGACGTGTTCGCGGAAAGAAGAACAAAGAAAGTAATATCTATAAGATCGGTAAGTTTACCTTCGATACTCAGAAACAAATTTTGGCTTCGGAAGGCAAACAGACTAAGCTGACCACCAAAGAATCCGAATTGCTCGGATTGCTTTGCGCTCATGCCAATGAAATCCTGCAACGTGACTTTGCGTTGAAGACTATCTGGATTGATGATAACTATTTCAATGCCCGCAGTATGGACGTGTATATCACGAAACTGCGTAAGCACCTGAAAGAGGACGACTCTATCGAAATTATCAACATCCATGGAAAAGGCTATAAGTTGATTACGCCGGAAGTTGAATCTTAATGCGATTACATTCGATAACCACAAATAAAAAATCCCGGAAACATTCGTTTCCGGGATTTTTTATTGATTTCTAAGAAATTAATCAGCGATCTTCTTATTGATAATGATATAAGAAATGAGTCCCAGTACTACCAGTACTACCGAGGTACCCAGAATAGCGTTGTTGTTTACATTGCCTGTAAAGGAACAGCCCAGCAGGATAACTACTCCGACCAAGATTAAGATCAATCCCAAGTTCTTTAATAAACCTTTCATGTGTGTGTATTTTAATAGATTATTATATTCCAGTCACAAATTAAAGCATAATTCTTTAACGGGCGAAATTATTTAAATAAAAAATCCATTATAAAGATAGGATTTAGTGGATTTTATGATTTAAAGGGCTGTTTCTCTGCTTAATCCTTCGTGTTGAAGAATACCTTTTTCAATACTTCCTGCCCGATGCTCAATTCTTCGAGGGTAATGCCGTGAAGCGCTTCCTTCAACGTCTGCCCGGCAATGATACGCGCTTTTTCTTCCAGCTCTTTTCCGTCTTTGGTGAGATGGATCAGATTGGTACGGCGGTCTTTCTTATCGGAGATGCGTACTACAAGATGCTGCCGTTCCATATTGTCAATCAAACGGGTCATGCTGGGCTTGTCCTTGAAAGTTGCATTACACAACTCTTGTTGTGTAACACCGTCTTTTTCCCATAGAAAAATGAGTACGGTCCATTGCTCGGGACTGATTTCCAGGCCATTCAGACGGAAGTTACGGTACAGTTTACGGTTGATTGCCGCAGAAACCTTGCCATTCAATATGGCAAAAATAAGCCGGATGTCGAAGTTGAATTGCTCTATCATGAAATTATTGTTTAAACAACTTTGCAAAGGTAAACCACTTCGCTGATAATTCCTACATTGGGATATAAAAAAAGATTAAATATTTGTAGTTCAAAATAAATTGCCTAACTTTGCACCCGCATTTAAAAATCAAAGATTTATTTATTTAATTAAACGAAGTATGAATCAATACGAAACCGTTTTCATTTTAACTCCCGTTTTGTCTGATGTTCAGATGAAGGAAGCGGTAGAAAAATTCAAGGGTATTCTTCAAGCTGAAGGTGCTGAGATTATCAATGAGGAAAACTGGGGACTGAAGAAATTGGCTTATCCAATTCAGAAAAAGTCTACAGGTTTCTATCAACTGATTGAGTTCAATGCAGAACCTACTGTAATTGACAAGTTGGAAATAAATTTCCGTCGTGATGAACGCGTTATCCGTTTCTTGACTTTCAAGATGGATAAGTATGCTGCAGAGTATGCTGCTAAGAGAAGAAGTGTTAAATCAAACAAAAAGGAGGATTAATCATGGCACAACAAGTTCAATCAGAAATCAGATATTTAACTCCGCCGTCAGTAGACGTTAAGAAGAAAAAATACTGCCGTTTCAAAAAGAGTGGTATTAAGTATATCGACTACAAAGATCCTGAATTCTTGAAGAAATTCTTGAATGAACAAGGAAAGATCCTTCCGCGTCGTATCACAGGTACTTCTTTGAAGTTCCAACGTCGTATTGCGCAGGCTGTGAAGAGAGCTCGTCACTTGGCATTACTGCCTTATGTAACTGACATGATGAAATAAGAAGGAGGAAAAGTATGGAAATTATTTTAAAAGAAGACGTAGTAAACTTGGGATATAAGAACGATATCGTAAACGTGAAATCCGGATACGGTCGTAATTATCTGATCCCGACTGGAAAAGCTGTTATCGCTTCTCCTTCTGCAAAGAAAATGTTGGCTGAAGAACTGAAACAACGCGCTCACAAACTTGAGAAAATCAAGAAAGATGCTGAAGCTGTTGCTGCTAAGTTGGAAGGCGTTACTTTGACTATTGCAACTAAAGTTAGCTCAACCGGTACTATCTTCGGTTCTGTTGGTAATATTCAGATTGCTGAAGCATTGGCTAAATTGGGTCACGAAATTGACAGAAAGATCATCGTTGTAAAAGACGCTGTGAAAGAAGTTGGTAACTACAAAGCTATAGTTAAACTTCACAAGGAAGTTTCGGTAGAAATTCCTTTCGAGGTAGTTGCTGAATAAGAGCAAATTTACTTCATATATGAAAAGCGATTTGTTCTGAATGAATAAATCGCTTTTTTTGTTATCTTTGCTATTACTATTATGAAATTCAACTGTTGTTTTCTAAAGAAGAGGTTTTTGCTTCTGCTGATTGCTTTGGGAATTGGCAGTGCTCTTTATGCAAATAATGAGTTGAAGCTATTGACTGATTCTTTGCGTAGAGTGATAGATGAAAAACACGTCTTTGTTAAAGAGAAAGAGGATCGGATAAACCGGATAAAGTGTATGTTGAAAAGTCCCGGTTTGACTCTTGAAGGAGAATATAGAATCAATCTACGGTTATATAACGAATATAAAAAGTTTCATATTGATTCAGCCATCCATTATGTTGATCGCAATATTGAGATTTCCCGTCAGCTGAATAGACCTTATTTCACCAATCAGTCGTTTTTAAATCTTGGTTTTTTATATTCGATGTGTGGCAGGTTTCGCGAAGCGGAGATTGTTTTGAAAAGTATAAAGACTTCAGAACTTCCCAGAGATTTATTAATAAACTATTATCAAACTTATTCCAGTTTTTGGGGACACTATTCGATTTCTGTCGCCAATAATCTGTATGGCAAGCAGCAGGCTGCTTACCAGGATTCGTTGTTTGCCCTCATTGACCACACTTCTTGGGATTATCGAATGTCCCAGGCTTCTTATTATATTTGGCGTGATACACTGAAATCGAAAGAGATTTTTAAGGAACTATTGGAGATTGAAGAAGTGGGGACGCCTAATTATGCCATGATAACTCATTCGTATTCTAGGTTATGTCACCATCAGAAAAAGTATGATGAGGAAAAAAAATACCTGATGTTGTCGGCAATAGCCGATACCCGGAATGCTACGCGGGAAAATGCATCCCTGCAATCTCTTGCATTGATAGCCTATGATGAACAGAATTTAGCTGATGCCTTTAAATTTACACAGTCTGCTATCGATGACGTTATATCTTCCGGTATTCATTTCCGTGCTATCGAAATTTATAAATTCAATTCTATTATTAATACAGCTTATCAGGCGGAGCAGGCCAGATCACGGTCGCATCTGACTACTTTTCTTATTTCTACAAGTATTATCCTTTTTCTTTTAGTCCTGTTGGTGCTTTTCATCTATATTCAGATGAAAAAGACGTTGAAAATAAAACAGGCATTGGCACAGAGTAATGAGGAACTTTTGCGATTGAACAACAAACTGAATAGCATGAACAGCCGACTGAATGATACAAATAATCAGTTGTGCGAAATTAATAGTATAAAGGAGTATTATATAGCCGAATTCTTTGACGTATGCTTTAGCTATATCCATAAAATGGAGAAATATCAGAATATGCTGTATAAAATAGCTATTAATAAATACTATGATGAACTGATTAAGAAGCTAAAATCATCTGCGCTTATCGACGATGAACTTAGCGCTTTATACACTCGTTTTGATAAGGTCTTCTTGGGTTTGTATCCTACTTTTGTTTCTGATTTTAACGCTCTGTTGAAAGATGAAGAGAAAATTATTTTAAAACCGGATGCTTTATTGAATAGGGAACTTCGTATTTATGCTTTATTACGCTTGGGTATTACGGATAGTGGAAAGATAGCGAACTTTCTCCGTTGCTCTACAAGTACGGTTTATAATTATCGTACGAAAATGAGAAATAAGGCAGCCGTCGACAGGGATGAATTTGAGAATGAAATTATGAAAATTAGTTCAACACAAGAGACATAATTATTATTTTAACATTATAATACTTTCCAAATCATCTACATTTTTTTGATGTGTTAAGTTAGCTAAGTTGTTGATTAATAGTGAAAAATGCTATTTTTATATCTACATAAAGTAGCGTAAGTCAAATAAGCCGTTATTTATTTGGCTAGATTTGCAATATCAGTTTTTAGCTCATCAGTTTGGTAGTTAGAAGTTGATGTTTTATCTATTATTTGTACTTAAATTCACTATGTTTAATTATGAACACGCAATCTTCAGTAGATACGAGAATTAAAGTTGGAATTATCGGTTTTGGTAGGATGGGAAGATTCTACTGGGAAGCGATGACTAAAAGTGATCGGTGGAATATTGCTTATATTTGTGATACTAATCCGGCATCACGTCAGTTAGCCAAGAAGCTTTCTCCTAACTCTATTATATTAGAAGATAATCAAAAGATTTTTGAGGATGAAAGTGTGCAGGTAGTCGGGCTTTTCACTTTGGCTGACTCGCGGATGGAACAAATAGAAAAAGCTATTCGTTACGGTAAACACATTATTTCAGAAAAACCAGTTGCAGATACAATGGAAAATGAGTGGAAAGTTGTAGAAATGACAGAAAACACAAATCTCATTTCTACGGTAAACTTGTATCTGCGAAATTCCTGGTATCATAATTTAATGAAGGAATATATCCAGCAAGGGGAAATCGGAGAGCTGGCTATTATTCGTATTTGTCACATGACTCCCGGCTTGGCACCAGGGGAAGGTCATGAGTATGAGGGACCTGCTTTCCATGATTGTGGAATGCACTACGTAGATATTACCCGTTGGTATGCAGGATGTGATTATAAAACATGGAATGCCCAGGGAGTGAATATGTGGAACTATAAAGATCCTTGGTGGGTGCAATGTCACGGAACTTTTCAAAACGGGGTCGTTTTTGATATTACCCAGGGATTTGTATATGGGCAATTATCTAAAGACCAGACACATAATTCGTATGTAGATATTATAGGTACAAAAGGGGTTGTGCGTATGACGCATGACTTCAATACTGCTGTTGTCGACCTGCACGGTGTCAATCAGACCATCCGTGTAGAGAAACCTTTTGGCGGCAAGAATATAGACGTGTTGTGTGACCTGTTTGCTGATTCGGTAGAAACCGGAAAACGCAGTTCACGATTACCGTTAATGCGCGATTCGGCTATTGCATCCGAATATGCGTGGACATTCTTGAAAGATACCCGCAAACACGATTTGCCCGCTATTGGTAATTTGCGCACTTTGGAGCAAATACGCGAACGAAGAAAAAACATGAAAAATGGATATGGATTGTTGCACGGCAACCTTCCAAAGATTATTAACCCTTAAACAAATAAAATCATGTCAAACATTTCGAGGAGAAAGTTTCTCAAAACGGGAGCCGCTGCTTTAGCAGGTATAACCATTGCTCCTAGTACAATTTTAGGTATGAGTCACGGGCATGTGTCGCCTACTGACAAATTAAATCTTGCAGCTGTGGGTATTGGTGGCATGGGACATGCCAACATTAATCACGTAAAGGGCACTGAAAATATTGTGGCTCTTTGTGATGTGGATTGGAAGTACGCAAAAGGCGTGTTCGACGAATTCCCCAAGGCTAAAAAATACTGGGACTATCGTAAGATGTATGATGAAATGGGTAAATCTATCGACGGTGTGATTATCGCAACTGCCGACCATACTCATGCTATTATCACTGCTGACGCAATGACAATGGGAAAACATGTATATTGTCAGAAACCATTGACCCACTCTGTTTATGAATCTCGTTTGTTGACAAAACTGGCTGCATCAACGGGCGTGGTTACCCAAATGGGTAATCAAGGGGCATCGGATGAAGGTACGGATTTAGTATGTGAATGGATTTGGAATGGTGAAATCGGTGACGTAACGAAAGTAGAATGTGCAACAGACCGTCCTATTTGGCCTCAAGGATTGAATGTTCCTGAAAAGGTTGATAAAATTCCTAGCACATTGAATTGGGATTTATTTACAGGTCCTGCTAAAATGAATCCTTATAATGCTATTTACCATCCTTGGAACTGGCGTGGATGGTGGGATTACGGAACAGGTGCATTGGGGGATATGGCTTGTCATATTTTGCATCAGCCGTTTAAAGCATTGAAATTGCAGTATCCTACCAAAGTGGAAGGTTCATCGACATTATTGTTGAATGCTTGTGCTCCACAGGCACAACACGTGAAAATGATTTTCCCTGCTCGTGAAAATATGCCGAAAGTAGCTATGCCTGAAGTGGAAATACATTGGTATGATGGCGGTATGATGCCAGAACGTCCGAAAGGATTCCCAGAAGGAAAACAACTGATGCAGAGCGGTGGTGGTTTGACTATTTTCCACGGAACGAAAGATACATTGATTTGCGGATGTTATGGACAGAATCCTTGGTTGCTTTCAGGTCGTAAACCAAATGCACCGAAGGTTTGTCGTCGTGTTCCTAAAGCAATGAATGGTGGTCACGAAATGGATTGGGTACGTGCATGTAAAGAAGATAAATCTAATCGTATCATGACTAAATCTGACTTCTCAGAAGCCGGACCTATGAATGAAATGGTAGCAATGGGTGTATTGGCTATCCGTCTGCAAGCTTTGAACAAGACTTTGGAATGGGACGGTGCTAATATGTGTTTTACCAACATCGGTGATAATGAAACTATCCGGACTTGTATAAAAGATGGCTTCAAGATTCATGACGGTCATCCTACTTTCGACAAGACTTGGACAGAGCCGGTGAATGCGAAACAATTCGCAGCCGAACTGGTGAAACACAACTATCGTGAAGGCTGGAGACTGCCTGATATGCCAAGATAAGAAGAATAACTTAATCAAATAACAGAATAATATCATGAAAAAAGTATTTTATCCTTTGGCTTGTTGCCTGGTTGCGGGAGTTTTCACTTCTTGTGGTGGTCAGAAAGCCGGAAATGCTCAAGGCGAGCAGACATCAGACAAGATTGCATTGTCTTATTCAAAATCATTGAAAGCAGTGGAAGCAGACAGCTTGAATTTACCAGTTGATAAGGATGGTTACATTACTATCTTCGACGGTGAAACGTTCAACGGATGGCGTGGTTATGGTAAGGATCGTGTTCCTTCCAAGTGGACAATCGAAGATGGTTGCATCAAATTCAACGGAACCGGTGGCGGTGAAGCACAGGACGGTGACGGTGGCGACCTGATTTTTGCTCACAAGTTTAAAAACTTCGAACTGGAGATGGAGTGGAAAGTTTCTAAAGGTGGTAACTCCGGTATCTTCTATTTAGCTCAGGAAGTTACATCGAAAGATAAAGACGGTAATGATGTGCTTGAACCTATTTATATTTCCGCACCCGAATATCAGGTGTTGGACAATGCTAATCATCCGGATGCAAAATTGGGTAAGGATGGTAACCGTCAGTCAGCTTCTCTGTATGATATGATTCCGGCTGTTCCTCAAAATTCTAAACCGTTCGGTGAATGGAATAAAGCAAAGATTATGGTTTATAAAGGCACGGTTGTTCACGGACAAAACGATGAAAATGTGTTGGAATATCACCTGTGGACAAAACAGTGGACAGATATGTTGCAGGCAAGCAAGTTTAGCGAAGACAAATGGCCTTTGGCATTTGAATTGTTGAACAATTGCGGTGGCGAAAGCCATGAAGGATTTATCGGATTGCAAGATCATGGTGATGACGTTTGGTTCCGCAATATCCGTGTGAAGATTTTAGACTGACTTCACTAACTAACCACAGCTTTCACAGGTAAATGAGGATTTGTTTACTTGTGGAAGCTGTATATTTTATAACTCCTGATATCTATTATATGAGAACCCGAATTTATTTATGTGCTTTGGTCGTTCTTCTCATGATTCCGGTTGTGATGACTGCACAAACGAAGAAAAAAGCTAAAAAGGCAAAGAAAGAAGTAGCTATTCAGCTCTATTCTGTTAGAGATATATTGAATAAGGTGGACAATAAGGACGGTAAATGTGATCCGGCTTATACTGCTATTCTCGAGAAATTGGCAAAAATGGGTTATACCGGTGTTGAAGCAGCCAATTATAATAATGGTAAATTTTACGATAGAACTCCCCAGCAATTCAAGAACGATGTCGAGTCGACTGGAATGAAAGTCTTGTCTTCCCATTGTACACGTGGATTGTCTAAAGAAGAATTGGCTTCCGGCGATTATTCGAAGTCACTTGAATGGTGGGACCAGTGTATTGCAGACCATAAGGCAGCAGGTATGAAATATATTGTAGCTCCCTGGATGGATGTTCCTAAAACACTGAAGGATTTGGAAACTTACTGTACCTATTACAATGAAATAGGCAGACGTTGTAAGCAACAAGGCTTGCAGTTTGGTTATCATAATCATGCCCATGAATTCCAAAAAGTGGAAGGTAACGTGATGTATGACTATATGCTGGAACATACGAATCCCGAATACGTTTTTTTCCAGATGGATGTTTACTGGGTGGTTCGCGGACAAAACAGTCCGGTCAATTATTTTAATAAATATCCGGGCAGATTCAAGATATTCCATATCAAAGACCACAGGGAAGTCGGTCAAAGCGGAATGGTAGGTTTCGATGCAATCTTTAATAATGCAAAGACGGCAGGTGTGAACTATCTTGTTGCTGAAATCGAGAAATATAGTATCCCGGTAGAAGAGAGTGTAGAAGTGAGTCTGGATTATTTATTGGATGCTCCTTTTGTGAAAAATTCCTATTCCAAATAATGCCTGTTTCCAATAGTATAAACAGCTAACAATAAGGCATAAAAAAAGTCTGTGCATGCTTTGTGCATGTCAGACTTTCAATTCTCTCAAGCTGTTGAATATTATTCAGCTACAGTTTCAGTTACTTCTACTGCTACGCTATCAGTTGCTGTAGTATCTGCTGCTGCCTGTTCTGCTTCAAGAGCTGCTGCTTCTACTGCTGCGATTGAATCAGCGATACGGATAGAGTCTGCAGTTGCTTTTGCTGCGTCAGCTGCTTTGTTACCACAAGATGCGAATGATACTGCTACGATAGCTACGGCCATCAAAACTAATTTTTTCATTTTCTTTGCTTTTTAAAAACGTAATACAATCAATTGCTTTATTAAAACGGTGCAAAGGTATGTACTTTTTCAATATGTTGTTCTCGAAAAGCCAACTATTTTTATATTTTTTTTGGTAACGGCCCTCTTTTTTGCTCTTCACCTATGTTTAAGAACATATTATTCGACAGCTATACTGTTATATAAGTATCTTTTGATACTTCTTTTTGGCGTTTTCTCGAATTCTGTAGGATAGAGTTGTATCTTGCTGATTTTCTCGTAAGCGGCTACGTTGGCATTCAGGTTCTTGAGGTTTTCGTCCATGATTGTTTTCAGGTTGTCGGGGGTGTTCAATCCGAGTGAATCCAGCGCTTCGTAATCGGCATAGACAAGTGCTATCAACTTCTTATTACGTTCGATGACGATACTTTCGAGGATAAACGGCAGGTTGTTGAGCTTCGTTTCCAATTCTTCCGGGAAGATATTCTGTCCGCTAGAACTTAAGATCATAGTCTTGAGTCGTCCCCGGATGAAAATATTTCCATTGCTGTCCATAGAGCCGAGATCACCTGTGCGTAACCAGCCGTCTTGCGTGAATACTTCCTGCGTTGCTTCCTGGTTCTTGTAGTAGCCAACCATCACATTTTCTCCCCGAACCTGGATTTCTCCGGTTTCTGCTTCCGGGTTTTCCTTGTAGATACGGGCTTCCATAATATCCAGAATCTTACCGGAAGAACCCAATACAAATTCATTCCATGGAGCATAGCTGATAAGCGGACCACATTCTGTCATTCCGTAACCGATGGTAAAAGGGAACTTGATTTTATAGAAAAACTCTTCCACTTCCTTATCCATAGCGGCACCGCCGATGATGATTTCTTTGAAACGTCCGCCCAATGCGTCGATGAGTCGTTTGCGTATCTGATTATAAATCTGGGTGTCGAGCAAGGGAATATTAAGCGCCCACTTCATTCCTTTCTTATTAATAAGAGGTTGGATGATATTCTTGTATATTTTCTCGATGACGAGTGGGACGGTGATAATCAGATTCGGTTTCACTTCCTCAAAAGCCTTCATAATGATTTTGGGCGAAGGCGTTTTCCCGAGCAAAGTGACATGTGTGCCGACGGCTGTTGCTGTCAGAAAGTCGAACGCACAACCGTAAGCATGCGCCAGCGGAAGGAAGGAAAGCACCTTGTCCCCCTTTTTGAGTAATTCGGTACGGATCCCGAAAGTGACGTTTCCGGCGAGATTATTGCCGGTTAGCATGACCCCCTTGCTGAAGCCGGTAGTGCCGGACGTATAGTTCAGGAGCATTACTTTGTCATTGGACAAAGTAGTGTATTGTACATCTTCGCGTGTAAAACCTTTCGGATAAGAAGAGTGCATTTCCTTATTGGTATTTTTCAGAAACTTCTGTATCGTTTCTCCGTCACGTTGATACAGGCAACGGAAGTCAGTCAGTGAAAATACGCCCCTTAATCCGAGCAGTTTCTCTTCTTCCAGATTTTCCCAAATGCTGTCGCTTGTAAACAGGAAAACAGATTCGGAATGATTGACGATATGATGTACATCGTTAGGGGTAAAGTCTTGAAGGATAGGTACAACGATTGCGCCATAGGTGATAGTTGCCATATAGGCAATACACCAATGTGCGTTATTTTTGCCGATAACGGATATTTTATCTCCTCTGCGAAGGCTACAATGTTTGAATAACAGATGTAAACGGGCGATTTCTTCAGCTACCTCCCCGTATGTATAGTGGGTATTTTCTCCGTAATCAGTGTAACAAGGTAAATCCCAGTTTTCACGAAAACTATTTTCGTATAGTTTAATGAAATTCTCTTTAATCATTGCACGTTTTTTAGTGAATTGTGCAAAAATAGGAATAAACTTTCGTATCCAAAAGGGTTTTACTAATAATAATGTGTAACTTTGCACTAAATATGTGTTATGACAGCTTATGATAGATACCACTGTATTTCAAAATAAGACAGCCGTTTATTATACATTAGGCTGCAAATTAAATTTTTCAGAGACTTCGACTATTGGTAAAATTCTGCGTGAGGCAGGTGTACGGACTGCGCGTAAAGGCGAAAAAGCGGATATCTGTGTGGTAAATACCTGCTCTGTGACGGAGATGGCGGATAAGAAATGCCGACAAGCTATCCATCGCTTGGTAAAGCAGCATCCCGGTGCTTTTGTGGTAGTGACCGGATGTTATGCGCAATTGAAGCCCGGTGATGTGGCAAAGATAGATGGAGTAGATGTAGTGTTGGGAGCGGAACAGAAGGGAGAGTTACTTCAATATCTGGGCGACCTCCAAAAGCATGAAAAAGGAGAGGCTATCACTACTGCGACTAAAGATATCCGTTCCTTTTCTCCTTCGTGTTCACGGGGCGACCGTACGCGCTATTTCCTGAAAGTACAGGATGGATGCGATTACTTCTGTTCCTATTGCACCATTCCTTTTGCGCGCGGGCGAAGTCGTAACGGGACTATTGCTTCCATGGTTGAGCAGGCGCGGCAGGCAGTTGCTGAAGGTGGAAAAGAAATCGTTCTGACCGGAGTGAATATCGGAGATTTTGGTAAAACAACAGGAGAGAGTTTCTTTGATCTGGTAAAGGCGCTGGATCAGGTAGATGGAATAGAACGTTATCGTATTTCTTCCATAGAACCCAATCTGTTGACTGATGAGATTATCGAGTTTGTGTCTCACTCCCGCAGTTTTATGCCTCATTTTCATATCCCTTTGCAATCCGGTTGCGATGAAGTTTTGCAGTTAATGCGTCGTCGTTACGACACTGCTCTTTTTGCTTCGAAAATAAAGAAGATAAAAGAGGTGATGCCGGATGCCTTTATCGGTGTGGATGTGATTGTGGGAACCCGTGGAGAAACGTCCGATTACTTTGAACAGGCTTATCAGTTTATTGACGGACTGGATGTGACGCAACTACATGTGTTTAGCTATTCCGAGCGTCCCGGAACGCAAGCGCTGAAAATAGACTATGTGGTTTCTCCTGAAGAAAAGCATCAGCGCAGCCAACGGCTGTTGGCGCTTTCGGATGAAAAGACGCAGGCTTTCTATGCCCGTCATATCGGGCAGGTTATGCCGGTGTTGATGGAGAAATCGAAAGCAGGCACTCCGATGCATGGATTTACGGAAAATTATATCCGTGTGGAAGTGGAAAGTGATAACTCGCTCGACAATCAGGTAGTCAATGTGTGTCTGGGCGATTTTAACGAAGATAAGACAGCATTAAAAGGTACAATTCTGATATAAGCATGAAATCAAAACTCATCTATTGGCTCGTATCTACCGGAATGTGGCTTTTTTCAGCCCTTCCGTTCCGAATATTGTATATCCTTTCGGATTTTAATTATCTGTTGATGTATCGTGTGGGGAAATATCGCCGGAAAGTAGTGCGAGAGAACCTCGCGAAATCATTCCCGGAAAAGACCGATGCGGAAAGGTTGCAGATAGAGCGCAAATTTTATCGCTACCTTTCAGATTATATGTTTGAAGATTTGAAACTGCTGCATATGTCTGCCGAAGATCTCTGCCAGAGGATGACTTATAAGAATACGAAACAGTATTTGGAACTGACGGAGAAGTGCGGTGGAATTATCGTGATGATTCCCCATTATGCCAATTATGAATGGCTGATCGGGATGGGGGCGATCATGAAACCGGGAGATGTCCCCGTACAGGTGTATAAACCTTTGAAGGATAAATATCTGGACGAACTGTTCAAGCGTATCCGTTCCCGTTTCGGCGGATACAATATCCCCAAGCATTCTACTGCCCGCGAGATTATAAAATTGAAGCATGAAGGCAAAAAAATGGTGGTCGGGCTGATTACTGACCAATGGCCTAGCGGTGACAGGTATTGGACTACTTTCCTGGGGCAGGAAACTGCTTTCCTGAATGGTGCGGAACGTATTGCGAAAATGATGAATTTTCCCGTTTTCTATTGTGAATTGACGAAGAATCGCAGAGGGTATTGCGAAGCCGAATTCAAACTGATGACGGATACTCCCAAAGAGACAGCCGAAGGGGAGATAACAGAAATGTTTGCGCAGTGTCTGGAACAAACCCTTCGCAGGGAACCTGCCTATTGGCTGTGGTCGCATAAGCGATGGAAATTTACTTCGGAAGAATGTAAACGGAATGAACGGGAAGAGCAGGATAAGAAGAAAGAGCAAAACAAGGAAAAAAAACAGAAATGAAAGTATCGGTTGTCATTCTGAATTGGAACGGATGTGATATGCTTCGCACTTTTCTTCCGTCCGTAGTACGCTATTCGAAAGGGGCGGGGATAGAAGTCTGTGTGGCGGACAACGGTTCTACGGATGATTCTGTGAATATGCTTCATCGGGAATTTCCCTCTGTCCGGACAATCCTGCTTGAACAGAATCATGGTTTTGCCGACGGATACAATGTGGCTTTGCAGCAGGTGGATGCTGAATATGTCGTTCTTCTGAACTCTGATGTGGAAGTGACGGAGCGATGGTTGGAGCCGATGATTGCTTATCTCGATGCTCATCTGGAAGTAGCTGCCTGCCAGCCGAAGATACGGAGCCAGCGGCAAAAAGAATATTTTGAATATGCCGGAGCGTCGGGTGGATTTATAGATAAATACGGTTATCCTTTCTGCCGGGGACGTATTATGGGAGTAGTCGAAGAGGATAAGGGGCAGTATGATACAATTGTTCCCATATTTTGGGCAACCGGGGCGGCTTTGTTTATCCGTCGTGCCGATTATCTGAATATCGGTGGACTGGACGGGCGTTTCTTTGCGCATATGGAAGAGATTGATTTATGCTGGCGACTTCGTTCACGGGGGCGTGGGATTGTTTGCATTCCTCAAAGTGTTGTCTATCATGTAGGCGGGGCTACGCTCAAAAAGGAGAATCCTCGTAAGACTTTTCTCAATTTTCGTAATAATCTTGTCATGCTCTATAAGAATCTTCCGCAGGAAGAGTTTGATAAAGTGATGCGTGTCCGGACTTGTCTTGATTATGTGGCGGCACTTACTTTTCTACTGAAGGGAGATATAAGTAATGCTCGTGCTGTGATAAGCGCACGCAGGGAATATAAGCAGATATGTCCGTCATTTTCCTCATCCCGTGAGGAGAACCTTAGAAAAAAAACTTTGAATCCGATACCTGAACGAACAAAAAGTAGTATCTTGTGGCAGTTTTATGCGAGAGGATGCAAACGGTTCTCTCAATTGTCGGACCTAAAAGGATAACAAGATGGAAGCATCAAAAGTAAGAAGAGGCATCGGGCTGGTAGCGCATGATGCAATGAAAAAAGACCTCATCGAATGGGTACTCTGGAATTCGGAACTGCTGATGGGGAATAAATTCTACTGTACGGGTACTACCGGTACATTAATCTTAGAAGCACTGAAGGAAAAGCATCCTGGAGTGGAGTGGGATTTCACGATTTTGAAATCCGGTCCTTTGGGGGGTGACCAGCAGATGGGTTCGCGTATTGTAGATGGGCAGATTGATTATCTTTTCTTCTTCACAGATCCTATGACTTTGCAGCCGCATGACACTGATGTGAAAGCATTGACTCGTTTGGCAGGCGTAGAAAATATTGTTTTCTGCTGTAACCGTTCAACAGCGGACCATATCATTTCCAGTCCGTTGTTTATGGATCCCGATTATGAGCGTATTCATCCTGATTATTCCAGTTATACAAAACGTTTCCAGAATAAACCTGTGGTAACGGAAGCGGTAGAAGCTGTGGATAGGAGAAAGAAAAAAAAGAAATAAGAACTTTAAGATAATAACGGGCTGACTTGTCAGATAATTCTACATAAAAATGTAAATTAGGCACGGATTACACGGTTCCAATTTTAAAACTGCGAAATCCGTGTAATCCGTGCCTGAATAAGAAATATGAGTTTCCGTTTTATTTTCTGCTGCAATGCAGTTCTATTCCTGCTGATTCTACATCAGCTCCCATCGGTGGATTTCGTTTGGAAAGATGCAGTTCTATTTCTTCAAGAGCCGGGAACTGCTGAAAAAGTTTTTCAATAATCCGTCCGCCTACGTGTTCCAGTAACTTCGACGGGACAGCCATTTCTGCCATTATCACTTGATGGACTTCCGCGTAGTTGACAGTATCAGCTACTTCATCCGTTTGTGCGGCTTTGTTGATATCCACTTTCAGTTTCAAGTCAATGATGTATTCGTTTCCGATAAGGTTCTCTTGTGGCGCTACTCCGTGGTAGGCATAGCAACGAATCTCTTTCAAAAGAATATAGCTATTGTTTATCTTCATATGATGTGATGTTAGTATGGTTCTGTTTTACTTTTAACAGGTCTTTCTGGGCAACCATTTGCGGGCTTACCTTCAGAAGGACAGGAGTGAGCAGGATACAGATACTCAACGTTATAAGTTGGAGTGCATCTCTTGCTGTCTTTTATTACGGGATTCGGGCGCAAAGATACTTGATTAATTGGAATAAAAACAGGGAAGATGGAAAAATAAAAAGGTGGCTGAGTAAAGCGAAAAAAATGATTGCGTGCCGGTTCGGTTATTGCAAAAGAGAACGTCAGAAATATAAATAGCGTGGATAATACAGGTTTTCGACATTCTTAAACCGGCATTATCCGCGTTATTTATCTTACTTACATCTATTTTTCAGGATTTCTCCCAGTATATTTAATCAGTTCGCGTATCTTATCATTGAATGCATGCGCTTTCATCAACTGTTCCAATGTGATATGCATCCGGTATCTCCAGTAGTTTCGTGGGTTGGACGGAACGTTAATTCGTTCTTCCGCCACATTCGGATTTCTCAATTTTCCGTCTATGGACAACCAGTCCTGGAAAGACAAGATGCAGAGAATCGAGTTGCTGTTAAGATGATTGCGTACAATCTCTTCGCACAATTCAGGAGTCGCGACGGCAGGAGCAACACCGTAATGTCCTAATATCGTGTTGTAATACCGTTGTGTCTGCTGATAATCCTCTTCCCACCAGCCGCGTAGCGTAGACATATCATGTGTGGAAATTGTGCAGACAGACCGATACGGATATTCATCCAAATGCCCGAACTCATGCATCGGGTTCTTGGGCATCCGCTGAATTTCCAGGCTGAGAATGCGTAAATCGTTCATTACTGACGCTACGCAAGCGGGAATCATTCCCAAATCTTCTCCACATACCAACATACGGGTGGATTGTGTTAATTGTGGCAACTTCTTCATTGCCTGCTGGAGCCAGAATTCATTGTGGCGGTGATAATAATATTGGTCGTAGAGTTTATTGAACGCATTCTTGTCCTCTTCGGCTAATGACCGGAAGATAAAATCACGTTGCACGCCAATGCGGGGATGGTACTTGCCTTTCTCTTTTGTGTCCGGCACAAACAAGACATCACTGATTAAAGAATACAATCCATCCCGGATCCAAATACTGTCCTCGTCGTTTTTACCGGCAAAGAATTGTTTCACTTCCTGTTGCGTTTCAAATCCCGGCTTCATGCAATAAATCCCGGGTTTATCAGTCAATTGAAGGAAATCTTGTTTCACAAGATGAGTATAAGGACCGAATAGCTGTCCGAGGAATGACTCATGGATAAATGGTCTCAGATATTCTTCCCGGAAGGTAAAACCATAACTTTCTATCTCTTCCCGGCTCATAGGCAAAGAAGGGACAAACTGCCCTAGTAATCCGTGTACGGCATGCATCGGTATTTCCCAAATACGGAAAAATCCGAGAATATGGTCGATTCGGTAAGCGTCAAAGTATTCTGCCATTTTCTGGAAACGTTTCATCCACCATCGGTATCCGTCTTTTTCCATCACGTCCCAGTTGTATGTGGGGAATCCCCAATTCTGTCCGTTGACGGAGAAATCATCGGGTGGAGCGCCTGCCTGTCCGTTCAGGTTAAAATAATGAGGCTCGGTCCAGGCTTCCACACTGTTGCTACTGATGCCTATAGGGATATCCCCTTTCAATACAACACCGTTCTCGCGGGCATATTTAGTTGCCGCCAATAATTGCAGATGCAGATGATACTGGATGAAATAATATAGCGCGATATGCGGATAGTCTGCCGTCTCCGGTTGGCACATCTTTTCTATTTCCTGTGCATTGTAAACCGAAAATTTCGGCCATTCACGGAAATTAGGTGTCCGGTAAGCATCACGCAGATAGCTGAAGACAGCATAAGGCTGCAACCACTCTTTATTAGCTACAAAGAATGCTTTAAACCCTTTGGAAGCCAGCACCTTCTCGCCTTCCTGCCGGAAGATTAAACGGAAGAATTCCCACTTGGTCTGATTGACTGCTTCATAGTCAATGGCAGTCAGGTTGTTCAATTCTTTTTGTTTCTTGCTGAATCCGGCGGCGACCTCTTTGTCTTTCAATGTTCCCATCTGTCTTAAATCAGCATACATCGGATGGAAAGCATAGATAGAAATGCTATTATAAGGATAAGAGTCCGTCCATGCATGCGTCATGGTCGTGTCGTTAATAGGCAAAATCTGGATAACTTTCTGATGCGTACATACAGCCCAGTCGATCATACGTTTCAAGTCACCGAAATCGCCGACTCCGAAACTCTTCTCTGATTTCAGCGAGAATACAGGAATGGCAATGCCGGAGCCTTTCCATGCCGGAATATCAAAATAAGCATACCGGTCGGAAATCACGAGCGTTTCGTTCGTCTTTATTTCCGGGTCTGCCAGATAGCGGTTAGGGTTCTTTTCCCAGCACTCCACTGTTTTCTCCTGCTTGTTGTAAAGAACAAACTTGTATTCCAGCGGATATTTGAGTTTGCTGGCATTCAGTTCCACTTGCCATTCCGGGAAGTTGGCATCACTCATCAGGACAGCATTCTCCGGATTCCAGTTGCCTAATGCCTTCTGGTTGCCACAAATTCCCAGACAGTAATTCTTGTTAATTCGCGGGGCATAAGCTTTGATAACCAGTCCTTTCTTATGACCTTGCGGAATACTGTCTCTTTCGGGATGCGCTAATAAAGCTTCCGTAAAAGCGGAACTGTAAAAGTATAGTTGCTCGGGAATGTTTTTCCAGCAGTCGTTGATTCTGTATTTCTTCCTGGGGACACCGGATAAGAAAATACATCGTGGGAAGTTGTCCCATTCTTTGCGGGTAACAATTCCGTTTTGTTCTATCTGGTAGTTATAATGGACAGTCAATCCTTCCTGGGGAACTTCAAGCTCCAGTTCTGCTGTCCAGTATATGCCATCTGTTGTGTGCATGGGGACAGATTCCGTAGACAAGCCGGCAAGCCTCACTTCTTCCCCCCAGTTGGTGCGATATTCGATGTTAAATGATAAAATCATATATATTAGATTTTGATTGAATATGTAAGACACTGCAAGTATAAGACATTTTTTTGAATAAAAAATAAAAGGAGCCCTCGCGGACTCCTTTTAACCTTTTGTTTATATATTAATTAACATACGTAAGATGTTTATCCACATCTGGAAGCACCGCAACTTGTGCAGATCAGGCAACCTTCCTGATAAATCAAAGTTTCATTACCGCAGTTCGGACATTTCTTACCTTTGGCTTCGGTTCCATCTTGAATATACTTCTTCAAGGCACGTTCCACACCATTTTTCCAGGTGTTGATATTTTCGCTATTCAATTGCAGGGAGCCTACCAGTTTGATCACCTGCTCAATCGGCATCCGGTAGCGAAGTACTCCCGAAATCAATTTCGCATAGTTCCAATATTCCTTGTTAAACTTCTCTGACAATCCTTCGATAGTTGTCTTATATCCGCGTTTGTTCTCAAATTGGAAGTCGTAACGTTTCGTGCCGTCCTCGTCAACGTTCTTGATGATACGTCCGGAAGTTATGCTCTTGGGCAACAGGATACCTTCGTCATCATCCTGCAAACCGGTGAAGATTTCATAAGGATGTCCGTCCAGCAAGCCGACGAAAGCCACCCATTTCTCCTTGTTATTCTGGAAACGCACTACGTCTGCTTCCAATATTCTCGGACGTACCTCTACAACCGTAGGCGGTTTGCAAGGAGGAAGTCCTTCTTTTTTGTCTTTATTCGATTTCGTAGATATCAATACACCGGAACGTGAACCGTCACGATATACGGTACAGCCTTTACAACCGGATTTCCATGCTTCTACATACAGGCGGTTCACCAAATTCTCGTCTACGTCATTCGGCAGATTGATTGTCACGCTGATGGAGTGGTCTACCCATTTCTGGATTCTTCCCTGCATCTTCACTTTCATCAACCAGTCAACATCGTTGGAAGTAGCTTTATAGTAAGGAGATTTAACCACCATTTCGTCAATCTCTTCCTGTGTATAACGTCTTGCAGGGTCGTAGCCGTTCGCTTCCATCCACGTAACGAATTTGTGGTGGAATACGATATATTCTTCGAATGCGTCTCCGGTTTCGTCAACGAAGTCTACATGTACATTTGTGTCGTTCGGATTCACCTTTCTTCTACGCTTGTAAACAGGCAGGAATACAGGCTCGATACCCGAAGTTGTCTGAGTCATCAGACTGGTTGTTCCGGTAGGAGCAATAGTCAGACAAGCGATATTACGGCGTCCGTACTTTTTCATATCTTCGTACAGTGCCGGATCTGCTTCCGCCAAACGTTGGATGAAAGGATTGTTCTGTTCACGTTTGTTATCGTATATCTCGAAAGCACCACGCTCTTTAGCCATTTCTACTGAAGAACGATAGGCACCGAGAGCTATTGTCTTGTGTACTTTTTCAGAGAATTCCGTTGCTTCTTCCGTTCCGTAACGCAGTCCCAAAGCGGCAAGCATATCCCCTTCGGCAGTGATACCTACACCAGTACGGCGACCCTGTCCGCTCTTCTTGTATATTTTCTCCCAAAGTGTACGTTCCGCATATTTCACTTCTTCGTTTTCCGGGTCTTCATCAATTTTCTTCATGATGCGCTCGATCTTCTCCAGTTCGAGGTCAATGATATCGTCCATGATGCGTTGAGCCAAAGCTACGTGCTTTTGGAATAAGTCAAAATCGAAGTATGCATCCGGCTTGAAAGGATTAACTACATACGAATATAGATTGATTGCCAACAGGCGGCAAGAGTCATAAGGACACAAAGGAATTTCACCACATGGGTTAGTCGATACGGTTTTGTAACCCAAGTCGGCATAACAGTCGGGCACAGACTCACGGATAATCGTATCCCAGAACAATACACCCGGTTCTGCTGACTTCCATGCATTATGAACAATCTTCTTCCATAAAGTAGAAGCGTCGATTTCTTTGGTGAATACGGGATTGGCAGAGTCGATAGGATACTGCTGTACATAAGGCTTTTCATCTATGGCGGCCTGCATGAAAGCATCGTCCAGTTTTACCGATACATTTGCTCCGGTCACCTTTCCCTCTGTCATCTTGGCGTCGATAAAGGCTTCCGAGTCCGGATGCTTGATAGACACGCTTAGCATCAATGCACCGCGGCGTCCGTCCTGAGCTACTTCACGGGTCGAGTTAGAATACCGTTCCATGAATGGGACAAGACCTGTGGAAGTCAGTGCGGAGTTGTTGACGGGAGAACTTTTCGGGCGGATATGTGACAGGTCATGTCCTACGCCACCACGTCTTTTCATTAATTGTACCTGTTCTTCATCGATTTTGATGATGGCACCGTAAGAATCGGCAGCGCCATCTACACCGATAACGAAACAATTGGATAATGATGCAACCTGGTAGTCGTTGCCGATTCCTGTCATCGGGCTACCTTGGGGAACGATGTATCTGAAGTGATCCAGTAAATCGTACAGCTCTTTTGCCGTAAGCGCATTCGGATACTTTGATTCGATGCGTGCCACTTCATTGGCAATTCTCCAATGCATGTCTTCCGGAGACTTTTCATAGATATTTCCGAAAGAATCCTTTACTGCGTATTTGTTTACCCAAACCCTTGCAGCAAGCTCGTCGCCTTGAAAATATCGTAAAGATTCTTCGTAGGCTTCGTCATAAGAATAAATTTGTTTTTCCACGATTCAAATTGTGCTAAATCTGATTTTTAATAAGTAATTTGTAGAAGTTTACTTATTGTTAACAAATGTGGCTGCAAAGCTAAGAATGTTTTTTCATCTAACAAAATAAAAATGAAACAATTTATTAACAGGTCGCAAGTTTTCCGTTTATTTGCGATAAGTGTTTGATAAACAGATAAATCTGATTTTTGTTCAAAGGTTAAAGTTTTCCAAAAAGAAAACTTTTCTTTTCTGTCTGTATGGTGAAATAGTTTTTTCTTTTTATATCTTTGCAGAAAAAAGATATGTTTGAAACCGTAAAGAACAGAAGAACAATCAGGAAATACCAGTCTAAGGACATAGCTCCAAATTTGTTAAATGATTTGCTTGAAACCTCTTTCCGCGCTTCTACGATGGGTGGGATGCAACTTTATAGTGTGATTGTCACTCGCGACGCTAAAATGAAGGAGAAACTTTCGCCTGCTCATTTCAATCAGCCGATGGTAAAAAATGCGCCGGTGATACTTACTTTTTGTGCTGATTTCCGCCGATTCAGCAAGTGGTGCGAGCAGCGGAAAGCGGTGCCGGGCTATGATAATTTAATGTCTTTTATGAATGCGTCTATGGATACTTTGCTTGTTGCGCAGACTTTCTGCACGCTGGCGGAAGAGGCGGGACTCGGCATTTGTTATCTGGGAACCACTACTTACAATCCACAAATGATTATTGATACTCTTCAACTTCCCGAACTGGTATTTCCTCTCACAACGATAACGGTAGGCTATCCCGACGGTATTCCTGCGCAGGTAGACCGCTTGCCTTTGGAAGCTGCCGTGCACGAAGAGAAATATCACGACTATACGTCGGAAGAGATAGACAAGCTCTATGCATATAAAGAATCGTTGCCGGAAAACAAACAATTTATCGAGGAAAATAAAAAAGAGACTTTAGCTCAAGTCTTTACAGACGTGCGTTATACAAAGAAAGATAACGAATTTATGTCTG
This sequence comes from Bacteroides acidifaciens, assembly GCF_024623065.1. GTDB lineage: Bacteria > Bacteroidota > Bacteroidia > Bacteroidales > Bacteroidaceae > Bacteroides > Bacteroides acidifaciens. The sequence goes on from NZ_JANJZR010000027.1 coordinate 44,678, forward strand.
AAAATCTATTGGCAGTGCTCCGCCGACAGGGATTCTTGAAATAGTAGTTAATGTTTAGTGATTAGTGATTAATAGACTGCACATTCATACTTCAAGGCGTTAATCACTAATCACTAAACATTAATCACTATTCTAGTTTCTTTTCTTCAGTAACGATTCTATTTCCTGTACTTCTGCACTAAAACTTTTGTCCACCTCCAATTGTCCTTTTACAGTTTTGCAGGCGTGAAGTACCGTTGCATGGTCTTTGTTACCGATAAACTTACCTATCTTAGAAGTTGAAAAGTCAGTGTGGTTTTTAGCTAGATACATGGCGATCTGCCGTGCTTGAACGACTTCCCTTTTTCTGGATTTTGTATGTATGGCAGACGGTTCCAGATCGAAATGCTTGCACACCACTTTGAGGATATCATCGATGGTGACAGCTTTTGTTTCGTTATGAACCACGCCATGCACAATGTGTTGTGCTAAATCCAAATCTATTTCTTTATTGAAAATAGTGGAACGAGCCATGATGGCGATAACAATACCTTCCAGGTCACGTACACTTTCATTCACATTTTCGGCAATATAATCGATAACTTCTTCCGGGAACTGTAATCCGTCGCGATGTATCTTGTTGCGCAGAATGTTTTTGCGAAGTTCTACTGTCGGCTTTTCAAGCTCGGCTACCATTCCCCATTTGAAACGGGTCAGGAGGCGTTCTTCAATACCTTGCAGCAATACAGGAGCACGGTCTGAAGTTAATATGAGCTGTTTGCCGTTCTGATGTAAATGATTGAAGATATGGAAGAAATTATTCTGTGTCTTAGTGACTCCGGCAAATTCCTGAATATCATCAATGATTAATACATCGATCGTTTGGTAAAAGTTAATAAAGTCGTTGGTTGTGTTATTACGTACTGAATCCGTATATTGCACTTGGAACAAATGTGCCGAAACATACAATACTCTTTTTCCAGGATAAATCTCTTTGATTTTCGTTCCTATTGCGTTTGCCAGATGCGTCTTTCCCACTCCGGATGCTCCATAAAGGAATAACGGATTGAAAGCGGTGCCTCCCGGTTTTTGTGCTACGGCTTCCGCTACGCTTCTTGAAAGTTTATTGCTGTATCCTTCAATGAAGTTTTCAAAATTATAATTGGGATTCAAATGCGGGTCCAAATCCTGAACGGCAGGCGCCTGTAGGAAGCTGGGAGCTTTGTTTCCTCCGATTATGCTTTTTGGGGTAACAGCTGTAGAACGATTGCTTGCTTCAAGATTCACGGTTTGATTCGGAATCGAAGTCTTGTCCACCATGACGTTGTACATCAACTTGGTTCCTTCGCCAATGACCTTATATAATGTCTTACGTATAAGATCTACAAATCTCTCTTCCAGTATTTCATAGAAAAACTGGCTCGGGATCTGTAAGATCAACGTTTTGTCCTCATATTTCAATGGGACAATAGGGGCAAACCAAGTATTATATGTCGTCTCGGGAACATTGTCTTTAATGATGTCAAGACAGCGGTTCCAAAGTACGACATGATTTGATTCAATCATAGTAACTTTTAATACATTTATTAATTAAGCAAAACTTCTACGTTTGCAAAATTGGGAATCTTATTCGGAAAAAACAAATCCATTTTTTCTTGTTTTTTTCATGCCAACAATAATGTGTTTACTTTCAATGACTTATATATTTGTTGTCCGACACACTCTGTTTTCCCTCTCTTGCATTTTTAAAAGTATCTATATATTAGTGATTTACGTATGTAATTCTAATATTTCTCTCACCTTTGTACGTTTGTACGGGAATATTATTTCAGTTTGTAGATAGACATTTGAAGAGCAATCCACTTGCTTTTGAAAGCCTTTCGTTATTTAGATAAAATCTATATAACGATAATCTGCTACTTGTCTTTCTTGCCGAATAATGAGAAGTGAACGTACCGTTTCGGATGCTCTTTCAGGTCTTCTAATAAGCTGGCTGCATTTTCAGTTGTAGCATTCAGATTATTGTATAAAGTCGGGTCGTTGAAGAGCAGTCCGATTGTGTTATCTTTGCTGTTTAATTTTTCTGTAAGTATTTTTACGTTAGCCAGCGTTTCGTCTATTTTTTTGAAAGTGACTGCATAGTCTATTTCTTTCAAATTTCCGCTGATGGCGACGAAGTTGTCTCCGATAGTGTTCAGTTTACTGGTGAGTTGAGGAATATCATTACTCAACAGCCCTTTTACCTGCGAACTGACTACTGCCAGGTTGGCGGTTGTCTTCTCTATCGAGTGCAGGGTGGCAGGGATGCTCTTGTCTCCTAATATATTGTTCAGAGAGATGAGGATAGAATCCAGTTTCGGAAGCATTTCTTCTACCTTTGGGATCAGTTTCGCCGCGCTTTCCATCATTCCGTTGTTCAGCGTGCCGGGGATCGTATCTCCTACGGCATATTTTTCGCGCGGGTTGTTTGCCAGAAGAATATTCATGCGTACGCCTCCCATAAGTTCGGATACAAGCTCGGCGCTACTTCCTTTGGGAATTCGCAGTTCCGTGTCCAGTTCCACTTGGACAACTACATTTCCGGGTTTGGCATAATCATAATAGATGTCACGTACGATACCTACCCGAACACCATCGGCAAATACCGGGCTTGATTTGGTGAGTCCGTTTACATTTTCAAATTTGGCATAGAAATAGCTGGAAGGTTGAAACATGTGTATACCTTTCAGCCAGTTAATTCCATATATAAGCACACATAGTGCAATGATGCCTGTAATACCTATTCTGACTTCTTTTGTAATGTACTTCATTTTATCTTTTTATTTATTTCTTCTTTTCTTGAATTCGGCAATCGCTTCATTGACGTTCATTTTCTCCCCGTTTCGGAAAGCGATGATAAAGGCGTCTTTGAATTGTGCCGTAATGGTGCGTTTCGTACGCAACACTTTGTTGTAATCGGCAGAGGCTCCATACGTGTATTTGTATATGCCCTTTTCCTTATAATAATCCACATTTTTCAGCCCTTTCAACCGCTTGTCGTTTTTGGCAAGAGGTTTGGAAGAGGTGAGTATCTGTATCTTAAACGTAATTTCGCTGTCATTGGTTGCGCTTTCCGATGCAATCGGGCGGTTTGTTGTCGTTTTTGTTGCCGAAGCAGGTTTTGTCCTGGCTTCTGCCAGTAATTCCTTCTGTTGAGGGGTTGTCACGCTTTCCGTGTCTTTTTGTGCAATTGCCTGAGCATCGTTTTCTTCCCGTTCGGTAGGGATAATTGTTTTGCTGACTCCCGTAAGACGTATTTCATGCTCTCTTTTATAATTCAGGAAAGCATGATAAATACCTTTTGCCATGGTTGAGGCTCCTGCTTCGGAACTTAGATACCGTTCTTCCTCAGGAGTAGAGATGAATCCCAGTTCTATCAGGATGCTCGGCATGGCACTTGCTTTCAGGACAAGGAATCCTGCTTGGTGCACTCCGCGGTCTGCCCGTTTGCAGGTGTGGCGGAATTGTTTTTGCATCAGTGAAGCCAGATGCACACTCTGCTCCATGTACTTGTCCTGCATAAATTCAAATATGATATAAGATTCTGCGGAGTTCGGATTGAAGCCGGCATATCGTGTCTGATAATCGCTTTCGTAGAGGATTACGGAGTTCTCCCGTTTCGCAACTTCCAGATTGGCGTCCGATTTGGCAAGACCTAGTGTCCAGGTAGATGCACCTTTGGCTGTGCGGTTGTTTGCCAGTGCGTTGGTATGGATGGAAATAAAGAGGTCAGCCTTCGCGTTATTTGCGATTTCGGCACGTCGGTCTAAGGGGATGAAGACATCTTTGCTGCGGGTATAAATCACTTTGACGTCATCGCAGTTTCTTTTTATCAGGTTTCCCACTTTCAGGGCAACGTTCAGATTGATGTTCTTTTCTTTGGCTGTTTTGCCTATGGCGCCGGGGTCATGTCCGCCGTGTCCGGCGTCAATAACTACTACAAAGTCCTTCCCCCATAAATGGCTGGTACATGAGGGTAGAAAAAGTAGCCAGAGGCAAATGCATATATATACTATGTATGGTCTATTCAGTTTCATATTTGTAATACGGTGCAAATGTAGTAGAAATTTGTAGAAAACTCATTATTTGCCATTAAGTTTTGTGTTTTTTTCGGTTTAATGATAGCTTTTTTCCTGAAATCTCTGTTACTTTGCGCTTCGAAGTTAAAATGTACGACGATGCTTAAGTTTTTGAAGAATTGGACGTTACCTATTGCTATGTTGGTAGGTGCTATAGGTTATCCGCTGTTCATCAGCTTTTCTTTTCTGACTCCCTATCTTATTTTTACGATGTTGCTGCTGACTTTCTGTAAAGTGTCTCCACGTGACTTGAAGCCGAAACCTCTCCATGCATGGCTGTTGCTTATTCAGATTGGCGGTGCGTTGGCGGCTTACCTATTGCTTTACCGGTTCGATAAGATTGTAGCGGAAGGAGTGATGGTTTGTATTATTTGCCCGACGGCTACGGCTGCTGCGGTGATTACTTCCAAGTTGGGGGGTAGTGCGGCGAGTCTGACTACTTATACGTTGCTCGCTAATATCGGAGCAGCCATTGCCGTACCCGTTCTTTTTCCTTTAGTGGAGGTACATCCCGATGTCGGATTCTGGCAAGCGTTCTTCGTTATTTTGAGTAAAGTATTCCCGTTGCTGATTTGCCCGTTCCTGCTTGCATGGCTGTTGAGTAAATGTTTGCCGAAAGTTCATCAGAAACTATTAGGTTATCACGAACTTGCTTTCTACTTGTGGGCTGTTTCGTTAGCCATCGTTACGGCTCAGACTTTGTATTCATTACTCAATGATTCAGCTGACAGGTTTACTGAAATCATGATTGCCGTCGGAGCTTTGGTAGCTTGTTGTTTGCAGTTCTTTTTAGGAAAAACTATCGGCTCCGTCTATAACGACCGCATCAGTGGCGGTCAGGCGTTGGGGCAGAAGAATACGATTCTGGCTATTTGGATGGCTCACGCCTATCTCGATCCGTTGTCCGCTGTTGCGCCGGGCTCGTATGTGTTGTGGCAGAATATCATTAATTCGTGGCAGTTGTGGAAGAAGAGAAAGAATGAGATAAAATAATAAATATAAGATATTGATATTTAGTGTTTTGTATTTGTTGAACGTAATTTCCTTTATTTTCCTTGTTTTCTTGTTTAGTCTAATAAATGCCTTTGTTTTGCCAGCCAGTCGGGAGGAAACTCTCGAACGGCTGGGAGTAATAGAACAAGCGTTGTCGGAACTGCACAGTAATTCGGCTGTTCCCGAAGAAAAGTTGCAGGTTATTCAAAGCCAACTTGACGACATAAGGAGCAGGATGCGAGGTCAGCAGAAGAACATAGAGGACACCAAGAAAATAACATTGGAAACCTACCGTTGTTTCAAGGTAATGATTGATACTTTGGGCTCTTGCAAGATGGATAAAGAGGAAGCTATGCCCTTACCGTTCTATAACTGGATTTACAACAAGGTCGCTTCTTGGATTAGTCCGGGATTGTTTGTTTTTTCGGCAGTGCTGGTTGTCTGTTCCGTTTCCATATTTTTGAATGTCCGTTTGGCTGAACGTATGCAGCAGTTGCAGGACAACGATATGAAATATCGCTATTTGCTGATGCAAGGACAGGCAGACGGGGAAACTCTTGATATGCTGGAAAACAAGTTCAAATGGCAACGGGATAACGGTTTTATCCGAAGTTTGACCGATTCAGTGATGGATTTTGAATACCGCATCCAAAAGCAGGCGGAAGCACTGGAACGTGCAAGGCTGTTGAACGAGCAAGCCGAACAGCTAAAGAAAGAAGCTGATAAGTTGGGTAAGCCATAAGCAGGGAAATCCGGAACGGATGAAGCCATTCACCGTTCCGGATTTTCAGATTCACTTTTTTTTCTTCGTGCAGTGTTCTTTCTCGAACTGGCGTAGCGTGGTAATGCTGAACCTTTCTTTGATGAACTCCCGGAGTCGAATAAAACTTTAATATTCCAATGATTGGGAAAGGTGATTCTATATCAGATTTTCATCTTATAGCAGATGACGACAGCCTTCACATTTGTTTCTGGATATTTGTTTTGGTAATAAACGGTAAGGTCTTGGTATAGCCACGGTACTACCGATTCGGGAGCGGGAGATTTGCTCACAGCCTTGCCGCAAATAAATACATCGTATTGTGTCGCATTCTCTTTAGAACCACTTTCTTTTATGAACTTCCATTGCATATACCCCAATACGTTTCCTTTAGGAGGCAACAGCCGGTATGCTTCGGGAAAATCTTCGTAATCCTTTCTTTCGGTCTTAAGGATGCCTTGCTCTACCACATTCTTCTCTGTGTCTAATAAAAACCAATTCTCAAATCGGCCGGTAATGTAACAGCGTAGATTTGGGGAAGAGAGTACTTCATTGGCCATAAGGTCGTTTTCAATGCTTTCTTCTTGGTCTGCATCAATGGCATATTGAAAATCGGCATCTATATATGCGCAAAACTCCTCATAGTACCAGGCAGGGATAAAGTTGAGGGGAAGGTTCGCGGAAGTTTTTTCTTCTTTCGATATTATTTCTAGAAAGTGGTATTCCGTCCATGCGGGGTCTCCCATGGTGTAATCCAAATAGCTTGTTTCACTGATGCGGATTTTGTATTCATATCCGGGTTCGTATTCAAATCCTTCGATTGCCGGCAGTGCTTCCCACTCCGTGGCTCCTTCTTTCATAACGGCATATACGTCCACCTGATTATAATTACCGCATGAAGTCACTACACCCGGAAGCTTTTCAGATGCCACCGTAAGGGCATATTCCTTATAATCGGTGATTTTTCTTCCTTCTTTTTCGTCATTGCTGCAACTGATAAAACCGAATGTACAGAAGAATAATATCAGTATTCCTAATAATTTTGTAGTTTTCATATTATCTTGATTTTTGAATTATTTTCACTATTGCATGCCAATATCCATATCCGAGTTGAAACTCATAGAAACGTTTCTTATCTGATGTATTAGGTGCTAATTCGAACTGCATACAATATGGGGGTAGCTTTGTCTGATACTTGATATATCCCCATTCACCTTCCCAAACAGAATATTCATCAACCGGTTCTCTTTTACCTTGGTCGTTTTTTTGAGTCTGCGATACACCGTCTATGCAGACAGACGTTATGTATGTTAAATCAGCATATTTACCTTTCCCGGTTATTGTAAATTTCATTCGGTCGGCCGGTGCCTCACCCCAGTATATTTCGGATTTTTTTTCTTTTGTCAGTTCTATACCATCCACGTCCATACTCAAAGAATGAAAGACTTCATCTTCGTTGCTACAGCCGATAAAACAGAATACATACAAAAAAAGCATTGTTATTCCGAAAAGTTCTTTTGTTCTCATTTGTTTTCCTGCTTTGGTGATTGTGCCAAAGATATGTAAATGCAGGATGCTGGGCAATAAGGAGCGATTCTTATTTTGCTAAATGAATAATATTCTTAACATAGGTTTATCGCTTGCACAGCTTGTTTCGGATTCGGCTCATGTGTACAGGTGTTATTTTGAGGTAAGACGCTATCTCTTTCAATGACATCATCTGCAAGATGTCAGGACATCTTTCCAGAAGTCGGAGATAACGCTCTTCCGGTGTGAATCTGAATAAATCCAAATAACGCGAATATGATTGGAAAAACACTTGTTCAGTTGCGATACGGGCAATACGTTGACTTTCTTTGTTTTCCTCGAATTTTTGTTGTAAAAATTCGGAAGAACAGATGTAAATCTTACACGGGGTTATCGTCTGTATATTCAATTCAGACTTTATATTATATAAACAAGTGGGATAATCGGCTATAAATTCATTTGGAAAGGAAAAGCCGACATTGTACAGTTTGTTTTCTGTCCAATTGGTACAACTGTATTTAACTACGCCCGACAGGATAAACCCGAAGAAAGAACATATATCACCTTCACGGAGAATGAACTCATTCCTTTTATAATGTCGTAATTCTCCGTATTTTAGACACAACCCTTTAAAAAAGTCTATGTCTATATTGCTCATATATGAATTAAATTCAGTCATCATTTACTTGTCAATGAAGCAAATGTATAAAAAATACCCGAAATATGCTTGATAGTACTTAACTACATTGTTTAAATATTCAAAAAAGTATGTAACATAACATGTTTGCTATATTTTTAAGTTCAAAGGTTTAGTACGTTTCTTTGTCTATATATCCAAAACGAACTAAACTTATTTAGATAGCAAATTATATGTGCTGGCGAAAAGAAAAACAGTATTCTTTTCGCCAGTTTTACTTTTATGGTTAGAGGGCTTTTGTTACCTTTGCACATGAAGCCCACCACAAAGCGATTTCTTCGTTTTTTTTGTTACTATTTTGTTACCCGCTATTAGTAATAGGTGGGCTTTTGTTTTGATAATCAGGTTTATATGATGTTATATATATAATATGTGGCAGAATATCATTAATTCGTGGCAGTTGTGGAAGAAGAGAAAGAATGAGATAAAATAATAAATATAAGATATTGATATTTAGAGCCTGTTTAAATTCTCCTGAGATTATGTTAGATAGGCTTTACCGACCTGTTTTTATTCGTCACATAGTCTCCGTCATGCTGCTCACAACAACAGAAAATATACTCGAAAGCAACTCTCAAAACTGTGTCGGGCAAAACTCGGAGCAGGCTCTT
>NZ_JANJZR010000028.1 GCF_024623065.1 Bacteroides acidifaciens
GGAGACTATGTGACGAATAAAAACTGGTCGGTAAAGCCTATCTAACATAATCTCAGGAAAATTTAAACAGGCTCTTACTTCGTTACACTATAGTTATCCGCAAGGGATACTATAGTGTTCCGCAATAAAAGTGCCTGGCGAAATACATCCTGATAGGTAAGCGGTGAAAAAGAAATGATTGTAGCTTACATTAATACAGTTTGGACATTCATTGTGATTCTGCAAACTTTTTTGTTCCTTTGCATTGAATTCCTAAAGCCACAGTTTATGAACCTGTTTGATTTTAATTTAACCTTGCCGATAACCGACCCGACCTGGGTATTCTTTCTGGTATTGATTATCATTCTGTTTGCTCCTATGATTCTGGGGCGTCTCCATATACCTCATATTATAGGCATGATTCTGGCAGGTGTCCTGATTGGCGAACATGGTTTCTATGTGCTCGACCGTGACAGCAGTTTCGAACTCTTCGGCAAAGTGGGATTGTACTATATCATGTTTCTTGCCGGACTTGAAATGGATATGGAAGACTTCAAGAAGAACCGGACGAAAAGTATTGTGTTCGGCTGGCTTACCTTTCTTATTCCGATGGGACTGGGCATATGGAGCAGCATGAGTATGCTGGGCTATGGCTTTCTCACTGCTGTGCTGCTGGCGAGTATGTATGCTTCCCATACGTTGATTGCTTATCCTATTATAAGTAGGTACGGATTGTCTCGTCTGCGCAGTGTCAATATAACTATCGGTGGCACGGCAGTGACCGTAACGTTGGCTCTGATTATCCTTGCCGTGATAGGGGGGATGTTCAAAGGAAACGTCGACGGCTGGTTCTGGGGCTTTCTTGTGGCAAAAGTGGCTTTCCTCGGATTCCTGATTGTTTTCTTCTTCCCTCGTATAGGCCGTTGGTTTTTCCGGAAGTACGATGACAGTGTGATGCAGTTCGTATTCGTATTGGCGATGGTCTTCCTCGGTGGCGGATTGATGGAATTTGTGGGAATGGAAGGCATCCTGGGAGCCTTCCTTGCCGGACTGGTCTTGAACCGTCTGGTTCCTCATGTATCTCCTTTGATGAATCGGTTGGAGTTTGTAGGAAACGCGTTGTTTATACCTTATTTCCTGATTGGCGTGGGGATGATTATTGATGTAAGAAGCCTGTTTGCCGGTGGGGAAGCGCTGAAAGTGGCGGTTGTGATGACGGTGGTGGCTACTTTCAGCAAATGGCTGGCTGCATGGGTTACGCAGAAGATTTATGGCATGCACTCCAATGAGCGGAGTATGATATTCGGTCTGAGTAATGCGCAGGCGGCGGCTACGTTGGCGGCAGTATTGATTGGGCACGAAATTATTATGGAGAATGGCGAACGGTTGTTGAATGATGATGTGCTGAATGGTACAGTGGTGATGATTCTCTTTACTTGCGTCATCAGTTCGTTGGTGACGGAGCGTGCGGCACGTCGTTTTGCGCTGGATGAAACTACACAATCGGAGGAGGAAGGAACAAGGAAAAGCAACGAACAGATATTGATTCCGGTCGCTAACCCGGATACGATTGAAGACCTAATCAACCTTGCGTTGGTGATAAAGGACGCTAAACAGAAAAATGCGTTGATAGCGTTGAATGTCATCAATGACAATAACAGTTCGGAGAAGAAGGAGTTGCAGGGAAAACGTAATTTGGAGAAGGCTGCAATGATTGCCGCCGCTGCCGATGTGCCTGTCACTATGGTGAGTCGTTATGATTTGAATATTGCTTCGGGAATTATCCATACAATCAAGGAATATGAAGCTACGGATGTTGTCATCGGTCTGCACCGGAAAGCCAATATTGTGGATTCTTTCTTCGGGCATCTGGCGGAAAGCCTGTTGAAAGGCACGCACCGCGAAGTGATGATTGCCAAATTCCTGATGCCGGTGAATACTTTGCGGCGAATCAATATTGCCGTTCCGCCGAAAGCCGAATATGAGACGGGTTTTGCGAAGTGGGTGGAACACTTCTGCCGGATGGGGAGCATCCTGGGATGCCGCGTGCATTTCTTTGCGAATGAACGGACATTGATGAGGCTTCAGCAGCTTGTGAAGAAAAAGTATGCAGGAACGCCGACGGAGTTCTCTATGATGGAAGAATGGGAAGACCTTCTTTTATTAACAGGACAAGTGAATTACGACCATCTGCTGGTGGTTATCTCCGCCCGTAGCGGTTCTATCTCTTATGATTCTTCTTTCGACCGCCTGCCCGCGCAACTTGGAAAATATTTCTCTAATAATAGTTTGATTATTTTATATCCCGACCAATTCGGTGAGCCGCAGGAGATTGTTTCTTTCTCCGACCCTCGTGGGCATAACGAGTCGCAGCATTATGAAAAGGTTGGTAAATGGTTCTATAAATGGCTAAAGAAAAACTGATGGAAGAAAATGATTGGCAGCAAAGGACGGAACTCCTTCTCGGTGAGGAAAAGATGAACCGCATCCGGAATTCCCACGTGTTGGTAGTAGGTCTGGGCGGGGTAGGAGCTTATGCCGCCGAGATGATTTGCCGTGCGGGAGTGGGACGAATGACGATTGTAGATGCCGATACGGTGCAGCCTACCAATATAAATAGGCAGTTGCCTGCCGTGCATTCTACCTTAGGGCTGACGAAGGCGGAAGTATTGGCTGCCCGCTATAAAGATATTAATCCGGATATTGAGTTGGCTGTTCTGCCGGTCTATCTCAAAGATGAAAATATACCGGACCTGTTGGACGCCGCCAAGTATGACTTTATAGTAGACGCCATAGATACTATCAGTCCGAAATGCTATCTGATTAGCGAAGCGATGAAGCGGCGCATCAGGATTGTTTCCAGTATGGGGGCGGGAGCGAAGAGTGATATTACCCAAGTACGTTTTGCCGACCTTTGGGACACCTATCATTGCGGATTAAGCAAAGCGGTGCGTAAACGCTTGCAGAAGATGGGAATGAAGCGGAAGCTCCCGGTTGTATTCAGTACCGAACAGGCCGACCCGAAAGCGGTACTGTTGACCGATGATGAACAAAATAAGAAATCGACCTGTGGAACGGTCAGTTATATGCCGGCGGTGTTTGGATGCTACTTGGCGGAATATGTCATTAAACGATTATAAAAGGCTGTTATGATAAAACTAGAAGGAATTACGAAGAGTTTCGGTTCGTTGCAGGTGCTGAAAGGGATTGATTTGGAAATCAATAAGAGCGAGATTGTCAGTATTGTAGGCCCGAGTGGGGCAGGTAAAACTACACTGTTGCAGATAATGGGTACTTTGGACGAGCCGGATGCAGGTGTGGTCGAGATTGACGGAACCGTGGTCAGCCGGATGAAAGAGAAGGCGTTGTCTGCTTTCCGTAATAAGAATATCGGTTTCGTGTTCCAGTTTCATCAACTTCTGCCTGAATTTACGGCATTGGAGAATGTGATGATTCCAGCGTTTATTGCAGGTGTCTCTTCGAAAGAGGCAAATGACCGTGCGGTGAAGATTCTGGAGTTTATGGGGCTTGCCGGCCGTGCTTCTCACAAGCCGAACGAGTTGTCGGGCGGAGAGAAACAACGGGTGGCTGTGGCGCGTGCCTTAATCAACGACCCGGCTGTTATTCTGGCAGACGAACCGTCCGGTAGCTTGGATACGCATAATAAAGAAGAATTACATCAACTGTTCTTCGATTTGAGGGATAGGTTGGGGCAGACATTTGTCATTGTCACCCATGACGAGGGACTGGCCAAAATCACCGACCGGACGGTGCATATGGTCGATGGCATGATTAAAAAAGATTAATTAGAAAAACTTATTTCTAAAAAAACATAGCTAAAAGGCAGAACTTTGCAGAAGTTCTGCCTTTTTGGTATATATTTATAGTCGCTTCTCTACGGAAGTCTGTGAAGATGATAGTAGAGTGTTTGTTTTGTTTGTGTGTGATGCATTCTTGTCTGGTGTGATAGGAATGCATCTTTTTTATAAATCACAACAAACGTAAGGCTCGAGCCTTTCCAAATCTGCCGGAGTGAACTCTTCATAGAGCGATAGCTGCTTCAGGCTTTTTATGCTTCCTTTCTTTTTCCGGTATTCTACGATGACTTTCGCTTGATAGAAGTTGATGTACGGGTGATATGTCATCCGTTCCAGGCTTGCTTTATTTAAGTTGATACGATGTATCTGTCCGGCGTCAATGGAAAACCAGGGACGGAGTTTCTCTGCTTTTAGCTGAATCTCCTGCAATTGCTCTATCCGGCAGAAGGCTCCCAGCCGCTTGCGATAGTTTACAATTTTACGGGCGATGACGCTTCCGATTCCGGGAATCTTCTTGAGTTCGGTGGTATCGGCAGAATTGAGACTGATGACAGTGCCGGGTTGATACTTGAATATGGTATCCCGCTGTGTGCTTTGTGCTGTTAATAACTGTACTGTATCCCTTGTTTCTTCAGGTTCGGAACTTTTCGCAATCTGAATATAAGGAAGCAGTGTCTTATATTGTTCTTCTGTCAGTCCGTATATTTTCCGGAAGTCTTCCGGGCGGTGGAATCGTCCCTGTTTGCTACGATAACGCAGGATGTTCTTAGCCATCCATGACGGTAGCCCAAGAGACAGAAAAGTCATGGAGTCGGCCGTATTCGGGTCAAAGACAGTAAGCCTTGTTTCTCTTTTGGGAGATGACCGGAAGGAGGTGCCGGCAGGTTTTCTGTGTGGTCTTGTCTCTTCGAGGGAAGAGATAAATTCATTTAATTCTTTTTCGAACCTCTCTTGTTCTGCGGCATCCATCTCTTTGGGATGGACGAAAAGCGTGAAGAGCTTAGGAGTTGCGAATGCTCCTAAAATAAGAACGACAAGGACAATAATACCTTGTCGTTCGGTTTTAGTGAAATAAAAAAAGTCTTTCCACATTATAGTTTGATGAATCCTAATTCGTTGGTAAATATCAGTGTGATGGCAACCGGGGCGATATATTTCAAGATGAAGATGATTAGTTTATACACGGGAACTTTCAATGAACCGTCATTCGTAATCTCCGACCATACTACTTTCTTGTCGAGATACCATCCTGTGAAAAGGGAGATACACAATCCGCCGAGCGGCAACATGATTTTAGCTGTAACAAAGTCGAAGAGGTCGAACGTGCCTAGTCCAAAGACTGTGAACCCTTTTGTGACTCCCAATGACAAGGAACAGAATATTCCCAGGAATATGCATCCGCCGGTGACCAATCTTGCCGCTTTTCCCCGGGAGAACTTGAACTCTTCGTGCAAATAAGCTGTCACTACTTCGTGCAGTGAAATGGTGGAGGTCAATGCGGCCATTGCCAGCAGGGTGTAGAACATCACAGAGAATATGTATGCTAATACGGGTACTCCGCTAAATGCCTGTTGGAATACATTAGGCAGCGTAATGAAGATAAGACTCGGCCCTGAACCGGGTTGGATGCCTACGGAGAAAGCTGCCGGAAAGATGATAAAGCCCGCCAATATGGCTACAAGAGTGTCAATGATGCCTACGCTGAATGCGGTTTTAGCCAGATTGGTTTCTTTATTGAAATAGGAAGCGTAAGTGCAAAGGCAACCCATTCCCAAGCTAAGAGAGAAGAAGGCTTGTCCCATCGCGCTAAGGAATACATTCCCGTTCACTTTGCTGAAATCCGGTTTCAGCAGAAACTCGATGCCTGCACCGGCTCCCGGCAGAGAGACTGAACAGACTACCAGTATGAGTATAATAATAAATAAGGTAGGCATCATAATCTTGGAAGATTTCTCGATGCCTTTTTCTACTCCTTTTACGATGATAAAATGAGTAACCAGCAAGAAAGCCACCAACCATGCTACGGGACGCCAGGGGTTACTGGAAAAATCTTGGAAAGAAGTGATGAACTCATTGGGCGTTTTACCGGCAAAGCCATTCGTGACGGCCTCAAAGATATATTCAAGCGTCCATCCTGCCACTACTGAATAATAACTGAGTATCAGGAAGCCGGCCAATACCCCCATGCGCCCTACCCAACGCCAATGTGTGCCGGGAGCGAGTTTTTGATAAGCGCCTGCGGTGTTTGCTCTTGAACGGCGTCCTATAAGAAACTCGGCAATCAAAATGGGAAGTCCGAGAAGAAGCACACAGCCTAAATAAATCAAAATAAAAGCCGCACCCCCATGATTTCCTGTTTCATAAGGGAATCTCCATATATTGCCCAATCCTACTGCCGACCCGGCGGAAGCAAGTATTACACCTAATTTACTGCCGAAGTTCGCTCTATCATTTTTCGTCATAAATCTTGTTTTATCTTACAAATCGTTATAAATGCACGCATGCAAGTGCAAATATAAAAAATGATACTTATATTTGCATCGAATCTGTAATTTTATTTAGATATGCTATCTTATATTAAGAAATATCCCGTTTCGCTTTTTATCATATTGACTGTGATTTACCTGTCGTTCTTCAAGCCGCCCAAGACGGATTTGAGCGAGATTTCCAACTTGGACAAGTTAGTTCATATCTGTATGTATTTCGGTATGTCGGGAATGTTATGGTTGGAATTTTTGCGGGCGCACCGCAGGGATAATGCTCCTATGTGGCATGCTTGGGTAGGTGCCTTCATCAGCCCTGTGCTTTTCAGTGGTTGTGTGGAGTTGTTGCAGGAATACTGTACCAGTTATCGTGGTGGGGATTGGATGGACTTTGCAGCCAATTCTACGGGAGCGATTCTGGCGAGTTTACTTGCCTGTTATGTGGTACGACCGAGAATGAATAAAAAAGAGAGTGCGTCAAAAAGATAGTATTTACTTCTTTTTGACGCATTCTCTTTTCATTTTATAGTATTTTGCTTCTAATTATTCCACTGCTTATAAGTGTTCTACTGTCGAACTGAGTTTGATGCCGTTGGAACCTTTGATGAGAATGGTGTATCCTTTCGGTTTATTAGTTTCCAGTTCTTTGATGACTTCCTGCACATTGGCATAGGTCTTGAAGGAATGTTGTGCGGCTGCGAACTGTTCGCCTACAAGCCAGACTTTCTCAAAACCGTTCTCCTTGATATAATCTACAATCTTTTGGTGCTCGGCTGCACTTTCGGCACCGAGTTCCCTCATATCTCCCAATAGGAGCATCTTATGGGGAACAGTCATATTGCGGAAGTTCTGTAAGGCAGCCATCATGCTGGTCGGATTTGCATTGTATGCGTCAATAATCAACGTGTTGTCTTCTGTCTTTTTGAGTTGGGAGCGGTTGTTTTGTGGTGTATATTCTGCCAGGGCTTCGTCAATCTGTTGTGCTTCTACTCCGAAGAAACGCCCGATAGTAATGGCAGCCAGGGCATTCGGGAAGTTATATTCTCCGATTAACTGCGTGCGTACCTGGTGAACCTCTCCGTCTTTTCCTGCCTTCCATTCGAAAGTAAGATAAGGGGAATTGTCCGTAATGCGTCCGTTGATATACAATCCGTCTTCCGTACCGTAAGAAACCAGGTTTAGTCCGCCGGCTATATTCATTAAATAGGAATTGTCGTGATGGATGAAAACGGTGGAATCGCTTTTGGGACGAAGGAAGTCATAGAGTTCTCCTTTCGTCTTGATAACTCCCTCGAACGAGCCGAATCCTTCCAGATGGGCTTTGCCTACATTGGTGATGATGCCGTAATCCGGTTCGGCTATTCCGCAAAGGAACTTGATTTCTTCCAGGTGGTTGGCTCCCATTTCGATGACGGCAAGGTCGTGTTCCGGTTTCAACCGGAGCAGGGTAGCCGGCACGCCGATATGATTATTGAGGTTGCCTAAGGTATAGAGCACATTATGGGCTTTGCAAAGGACGGAGGAAATCAATTCCTTGGTAGTTGTCTTGCCATTCGTACCGGTGATGCCGATAATCTGTGTGCCGAGCTGGCGGCGGTGGTAATTGGCAAGTTGTTGCATGGTTTGCAGGCAGTCGTCTACAAGTATATAGCGTCTGTCGCCTTCTACGGCATATCCGGCCTCATCGACGATGGCGTACGCGCACCCGGATTTTAACGCCTTTTCGGCAAATGCATTGCCGTTGAACGACTCGCCTTTCAGGGCGATAAACAAAGAACCGTCCGGGCAGTTCCGGCTGTCGGTCGTGACCGATTGACACTCTTGGAATACTTGGTAAAGAGCTGTGAGTTCCATATCCTGAACTTATTAATTAAAAAACGTTGCAAAGATAGGAGATTCTTTCGGATTATTTCTCTACATTTGCAACAATCTATAAAGAAATAATGTCAATGATAAAACCTGTATCTCCTATTTACATAAACGTAAAAGGGCAGTTGCTCGACCTCGCCGTTCCGCAGGTGATGGGTATCTTGAATGTGACTCCCGATTCTTTTTATTCCGGCAGCCGGATGCAGACCGAAGAAGATATTGCAGCCCGTGCCCGGCAAATCATTGACGAAGGTGCTGCCATTATTGATATAGGGGCTTATTCTTCGCGTCCCAATGCCGAACATATTTCTGCCGAAGAGGAAATGCGCAGGCTGCGCACCGGACTGGAGATCCTGAACCGTCACCATCCGGACGCTGTCATCTCCGTGGATACTTTCCGTGCTGATGTGGCGGAACAATGTGTGAGGGAATATGGAGTAGCCATTATCAATGACATCGCTGCCGGTGAGATGGACGACCGTATGTTCCGTACGGTAGCCGAATTGGGAGTGCCATATATCATGATGCATATGCAGGGAACCCCGCAGAGTATGCAGAAAGAACCTCATTATAACAATCTGATAAAAGAAGTTTTCCTGTATTTCGCCCGTAAAGTGCAGCAACTCCGTGATTTGGGAGTAAAAGATATTATTCTCGACCCGGGATTCGGATTCGGTAAGACATTGGAGCATAATTATGAGCTGATGGCACACTTGGAAGAGTTCAGCATTTTCGAACTTCCGCTCTTGGTAGGAGTATCCCGGAAGTCCATGATTTATAAGTTATTGGGCGGAACCCCGCAGGATTCGCTGAACGGGACAACCATATTGGATACCGTCGCGTTAATGAAAGGTGCACATATCCTTCGCGTACATGATGTACGCGAAGCCGTGGAAGCCGTCCGAATCATGGAAAAGATAAAAGAAGAGAGTTCATGTAGCAAATAAAAGGAAGATAGCATGTTTTTTGAATTTGGCATAAAAGATTTTATTGATATTCTGCTGGTAGCTTTGCTGTTGTACTATACCTACAAACTGATGAAAGCATCCGGTTCCATCAAGGTTTTCACCGGCATCCTTGTTTTTATCCTGATTTGGCTCGTAGTGACACAAGTGCTGGAAATGAAACTGTTGGGCTCTATTTTCGACACCTTGATGAATGTGGGTGTGATAGCCTTGATTGTTCTTTTCCAGGATGAGATACGCCGTTTCTTACTGACCTTGGGCTCTCACCGTCACGTCAGTGCATTGGCACGTCTTTTCAACGGCTCAAAGAAAGAGGCTCTGAAGCACGACGACATCATGCCGGTAGTTATGGCTTGTCTGAGTATGGGAAAACAAAAAGTCGGCGCGTTGATTGTCATTGAACATAATACTCCTTTGGATGAAATCGTCCGTACAGGCGAAGTGATTGATGCGGCTGTCAACCAACGCTTGATTGAAAACATCTTTTTCAAGAACAGCCCTCTGCATGACGGCGCAATGGTCATCAGCAAGAAACGTATCAAAGCGGCAGGATGTATCCTTCCCGTGTCTCATGACTTGGATATTCCCAAAGAATTAGGATTGCGCCACCGTGCGGCTATGGGAATCTCGCAGCAGTCGGACGCCCATGCCATCATTGTCTCCGAAGAAACGGGCGGAATCTCCGTGGCTTATCGCGGACAATTCTATCTCCGCTTGAATGCGGAAGAGCTGGAAAGCCTGCTGACAAAGGAAAACTGATTTTAGTTATAGTAATAATGTAATGGTCAAAAGATGATGGTCATTTTGTGACCATCATCTTTTGACCATTACATTATGAATTCATTATCTTTGGAGCAGAAACCAGTGTAATATAGGTATGAACAATCCTTTTGTAACTAATGGCTATGTTTCTGCAAAGTACTTCTGTGATAGGGAAAAGAGACAGAGAACGTGATAACGATGCTGCTTAACGGAAATAATATAGCTTTGATTTCTCCGCGACGATATGGAAAGACGGATTTAATCAGGCATTGTTTTTCCTGTCCGGAAATAAACGAGCGTTTTTATACGTTTATTGTGGACATTTATGCGACCCGTTCATTGCGTGATTTGGTAAATAAGCTCGGGAAAGCTATTTTGCTTTATTTTCAACCCTTTTTGAATGATAATTATCCCCTCCTTTTTAGGTGAATCACCTATCTTTGCCGTATACTATTAAAATTCTATTTTTGAATAAACCATGAAAAACAGATTGATTGCTTTACTGTTGCTTTTTACAGTCATTATCTTTAGTAGTGCACAGGCGCAAACCACTGCCCACAAATTTGAGGCGGGCAAGAACACATTCCTACTTGATGGAAAACCATTTGTAGTGAAGGCGGCGGAGTTGCATTACACCCGTATCCCACAGGCTTACTGGAGTCATCGCATAGAGATGTGCAAAGCATTGGGAATGAATACGATTTGCATTTATATTTTCTGGAATATCCACGAACAGGAAGAAGGAAAGTTCGACTTCTCCGGTCAGAATGATATTGCTGCTTTCTGTAAACTTGCGCAGCTACATGGAATGTATGTTATTGTCCGCCCCGGCCCGTATGTGTGTGCGGAATGGGAGATGGGAGGACTTCCCTGGTGGCTGTTAAAGAAAAAAGATGTGGCCTTGCGCACGCTCGATCCTTATTATATGGAACGTGTCGGCATCTTTATGAAAGAGGTCGGCAAACAACTGGCTCCGTTGCAAGTGGATAAAGGAGGAAACATTATCATGGTTCAGGTGGAGAACGAGTATGGCTCTTACGGAACCGATAAACCATACGTTTCTGCCGTGCGTGATTTGGTACGTGAATCCGGTTTTACCGATGTGCCTCTGTTTCAATGCGACTGGAGCAGTAACTTTACCAATAACGCACTCGACGACCTGATTTGGACTGTGAATTTCGGAACTGGGGCTAATATCGACCAGCAGTTTAAGAAACTGAAAGAGCTTCGTCCCGAAACTCCGCTGATGTGCAGTGAGTTCTGGAGCGGATGGTTCGACCACTGGGGACGGAAACATGAAACACGTCCTGCCAAAGATATGGTGCAGGGCATCAAAGATATGCTCGATCGCAACATCTCCTTCAGCCTTTACATGACTCACGGAGGAACGACTTTCGGACATTGGGGTGGTGCCAACAATCCTGCCTACTCCGCTATGTGCAGTTCTTACGACTATGATGCCCCGATCAGCGAAGCCGGATGGACGACAGAGAAATACTTTCTCCTTCGCGATCTGCTGAAAACATATCTTCCTGCCGGTGAAGCGCTGCCGGAAGTTCCTGCTGCACTGCCTGTCATTGAAGTGCCCGAATTTCATTTCACCAAAATAGCTCCGCTTTTCTCCAACTTGCCGGATGCCAAACAGTCGGTGGATATCCAGCCGATGGAACAATTCAACCAAGGGTGGGGAACGATCCTGTATCGTACCACATTGCCCGAAGCAGTAACCTCAGGCACTACATTGAAAATCACCGAAGTGCACGACTGGGCACAAATCTACGCCAATGGCAAACTGTTGGCTCGCCTCGACCGCCGCAAAGGAGAATTTACCACTACCTTGCCGGCCTTGAAGAAAGGCACACAACTGGATATTCTGGTAGAGGCAATGGGACGTGTCAACTTTGATAAGTCCATCCACGACCGGAAGGGAATCACCGATAAGGTAGAACTCCTTTCGGGCAATCAGGCGAAAGAACTGAAAAACTGGATTGTATATAACTTCCCCGTAGACTACTCATTTATCAAGAACAAGAACTACAAGGACACGAAAATATTACCGACTATGCCCGCTTACTATCGATCATCTTTCAAACTCGATAAAGTAGGCGACACTTTCCTCGACATGAGCACATGGGGTAAAGGTATGGTATGGGTGAACGGTCATGCGATGGGGCGTTTCTGGGAGATCGGCCCCCAACAGACCCTCTTTATGCCGGGTTGCTGGCTCAAAGAAGGAGAGAATGAAATTCTTGTATTAGATTTGAAAGGTCCTGCCAAGGCTTCTATCAAAGGCTTGAAGAAACCTATTCTTGATGTGCTTCGTGAAAAAGCTCCCGAAACACACCGCAAGGATGGAGAAAAGTTGAAACTGACAGGAGAAAAGGTTGCGCACGAAGGAGCCTTCACTCCGGGCAACGGCTGGCAGGAAGTACGATTTGCTGCTCCGGCGAAAGGACGTTATTTCTGTTTGGAAGCGCTTTCTCCGCAAGCCAATGATAACATCGCAGCAGTGGCAGAGTTCGATGTCCTGGGAGCTGATGGCAAACCGGTATCTCGTGAGCATTGGAAGATTCGTTATGCCGATAGCGAAGAAACGCGTAGCGGCAACCGTACAGCCGACAAAATATTTGATTTGCAGGAATCTACTTTCTGGATGACCGTGGACAATGTTCCTTATCCTCATCAATTGGTGATTGACTTGAGTAAAGTGGAAACAGTGACCGGCTTCCGCTATCTGCCCCGTGCCGAAAAAGAATATCCGGGCATGATTAAAGAATATCGGGTGTATGTGAAATCTGCTGACTTTAACTACTAAACAATTGATGTACAAGCATTGAAATGATAATAGATATGAAGAAAAATATAATCCTTTTCGCACTCCTTTTCGTAGGAGTGTTGACTGGATATTGCCAACAATCTGCTTACCTGTTCGTTTATTTCACCGGCAATCGCATGAGTGAAGAAGCCGTCAGGATGGCTGTTAGTCTCGACGGATATAATTATAAAGCCTTGAATGGAAATCAACCGGTACTTGATTCCCGTGTGATTAGTTCAACAGGTGGAGTGCGCGATCCTCATATTTTACGTTGTGAAGATGGGAAGACATTTTATATGGTAGTTACAGACATGGTATCTGCCAATGGATGGAGTTCTAATCGCGCCATGGTATTGCTGAAATCGAAAGACCTTGTACACTGGACTTCCAATATCGTAAATATCCAGAAGAAATATCCCGATCAGGAAAACCTGAAACGTGTGTGGGCGCCACAAACGATTTATGACAAGGAAGCCGGAAAATACATGATCTATTGGTCCATGCAACATGGCAATGGTCCGGACAGTGGACGGAATCAGATGACTATAAGCAGCAGACGAAGGATGCGGTAGAGGGTGCGGGCATCTTTCCATTGATTGGCTCGGATAAGTATATCTTGATGTATGATGTGTATATGAAAGGCAAATACCAGTTTACGGAAAGTGCTGATTTAGAACACTTCAAAGTGATTGACCATGCCGTTAGTATGGATTTCCATCCACGCCACAGTTTCTTGTCGCGAAGATGATTTCATTGAAAGGAAATTTGGGCACCTCTCATCTACAAATTCAATGAATTTCAAGCGGGTAGTCTTCATTTCCAGATAAATACATTCATTCTTTCGTCTTTTTCTGAGTTATTAAGATAAGGTGGATTCACTAGTGTAATCCAGGAAAATAGTATACGATATTGGAAAAAGTGTATATTTTACTCTTGTTTACTTGTTTCTTATATATTTTTAAGTGTAAAACAACCAATTATAGCTTGAAATATATCAGTTAGAATAATGAAAATCTTAACTTTGCGATTGATAATCTTAATGCAATAGATACCATGAGAAAATTATTCCTGTTTTTAGTTGTCTTGTTTTTGTCGTTTCAGCAAGTCACTTTAGCTGCCATCAAAGAAATGACGAGTACCCCCGATTCGGTTTATCTCTTTTCCTTCGCTACTTCCGGAGACGACGGACGCAGCGGACTTCGTTTTGCCTGGAGCATGGATAAAGAAAACTGGTTTGAAGTCGGTCGGAACTACGGATATCTCCGGTGTGATTACAGTCGCTGGGGATCACAGAAGAAAATGCTCGACCCTTATTTGAAACAGTCGCCCGCTGGCGAATGGATATGTACCTGGAAATTGAATGATCGTGATGGATACGGTCAGGCCACTTCTAAAGACTTGATAAACTGGACCAGCCAGAAATATCCCCGTACTACTTCCGATTTTAACGGAACAAGAGTGAAAGCCGTAGTTGCCGGAGAGGAGCAGAAAGGAACTATCAACCGGGTAGCGTGGACTTTGGTAGATGGATTAAATAAGAATTATGGCTGGAATCAATATCGGAACTCATTGCATGGAGAACGTCCGGTACAGGATGGAGAACGTTTTGCCGGTTTGAAGCCTGTAAAAGCAACGGTCACCGTACAACCCGAACGTGCCAAGACCATCAGCGATGTCTTGTTGGGTGCTTTCTTTGAAGATATTAATTATTCGGCAGACGGAGGACTCTATGCAGAACTTATCCAAAACCGCGACTTCGAGTATGACCCTTCGGACAGGGAAGGAGATAAGAACTGGAATAGTACTCATTCGTGGACATTGAAAGGAGATAAAACCACTTTCACTATTGCTACTACCGATCCTATTCATGCCAATAATCCGCACTATGCCGTATTGAATGTAGAACGACCGGGAGCCGCGTTAGAAAATACAGGCTTTGATGGTATCGCGCTGAATGTCGGAGAGAAATATGACTTTTTCATATTTGCGAGGGTTCCGCAGGGTCAATCAAATAAATTACAGGTTCGTTTGGTAGATGGAGAAGGAAATATATGTGGAGAGACTCCTCTGACTGTGTCTTCCCGTCAATGGAAAACGTATAAAGCAGTGATTACTGCCAAAGCAACCGCAGATACTCGCCTCGAAATCATTCCCCAATCTGCTGGAGAATTGAATCTGGATATGATTTCCCTGTTTCCGCAGCATACATTTAAAGGACGCAAGAACGGACTCCGCAAGGATCTGGCTCAAGTGTTAGCTGACATTCATCCCCGTTTCATCCGTTTTCCGGGTGGCTGTGTGGCTCATGGTGATGGTCTGAAGAATATCTATCAATGGAAAAACACAGTCGGTCCGTTAGAAGCAAGAAAGGCTCAACGCAACCTTTGGGGGTATCATCAAAGCATGGGACTGGGATATTTTGAATATTTTCAATTCTGCGAAGATATTGGTGCGGAACCGCTTCCGGTATTGGCTGCCGGTGTTCCTTGCCAGAACTCTGCCTGTCACGGTGACTTGAGAGGCGGACAGCAAGGCGGTATCCCTATGAGCGAAATGGGTGCTTATATTCAGGATATTCTTGATTTGATAGAATGGGCAAACGGCGACGCTAAGAAGACAAAGTGGGGAAAGGTACGTGCCGAAGCAGGCCATCCGAAACCTTTCAACCTGAAATACATTGGTATCGGAAATGAAGATCTCATCACCGATATCTTCGAAGAACGTTTTACAATGATATTTAATGCCATCAAAGAAAAATATCCGGAAATGATCGTTGTAGGTACAGTAGGACCGTTCAATGAAGGTACAGACTACGTAGAAGGATGGAAACTGGCCGACAAACTGGGTGTGCCGATGGTGGACGAACATTATTATCAGACTCCGGGATGGTTCCTGAACAATCAGGATTTCTACGATAAATACGACCGTTCGAAAAAGACAAAAGTATATCTGGGCGAATATGCGACTCATATCCCGGGACGAAAAGCGAATATCGAAACTGCACTGACGGAAGCTCTTTATCTTGCTGCCCTGGAACGCAATGGAGACGTTGTACACATGACTTCTTACGCTCCTCTTCTCGCCAAAGAAGGACATACCCAATGGAATCCGGATTTGATTTACTTCAATAACCGGGAAGTGAAACCGACCACCGGATATTATGTGCAGAAACTCTACGGACAGAATGCCGGAAACGAATATTTGCCGTCGAAGATCACTTTGGATAATAAAGACGATAAAGTGCAGAAACGTTTTGCTTCTTCCATTGTCCGCGATTCGGCAAGTGGAGATGTGATTGTGAAGTTGGTCAACTTACTTCCAGTAGAGGTTAATACCCATGTCGACCTTTCCGGAATCGGTGCGATACAGTCTTCTGCAAAGAGAACCGTACTGACCGGCAAACCGGCAGATACTCCGCTACCTGTTGAGGATACGGTGGAAGTGGCAGAACAGTTTGATTGCCAATTGCCTGCCTACTCTTTTACGGTGATCCGGATAAAAAAGGCAAATGAGAAATAACAGGAAATAAATGAAGAACATAATAACATGAATAATATAAAGAAGATAATAAGCGCTCTGCTGGCTGGTTGCTGTCTGACTTCGCTGACGGCACAAGACGTGGTCGTGAAAGGACCGGATGAAAAACTGCAATTGGTTGTCTTTACTTCCCCTGCCGAAAAGCCAAGTTATTCCATTACCTATAATGGGAAAACCATGCTGGAGAAATCACCTTTGGGTATGAACACGAATATCGGTGACTTTGCTAAAGGAATGAAACTGACAGGGCATACGGTCACCCCCATTGATACTGTCTACCATCAGGATCGTATTAAAACCTCACAAGTGCATTATCAGGCAAACGAGCTGAACTGTCATTTTGAGAATCCGAAAGGACAGAAAATAGACGTTGTCTTTCGTGTCGGCAACAATGATGTAGCTTTCCGTTATACCTTGCCGCGTCAGGATGGAAAAGGAAGTGTAACGGTGACTGCCGAAGAAACCGGTTTCCGTTTCCCGCAACAGACTACTACTTTCTTGTGTCCGCAAAGCGATGCCATGATAGGATGGAAGCGTACAAAACCCAGTTATGAGGAAGAATACAAGGCAGATGCTCCGATGAGTGACCGTTCCCAGTACGGGCATGGTTACACATTCCCTTGCCTGTTCCGTATTGGTGACGATGGTTGGGTGCTGGTTAGCGAGACAGGAGTGGACAGTCGATATTGCGGCTCACGTTTAAGCGATGTGAGCGAAGGTAATCTGTATACGATTGCTTTCCCGATGGCAGAAGAAAATAATGGCAACGGAACGGTTGCTCCGGCATTTGCCTTGCCGGGAGCTACTCCCTGGCGTACCATAACAGTTGGCGAAACTTTGAAACCGATTGTGGAAACAACTGTTGCGTGGGATGTCGTGCGTCCTCTTTATGAAACAAAATATGACTACCGTTTCGGACGCGGCACATGGAGCTGGATTCTTTGGCAGGATGGTAGTATCAACTATGACGATCAGGTGCGATATATTGATTTTGCTGCGGCAATGGGATATGAGTATGCGTTGATTGATAACTGCTGGGATACGAACATCGGTCGCGACCGCATGAAGTCTTTGGTAGAATACGCACGTAGTAAAGGCGTGGAACTCTTCTTATGGTATAGCTCTTCCGGTTATTGGAATGATATTGAGCAAGGACCGGTTAATCACATGGACAACGCCATTATTCGCAAACGGGAGATGAAATGGTTACAGAGTCTTGGAGTAAAAGGCATTAAAGTCGATTTCTTTGGTGGCGACAAGCAAGAAACGATGCGCCTGTATGAAGATATCTTGAGTGATGCCGACGATCACGGCCTGATGGTGATCTTCCACGGTTGTACAATCCCTCGCGGATGGGAACGCATGTATCTGAATTATGTTGGTAGTGAAGCCGTACTGGCATCCGAGAATATGGTATTCAACCAGCACTTTTGCGATAAAGAGGCTTTCAATGCTTGTCTGCATCCGTTTATTCGCAATGCAGTGGGCAGCATGGAATTTGGCGGTTGTTTCCTGAACAAACGGCTGAACCGCAACAATGACGGAGGAACTACGCGTCGCACTACTGATATATTTCAATTAGCCACTACCGTGTTATTCCAGAATCCGGTACAGAACTTTGCACTTGCCCCCAACAACCTGAAAGATGTTTCCCCTGTTTGCATGGACTATATGAAAACGATTCCTACCACGTGGGATGAGACGTGTTTCATTGACGGATATCCTGGAAAATATGTCGTGTTGGCACGTCGTCACAATGATACTTGGTATCTGGCTGCTGTGAATGCAGGAAAAGAAACATTGAAGTTGAAACTGGATTTAGAAATGTTTGCCGGAAAAACGGTTACCCTGTATAAGGATGATAAGAAAGGAGAGCCACAGCTTGTGCCGTTGAAAGTGAAAGAGAACGGTAAAGTGCAGCTGGAGATTCTTCCGCAGGGAGGTGCTGTATTGGTAAACATTTTTGGGCGCGTGGAGATGGCTGGGTATTGGCAGGATTGGCAAAAGTGCTGAAGGAGCTTCCTGAAACAGATAAGTATCGTCAGGAATATATAGACCGTTTCCGTACATTAGCCAAATCTGTTGCTGCTTGTCAACAATCGGAAGGCTACTGGACACGCAGTATGCTTGACCCGGAACATGCGCCGGGGCCGGAAACCAGTGGAACGGCTTTCTTTACTTACGGTTTGCAATGGGGCATAAATAACGGCTTCCTTGATTCAGATGAATATCAGCCGATAGTTGAAAAAGCATGGAAATATCTCTCAACGGTTGCTTTGCAACCTGATGGTAAGATTGGCTATGTGCAGCCGATTGGCGAGAAAGCGATACCCGGACAGGTAGTAGACGCCAACTCTACTTCAAATTTTGGAGTGGGGGCGTTTCTATTGGCTGCTTGCGAACGGG
The DNA here is from genome assembly GCF_024623065.1 of Bacteroides acidifaciens. Taxonomy (GTDB): domain Bacteria; phylum Bacteroidota; class Bacteroidia; order Bacteroidales; family Bacteroidaceae; genus Bacteroides; species Bacteroides acidifaciens. Next base: position 18,635 of record NZ_JANJZR010000028.1, read on the forward strand.
TACGTTATCTGGATAAATAATCCGTACCTTAATTCAGCATCAAACTCATATAAGGATTTAGTTTCTTGAGTATTCTCTCTGTTAATTCGCTTATATTCATTTGTATATGTGCACCGGGCAATCGCTCGGTGCTATATCTGCATTTCCCGTCGGATAGATAATAATAACCATTATTCACCGATAACTGCGTGTCTGATACTTCCAGTTGCATGTCATCTTCAGGAAAGGCGGACGCATAAATCTGCAATACTTCTTTAGCATTGATAATTCGTGCCATTCCTAGTGAATGTTGAGGCAGTTCTTTATCGGGTGGCAGTAATTGGATTATATGGTTACATCCGGTATATTGTTTAATGGCAAATAATAAACTGTACTCCGTATCCTTATCTTCTGCCGGAAGTTCATTAATAATGATACTGTTTTCTCCTTTATATATAATGGCTACTCCCCGTATTTCATTAGCTTGTCTTGCAACGAATAAATTTCCCCTACTTATAGGTAAGTCTGCCATAACAATCTGGAAATCCTCTGCGGAATGTTGAATGCAACAAGGACGTTCGGACAATTTCTTATTCAAATATGAATAGACTTCATCTTGAGGTTCGGAAACGGCATTGACAGCAATCTCTTTAGAAGGGATAAACTCTGGTAAAGTCATCTCCTTGACCGAATATTGAAAGACAGTGGCATATCCCATACGTTTGTAATAATCGAATAGCCAAGGATCTGCCGGTATCAGTGTACTGAACTGTACCCCATTCCGCAGCATCCGGGCAAAAGACTGGGATAAGAGTTCGCGCATCACTCCCTTACTTCGAAAGTCAGGATGCGTGCAGGCTCCTGAAATATAGGAGGTCTGCACCGTTTCTCCGCAGAAAGTCATCGGATAAGGAAGCATCTGAAGCGCAGAGATTACCTCATCGCCACTTTGGATGGCAACGTTCACTTCGTTCTTATAGCGTAGCTTGAAGTACATTTCAACAAACTCTTCACTATCTTCGAAGCACAATTTCCATAACGCTTTTACTTGTTCCTTTATTATCATATTCGCTCGTCGGGAATTTACCATTTTACCATATTCATGGGATGCTCTTTGAGGCAAGCCATATACTTTTCAAGAATCGTCACCGGCTGATAAGACAGTTTGGCTTTCCGTAACCCCTCGATTCCTAAATCCTCTTCCCGATTGATATAAATATACTGTTCGGGCATCCGGTTTGCGAACTCATAGTTAATCATGGCATAAGCACCCTCGATAGAAGTGTCTGCCTTTTCTACATGCACGCCGAATGTCTCGTGATTGATAGGCATGCCAAAAGTGAATGCGACGATTTTTCCGTTCACATGGAGAATGCCACCGGTCAATCCGAGGGCTTCAAAGTTATGAAGGGCATAAATCAAGGCACGGCGTTCATTGCCCGTTCCTTCTTGTTGGTCACAATTATTCACTTTGCACCATTCCGCTTCCAAATCCAAACATTCCTGAATACGGTCGGGAGTAATCGGGGTATATTCATAATCCGGATATGTATTGCGGAATCGGTTGATATGATTTCTTTTTGCCTGGAATTTCTTTCCTTTTAAAGTCGAAAGGTCACTTCTTAGATAAATGTAATCTGCATAATCACGGTCTTCCGTGAAAGTAAATTGTTCGGGAAGGATAGTTTCGAGTTCGGCACGCATACAGCTGCATACTCCCAGCATGCAAAAGGGCTGGTTTTCTTGTCCGGCATCCTCTATCAACTCTTTCAATACGGCTTTTAAGTCACCGGTGCCTACAGGCATCATATATGCCAGTTGTTCTCCTGCCCAGAATTTGAATACTAAAAAGTTGTCGATAACAGCGAACTTGGTATCATACAGGAATCGCCAGCTACAAAGATTGGAAAATGACAGGTCGCAGTTGCGCCGCCCACTCTTCATTGTAAATGAGGTAATCGTGTCTTTATCTGCTAATGTGATATCTTTAAATGGAATCATAAAATTGCGTTTTGCGTTTAACTCTTTATATAACGGAAAATCAGGCAATTTTGTTTTCACAGAATGCCTAATAATCGAAGAATGGTAGGTGTCAGCAGTGCAGTGAATATTCCGTTCAGTGTCAATCCCAGGCTGGCGTATGCTCCGTATTTGCTGCTGACATCCATGGCGGTCGAGGTGCCGACTGCATGGGCGGCTGTTCCCATGGAAAGCCCTTGGGCAATCGGGCTTCCTACGCGCATAATCTGCATGGTCTTAAACCCGCAGATAGCTCCCAATAACCCGACTGCTACTACAACTGCCGCCGTCAGTGACGGAATGCCGCCGATAGCTTTTGTCACTTCCATCGCAATCGGGGTAGTCACCGATTTGGGAGCCAGAGACAATATTACTTCTTGGGAAGCTCCCATCAACTTTGCAATCAGCACTACCGAAACAACTCCGACGATGCATCCTGCCAATTGGGACAGAAGGATAGGCAATAACTGCTTCTTAATCATTTCCAACTGAAGATATAAAGGTACGCCCAAGGCAACCACAGCCGGACGTAGCCAGAATTCGATAAGATGTCCCCCTTTATTATAAGTCTCATAAGAGATACCGGTCATTTTAAGGAAGATAATAAGAACGGCGATAGTCAGTAATATCGGATTTAGCAATACTAACCCTGTTTTCTTCTGAAGCAACTTGGCAAAGAAGAAAACCCCGAAGGTGATGGCCAGCAGGAAGAAGTTATTTTCTAGGAAACTCATTTGTCTTTATCTGTTAAGTTGTTTTTTTTCTTTACGGTGAAGTCTTTCCGGCAGATGGAAATCTGTCAGGTGCAGTTTGCGTGCCAATTTGATTTGACGTGCCAGCCTGAACTTGCGGACAATCTGGTGAACCCATCCCGTGACTACAAGTACAAGGGCGGTACTTACAACTGTAGCTGTCACTATCGGCCAGAACTCTGCCGCAATCACATCGAAGTATAACATAAGCGCCACTCCGGGCGGGACAAAAAAGAAACCTAAGTTAGCTACCAGAAAGTCGGACAATCCCTGTACCCAATGCAGTTTAATCCAACCCAATTTCAGAAAGAGGGTGAGCAGCAGCATACCGATGATGCTGGAGGGGAGCTTGATACCCGTAAGATAAACTATCCATTCACCCAAAGCCAAACAGCCAAATAAAATGGCGCACTGACGTATCATATACTAATTATCTATTGATTTTGTTTGAAAACGCTGCAAAGGTATGAAAAATAGGAGTACAGTGTTAAATATTATAATATTTTAGACTTGGAAGTAAAAATCGGACGAAATTGTAATGTGGATATTGCAAAATTGAGTACTTTTGCACCGAAATTTACAAATCGTAAGTAGGTTTTATAATATTATTCAATATATCTTATGCTCAATTTAATCAACCAAATCGTTGAACGCGCGAAAGCAAACCGCCAACGTATTGTTCTTCCCGAAGGAACTGAAGAACGCACATTAAAAGCTGCCAATCAGATTTTGACAGACGAAGTTGCCGACCTTATTTTGTTAGGAAATCCGGCCGAAATTAATGAACTTGCTACAAAATGGGGATTGGGGAACATCGGTAAAGCTACTATCATTGACCCTGAAACTTCTCCGAAGCACGAAGAGTATGCACAGTTGCTATGTGAACTTCGCAAGAAGAAAGGAATGACTATCGAGGAAGCCCGCAAACTTACTAATGATCCTTTGTTCTTTGGTTGTTTAATGATGAAGAGTGGTGACGCAGACGGTCAGTTGGCGGGTGCCCGTAACACTACCGGCAATGTATTGCGTCCTGCTTTGCAGATTATCAAGACGGCTCCGGGTATCACTTGTGTTTCGGGTGCTATGTTGTTGCTGACTCATGCTCCCGAATACGGAAAGAATGGCGTTTTAGTGATGGGCGACGTAGCTGTAACACCGGTTCCCGATGCTAATCAGTTAGCTCAGATTGCAGTTTGCACAGCTCAGACAGCAAAGGCTGTGGCCGGAATCGAAAATCCGAAAGTTGCCATGTTGAGCTTCTCTACCAAAGGCTCTGCCAAGCACGAAGTGGTGGATAAAGTGATTGAAGCAACCAAGATTGCCAAAGAAATGGCTCCGACCCTTGATTTGGATGGCGAATTGCAGGCAGATGCTGCTCTCGTTCCCGAAGTGGGTACAAGCAAAGCTCCGGGTTCTCTTGTAGCCGGACAGGCAAACGTGCTGATTGTTCCGAGCCTGGAAGTTGGTAACATCTCTTATAAATTAGTTCAACGCTTGGGACACGCTGACGCTATCGGTCCGATTCTTCAAGGTATCGCTTGTCCGGTAAACGATTTGTCTCGCGGTTGTTCTATCGAAGATGTATATCGCATGATTGCTATCACAGCCAATCAGGCTATTGCTGCAAAAGCAAACAAATAAGTATCAACTATAAAAGTTTCAAGTATTAATCGAAAACGGTATGAAAATTCTTGTATTGAACTGCGGAAGTTCATCTATTAAATATAAATTGTTCGATATGACCACCAAAGAAGTGATTGCTCAAGGTGGTATCGAGAAAATCGGTCTGAAGGGTTCATTCCTGAAACTGACTTTGCCGAATGGTGAAAAGAAAATCTTGGAAAAAGACATTCCTGAACATACGGTAGGTGTGGAATTTATCCTGAATACGTTGATTAGCCCTGAATATGGCGCTATCAAGTCTTTGGATGAAATCAATGCGGTAGGTCACCGTATGGTACATGGCGGTGAACGTTTCAGCGAGTCTGTATTGTTGAGCAAGGAAGTATTGGAAGCTTTTGCTGCTTGTAATGACTTGGCTCCGCTTCACAACCCTGCCAACCTGAAAGGTGTGAATGCTGTTTCTGCTATTCTTCCTGACATTCCGCAGGTAGGTGTATTTGATACGGCTTTCCATCAGACAATGCCGGATTACGCATATATGTACGCTATTCCTTACGAATTGTACGAGAAATATGGTGTACGCCGTTACGGTTTCCACGGAACTTCTCATCGTTATGTTTCGAAACGTGTATGCGAATTTCTGGGTATAAATCCTGAAGGAAAGAGAATCATCACTTGCCACATCGGTAATGGTGGTTCTATCGCTGCTATCAAAGACGGCAAGTGTATGGACACTACTATGGGATTGACTCCGTTGGAAGGTTTGATGATGGGTACTCGTAGCGGTGACATTGATGCCGGTGCAGTAACATTCATCATGGAAAAAGAAGGGTTGAATACGACTGGTGTTTCCAACTTGCTGAATAAGAAGAGCGGTGTACTGGGTATTTCCGGTGTTTCAAGCGACATGCGCGAATTGTTGGCTGCTTGTGCTGCCGGCAATGAGAAAGCTATCCTGGCTGAGAAGATGTACTACTACCGCATCAAGAAATACATCGGTGCTTATGCTGCCGCATTAGGTGGTGTGGATATCATCCTGTTTACAGGTGGTGTGGGTGAGAACCAGATGGAATGTCGTCGTGAAGTTTGTAAGGATATGGAATATATGGGCATCGAACTTGATAACGACATAAATGCGAAAGTTCGCGGTGAAGAAGCTATCATTTCTACTCCTGCTTCTAAAGTGAAAGTAGTAGTGATTCCGACAGACGAAGAACTGTTGATTGCTTCGGATACGATGGATATTTTGAACAAGTAATAAATAGGATTTTAGATATGAAAAGGCGGCTCTTTAACGGTGTCGCCTTTTTTTTTGATGCATAGAAATTCGTCATTCTTTTATAAGTATCATTTTTTTTCCCTTACTTTGCATATCTAACAGTTACATTCCATTTTTGATATGCGTTACTCCGTCATAATCCCCGTTTACAATCGTCCCGACGAAGTGGACGAGTTATTGCAAAGTCTCACTGTGCAGCACTTTAAAGATTTTGAGGTCGTTGTAGTGGAAGACGGTTCTTCCATTCCCTGTAAAGAAGTAACAGACCGATATACAGACCGACTGGACATCAAATACTTTGCTAAGCCCAATTCCGGACCGGGGCAGACCCGCAATTATGGAGCCGAACGCAGTGAAGGGGAATATCTTATTATACTCGATTCCGATGTGATTCTGCCCGAAGGATATTTCGAAGCCCTGGAGACAGAACTTCTCGCATCCCCTGCCGATGCGTTCGGCGGCCCCGACCGTGCACACGATTCCTTTACCGATATTCAGAAAGCGATAAACTACTCCATGACCTCTTTCTTCACAACGGGCGGTATCCGTGGCGGGAAAAAGAAGATGGATAAATTCTACCCCCGTAGTTTCAATATGGGAGTACATCGCAAAGTGTATGAAGCTTTGGGAGGATTTTCAAAGATGCGTTTTGGAGAGGATATTGATTTTAGTATCCGTATCTTCAAAGGCGGGTATACCTGTCGTCTTTTCCCTGATGCATGGGTATATCACAAACGACGGACTGATTTGAAGAAATTCTTCAAACAGGTGCACAACTCCGGCATTGCCCGTATCAATCTCTATAAGAAGTACCCTGATTCGCTGAAACTGGTACATCTGCTTCCGGCAGTCTTTACGTTAGGAGTAGCTGTCTTATTATTGGGAACACCGTTTTGCATGTTTAGTTTTACCCCCGTTTTTCTTTATGCATTACTGGTATGTATAGACTCGACGATTCAAAATAAGAGTTTGAGTATTGGCATCTGTTCCATTGCTGCCGCATTTATTCAGCTTATCGGCTACGGTACAGGTTTTTGGCGTGCATGGTGGCAACGTTGCGTCAGAGGAAAGGATGAGTTTGAAGCATTTCAAAAGAATTTCTATAAGTAAACTCATATGGTCATGAATTGTGGCTTTACTGTTATAAACTAAAATACCTATATAGTTATAAATTAAACGTTTATAGTTTCCTGTTGTGTCCTTATAAGGAAACTGCCGTATCTCTACGGGGGAACGCCCGTTTCCCTATAGGGATACGGGCGTCTCTCTACGAGGACACTGGCGTTTCTTTATAGGGAAACGAGCCTGACATTTCATTTTCCCCGCCATACCTTCTGTCATTAAATAAAATAATCCTATCTTTACACTTTCAAAACATAGAAAATGGAAAACAAACACAAGTTATCCATCAACCAATGGGCACTGGAAGACCGCCCACGGGAGAAAATGATGAAGAAGGGAGCAGCGGCATTAAGCGATGCCGAACTACTCGCTATATTAATAGGCTCCGGAAATACGGAAGAAAGTGCTGTTGAACTGATGCGGCGCTTACTTCTGTCTTGTGATAACAATCTCAATTCTTTGGCGAAATGGGAAGTCTGCGACTATTCACGTTTTAAAGGTATGGGACCTGCGAAGAGTATTACGGTGATGGCTGCCTTGGAACTGGGAAAGCGGAGAAAGCTGCAAGATATTAAAGAGAGACTCCGGATTACTTGCTCAAAAGATATCTACGACATTTTCCAACCTCTTATGTGCGACCTTGAGCAGGAGGAATTCTGGGTTTTATTGCTTAATCAGGCTACGAAACTGATAGACAAAGTCCGTATAAGTACCGGCGGAATAGATGGGACATATGCAGATGTGCGTACAATTCTTCGGGAAGCGCTCTTGCAAAGGGCTACACAGATAGCTGTAGTTCACAATCATCCCTCGGGGAATATTCGTCCCAGTCAGCCGGATAAAACATTGACGGAACATATCCGCAAGGCTGCCGATACGATGAATATTCGTCTGATAGACCACGTCATAGTCTGCGAAGACGGATTCTTCAGTTTTGCGGACGAGGGGTTGCTGTGATCTTCAGCAGTGAATGTGAAAAGAGGAATTGATCGGGATACGCATTCCGTGCCTATTTTTTTGTCTTTCGTATTTTATCTCTATCTTTGCGATACATAACAAATAAGAACGTATGGAAAAGTTTGAAATAGAAGAGAAGATTGTAGCCATGCTAAAGACGGTGTACGACCCGGAGATTCCGGTAAACGTATATGACCTTGGACTGATTTATAAGATTGATGTCTCCGATAATGGGGAAGTGGTGCTTGACATGACTCTGACAGCACCGAATTGTCCGGCTGCGGATTTTATCATGGAAGATATTCGTCAGAAAGTGGAATCGGTGGAAGGAGTGAACTCGGCTACCATTAACCTGGTGTTTGAACCGGAATGGGATAAGGATATGATGAGTGAAGAAGCGAAACTCGAACTCGGCTTTCTCTAGTGATGAGTGATAACTTCATAATCAATCTCTTATAACTAACAACTCAAAACTCATGAAGAACGTTTATTTCCTCTCCGATGCCCATCTTGGGTCTCGTGCCATAGAGCACGGACGCACCCGGGAACGGCGACTGGTGAACTTCCTCGACAGTATAAAACATAAGGCTTCTGCTGTTTATCTGTTGGGAGACATGTTTGATTTCTGGTACGAATTCCGGCTGGTGGTCCCCAAAGGGTATACCCGTTTTTTGGGAAAACTTTCAGAACTGACGGACATGGGAGTGGAAGTGCATTTCTTTATTGGCAACCATGATATATGGTGTGGGGATTATCTCACCAAAGAATGCGGTGTCATTATGCACCGTGAGCCGTTGACTACCGAAATCTACGGAAAAGAGTTCTATCTTGCTCATGGTGACGGGCTGGGCGACCCGGATAAGAAGTTTAAATTGCTCCGTCAAATGTTTCATAGCAAAACTTTGCAAACGATGTTTTCAGCTATCCATCCCCGTTGGAGTGTGGAGCTAGGTCTGTCATGGGCAAAGCATAGCCGGCAGAAACGGGTTGACGGAAAGGAACCGGACTATATGGGAGAAAATCAGGAGCATTTGGTACTCTATACTAAGGAGTATTTGAAAAGTCATCCCAATATAAACTTCTTTATTTACGGGCATCGGCACATTGAATTGGACTTGATGTTGAGCGCTACTTCCCGCGTACTGATTCTGGGAGACTGGATTAACTTTTTCTCGTATGCTGTATTCGACGGAGAGAATCTCTTTTTGGAAAACTATATCGAGGGGGAGACACAAATCTGATTTATCCATTAAAAAACGGAAATTCTGATTGATATAAGGTTTCTTGAAGATAGACAGAAGCCGGAAAAGTCAAGACTACGTCAGTTCGATATAAGAGTCAGCCGCGTGGTTTGGGGCTGGCTAAAAAGTCAATTTCGAGATAGAATCGACTTTTTAGTCACCCCTAATTGAGTTGCCTTGTTCGAACTCGCGTTATTTAGTTACCCAGCTTGAACACTACAGAGGCATATCCTCCCAGTTTCAGGGTGTAACTGTCGCTGTCTGTATTTTGTTGTGCTTCGCCATTCACAAACAATACTTTCTCAATCTTGTCTGTCAGCGGAAGTTGCATGGCCGTTCCGCCGAAATTATGGATGACAAGCAGTTTCTCGTTGTCCTTGGTCATATACCAGGCGGCAATCGGCTTATAGTTTTTCTCTTGCGATTCGTTGTAGACGGAATGTCTGGTCATACTTCCTTCCGCCAATGCCGGATAGGTGTTGCGCAATCGGGTGAGGGAGAAATATATGTTCAGAAGTGAATGGGTATCGGCTTGCTGGTCCGCTACCGTTTTCACATTTTTCGAAACGGTGGCATCCGTCTTGTCTGTGTACTTGGTAGTGTAGCTATCTCCCCATAGCATCGGGCTGCGCACATATTCGTCTCCATTATCCTTTGTTCCGTAAAGTCCCAGTTCTTCACCGTAATAGATGTAGGGATGTCCGGCGGAAGTGAGCAAAACGGCGGCTGCCAGTTTGCATTTGTCGGTGGATTTACCCAACTTGGACGATGTACGGTCTTCGTCATGGTTACTCAGTTTCGTTGCTTCGATGTAATCGCTTCGATAGTTGGCGTATTTCTGTTGGTACGAAAGGATGTCTTTGGCAAAATAACATCCGGTACTATTATTGATTCCCCATTCCAGACGATACCAGAAGGAAAATTCAAAAAGGGCGGGCAGACCTTTATAATAAGGAGCTACTTTATCGTATTCCGACAACACTTCGCCTACCATATAGAAGTCGTCCGTATGTCCTTTTTGTTTGTAATAGGCGTTCATATCCTCATAGAACATTTTCAGGAAGCGAGGATTTTCTTCGCTGGTCTCACTGTGGTAGATGTGCTTCACGGCGTCGAGGCGGAGGCCATCCACACCTCGGGCAATCCATCCTTTGGCGGCATCTGCTATTGCCTGATATGCCGGTGATTCTCCTGCCTGGTCTACAGGGCCGTAGTTAAGGTCGGCAAACCAGTCGGTGCAGAAATGAGAATGGAAATAGGTGATCTGCTGGCTGTCGAACATGATGTTGGCAGGGCTGCCGGCGTTGGTCAGTTTGAAGTCCTTGTTCAGCGCGAGTTTATCGGACGAGGAAGAGGCACCGTATTTTGTTCCGGATGGCCAGGAAGAAGCATTGCTGGTACGGATCAGAAGCCCCCAAGTGGATTCAAAGTCGACGGTGAGTTCATAGATGTTGTTTCCTTTGTCATAAAACTTTTTGCAGATACCGTCTCCGTAGTATAAGTATTTGGCGTTGTCGGTGCCTGTGTCCGGATTATCCTCGTCTGCTTTGGTTCCTGTGGAAACGACAAGGATGGGAGAAGATGCGTTGCTCCAGTCCAGTGTAAATTTCAGCAGTCCTTTCACGGCAGCGGTCTCGTCAGAAACTTGAAACCATTCTGCGGCATTGTATCCGGCTGCTCCTTCTTGGGTGATCATGTCGATTTTGCCTGCTGCGATATCTGTTTTCGGGTCTTCGGAGAAAGAATAATAATTGCGATACGGGCTTTCGGATGATGAACTGGCTTCGGTGAACCACGGGTGGGCAGTGCCGGTGTGGTTCATTACGTAGTCCAGATAAATCTTGATGCCCCGGTTGTGGGCTTCCGTAACCAGACGGTCGAAGTCGCTTTCTGTGCCGAGGTGCGGATTGACTTTGGTGTAGTCTGTGACGTCATATCCGTGATAAGACATACAGGGGTGGATGGGAGAGAGCCAGAGGGCTTTCACGCCCAGCTGGTTGAGATAGTCCAGCTTTTGAGTGATGCCATTCAGGTCTCCATATCCGTCTCCGTCGCTGTCGGCGAAGGAATAGACCAGTAACTGGTAGGAGATGTCTGCCCGTTTGGTCTTGTCCCATGTGTCGGGAGCGGCGGTAAGTGTGGCCCATTGCCCTTCAACGGACGGTTCGGGTTCCGGAGCAGGGTCAGTGATATTTTTGTCATCGCTGCAAGCGGTCATAAATGCCATGAGCATTGACAACCACAAAAGAGATAAAAAGTGGAGATGTTTATTCATAATGATGATGTATTAAAGACAATAAGTGTAGTTTCTTAAAAAACAGTGGCCGCCCCGATTTCATTGTATTCGCGACGGCCATTCCCTGTTTCTCAGATTTCTTGTAGTATTATTCGATACGGCCTGTTCCGTTGCCGAAGTTCAGATAAACCTTTTGTCCGGTTTTACCTTGTACCGCAGCTTGGTCACCGCCGTTGCCCCGATAAGCTATTTGTCCGTTGAAGATGATAAACTCTGTTTTCCACCAGTCGCCGGCAGAGACAGCTTTCGGATTTACGCAGATTCGTACTGCGCCATCTTTCAGGAATGCCGGAGAAACAAATTCACCATCAGCCGTTCCGGGCACGGTAAATAAATCCTGTTCTACCAGTTGCGCATCCCAACCGTTGTATGAGGTATCGCCCATCAGATATACATTCGGCTTTTCAAATTCTATCACTTTATCATCACCGATAACGGAGACGTATACTAAGTACCAGCCGGCTATGCCGACTTTTAGATTGCCGTCCTCGTCCGACAATCCGGCAAGGTCTTTGGATTCCTGTGAGATAGCATCTACAAAACCGAAGTCATTGCCCCAGTTGGCTTGCGGTGCAAATTTCACTTTGTCGTTAGCAGCGAAATAGAAGATTCCCCAGAAAGTTCCTTTCGTTCCGTTGACCGGAACAAGTGCTTTCCATGCATCCGGGTCGCCTGCTGGCGATCCCCATCCGTATGCGTTGCCGGTCATGTAAAGTTCGGTAGGGGCGCTGTTGTCTTTCACTGTAAAACGGTAGTTGAAAGCATCGAACGAGATTTTAATCTTACCGTCCAGTTTTGTATTAATGGCTCCCGCATTGGTCCAGGTAACGAAATTATCGCCCGAGGTGTCGCCGTCGGTAAGACTTCCCAAAGCTTTGTCCCAGTCTATGTTGTTTCCATCGATGGCCGATGCAGGGAAAATCTTGAAGTTGGAACTGCTTTCTATTTCGGCTTCGAGTGTGTACAGGTTTTCGTTGAGGGCGTCTTTCTTCATTGGTTGGGCATCGGTGCCGTTCCAGTCTGTGAAATCGCCTACGATGTAGTAGCCTTCCGGATCGGGGGCAGGAGTTGCGGCAGGCTGCAAGGTGATGCTTACTTCATTGCCCACCAGTTGAATACCTTCGCCGGAAGGAGTTACGGCAGAAGCATTGATAGAGATTCTCAACTCACGTACCACGCTTGCACGGCTTTTGTAGGCTTCCTGTGTCACACTGTCCAGTTGTGCCAAGGCTACTTTAAAGACATGATCTTCCGTCATGGAAAATGGAATGGTGTGATTTTCATTCAGTGTCAAAGAGTTGACAACGATCTTACTGCCTTCTTCGGCTGTGGTCGAGCTTAACTTTGCAATTTCTACGGAATCGGCTGTGGCCGCGTCCATGACGATGCTGGCGTCCTTGCCTGCTGTGAAAGTTGCAGTCAACTGTCCCACCGACTCTTCCTGGGGATTGGACTGGGGATCAGCCCAGTCCTTGAAGTCTTCGTTACAGGCAGAAAACCCGATTGCTGCCAGAAACATCCCTGTGTATATTAAATGTTTTTTCATGATGAATCGTTCTTTTTAAAGTTAATTACTTCTTTTCTCCTGTACCCGCCGTGAAGTTCAGATGGATCACATTGCCGGCTGAACCCTGTACGGAATAACCGTCTCCTTTTTCTGTCCAACTGTCAATAAGGTTGAAATCGCGATAGAAGATTTCACCGTCATGGAGTGTAAACTCAGTTCTCCACCAGTCGAGGTCTGTCTTGAAGCACATACGGACTTCTCCGCTTGCAGTCATGGCAGGAGATACGAAGTTGCCGTCTTTGGTAGCGGGAACTGCAAACTTCCATTCGTCGGTGAATGCCCACGAACCGCCGGTGGTGTTACCGAACAAATATACTTCAGCCGGATAGAAAGTAATGGTAAACTGATAGTCATCCCCTTTGACAGCCGCTTTGACGTAGAAGAGATACCATCCGGCGTTCTTTACGACGAAGTTGTTACTGCCGCTGACTCCTGCTCCGGCTTTGTCGGTAACCGTTACGCGGTTGTCGTGAATACCGATATACTCGTTTTCCTTTGTTCCGAACTTGAACTCGGAGTTGGCATCGAAGTAAATCATTGAATAGAACTGACCGTCCATGCCGTAGACACCTGCCATCGGTTTCCATACTTTCCAGTCGGCATCCAGCATAGAACCTACAATGAACATCGTCTTGGGAGGTGTCAATGAGCTGTTGCTCTTTGAAATCAGAACGTTGGGCAACTCAATCACATTGGAAAAACATACTCCTTTTCCACTGCTTGTGATGTTGGCCTTCAGGCGGATATATACAGCTACCGGTTCGGTGGGGAGTTCTGCCTGCTCTCCGTTCACGGCCGTCCACAAATCGAGAAGCGCACTGTTGAGTTCGGAAGCATCCACATTGATCTTTGCTGTCGGGGAGGTGCTTTCCAACACTGTATAGTTGGCTTTGCTCTCATCTGTCGCTTCTATGAAATCCTGTTCAAATGAAGCTTGTACCGTGTAGGTGGTAGCTGCCGGAAAACCGTAGTCCGGTTGCGAACAAGTGAGTTCTACAGTTTGGGCATTCTTCAGGTCATATACATTGTTGGCTGCATACGCGGGCGTATTGAGCGTGAATGTATCGGGCTCGTTCAAGACCGGATTGCTGTCATTGTCTGTTTCGCAGGCCGTGAACAAAGGCAATGCAAACGTGGCAGCCAATAATATATTGAATATTTTCTTCATAATGATATTCTTTTATATAATGATGGACTACTGATTAATAATTGGGATTTTGTGACATATTCGGATTGTTGTTCAAGTCCGATACCGGAACCGGGAAAACGTTGTAGTGTGAAGCTACAGGCGCCCCGTTCATTGTTCCCCCTTTCCAGTCCCAAACGTACTTGTTTGTTGTGAACATATCGAAGCGAACCAGGTCGGAACGACGGCGGCCTTCCATGTAAAACTCGCGTGACCATTCATCAATAAGTTCCTGTTCAGTCACAGTCTCTACCATTCTTGTGCAGTTGGCGCGCGAACGAAGTTTATTGATATCCGCTGTCGCGTCTTTATCTTGACGGAAGAGAGCTTCGGCACGTGTCAGATAGGCTTCTGCCAAGCGGAACAGGGGGATGTCGGTGTCCGGATATTCGGTATGGTTCACGGGTTTGCCGTCCGAGCGGTAGTTCTGCCATTTGACGATGGACAATCCATTGGTGAATCCCGTGATGGCATCTGTCTGGAGTTTACGTCTGCCGCCTCCTACACCAGAGTATAGTAAGGCACGGTCGTCACCGGCAGCTTTGATGATATCTTCCGTCCGGAGACCGTGTTGGGCATCGAAAGCGTCAATCTGTGCATCCGTATCCAATCCTTCGTTGGGAATTTTTTTATCGTCGGGCAGTACGGGCACTTTGGTAAGGTCGGGGAAGAATTTCTGCACCATTGCTGCGCGGGCGAAGATGCAAGACCATCCGTTGGTGGTTCCCATGCGGGGCATGCCGGCAATGCGGGTGGCGCAGATCAAATAAACGGATCCGCCGTAGTTGCGTGTTTTCACGCCGTCCTGACGGATAGGCAGAATGATTTCCTGCATGGCATTGGGGTTTTCATCATTGTCTGCCATGAATAGTTCGGCATAATTGTCGCACAGTTCATATCCTGAGTCGATTACTTTGCCAGCATATTCTTCTGCCTTTGCATAATCGGTTTGTCCGGTATATACACCCGCGTTCAGGTACAGACGTGCGCGGAGTAACCAGTTGGCTGCCTTGTCCGCACGGCCGAACGGTGCTTGGCGGGGTTCATACATATTGCCTTCAATATCGTTCAGTTCGTTTTGAATATAGGCATAGAGTTCGGCGCCTTTCTTTTCGACGGGTAATTCGTTGTTGAAGTGCTCTTTGAACGGTGCTTTCCCGAACAAATCGAGGAAGTACCAGTAGTGCAAGGCACGCAGGAAACGTATTTCAGCGCGTTGGCGTAAAGTCTCTTCGTCTGTTTTCCCTTCCGTTTGGTCTAGGAAGAAGTTATATTGTGTGATGTTGTATCCTAAACGGACATATACCCACTCAGTGCGTTGGCTGGAAGAGTTCCAGCTGATGTTTGTGAACTGCGGAATGTCTTGGTTATCCTGCCACGCCCAGAGACACTCGTCCGTGGGCAGTTCGTTGCAGTTGAAGGTGGTGCGGTAGAAACCGGATTCGCCCTCGTCCTGCCCGTCAAGGTCGGCAGAACCGGCGATACCCTTTTGTCCGGTCAGTCCTAACATGGCATATCCTTTTACGAATACTCCTTGTTGGTCGAAACTACCGTCTGCCTGAGGATCGATAGGACTAATATTCAGGTCGTTGATGCATGAAGTTACTCCCAAGGAGAGAGAGGCAATCAATGCAGCAGAAAACAGTTGCTTTATAGTTTTTATTTTCATAATAGTTTGATTTAATGTAATTTAGAATTGAAGGCTTAACCCTAATAAGAAAGTCATGGCTCTCGGGTATGGATTGGCGTCGATGCCGCTTTTCACTTCGGGGTCAAGACCTTTGTATTTACTGATGATAAACGGATTCTGTACTGTGGCGTATATACGTCCGTTGATTCCTTTATAGGCTTGGCTCTTGCATATATTCTGGAAAGAATAACCCAATGTGATATTGTCACAACGGATGAATGAAGCGTTGCGTATAAAGTAGTCGCTCATGTAATATTCCCCTTGTCCGGTGAAACCGAGTGCAATGGCTTCGGGAGTAGTATTGCTGTAAGCATTGTTCAAATACAAACCTGAAGTGCTGATATTGGCTTTGTTGCTCAGGAAGTCATAATACACATAGTTGTTGAGGCTGGCACGCAAAGCAAAACTGAAATCGAAGTTCTTGTACATCATTTTGGAGGTCAATCCCATCAATACGTCGGCAGCCGGTTTCTTATAGATATACTTATCCGAGCTGTTGATGATACCGTCACCGTTGCGGTCGACAAACATATTCTCGATAGGCTTGCCGTTTTCGTCGTATACCTGCTGGTAAACATAGAAAGAACTGGCGGCATATCCTACTTTATGCACTTGCACTTTGTTATTGTTACCTCTGGAAATTTTATCTCCTGTTTCTACGTAATAGTCGCTATCGTCACCACCTGTCAGTTTGGTGATTTCATTGTGGTTCCATGTCACGTTGTAACTCAGGTCCCAAGTGAAGTCCTTAGTCACAATCGGTTTGGCATTGATGGAAAATTCCATACCGTAGTTTTCCAGTGAACCGATATTCTGTGTCATCTGGGCATTGAAGTTAGTTCCTACGGGAATCTTAACACTGTTCAGCAGGTCGTCCGTTTTACGGAAGTATCCGTCAATGCCGCCTGTGATTCTTCCATTCAGGAATCCGAAGTCCAGTCCGGCATTCCATGTGGTCGTTTTTTCCCATTTCAGATTTTCATTGAAAGCCTTCGGGCGGGAAGTAGAGTAATACGTATCGCCAAAAGGATACTGGGCATACTCGTTATTGACTACATACAGAGGAAGATAAGCAAAATCATCACCTATGTTTTGCTGACCGGTAATACCCCAGCCTAAACGCAATTTCAGATCAGACAGGACATTTACGTCTTTCAGGAAGTTTTCTTCTTTAATCTTCCATCCCAGTGCCAATGACGGGAATGTACCCCAGCGGTTGTCTTCGGAAAAACGTGACGAACCGTCCCAACGCATGGTGAATGTGAATAAGTAACGGTTCAACAGCGAGTAGTTCAGACGGCCGAAGTAAGAAACCAATGTATTTCGGGTGGCGTAAGCGGTCTGGCTGCGCAGGCTTGCATCGTGTGCTTCCTGAGTGTACGGGTCCCAACCCTGTCCTTCGTCAAATCCGTTGCGGTGGAAATGCTGCTCTTCGCCACCGACCATCAGGTCGAAATCGTTTGCACCCACTGATTTGAAATACTGTGCGTATATGTTGTAAGAGAGGTTGTATTTATATTGAGTGACAGCCCCGTTCCATCCATAATAATTGTTGGAGAATGAATAAGGGGATATACGGGTGGTTTGAGTACCTTCCGCATATTCGCCGCCTATGCTTGCATGCACATGAAGGTCGGGCAGGAAATGAAACTTGTAGTCTACATCCACATTTCCTACAAAATCGTTGCTGTTGCTTTGGTCGTTCTTCAAGTGCAAGGCAGCTACCGGATTCTGGGCGGAGTTCGGGTTGACCGTATATTTCCAGTCAGGGTCGCTGAAGTTGCTTGTTGAATTGGTGCTCTGCCAGTATCCGCCTGTGAACTGGTAAGGGTCTTCGTTAGAATAAACCGGACGGGTAGGGTCGATGGCCAATGCCCCGCCAATAGCGGCGCCGGCGTCTGCATAGCGGTTTTTACCGTTCATGTATTTGGCGTTGATGTTGAACTTCAGATGCTCATTAAAGAAAGAAGGAGCCAAGTTTATGGAAGCGGTAAAACGCCGGAAGTTGGATGTTTTCACGATACCGTTAGTTCCTGTATATCCTAAAGATATGCGATAAGGCAGGTTCTTGAATCCTCCGTTGATAGAGACATGATGGTCGGTGCTGACAGCCGTGCGGAATATTTCGTCCTGCCAGTCTGTGCTGTCGGTTCCTAAATTTGCCGGTAATTTTTCGCCCCACAATTGATTGGCATAAGCGCGATATTCGTCTCCGTTCAGTACATCATAACGTTTTTGGGTCTTAGAGAAGGATACGGAACCGTTATAGCTTACGCTGGGAGCTTGTCCGTTTTTTCCTTTCTTGGTGGTGATGAGGATAACGCCGTTGGATGCGCGCGAACCGTAAATGGCGGTTGCAGAGGCGTCTTTCAGCACGGTGAGGGTTTCGATATCTGCCGGATTGACCATTGATAGTCCGTTTGCCATCCCTTTGATACCTTCGTTGTCGATGGCAAGACCATCAATAACAATCAACGGGTCGTTGCTTGCATTCAATGAAGAACCGCCGCGGATACGGATTTGCGCGCCGCCACCCGGTGTACCGTCGTTGGAGATTACGCTGACGCCGGCAATTTTACCCGATAACATATCCTGAGCATTGGTGGTGATACCTTTACTCAGTTCATCGGGCTTGATAGCCATTACCGAGCCGGTCATGTCGTTCTTCTTCACTTGTCCGTAACCGATGACAACTACGTCATTCAGTAGTTGACTGTCGTCCTGCAATGTCACGATGACGGAAGGAGCTGCTTTCACTTCCACAGTCTGGTATCCCACGAATGAGATGGAGATAATGGATTCTTTGGGAGCATTCAGCGTAAAATTACCGTCAAAATCGGTTATCATTCCGTTGGTTGTGCCTTTCACCAGTACGTTGGCGCCGATGACAGGTTCACCCGTTGCGTCTTTCACATGCCCCTTCACGGTGATTTGCTGTGCAAATGCTCCTATAGAAAGGAAGAGTCCTACCAAGGTGATGAGCAGGGCTTTTAGTTTTAAGCTCTTTTTCATGTTTTTAATTTAAAGTTGGTTTAATTCAAAAAGTAAATTATCTCTTAAAAAATACCTATTGAAAACTGTTTTTCTTATCCTTTTTTTATTTATCACTTAACGTCTGTCCGATATAACTTCTTCTGTGATACTATCGAATGGTTGGTCAGCCCTCAATGACGTTAGCTTATAACTTTTTCATCCCTTTTACTTCTGCCTTATCTTTTACCTCCTTGATGCTGATGGCATAACCGCCTCCGTTTGCCGCGCGCAGGTTCAGTTTGCTTTTGCTTGTCAGGATACCTTTGGTGATGGTATACGCTTGCGGGTTTTCTTTCCAGTCAGCGTCTTTGGCGTCCGCATACACAGTGGCAATGTATTGCTTGCCCGGTGTGAGGAAGTCGAATACCAATCGGGAGGTATGCCCGTTCTCGCCGGCGGTGCAACCTACATACCAGTCATCGGTTCCTTTTGCCTTGCGGGCAATGGTGATGTATTCGCCCGGTTCGGCTTCTAAGTAGTTCGTTTCGTCCCAGTCGATGGCTACGTCTTTGATAAATTGGAAGGCGTCCATGAAACGTTCGTAGTTTTCAGGGATATCGGCTGCCATTTGCAGCGGGCTGTACATGGTCACGTACAAGGCTAATTGGCGGGCGATAGTAGAACGTACCTGCGAGTTGTTGGCAGGATTCATCTTGTTACAATGAGTTTCGAAGATACCCGGAGTGTAATCCATCGGTCCGCCCACCAGACGGGTGAACGGCAGGATGGTGGTGTGATATACCTTGTTGCCGCCGAAGGCTTCGTATTCGGTTCCGCGTGCGGATTCGTTGCCGATGAGGTTAGGATAGGTTCGGCATATACCTGTCGGGCGGGTTGCTTCGTGGGCATTTACCATGATTTTGTAGTCGGCGGCTTTCTTCACAGCATACAGGTAGTGGTTGTTCATCCATTGTCCGTAGTGGTGTTCGCCGCGGGGGATGATGTTGCCTACGTAGCCGCTTTTCACGGAATTATAGCCGTTGTCTACCATGAATTGGTAGGCTTTGTCTATATGGCGTTCGTAGTTGCGCACCGATGAAGAGGTTTCATGGTGCATCATCATCTTGATGCCCTTGCTTGCAGCGTAACGATGTACTTCTTTTACATCAAAGTCGGGATACGGAGTGACGAAGTCGAATACATAGTCCTTGCTGTTGCCGAACCAGTCTTCCCAGCCCTCGTTCCAGCCTTCCACCAATACGGCGTCGAATCCGTTGGCGGCGGCAAAGTCGATGTAACGTTTCACATTGGCGGTGTTGGCGGAGTGTTTGCCGTTCGGTTTGGTCTTGGAGTAATCGGTTTCACCCAATTTGACGCTGGTCAGTTCGTCGGTATATGCCCAAGAGCCTTTTCCGGTAATCATGTCCCACCATACGCCGATGTATTTCACCGGTTTCACCCATGAAGCGGCATCTGCGATTTTGCAAGGTTCGTTCAGGTTCAGAGTGATGCGGGATGCAAGGATGTTGCGGGCGTCATCGCTGACGATAACAGTACGCCACGGAGTGTTGCAGGGAGTTTGCAGGTGTCCTTTGTCTCCTTTGGCGTCCGGAGTCAGCCACGATTCGAATGTCATATTCTGGTCGTTCAAGTTTAGGTGCATGCAGGAATAATCAATCAAGGCAGCTTCGTGCAGGTTAATATATAAGCCGTCATCCGTTTTCATCATCAGTGCGGTCTGTACGCCGGTCTGTGAGAAAGGAGTCTGCGAAGAGTTCGGAGTGACGGCCTGTTTCATCAAACCTCTGATTTCTGACAGGCGGGAGATAGTATAATCATATTCCTGCGTATCATAGTCGCCCGGTATCCAGTAGGCGACGTGGTCGCCTGCCATTGCAAATTGCGAATGTTCTTCCTTGACGATGAAGTAGTTCAGGTTTTTCTGCTGTGGAAATTCGTAGCGGAATCCCAAACCGTCGTTGAACAAGCGGAAACGAATCAGGATAGAACGCTCGTTCATGGGCTGATACAGCGTGGCTGCCAGTTCGTTATAATGATTGCGGATTTCCTTCTCTTCTCCCCATACCGGTTGCCATGTTTCGTCGAATGTGGAAGTCTTGATGTCTTTCACTGTAAAGCCGTTATAAAGATTCGTTTTTGAATCGAGTTTGGTCAGGTCCCGGCGGTCTACCCAGTCGAAGTCCGTGCGGGTGTTATCTTCTTTCTTGAGTTCCAGTCCGAGGGTGCTGGGTTTGATTACCGTTTTGCCTTTGTAGGTGAGGTCGTAGGTGGGAGCACCTTCCTTGTCAACTTGGAAGGTCATTACCAAATTACCGTCCGGCGATGTGAGTCGCTGTTGCGCATTCGTGATGTACGAAATGCAGAGACATACAATTAGTAAAAGTTTCTTTTTCATTGGATGTATGGTATTAAATTAAATGCTAACTTGTGTGTTTATCCCTTTTTGTTTCGGATGTTGCAAATGTAGCGACCTTGTGTGCTGCGTCTGCCTGTTAGAATAAAAATACAAGTCTATATAAATTCTACTGTTCTGATTGATAGATGAATAAGCATTCTGCTGATACGAAGAAATATAAGTCGAAGTGAACTTCTTTAAAAGGATAACACACAGACACCACGGTGAGGAAGTGTTAATTCCTTTCCAATTTCCACCTCTTTCCCTTCCAATACGTTGCGTGCGGAGGTGCGGGGCAGTATTTCCTGATAAGCACTGAGGTCGATGGTCTGTTCGCGGTCTGTACCGTTGAGGAAGACAACGACCGACTGGTCACCGTGTTTCCTTTCGTACGCATAGACTCCTTGATGGGGCGAGAAGTGTTTCAGTTTGCCTTTGGCTATCACTTCGTTTCCTTTCCGCCATTGCAGCAACTTCTTCAAGTAAGAGAATGCTTCGTTTTGCAGTGCGGTGCGGTTTGCCGCATCAAAGTAATTATGAGTGTCATTTTGCCAGCCGCCGGGGAAGTCGCAGCGAAGCAGTCCGTCACCGTTCGCCTTGTCGGCAGCCATCAGGATTTCCGTTCCGTAGTATATTTGCGGAATGCCGCGTGTGGTGAGTAGGAAAGCCAATGCCTGTTTGTACCGGTCGAGGTTCTTGGTGTCTGCTTCCGAACGGTAGAAGCGGGAAGTATCGTGATTGTCGAGGAAGGTGAGCAGGTGCATCGGGTCGGCAAAGACGATGTCTTGCGACAGGTATTCGTGGAGTCGGCTCAGTCCGCCATATCCGTCGGTGGTCTCTTCGTCGAAGGCTTTGTTCATGTGGTCCATCAGCGGGAAGTCCATGACGGTGGGCAGGTAGCTGTTGCGCGGGTGGGCAAGCGGGCTGTTTTTCTGCCAATAAGAGATAAGCACGTTGTTGCCCAACCACGTTTCGCCTACGATATTGAAGCGGGGATACTCATCGTTCACTGCCTTGCACCAGCGTGCCATCATGTCGAAGTCCGCATACGGGTGTGTGTCTTGGCGTATGCCGTTGATACCGGCATATTCAATCCACCAGATACTGCTTTGAATCAGATAGGTAGCCACGTGGCGGTTGCGTTGGTTGAAGTCCGGCATACTTTGTGTGAACCAGCCGTCCACTGCTATTTTCTTTTCATAATCGGAAGCGTACGGGTCCGACTGGGTAGCGGTCTTGAAGGTTGTCTGCACGTAGTTGCCCTTGAAGTTGAACCAGTCTTTGGAGGGCATATCCTTGAACAGATAGTTCTCGGAGCCGCAATGGTTGAAAATCATATCCATCACTATCTTCAGCCCTTTGGAGTGTGCCTGTTCTACCAACGTGCGAAACTCTTCATTGCTTCCGAAACGGCGGTCTGCCTGATAATAATCGGTGATGGCATACCCGTGATAGGAGCCTCCTTGCATGTCGTTCTCCTGAATGGGGTTGAGCCAAACGCTGGTGACGCCTAAGTCAGCGATGTAGTCCAAGTGTTGCTCTATTCCTTTGAAGTCGCCGCCATGACGGGCGAAGGAGTCGTTGCGGTCCACTCTGTCTTCCAGCATTCCGGGGATGACGTCGTTGGAAGCATCACCGTTGGCGAAGCGGTCGGGCATGATGAGGTAGAGCACGTCGCTCGAGTTGAATCCTTCTATTTGTGCGGCATCCGCTCTCCGTTGTTTGAGTTCGTAGGGGATGACTGTCTGTTTTTTGCCCTGTTTCAGGCAGATGTCGAATGTTTGCGGGGCTGCTTCCGAGGTGTTCAGATAGAGGAGGAGGTAGTTGGGATTGTCTTGCTTTACTACTTCCTGCAAAACGATGTCGTCCGAAGAGATGCTGACATCGGCAGAGCTTATCTGTTCTCCGTACAACAGTACTTGCAGTTCGGGATTGTTCATACTTGCCCACCAAAAGGAAGGGGCTACTTTTTTTATCACGCTTGCGGCATACAGTGAATTGTGTCCGCAGAGTAAAACGGATAAAACGGTTACTAAAAAAATCTTTTTCATGGTAATGTGTATTTTTTATGCTTATTCGGTCAAACCGATGTTGCAAATGTAGAAAGATAGGAGAGCGCATGAAGGAGAGTAGAATGGAAATATAAACATGTTTTTTTATTATGATATTTATAATGAGTGGTTTAACTGTCGATGTATGGTGGAGAAATACAAACGGGAATTAAAAAACTTTTAAGGCAATATTTCGTATTCATTCTGATATTCCCTATATTTGTGACATCTTAAACAACCGACTTATGAAGAATATGGCCTGTATTTTAGCTTTTCTCTTGGTTTATCCTTTTTTATTGTTTGCCGCTCCGGCAGATGACAATGCGGCAGCACTTGAAAGGCTGGACGAGGTTATCAAAAAGAAAGAAACCTATCAGAAGCGGAAAGAGAAGGATATTGATGTGCTGAAAAGGCAACTGTCCCGGTCGGTTGCGCCTGCCGATAAATACCGGCTGTATGGTGCTTTATACGATGCTTACCTTCATTATCAGGCGGATTCCGCACTTCATTATGTAAATAAGAGACAAACCGTTTTTCTTCTGCTCGATACTCCGGAGCTGGCAAACGAGATAACCATCAACCGTGCCACGGTGTTCGGAGTGATGGGGATGTATATCGAAGCTATGAAAGAACTGGACGGTATTCGAACGGAAAAACTGGACCGAAACACATTGATGTATTATTATCAAACCTACCGTGCTTGCTATGGTTGGCTGGCGGACTATACCACCAACAGGGAAGAGAAAGAAAAGTACCGGGAGAAGACCGATGCCTACCGCGACTCCATTATCAGTGTCATGCTCTCCGAAAAGAACCGTACTATTGTGATGGCGGAGAAATGCATCGTGGCAGGCAAAGCGGATACAGCGTTGGTGATTCTCAATGCTGCATTGAAAGATGCTACGGATGAACGGCAGAAAGTTTATATTCATTACACGCTCTCCGAAGCCTATGCGGCAAAGGAAGACACGCAGAAAGAGATTTATTACCTGATACTGACAGCTATTGCCGATTTGGAATCTTCGGTCAGGGAATATGCTTCATTGCAGAAACTGGCACACTTGATGTATGAACTGGGCGATGTGGACCGCGCTTATAAATATCTGAGCTGTTCGATGGAAGATGCCGTAGCTTGCAATGCCCGCCTGCGTTTTATTGAGGTGACGGAATTCTTTCCTATTATCGACAAGGCTTATAAACTGAAGGAAGAAAAAGAACGTACGGTTTCACAGGCAATGCTTATCAGTGTCAGTATGCTCTCTTTCTTTCTCCTGATTGCTGTTTTCTATTTGTATCGCTGGATGAAGAAACTGTCTGCCATGCGGCGTGATTTAAGCTTGGCGAACAAACAAATGCAGGCAGTAAACAAAGAACTGGAACAGATGGGAAAAATTAAAGAGGTATATATCGCCCGCTATCTGGACAGGTGCGTCAACTATCTGGATAAGTTGGAAACTTACCGTCGTTCACTGGCGAAGCTGGCTATGGCGTCACGTATCGAGGACTTGTTCAAAGCCATCAAATCCGAACAGTTCATCCGTGACGAACGGAATGAATTCTATAATGAGTTCGACAAGTCCTTCCTGAAACTGTTTCCGAACTTTATTACCGCCTTTAATGAACTGCTGGTAGAAGAGGGGCGCATATATCCGAAATCCGACGAACTGCTGACAACGGAACTCCGCATTTTTGCCCTTATTCGCCTGGGAGTGGTAGACAGTAATAAGATAGCCCATTTCCTGGGCTACTCTTTGGCGACTATCTATAATTATCGTAGCCGGATGCGTAACAAGGCTGCCGGTGATAAGGACAGGTTTGAGCAAGATGTGATGAATTTGTAATATGGCATCCGGATAATTTCTTCTTTTTTTCCTACTTTTGTAGACGACTAATCTAATAATAAACTTACTAAAAAATGAAAAAGTTAATCTACACACTGTTCTTTGTCCTTATCTCCGTTGTGGCAAACGGTCAGGCAAAGTACGTATTCTATTTCATCGGGGATGGGATGGGAGTGAACCAAGTGAATGGTACGGAGATGTATCAGGCCGAACTTCAAAACGGACGTATTGGTGTCGAGCCTTTATTATTTACTCAATTCCCGGTCGCTACCATGGCAACTACTTTCTCTGCGACAAATTCAGTAACCGACTCTGCCGCTGCAGGCACTGCGTTGGCAACGGGACAGAAAACGTATAATCATGCTATTTCTGTAGGAGAAGATAAGAATGCGATTCAGACAGTAGCCGAAAAAGCGAAGAAAGCCGGCAAGAAAGTAGGTGTCACTACTTCTGTCAGTGTAGACCATGCCACTCCAGCCGCATTTTACGCACACCAACCGGATCGTGGTATGAATTATGAAATTGCCCTTGACTTGCCGAAGGCTAATTTTGATTTCTATGCAGGCGGTGGTTTCCTGAAACCGAATACTTCTTTTGACAAGAAGGAGGTTCCGAGTATTTTCCCTATTTTTGAAGAATCAGGATATACAGTGGCGCGTGGTTACAATGACTATAAAGCGAAAGCCGGCAAAGCCGACAAAATGATTCTTATCCAGGAAGAAGGAGCAAATCCGTCCTGCCTGCCTTATGCCATTGACCGCAAAGAGGGTGATTTGACATTGGCACAGATTACCGAAAGCGCTATCGACTTCCTGACGAAAGGTAAGAATAAAGGTTTCTTCCTGATGGTAGAAGGTGGAAAGATAGACTGGGCTTGCCATGCTAATGACGCCGCTACTGTGTTCAATGAAGTGAAAGATATGGACGATGCCGTTAAGGTGGCTTACGAATTTTATAAGAAGCACCCGAAAGAAACTTTAATTGTTGTCACAGCCGACCATGAAACAGGCGGTATCGTACTTGGCACAGGAAAGTATGCGTTGAACCTGAAAGCATTGCAATATCAGAAACATTCTGCTGACGGACTTTCACAACGTATCAGCGAATTGAGAAAATCAAAAGGCAATAAAGTGACTTGGGAAGACATGAAAACATTCCTTGGTGAGGAAATGGGCTTCTGGAAACAATTCCCTATTTCGTGGGAACAGGAAAAAAAATTGCGTGATGAGTTTGAAAAGTCATTCGTGAAGAACAAGGTGGTATTTGCTGAAAGCATGTACTCAAAGAGCGAACCAATGGCTGCACGTGCCAAAGAGGTGATGGATGAAATATCTATGGTCGGCTGGGTAAGCGGCGGACACTCTGCAGGTTTTGTTCCGGTATTCGCTATCGGAGCCGGTTCTCACTTGTTTGGTGAAAAGATAGACAATACTGAAATTCCGAAGAGAATTGCCAAAGCGGCAGGATATAAATAAGAACAGAACCGTATGTATATAAAAATAGCCGGTAGTCATTGGACTATCGGCTGTTTTTATATGTTCTTGTCAATTATGCTTTCACGCGTCCTACGTAAGAACCGTCGCGAGTATCAATTTCGATTGTTTCGCCTTCGCTGATGAACAACGGAACACGAACAGTTGCGCCTGATTCTACAGTGGCAGGTTTCAGAGTGTTAGTAGCTGTATCACCTTTCATTCCCGGTTCTGTATAAGTAACTTTCATCTGAACCTTGATTGGCATATCAGCGTAAAGTACGGTTTCGGTAGAAGCATCGGAAACAACGTCCAATACAGCGCCTTCAAGTAAGAAGTCAACACCGTTGATTAAGTCATGTGCGATTGGGTGTTGGTCAAAAGTTTCCTGGTTCATGAAGATATAATCTTCTCCCTCTTTATATAAGAACTGGTAAGGACGACGTTCTACACGTACATCTTCCAGTTTTTCACCGATGTTGAAACGGCGTTCGATAACGTATCCGCTTACTACATCTTTCAGTTTAGTACGCATGAAGGTATTACCTTTACCTGGTTTTACATGCAGGAATTCAATACAGAAATAGAGCTTTCCGTCCATACGGATACAAGTTCCGTTTTTGATGTCTTGAGCATTAATCATACTGCTATTCTTCTTAATATATTATTGTTATTTAATTGTTTTCGTAGGAATTCGGGTGCAAAAGTAATCTAAATCGGTAAAAAACACAAAAACTTTTGAGCAAAAATGAGTTATCTCTTGGTTAATTTAAAAAAAGTGCCTATTTTTGCAGCCCGATTACGTAGAATAATAACATAAAAATAAGATACAGTAATGAAAAGAACATTTCAACCCTCTAACAGAAAGAGAAAGAACAAACACGGTTTCCGTGAGAGAATGGCATCGGCTAATGGTCGTAGAGTATTAGCTGCCCGCCGTGCAAAAGGCAGAAAGAAACTGACTGTTTCTGATGAGTACAACGGACAAAAGTGGTAATCACTTGCCATCAGGGAAACAAAAAAGGCGGAGAGTATATTCTTCGCCTTTTTTGTTTCTGTACGTGACCGAAAAAAACGCATAATCATAATAGGGTTGTTGAAATCTATAGGAGTGGGGATTATAGTTGCAGCAATTCTGGCGATAATTAGTGCCCCTGCGTCGTGGTTGAGGATATTTTTCATCGCCTACTTTTTAAAAGTTCAACTATTTTGTAGTATCTTTGGCGCATATTAACAGCAATGCGTATGACTATTAAAGAATTCTTTTCTTTTAAAACAAATAAATTTTTCTGGTTGAATATTATCGCCATGATTGTGGTGGTGATAGTGATGGTATTCGGTGTGTTGAAATGGCTCGATATGCATACACATCATGGTGAGACGGTCATGGTGCCCGATGTGAAAGGCATGACAGTGGAAGAAGCAACAAAAATGTTCCGTAATCATGGGCTGGTGTGTGTGATTTCCGACACCAAATATGTCAAGGACAAAGCCGCTGGTATCATTCTTGACTTAAAGCCGGGAGTAGGAGAAAAAGTAAAAGAAGGCCGTACTGTATACCTGACAGTCAATACCCAGGACATTCCTTTGCGTGCCATTCCTGATGTGGCGGATAACAGTTCCCTTCGGCAAGCAGAAGCGAAGTTGCAGAGTGCCGGCTTCAAACTGACTGAAATTCAGTTGATACATGGTGAGAAAGATTGGGTGTATGGTGTGAAATACCAGGGACGCCAGTTGACGGCAGGGGAAAAAGTTCCCGTAGGTTCCGCCCTCACGCTAATGGTAGGAAATGGGGCAGGCAATATGCTGGAAGACGATGCTACTGATACCAGTATGGATACGGAAGAACCTGTGGCATCAGACGCGTCTCCTGCTCAGGAAGACAGTTGGTTTTAATTGATAAATAACAGAAGCAGACTCACATGATAGAGGAAGAACTTCCGGACGGACTGGAAAATGACTTGGATGATATAGAACCTGTCGGTAACGAAGCCCAACTTTACGAACACTTCCGCGTGGTTGTAGACAAAGGTCAGGCGATGGTCAGAGTCGACAAGTATCTGTTCGAGCGTATGGTCAACGCCTCGCGCAACCGTATCCAGAAAGCTGCCGAAGACGGGTTCGTTATGGCCAACGGCAAACCGGTGAAAAGCAGCTATAAAGTGAAGCCGTTGGATGTCATCACGGTGATGATGGACCGTCCGCGCTATGAAAATGAAATTATTCCTGAAGATATTCCCCTTAATATCGTTTATGAAGACCCGTATCTGATGGTCGTGAATAAACCTGCGGGATTGGTAGTGCATCCGGGACACGGTAATTATCACGGTACGCTCGTCAATGCCCTTGCATGGCACATGAAAGATAACCCCGATTATGATGCGAACGATCCGCATGTCGGACTTGTCCACCGGATTGATAAAGACACTTCGGGCTTGCTGGTGATTGCCAAAACGCCGGACGCTAAAACAAATCTGGGACTCCAATTCTTTAATAAGACTACCAAACGCAGATATCGTGCTCTGGTGTGGGGCGTTGTAGAACAGGATGAAGGAACGATTGTCGGTAATATCGCCCGCAATCCGAAAGACCGGATGCAGATGGCAGTGATGTCCGACCCGACGATGGGCAAGCATGCCGTTACGCACTACCGTGTGTTGGAACGCTTGGGATACGTCACCCTTGTGGAATGTATACTTGAAACGGGGCGTACCCATCAGATTCGTGTCCACATGAAGCATATCGGTCATGTACTGTTCAATGACGAACGTTATGGCGGGCATGAGATACTGAAAGGAACTCATTTTAGTAAATACAAACAGTTTGTAAATAATTGCTTTGACACTTGTCCCCGACAGGCTTTGCATGCTATGACGTTGGGGTTTGTGCATCCCGTCACAGGTGAGGAAATGCATTTTACTTCCGAACTTCCGGATGACATGACCCGGCTTATCGAGAAGTGGAGAGGCTATATAAGTAATAGAGAATTAGAATGAAACGCAACATTGCTATCGTGGCAGGGGGAGATACCTCTGAAATCGTAGTTTCCCTGCGTAGTGCACAGGGTATTTATTCCTTTATAGATAAGGAAAAGTATAATTTGTACATTGTGGAGATGGAAGGTCGTCGCTGGGAAGTACAATTGCCGGATGGAAACAGGGTTCCGGTGGACAGAAATGATTTTAGTTTTACGAACGGGACAGAGAAGGTGGTGTTCGATTTTGCTTATATCACTATTCATGGCACACCGGGCGAGGACGGTCGCCTGCAAGGTTATTTCGACATGATGCGTATTCCGTATTCCTGCTGTGGAGTATTGGCTGCTGCCATTACCTATGACAAATTTGCCTGCAACCAGTATCTGAAAGCTTTTGGCGTACGCATTGCTGAATCATTACTGTTGCGTCAGGGACAATCAGTTTCCGATGAGGATGTCATTGAAAAGATTGGTTTGCCTTGCTTCATTAAGCCCAGCCTGGGTGGTTCGAGTTTCGGCGTTACCAAGGTAAAAACGAAAGAACAAATCCAACCGGCCATTGTTAAGGCTTTCGGAGAAGCGGAAGAAGTGCTTGTCGAAGCATTTATGGATGGAACGGAATTGACTTGCGGTTGCTATAAGACCAAAGAGAAGACAGTCATCTTCCCGCCTACGGAAGTGGTGACGCACAATGAGTTTTTTGATTACGATGCAAAATACAATGGTCAGGTAGATGAAATCACTCCCGCGCGCATCTCGGACGAACTGACCAAGCGTGTGCAGATGTTGACTTCGGCTATCTATGATATATTGGGTTGCTCCGGCATTATCCGTGTGGACTATATAGTGACCGACGGTGAAAAGCTTAACCTTCTCGAAGTGAATACGACTCCGGGGATGACTGCTACCAGCTTTATTCCCCAGCAAGTGCGTGCGGCCGGACTGGATATAAAGGATGTGATGACTGATATAATAGAAAACAAATTTTAATCACGCTATGGACCTGACAGAATTTAATGAGATTCGCCCTTATAATGATGAGGAACTTCCTCAGATCTTTGAGGAACTGATTGCTGATCCGGCTTTTCAGAAAGCTGCCACCGGAGCTATCCCGAACGTTCCATTCGAACTTCTTGCGCAGAAAATGCGTGCTTGCAAGACTAAACTGGAGTTTCAGGAAGCATTCTGTTATGGTATCTTGTGGAAGATAGCGGCGGACCATACTGACGGATTGACACTGGACCATGCCGCTATACCGGACAAGTGCAAGGCCTATACGTACATATCAAATCACAGGGATATTATTCTTGACTCGGGCTTTCTTTCCATTCTGCTGATTGACCAGGGGATGGATACAGTCGAGATTGCGATTGGTGACAACCTGCTGATCTATCCTTGGATAAAGAAACTGGTTCGTGTCAACAAATCCTTTATAGTGCAGCGGGCATTGGCCATGCGTCAGATGCTTGAGTCTTCGGCACGAATGTCCCGTTATATGCATTACACTATTTCGCAGAAAAAACAGTCCATCTGGATTGCGCAGCGTGAAGGACGCGCGAAAGATTCCAACGACCGTACACAAGATAGTGTATTGAAAATGTTGGCAATGGGTGGCGAAGGCGATTGGGTAGAACGTCTGATGGAAATGAATATCGCTCCGCTTGCCATTTCATACGAGTATGACCCTTGCGACTTTTTGAAAGCGCAGGAGTTTCAATTGAAAAGGGATGTGGAGGGATACAAGAAGACCACTCAGGACGATTTGATTAATATGCAGACCGGTCTGTTCGGCTATAAAGGCAGAGTGCACTTTCAGGTTGCCCCCTGTCTGAATGATGAGTTGCAATGTTTGGACCGTTCGTTGCCGAAACCGGAACTGTTTGCCCGCATTTCTTCATGCATCGACCGCAGGATTCATTGTAACTACCGTATGTATCCGGGCAATTATGTTGCATACGACTGGCTGAATGGTACGACAAAGTTTGCGTCTAACTATACCGAAGAAGAGAAACAACGGTTTATAAACTATATCGAGCAACAATTAAGCAAGATAAAGATTCCGAATAAGGATGAAGGATTTTTGCGTGAGAAGTTGTTATTGATGTATTCCAATCCGTTAGTAAATCATTTAGCTGCTTGCCAATGAGAAGAAGTAAATTACATATAGTCTGGTTGTGGGGATTGCTATTCCTGATGACTGCTTGTGGAGATGACGACTATTATTATCCTTCGGTGCAACTGGAATTTGTTACAGTAGTGTCCGGCGAGGATGGTAGCATACAGACGCTTATCCCCGATAAAGGGGAGTCGTTGCCTGTATTGGAAGACCGTACAAAGTCTGCTATTTCTCCGAATACTTCCAGACGTGTAATGAGTAATTATGAACTGCTGACGGGCGGTGTCCGTATTCATTCTTTGCAGTCACTTGTGACGCCGGAGCCCAAGCCGGAAGATGATCCGGTTTATAAAGACGGCGTAAAGACTGATCCTGTAGAGATGGTCAGCATTTGGCTGGGACGGAATTATCTGAATATGATTCTGAATCTGAAAGTCAGCACTGGCAAGGGACATGTATTCGGCATAGTGGAAGATGTATCCGAACTGGCAACAAAAGGCATTGTGAATATGTTATTATATCATGATGCGAACAGTGATGCGGAGTATTACAACCGACGCGCTTATATCTCTGTTCCTTTGGAGAAATATGTAGATGCGGAAAATCCTGACCGGGTGATAAAGATTAAGTTTAAATATTACAAGTACGGTGAGAACGGGACTGGCGAAGAGTCAGACAAATATTGTAATCCCGGATTTGACTATATCCCGGAACTGAATTGAAGAATTGAGTACATATGTTTAAAATGAATCAACTGGCCGTGGGGATATTTTTATTTCTTTCTTCCCTCTTCTCCTGTCAGCAGAAAGGGGACTTTCAGTCAATGGATGTAGAGGATTTCGATACTCTTATTCAGAATGAGGATATACAGCGTCTGGATGTCCGCACATTGGCCGAATATTCGGAAGGGCATATCGCAAAAACGATTAATATCAATGTGATGGATGATTCTTTTGCTGCCATGGCGGATTCGTTATTGCAAAAAGACAAACCGGTGGCTGTATATTGCCGTAGCGGCAAACGGAGTAAGAAGGCTGCTGCCATTCTGAGTGCGAAAGGCTATAAAGTCTTTGACCTCGATAAAGGATTCAATTCCTGGCAGGAAGCAGGTAAAGAGACGGAACGTTAATTTGAACAGTAGTAATTATAGGATATCGGACACGGATTAGCCAACTTATAGATTATAAACCGGAAATGTAAAAATAGTTGCCTGACCCGTGCCTGATAATTAAGAGCCTGTTTAAATTTTCCTGAGATTATGTTAGATAGGCTTTACCGACCAGTTTTTATTCGTCACATAGTCTCC
>NZ_JANJZR010000029.1 GCF_024623065.1 Bacteroides acidifaciens
GGACGCGACAAGAAGAGCCGGGGTAAGTTGAAATATCAGCTATAAAATTATGACTGAAGAGAATTTAAACAGGCTCTAAAAAATACAGTTTTCAGCCGTTTCAGTTTCATGGAGATGCTTGCCTTATGAAAACAAACCCGTCAGCGGCGAATAGGTATAAACATTCTTCTTCCAGTTAAAAACATCCTCAGCAGGGCAAGCATGATAAAAATCCACATTGTGCCGTTGCAGTTCGCGTTCCTGTTCTTTAGTGAACCAATAAGGAATCCCCTGTTCCAGTTCAGCTTTCAGTTGGGCAAAAAGTTGCGCATGCTCGATACCCTCACAGTCAATAGGTTTTATGACTTCCACGCAAAGATAACGACGGCTGCCCGTAGGCTCAGTCAACAAATCATAGCGGTTGGAAGTGCCTATAAACGAAGCGACACGCGGCAAGTCACGATAGTTTTTCTGATACGCCTTACAAATATGCAGGCTCGACATTTGCATCAGATTTTTCAATAAGGGCATCTTACTCGCAGCATATTTATCAAATTCATCAAGATTGATCAATCCCATCTCCGACATCAGACGCTCTGCCTTCCCTTCCGAAGTCAGTTGGAGATTATCCATATAGTAATGCCGCAAAGCCGCAGGCATCAACGACTTGCAGAAAGTAGACTTCAACCGCCCCTGTTCCGAACTTACGAGGATGAGAGCTACACTATTGGCATGAATCCCTGTTTTTCCCGACCATTGGACGGCAACTCCCAAAAGCCATGTATGAAAGCCGCGTACCCACAGAGATAAGTAGAAAAGATTCCATCCGCGCATCATCGCCAACGGACAGGTAGATACGGATGAACCCAGAAGCAGAATTCAGTCGCGATGCACACTGAACGAAATAGGCGTGACTGCCGTATTGGACGCTCTCTCGCAAGTAATGGGAGAAGAACTTGACGAAGGAAGACAGGTACACCTGAACGGTATCGGTTATTTCTACCCTACGTTGACCGCCACCGAAGAAATATCCGCAGATACTCCCCGCAAGAATTCGAAAGTGAGACTGAAAGCGATACAATTCCGTTCGGACCAAAGGTTGAAACAATCTGTCGGAACTGTAAAAATAAAGCAAATGAAGCGGGTCAAACATTCCGCCAAATTATCGGAAGTAGAGATAGACATGCGACTGAAAGAGTATTTCACCGACCATCAGATTATGCAACGTTCCGACTTTCAAGGTATCACAGGGATGGTACGCTCCACAGCCATGATTCATATCCGCCGGCTCCGCAAGGAAGGCAAGCTACTGAATATCGGCATATCCAACCAACCGATATATGTGCCCGCTCCCGGATTTTACGGAAAATCCAGAGACTACCAGCCTGTCAGATAAGCTGGCACAAAGCAAAAAAACAAGGATTATAATCAAAACAACAGATATATAAAAAAAGACGGCTGAAAGCAAAGACCATCTATTTTAAGGTCTGCTTTCAGCCGCTTTTCCTTTACAGCAAGCGATTACAGAGAATCGCTGAATGCTGAAATCACTTTATCACTTTGCAGTTTCTACTAGCACAACACGGTTCAGAATCGGCTGACCGAACTTATCGACGCCACCACCGGCAGCAACCTTCAAGTTATCAGCAGGAATTCCATACTTCTTAACCAGCAAGTCCTTAACAGCCTGTGCACGTTCCAAACTCAATTTTTGATTGAATTCCGGACTGCCTGTTGCAGAGTCTGCATATCCGTTGATAGTATAGGTAGTGCCCGGGAATTCTTTAATCCGGCCGGCAAGGTAAGACAAGTTCATCTCTTCTTGCGGAGACAATTTATCCGAACCAATCTTAAAGAATACGGTACGCGGAGCGATGTTAGAATCTGTGACGACTACTGCTTCAGCCTCCTCTACTTCGACCGGCTGTTGTGCATTGGCCAACTGCTGTTGCAACTGCATGTTGGCGGCTGCCATCGCATTCATCTGGTTACGCATCTGATTCAATTCGAGTTCAGAGATAATCTGTGGCGTAGGACGTTGGAATCCGCGGGTCGGGAAATAATAAGTTATACCGATCGTAGCACCGAGGATACCGTCATAATCACGTTTGCCACCATGTTCGCCGTCAAATTTACCTTCCAAACCTGTTGCACTCAATTCAATATTCAAGTCAACAGCATTCGACAGACGGAAACGGTTGATGACACCTGCGTTGAAAGTAGCGGCATCGGTGTGAGGACGTGAGTAAGAATGAGCCCAGCCGGCACCGATATAAGGGATAATTTCATATACACGGTTCGGATTATATCCACCGAAAAGCGCGTTCAGGTTAATCATCAAATCACCGTGAAGGTTCATATAGTCCCATCTCTGTTTGTAAGAACCGTCTTCTCTCGGACCGCCGACTACATAATTAGCCGTTTCGTTCATAGTGAACCCCTTGGCTTGCAATCCGCTGTATTGCATACGCAATCCGAATCCCGGAGTTAGCCATTTGCCGACAGAGACGTTGAATGTAGGAGCCACGCGGTCTCTGAACTTGCCGATATGGTCATTATTGCCATACAACATCTGGGCACCGCCTCCTACAGAGAAAAACCAGTTGCTCCAGAACGGGTTGGTTAGCACTTGATATTTATCTTGTACCTGAATCACGTCGTATTCAGTTACCGTCATAGTCTGCTGCGCAGAAGCAACAGACGCAACGCCGGCAAAAGCCAGCAACATCAGAATCTTTTTCATATACCTTAATAGTTAAGTGGTTATTAAATCTTTGTTGAACTAATTAAATAACACGAACCAAACTAAAAGGTTTTAGAAAAAGATGAAATTATTTGCTTTATTTGAATAAACGTTCGATATCTTCTTCCCTGATTGTCGTCAGAACGGTCTTCCCATCCGGAGTGTAATTCGGTGAGGGACAGGCAAAAAGATTATCTACAAGACTGACCATCTCTTCGTTGCCCAACACCTGCCCGTAGACGATTGCCGCCGCACGCGCCAACGTCAAGGCCAATATATTCTGTATTTCCTCCTTGACATCGTTCCCTTTTTCCATCGCCGTATGTAGCATATTACGCAACAATTCGACCGGATTCAGCCCTTCGATACCGGACGGAATACCATTGATAGCATAACTTCCGCCACCCAAATTGCTCAAGTCGAAACCTACTGCGGATAAATCCTCCATAATGCTTTGCAACACAGTCGCTTCCGAGGCCGGCAATTGCAAGATTTCGGGGAAAAGAACGCCTTGCGACACGCCTTGTTTCTGCTGAATCTGAATCATATACCGGTCGAAAAGCACCCGAATATGTGCCCTGTGCTGGTCAATAAGCATCAAACCGGATTTTACGGAAGTCAGAATAAAACGTCCTTTGAACTGCAAATGCTGGTTTCCTTTTTCTATCACAGGCTCGCTGGCGTATAAAGTGGGAGAAGCCATAGAGGTCACCATCTCCACCTTTTCTTCCATAACCGGCGTTCCTTCACTGACGGCAGAATCCTCCCACTCCATCTCAGGCTCCGGCATCGGGTTATTCATCTTGCTGGCTTTCGTCAGGCCGCCATACAAGTCTTCCCATTCCACTTTTGAACGGCTGTACGAACCACCGCCTGCACTACCTCCGGCAGACACTTTGAACGGATTATAATCCGAATTATAATGCACCTTGGGCGGCTCGGAAGTTGTCTTCTGTTCAAATGCCGGAATATCGGGCATATCTTCCGTATCAAAATCAATGGAAGGAATAGCGCTGAACTTCCCCAGTGACTCTTTTACCGAGGCTGAGAGTATCTGCCAGATGGCTTGTTCATTCTCAAACTTGATCTCAGTCTTAGTCGGGTGGATATTGACATCAATGTTAGCCGGATCTACTTCAAAATAGATAAAGTAGGAAATCTGCTCACCGGCAGGAATCAACTGCTCATAGGCTTCCATCACTGCCTTATGGAAATAAGGATGGCGCATATAACGTCCGTTGACGAAGAAATACTGATGGGAGCCTTTCTTACGAGCCGTTTCCGGTTTGGCTACATATCCGGAGACTTTCACCATAGTGGTATTCACATCTATATTGAGCAACTGCTGATTGAGCTTTTTACCGAAAATAGCCATAATGCGCTGGCGCAATGGGGATACCGGGAGATTGAAAAGCTCGGAATCATTGCTATAGAGCGAGAAAGCGACTTCCGGATGGACAAGGGCGATACGTTCAAACTCAGCAAGGATATTACTCAGTTCGGTCGAATTCGCTTTCAGGAACTTACGGCGGGCAGGCACGTTGAAGAATAAGTTCTTCACGGAGAAATTGCTTCCCTTAGAGCAGGAAACAGCTTCCTGGCTCTCTACCGTAGAGCCTGCTATCACCAGTTTCGTACCCAATTCTTCCGATTCCGGGCGTGTCTTCAGTTCCACCTGAGCCACTGCGGCAATGGAAGCCAAGGCTTCTCCGCGAAAGCCCATCGTGCGCAAAGCAAACAAATCGGCAGCCTCACGTATCTTGGAAGTAGCATGGCGCTCGAAGGAAAGACGGGCATCCGTTTCGGACATTCCCTTTCCGTCGTCGATGACCTGGATGCTGGTCTTACCCGCATCAGTCACCAATACATGTATATTCCGCGCATCTGCATCAATCGCATTCTCCACCAGCTCCTTGATAACAGATGCCGGACGTTGTATCACTTCGCCGGCAGCAATCTGGTTGGCTACCGAATCAGGTAACAAATGAATAATATCGCTCATAGTCCAGTAAAAAAATTAAAACGACCAGCTTCCCGTCGCCAAATAATGCCACAAATACAAAAGGAAAGCAATGATAATCAATATGATTCCGAAAGAGGCCGGTTTGCGTCCACTTGCCTTTCTCCGTTTCAGGTGAGTGGTTCCTTCAATAAACTTGCCACGAATATCCTCCGGATTAAATTCTTTCTCCGGCAGCATGCCCAAGTCCCGCCTTGCCTTCTCTTCCATCTTGGCGAGCTTTTCCTTGCGCTCGTCTACATAAATGTATTGATGATTAAAGCCACGAGGTTTCCTCATCGAATTAAACATTCCCATACTACTTCATATTAATTAAGTTTCGCTTTTCTGTTTTCGGTCGCCGGTCGGTGGTGGGTTTCAGGGTTTCCCCTACCCGCTTGCTCCGCCAGTTGAAAATATCGTCTTTATTGAGTGGACGGACATAGTCGAACCACGCAAAGGTAGGAAGACGCAGTTTGTCGGCTGGTATCTGATCCATCGGATACATCGTTCCGTTGGACTTGCCGACAAACAGTCCCTTTTCCATCTTCTTGTCTTTCATGTAAAGATGGAGCACACTGCCTTCCAGACAATTGAATCCGGTCATCGTACTGTCCTTCTCTTCCGGATAGAAAGCGGTCTGGACATTGCCCACCACCTCGATATGCCGCATATCGCCATCTACGAAATAGGCTTTCATCTCCTTGCCGGACACTTGGTTGTAATGAATGGAATCTTTCATTTCCACCGTGAGCGCTTGGTTGATGATATGTGCCCAGTCGATGGTGCTGTCGTTCATATAAATCTTAATCTGCTCGCCCAATAGCTGCTGGCCGTCATTCCAAAGAATAGGGTCGACGTGCATGGTCATACAGGAGTCTTTCGAGTTATAAACCAGCGAGTCGCATACGCCCTGCACATCAGTGCGGTACATACGTACTTTATGGTAAGCCTTCATCAGGCGGAACAAAGAGTCGGTATTCAGATTGTAGGATACCATCTGCAAGGTATCTCCATGCATAAAGAGAGTGTCTCCCTGCGAATAATCAATGGCAACCGCCCGTTTGGTGGCAAAGGCGGAATCCGTCAATTCGTTATAGAAACAGTAATCGCCCGTCAGCATATTCTTATTGATAGTGTCCATCATCTTCACATTGTCGAACGCTTCGCCATAGCCGTTGATACGGTCATAAAACAAGCTGTCACCTACCAGTTTTTTCCCCTGGTTGGTCAGTACCGAACGGTCTAACAGTTCGGCTTGTTCGGTCATTGTGTTATAGAATCCACGTTCGGAATAGATGTGGTTATTATCGCTTACAATGTTTGAAGGACCGAGGATAACGGCAATTTTGTTGTCCGTATTATACCTCAAAGTATCAGAAGTCAATACAAACTTGGGATTAACGAGTTTCACATCGTGGTTGAACACTGACTGCTTCGTCGCAGGACTGTATTCCCCCCAGTCGGAAGTCAATACGTTCTCCTCGTCCATCAGGGTTCCTCCCTCAAAGTAATAGCCGAGGTCATAGAGACGGTCGTAGTTCAGACTATCCGTCAGCAAAGTTGTATTGCGGTTTATCATCTTCACGTTTCCACGGAGTTGCGCAATCTGCGCCATTCCGTCGTAGAAAAGGTAATCACCGTATATAAATAAGGTGTCGCCCTGCTCCATACGCACGTTACTGAAGGCTTCCACAGAGTTGGTTTTCTCGAAAATCAAGGCACTGTCGCAGTACATATACATACTGTCGTGACGCATCTGCACGTTGCCAATCAGCACTTGCACATCAGGACGTGCCAACTTGTCCGCCTGACCTTCGTCAGCGTGGAGCAAATAAACTTTCATTTTTTTATTCTCCGGCTGCTTCTTGTTATCCGATGGTTTCCCGGGGTTTTGCGCCACGAGACATACACCAAACAGGCATAGAAAGCCTATAAGAAGCCATCTATGCCTGTCTTGTTGTTTATCTTTCTTATTTTGTCTCAGCATATAAAGTCAAGCTGTTAAACATCAATCCTTCTTCACCCAACCCGGGTATTTGAAGTCACATTTCTGCCAGTTTTCATTGATACGTACATACGTATTCTTCTGCTTGTTCAGAATCCACTTCTGCAGCATCTCTTCACGGCGTTTATCCATCACGATTTCCTTCAAGTCCTGATAGTCTTCTGCAATGGTAGCCTTATGACCGTTGATTTTCGCTTTCAATTTCACGATAGCACATACCTCTCTTCCGTCCTTTTCGTTTATCATTGTAAAGGCTTTTGAAATCTCGCCTACGTTCATCCTGTCTACCACCTTAGCTACGTCCTGCGGAAGGTCCTGCATCTGGAACTTGGAAGTAGTAACACCTGAATTCTCGTTGATGTTCACCATGATACCATGGTTGTTGCGGGTATCCTTATCTTGTGAGATAACGGCAGCCGCTTCATCGAACGTGAATTTGCTGGCACGGATATCATCTGCGATAGAATCGAGACGTGCACAAGCTTCGGTCAGTTCTTTTTCTGACACTTTCGGACGCAACAGGATATGGCGGGTATTGACACGGTCGCCACGTTTTTCAATCAACTGGATGATGTGGTAACCAAATTCCGACTCTACAATCTTGGATACCTTCTTCGGGTCCTGCAAGCTGAATGCCACATTCGCATAAGACGGGTCCATCATGCCACGGCCCATGAATCCGCACTCACCACCTTTGATGGCAGACGCTTTATCTTCCGAATAGAGACGCGCCAATGTAGAGAAGTCGATTTCTCCCTTTGTCACACGATCCGTATAGCCACGCAGCCTTTTCTTCACATCTTCAATTTCCGCAATAGGTATTTTAGGTTGCAGAGTGATAATCTGCACTTCCACCTGTGTCGGGATATAGGGGATACTGTCCAGCGGAAGGTCTTTGAAATAACGGCGCACTTCTGCCGGAGTCACTTTGATTTCCCCTACCAGTTTCTGCTGCATCTTCTGCACCGTCAGTCCGTCACGTGCATTGTCACGCAATGTCTCACGAATTTGTGTCGCGGTTTTGTTGAAATACTCTTCCATTTTTTCTTTAGAACCAATCTGCTGGATATACATATTGGTCATCATATCTACACGCTGTATGATTTCCGCTTCGGAAACTTCGATACTATCCAACTTTGCCTGGTGCAAGAACAGCTTCTGCACGGCTATTTCTTCGGGAATTACACAATAAGGGTCGCCGTCGAATCTGCGTCCGTTATACAGGGCATCCATACGTGCCTCTTCTACATCTGATTTTAAAATAGCTTCGTCACCTACTACCCAAACTACTTCATCAACCACATTGTCCTGTGCATAAGTTGCCACATTGGCAAACACTGCCAGGATAAGGGTAACAACAAATCTAAAGTTCACAAACTTCTTCATTCTTTGTATTTAATAATTATATATAATCTTCTTCTTGCTTGCCGCTTGCTGATACAGGTCACTCTTCACTTGTTCCATAAAGCTCACCCGCTTCTGATTGACCAGCAGGTCTTTCACTTCCGCCCGGGCAAACTCATACGGTTTTTCCTCTCCTGCCCCGCGATAGTCGCTCACATTCAGGAAATAATAAAATGCCGTATCTTTCAGTTCTACCTGCCGGTGCTTGTTCACATATTCTTCCGGCGCTTCCACTTTCAACGGAATCAGGTCCAGCACATCTGTCACCGGCACCCATTTGTCGTAGAAGTATGCGTATTTCACCGCATTCTGCAAACTATATTTCTC
Organism: Bacteroides acidifaciens; assembly: GCF_024623065.1. GTDB lineage: Bacteria > Bacteroidota > Bacteroidia > Bacteroidales > Bacteroidaceae > Bacteroides > Bacteroides acidifaciens. The sequence continues at coordinate 8,461 of NZ_JANJZR010000029.1, forward strand.
AAGGCTTTCCACAGCATCCTGCTTATCCGACTTATACCATCTACGGACATTGTTCAACTGTGGAGCCGTCAGAGGTACTTTTATAAACAGTCCCTTTATCAACGGGCTTTCCAATTTAAACAGTTCCTTGTTCTTCCCGTAATACTCCGCAATCTCCTGTTCGGGAATATCCTTCGTCAATTTCTGATTAATCAGCTCCTGCTGATACGTATGCATAATCAACGCCTTCCGGTAATTCTCCACCAACTTGTCCACATCCACATTATCGGGAATGTTGTTCGCAGCTTTCTCATATAATAAAATCTCTTCCGCCCAACTACGAATATAGTGTTCGGTGAAGAGAATACTATCGTCTTTTGACAATCCGACCGGAAGCACGGACATCAAATCTTCTTTATATAAAAAGTTACCGTCCACCTCTACCAAAGGAGTCTTTCCTTTGTGGTCGCGCTGTTCCTTGCACGCTCCACAAGTAAGAAGGGTAATCAGTAAGAGGACTAATATTCGCATTGGCAACTGAAATCTACTTATTTAAGGTACGAAGATAGTGAATAATCGGTTACATCAGTTATTATTAACTGTTTTTAAAACCTCTTGGTTTATTTCAACCTTACCGGACTCCCTCAATTCCCGTGTCCAGTACGTGTCAAGATAGATTCGATAATCCTTCCGGACGCAGTCTATTACTTCCCGATAATCATCCGGCCCCTTCTGTTTTTTGCCACACACAATGGTAAAAGGATAAGACATCACGGGTTCATATCCACCCTTCTTGAAAACCAGTTTATCTACATATTTATTATCTCCGTCGGCAAAAATCCCTTGTTCAATCTGTATCTTTTCCGTACCGGATGCATTAAATGTTTGCCGAAGTTTATCCACCCATTCATTTTCCGGCAGTTTCTTCAGCATTTTTTTCGCCTGTTTGGCGGTCTTTTTGTCTGCACAATGAAGAACCACTCCTTTATAACGCGGGCTATCCCAACGATAATCGGATGAGTGAAACTTGAAATAAGTAGCTAACCCGGCACGATCATTCATAGCGGGCAAATCTACTTTCTGCCGTGTCACCTCTTTTATGAGATACTCCCCATTGGATTTCTGTAGGGCATAACGGATTTCGGGATGCCTTTTATCTATGTTTTTGCTTTCATAATCCAATAACGATTTGGCAATAAAAGCATCGAGCCGGCGTTTGACAGCCTGCGGATGAGAAGCGGCAAACCGCTTAAACAAATTTCCGGTATAGCTCTGTCCGTCAATGGTGAACAATGTTTGTCCTGTCTTTCCTATTGCTAACAGTTCTTCCATACCTGCCTGGTTCGGAGTATATCGCCAGTCTTTTTTCAACCGTTCCACCACTTTCTCGGTAGCTTTATCCAATATCTCCCTGCTCCGCATACGTTCTGTCAGTTTATCGGCAACTTCCTCATAGGCAGGCATATCTTTCCGGTCTGTCACTTTCAGGATATGAATTCCCGCAGGAGTAAAGAACGGCTGGGATATTTCGCCTTTCGACAGAGCGAAAGCTACATCCTCAAATTCGGTGGTGGTCTGCAAACTTTCTATCCAACGGGACTGCTTGTCATCCGAATATTTTTCCACCAAACGGGAGAACTCCAGTCCGGGTTGATTTTGTATAGCCCGGTAGATAGAGTCCATACGGGTCTTTTGCTCTTCCAGATGACGGGAGGTAATCGTTTGCGGCAAGTATTTAAAAATCTGCATGACCTGTACTTGTCCGGGACATGCTTTTAGTCCCATCTTCTGATACAAGACACGAGCACAACTATCCAACGTCGATTTATCTATCAGATAAGATTCCGTCAGTCTGGCACGCGCAACTTCCTGTTGCTTGCGAAAAGCGGAAGTCGTATCAAGTCCGACAGCTTTTGCCGCTTCGACCATCTGCACGGATCGAGCAAAAAGCACCGCATACTCCTTTGGAGAAAGATTACCGTCTTCGCCAACCGCATTGTGCCGATAGGAATATTCGAACTCCGAACGGGATATGTCTCTCCCGTTGACACGCATCAACACAGGATCTTCCTGAGCAAAGACCAAAACTGCGAAGAAACAAATACACCCAAACAACAGACTTCTTTTCATCATCAATTCTTATTTTCCCAACAACAATAACAAGCATCAAAAACCAGCGAGTAGCGGAAAACAACGAACGGTGAGCAGCAAACATCTGCTGATTGACACAGCGTGTTCACCGTTCACCGTTAGCATTAACAGTTCACCGTTTATATATGTTATTCCGGACGGCTATAATTAGGCGATTCACTGGTAATCGTCACATCGTGCGGATGGCTTTCCATTACACCTGCATTGGTAATACGGGTAAACTTAGCGTCGTGAAGTTTCTCAATATTAGCAGCACCGCAGTATCCCATACCTGCACGCAGACCACCTGACAACTGATAAACCACTTCGAAGAGTGTGCCTTTATAAGGTACACGCGCTGCGATTCCTTCCGGAACGAGCTTCTTCACATCGGCTGTTCCACTCTGGAAATAGCGGTCTTTCGAACCGTTCTCCATCGCTTCCAACGATCCCATACCGCGATAGGATTTGAATTTACGACCATTGAAAATGATTGTGTCGCCCGGAGATTCCTCTGTTCCGGCAACCAATGATCCGATCATAACACTATATCCACCGGCAGCCAACGCTTTCACCACATCGCCCGAATAGCGCAAACCGCCATCGGCAATCAAAGGAATGCCTGTACCTTTCAGTGCTTTCGCCACATCATATACAGCCGATAACTGAGGAACACCTACACCGGCAACAACGCGAGTGGTACAGATAGAACCCGGACCGATACCCACTTTCACCGCATCCGCTCCTGCTTCTACCAAAGCTTTTGCGGCTTCTCCGGTAGCAATATTACCCACTACAATATCAATATTCGGGAAACGTTTCTTAGCTTCTTTCAGTTTTTCAATCACAAACATAGAGTGACCGTGAGCCGTATCAATAACGATGGCATCCGCACCCGCATCCACCAAAGCCTGCATACGGTCCAGCGTATCGGCAGTCACACCTACACCGGCGGCTACACGCAATCGGCCTTTGGCATCTTTACAAGCCATAGGTTTGTCTTTTGCTTTTGTAATATCTTTATACGTAACAAGCCCAATCAACTTTCCGTCCATTCCTACAATCGGAAGTTTCTCAATCTTGTGTTTCTGAAGAATCTGAGCAGCAGATTCCAAGTCGGTAGACTGGTTTGTAGTCACCAATTTTTCTTTCGGCGTCATGACAAGGTCGATATGTTTTGTCATATCTCTTTCAAAACGCAAATCTCTGTTAGTGACAATACCCACCAAGTAACCTTCATCATCCACCACAGGGATACCGCCGATTTTGTATTCCGCCATGATGTCCAATGCATTCTGAACAGTAGAACCTCTTTTAATCGTCACAGGGTCATAAATCATACCATTTTCGGCACGCTTTACGATGGCGACTTGTCTTGCCTGTTCTTCGATAGACATATTTTTGTGAATCACACCGATACCGCCTTCACGAGCAATGGCAATAGCCATTTTCGCTTCGGTAACCGTATCCATGGCAGCCGTCACAAACGGGATTTTCAACTCAATGTTTCTTGAAAACTTTGTCGAGAGGTCGACAGTACGCGGCAAAACTTCAGAATAAGCGGGGATCAACAATACATCATCGTAAGTCAACCCATCCATTACAATCTTATCAGCAATAAATGACATAGGGTTATGCGTTTAAAATTTATTGCGTGCAAATATACGGTTTTTATTCAGAAAGCGCAAGTTCACTCAAATATTTTTCCACCCAAGAATCAGACTTTGCCGGTTGGAACCCCCGCCAGTCTAATTCTTCAATTGCTGAAAATATCCCGTCAACAACCTCCTTAGAATATTCCCGATAAGACAATGATTCTCTCCATCCTAACCCCTCCGCTATTTTCGTTCTTGCAAAAGCCCATTCATCCAGTGCAAATTTCAACTCGTACCACATAGCATGATAATAATACGGTTCGGAATAGTGGTGGTACTTAGAAAAGAATTCTTCAAAATCCGTATAATTTCTAATAGAATCAGCTTTTGCCTGTTCAACTGAATATAGAAGTTTTCCAGTCAGGATATCGCGTTCCTTCTCCAAACATTCTCTCCGATAATCGAGCCACTCCGTTACCTTCTCGTTTTTTTCTTCGGGCACAGATTGATGTATTTGCGATCCATACAGGTAATCAAGATAGCAAAACATGGCCTCTAACAGATTATGCCACGCTACATACTCCTTGAAAATCCATTCATTGTCCGGCCAAGCAGACAACATAGAGTCATAAGCCAATGATGTATGTATACTTGATATCAGCCTGATATAATCAGTCCACATATTTATATGTGATTGCGAACCATAAGTTAAGGTATAACTCAAATCCGCCACATCTTGTAAGGCTTTATCAACATCTCCGTTATAATCCGAATCGATAATTCTCTTGATAGCACGAGCATAGTTCAAGTCATTCATTGGAGAACCTTCAACGGCAGCAAGGTCGTATATCTGTATCATAAGTTTATAGACATGAGGGTTTTCCGTGCGCATCCTTTCCCAGTATGTTCCCTTAACATCCAGACAAACATCCCGCGCTTGGGCAAGATACTCATCCACAGGATTCTCGCTATCCGCGAAATGCGGTTCATAATGAGCGTCCGGGAAATATTTACCTTTATATTCGCCTGGCAAATATAGAGTCGTATAATGCCTGTCATCAGCATTTATCAGTTTGAAGGTAGCATCATCTATTTTTTCAATTTCAGGAGCCTCAAACTGATACGGATCCAAAACAAAAAATCGCTTTTTAAGGTCGAATATTCCATACTGTTGCCGTTTTTTTCCCTCCTCCACCACATTGGAGTATGTTGAAAGAAACCGTCCCTTTTCATCTATTATTTTCAAACTATCATACTCCATAGGCAATATAATTCCATAACGGTCACGAAGCCCCAATTTGAGTTCAGAACAGCGAGACTGTTCTTTCAGATCTCGTCCAGTATACTTTTCAACTACATAAACCCCATTTTTGACACAAATATTTGCCAAATACGAATATGTATAATCAGCATCCGTGACCACATAAGGATTAAATCCAAGAATAAAGGGTGCGATGACCGTTGGAATGACGGTCATCAAAATTATGGAGACAAGCCACTCCCGCGTTTTAAGGATCATCGTGATACCGACATACACAATCAAAGTTATCGATATACAAAGCAACGAAACCGTAAACCGCCCGTTATCGCAAATGAGCCAATAGCCCCATCCGGCAAAAGACAAAGCAACACAACAGCGAGTGAGAATAACGCCCTTAGCCAAAGATTTCATCAGCATTATATAAAACAGAGGCAGCAGCAAAATGAGTCCTACAAATCGCAATGCCGAAATATCTTTCAAACCGATTATCAAGGCAAACAGCATGAATGCAGCATATCCGACATACCACCCGACTTCTCTGCCATCGCTTATCAACTGCATCAATGAACGTCCTTTGCGTAAATAAAGCCCCCAATACGCAAGCGGGCACGAGGCCAACACTACTCCTAAGAGCAAACCTCCAACCTTTCCTTCATCCACCATCCTCCAAACGCACAACACCACAAGAGGAAGCAGATATAGCCATATCCCTTTCTTTCGCCAGTCTGTCTGCCCGAAAGCCTTTTGCCTCCATCCTACAAACAATGGCATTCCGATGAGCCACAAGAACCACAGCACAGTAAAACCGTCAAACCAAACTTTCAGTTTCCGACCAATAGGATTTTCAAAAATCGCCACCATCACATCGGGACTTCCCGCACAGCAGCCCAATTTGTAAATCATACGCACAAACGGCGTATCACAAAAATCCAATGACAAATAAGCGATAAAAAAGGCAATAGCCGAAAAAAGAGTCCAAGACGATTTCCTACGCATCTCAAAACAGAGAGCGATTCGGATAGGCACCAGCAATAAAAAGTCCGCACTGCAATATCTGTTTAAAAAGAAAGCCCAAACACTTACCAATATAAGATCGATTACAAACAGGCTTTTACTGTAAATATTATATTTCATCTTTCTATTTTTAAAATATTCGCTATTTCGGAATATGGAATGACAAAATGAATGATTCCCTCCGCAAATGCTCCGTTCTCATAAGGCTGATAGGAGAACACAAGCCCGTTTTCGGTTAGAGCCGGACGAGGATAAATTCTCCCTTTGACTGATTCTTTGAGCACCGTAGAAAAGTCGGAACCAAGAGAAGCCAGATCTGCCGAAGCATTAGAATCCGTCTCACCATTTCTACGTTTGTGGTTGCAGATTTTCTTCTCAAGGCTTTCAATCACAAAATCAAAATTCTTCGGTTCAATAATATCTTCCGCTCCAAGCAACCGACCGGCAACTTTGTCAAAAGTCAGGTAATACTCCTCCATATAGCCATGTGCTCCCATTGTATACCTATATGTATAGAAGCGATAAGTGATATACCTTCCTCCACACTCATAAGCCGGATTCATCTTAAACAGATAATCATATTTAGGTCCCCACTTTTTACCCTCTTCATCGGCCACATCAAATTCTTTTCTATAAAGCCGTTCGTGCTCTTTCGCATAATGGGCGGCTATCTGCTTGGGCGTTTTTGCCCCGACATCAATCCTCCGCAGCACATCCGTCCTATCTTTATCGTCAGAAAAGAGTGTAGCTATATCATTAGCCATTATATCCTTCATGGTCCTCTTAGTCCAAGCAGGAATCTCCGAAGGCAGATATGCCTGAAAAAAGAAATCGCAATCACATGCAGCATCAGAAATATTGAAAGTATGAGAAAACCGATGGTTCTTCCAGCCTCTATTTGCAACAAAGCAATTCATCATGTTTACCTCACGTGGCAATTTCCAGGCATTGAAACACAACGTATCAACCCCGAACATCACATATATATTTTCGCCTTCCGCCCAAATATCATTGTAGTTGTCTATAATGACACAAGTATCCACCGGAACATTGTTACAGACGGTTATAAGCATGGCCTGCTCGAGCGAAGATACCTCTGCCACTGCGCCTCCATCACCAAAAGATACCCCCACAAAACGATTTCCAGATTTCACGAGAGTATCACCGACATAAACACCATTTTCCGAGCTATAAGTGCGAGTTGCGCAAAATGTAAAAACAGATGATATCCAAACAGTTACAAAAGAAAACAATAAAATACGTTTCATATAAAATAGTTTTATCATTGTATAAATCCAATTCTTTTCCGTTCCCCATTCTTTCTTTGATTCTCAAATTTCTGCCGCAGACGTTCGTACTCCTCAACCGTATCTTTTGATAAACTCGGCATTCTCGTTTTCAGCGCCTCCTTCAGTATAGACATCGAAATGGTGGATTTCAATTTAAATGCAATACGGGCAGCTTCACTGACTATTGCGGAGATATCACTTGTCAGATACCCTTTTGTCTTTTCCGCAAGATATTCATAGTCTATATCCGAATCGACCGGTTTATTCCTCAATGCAAGATAAAACATCGCCCTACGAGCCTTGTTATCAGGCATCGGCACATAGACAAGATAATCAATACGTCCCGTTCTAAGAACCGCAGAATCAATCTTGTCCGGTCGATTCGTAGTTGCTATGACAAAGACTCCATCGCTACCACAGTTATTGAGTTGTGACAGAAATTCGTTGACCTCCCCGCTTTGACTGGTATTGTTTATGCCATCCCTGCTCCGGACCAACGCATCAAACTCGTCAAAGCACAATATTGAAGGGGCATTTTTGCGGGCTTCATCAAACAATGACGCTATCTTTTCTTGTGTACCGTGCAAATAAGTACTTGCCAAATCGCTTGCTTTTATATAATAATAATGGTAGGAAGCCTGTTCAGCGAATTTTTCGGCAATGAATGTCTTTCCACACCCTGGAGGGCCATACAGCAGCATACCATTAGGTATATCTATACCGTACAGCTTTGCCCTCTCTCTATCAGCAAGAATATCGATCACATCCTCTTGCAGACGTTGCTTTATTTCATTCATTCCCGCCACAGCAGAGAATCCTTCTCCCAAGGGTTTATTCATAGGTACTACCTCCGACCGTCCTTCAATAGCATCCAGCATCTCCTTAGCAGATGAAAACTCGGCACCAATTGCTTTATATATGATATTTAGCAGACGTTCCTCAATAACATCGTCACCATGTACGCGAATACGAAGCGGCATCTTCGGAATTTCACCCAAAGCCATGTGATACATTATCATTCCTATAGACTGTATATCCATACAAACCGATATCTTGTCAGACCTCATGGCAGCACTTAATCCTACAATCCATGCCGTCGCCTCTCCACCGCCAAGGTCTATCATTATATTGCTCTCGGATATACCCGAATGTGCATATCCTCCATCATGCATATTCCCTATCTGTCCCAACAAGCCAATTGCAAATCGCTTCACTTCATCTGCAGAACATTTTCGTTCTCTTGACAATTTTGCTTCAAGAGTTTCACCACTAAGATACCTGTAAACCACATAATCACTTCCCGATGCGATATAAAGTTCTGACAACGGAGCCACCCGTTTCTCATTCTCATTAACCCCCAACTTTAAAGCGTAGAGCAAACCATCCCCTCCTCGAACACGATAAATCTCCATATCATTATTCTTCTTTAATGGCAGCAGTACCTTATATTCATCAATATAATCCCCTTTCTGATACTTCATAATCTACATGGATGGCAAATCGATACGACATTTTTTAATGCAAACTGATGTTGAACTACCATAAGGAGTCTCCTCTAAGATGAGTAATCCATTTATTCTCTCAACTATTTCCTTGATTTTAAAAAGTGGAGCCTCGGGATCATCCTTTAAGATTCCCATAGCTTTACCTATTAACTTTTGGGCAATCTTAGGCTCTTTCCATTTTAAAGAACAGAATTCCCTGTCAGTCATACGAATAAAGCCCCGATATATTTCCTCCTGCCTCAAAGAATATTCATAATCTTCTATTTGACCAAGCAATGCTTTGGCTTTCAGTATATCTTTAAAAGCGACTACCCTTTCGACTTGTGCAACCAAATTATTTACCATTTTATCAACTCCAGGATCTTTCTTACCCACAGCCGCAATCTGCAAACTCATCAAAGCCCTTTGCAGACGAATGCGTTCTCTGTCCCATTCTGTCGATTGTTCGTAATCTTCAATACTACGGAACACCTCTTTAAGATGCTGTTCTATCTGTTTATGCTGGGCACCGTTATCAAGTGCTTCTTCTATCTGCACAATTTGAGTTCTGATACGTTCGAACACTTCCATATCCTCAACAAATTCTTTCAACTTGTTCAATTGTGAAGTTGCCCGCGCAATCTGAAGTTTCAAATAGTCCAAGTCCTTCGTCTCTTGCCTGCGCGACGTGTCAAGATGCTTTTCCACCCTCTGGCCCGATTCAGGAAAATCTACAACGATTGTCATCATTTCCGAACGGGCCACCTCTATCTTGATGTTAATACGGCTTCCTTGAGGAATAAAAGATACAATATCCTCACCACTGACAATCACATCGGAAACATATTCAAACAAAGCAGCAGTTTTTCCTTCGGCACTATCGTCTCCCTGATAAACCGCTATCCGCACCATATCATTCTCTTCACCGGGACGAAGTTCGGACAATGTCTTCAAACCATACACCGTACCAACAGCCGGCAACGGGCGGTTCTTTTCCAAACCGGTGAATGCGGTAAACACACATTTGTCCTTTTTGGGATTAAAGACCTCCATGCCTATGTTGTAAGGCAATATAGCCGTTCCCGCTTTTGTTCCTTGCACAATCGTAAGTTCAGCCGGAAAGCATTTCACCTCTACACCGTTGACAGATGCTACGACACGGAACGTATTGGGCTGGTTGGGGATTAAATCAAACTCGAGCAACCCACCTTGTTCACTTATCCGAACATTCTGACTTTCCATACCATCCGAACGTCTGACCATCTTCACACTCAGCCCCTCTACAAAATTCATTGTTTTTATAGGCACGAACATCTGAGTATCCACTGTAGTCGCCTCAAAATCTATCAACAACTGCAATGTATCATCTTCAATATCATTCTCATCTATTTTCACAGGTATAGTAGAAGCATATATGGCAGCTCCCGTTGCAACAGCTGTCATCGGATTGATTTCTGTCTCCACATTTTCCGTCACCTGCTCTTTAAGCATCTTACGAAGTAATGGAATAGACGTAGGGCCACCGATCAAAATCAGATGAGACAATTTTTCATAGGATATATTATTACGCAGCATCAGCGTTTTGCATACGTCTACCGCCTTTTGAAGAATAGGCCTTATTGCATCTTCCAATTCTTGTCGGGTGACAGTTATCTCAAGTTCTATTTCCTCCCCATCTCCATCTTCCCCCCAATCGCCTGCCTCCAAATAGACAACCTCGCTATCACAATACGACAATTTGTTCTTGACTTTCTCTGCTTCCACTTTCAGTGCCTCGACAAACAGTTGATACTGTTCGCCGTCCGATAAATCAAGAGCATACCTCCGGGTGATTTGCGGCAGAATGATTTTCGACACAATGGCCTCATCCATATTCTTGCCTCCCAAGTAATTGTCTCCTTCCGTATCGAACACCTGCATAATTCCATCGCTCACATGCACAAGAGCAACGTCTAACGTACCTCCGCCCAAATCGAACACCATCCATATCCCGTTCTTATCCTCAGCCTTAAGTCCGTATGCGATGGATGCGGCAATAGGTTCTTGCAGCAGTTCCACCTGCTCAATTCCAGCAAGGCGCGCAGCCTCCAATGTCGCATCTTTTTGGTTTACTGTAAATTTCGCAGGAACTGTAACCACAGCAGCTTTCACCTCATCATCTGTGACAAAAGAACATAAAGTCCGGACTATCTGTGCCGACAATTCCTCGGGCGACCACGGATGCCCGGCATTCACATTAGAGAACTTCATATCAGTCCCCATATATCGTTTGAACTCTATACACGAATTTGAGCCCTGTGCTGATTTCTTCTTCAAAGCCCGAAGCCTGTCAATACCCAAATCCGCATAGGCCGATTGCCCAATGCGTATGGTTCCGCTTTTTTTGAACGACACACAGGAAGGCATAGTTTCCATTCCACTATCAGAACGGATAACAACAGGTACGCCATGCTCCATCCGGCAGATTGCCGAATTGGTTGTGCCCAAATCTATACCATAGTCTATTGTTACATGTTTCATATTCCAATCCTATTTATTCATTACATCATCATTACGAGAAAAATTACAATCAAAAATGCGAGCCACAGAACCGTTTTTATACATTCCTTACGCCTAATCACCTTCAATAGCTGTCTTGCGATTGCTGTTTGCACAAAGCACGCCTCTTCAAATTCGCTGACAAAAGCCGCAACGTTTTTGCACGATTCATCATCCAGGGCAATGTCTTCAATTGTACTATCAACAAATTCAAACACCTCTTCCATCAAGCCATGACACAGTTTCACACTGACAAACGCGCGTTCCGAGTTCAACCACTCCCCTATACACGTCAGGATAGCCTTTCCTTGTTTGCCAATGGAATAAACAACGGTTTCGGCGCATCTCCGATACCGTTCATCCGTTGTTCCGAAAAGCATTGCAGCCACCTTGATATAATACATAATCCGCATCGTCACATTCCTGAAATTGTCAATCAACATATAGAAGTCCGATTCTCCCTCTGTAAACGATTCGCAAAGTTCATAAAGTTCACCCCAAATTTTTCGTTCAAAGAAAACAGTGGCAAGATAATGAGCCTGGTTTATACACCCACTTTGCAAAGCACTTTCGGTGCTTTCCACATGCTCGGATAGTATATCAATCAACATATTTGCCAGTTTCTCTTTTTCAATGACAAACAATCCGTGTGTAACGGTCTTGACAAACTCATTCCGCAAGGCATCATCCTGTATCAATGATTCGTAATGGCAAAATGCACTCGCCAAATTTCCGGCAACCAAAGCATCTATGGCACTATTTAGAGTAAAAGCCCACAGATATTTCTCATCAGCATACCAAAACAAAGCATACTTAAGCCGCTCAACAGGTAGCGAAAGTGCCTGGGCAGCATCCGCAGCCATTTCACCACTTCTCTTCAACACAGGAAGAACACCATCACCTTTCAATACGAATGTCACCATCTGCCCCACTTTTGAATAGGCTGATATGCGATTTCTGTTACTGGTTTCCTTAGCTATGGAATCACCGACATAAACCCCCAATATCCTATATGGATTATCACCAATGAAAGTTTGTATCATCGTCCCAATATTTCTTTCATGACTTCTTTTCGTTTATCTATTTCCTTCTCAATCTTGTCTATCCCTATAGCAGCCCCCGATTGCGTATCAATAGTCCACTCTGTGACCGCTTGATTTTTATGTTTTTCTGGAACATACTTCCAAGAATACTGCATGGGCACTTGGAATCTATTGTCAATATTTTCATTCCATATCTGAAACGAATGCGCTCGGACTGTAATCTGTTTTTCGGGAACAGATTGCGCAAATGCACCATTAAAAAAGAGTGTTGGGTATAAAATTAAAAGTGAGTCTGTCTCATTACTTAAATATTCCCTACCAATAGCACAGAAATTTCCCTTATAATAAAATGGAACATAATAATGATCGACAAAAAAGGTTTTCCTATCAGGCAATTCCGGGTATACCCATTCTTTTTTTGCCCTATTAACATCCTGTGTCACCACGCAAACTTCAGGAAACAGAAACATGAACGGACACGGCAGAAAATATATCATTAGCCATCCCCAATTTCTAACCAAACGACTGTGTTCATTTAGCTTTTCTACTTCATACACAGACAGACGGACTTCTTTTCGCAAAAGCCTATATGGGCGATATTTAAAATACGCCCACAGTCCCACATATATCAACAGGCCTATCTGATAAAACACTCCAACTCCGAAAACCATAACATTTTCATCGTCAACTATTTTCACAATCAAGACACATATCTCTCAACTCTGACATCTTTATTTATATCAACTAAACTTATAGATCGTAAACATATACTTTGACATCTTTGCGGCAAAACTCTTCAACGATTATACTTTCCATTACCTCCCAATTCCCGCCGGCAAGCCCGCACCCGATTTTCGGCATATGGATTTCAAATTCGATATTTTCCGAAGCCAATTTTTTAAATATATCTTGAAATCCTCGCCTAATCGATTCGTAATTAACAAAACCGGATTTTTTTGAGGGTAAAAACTCAGGCAAAACGCCGGCTGTATTTCGGAATTCATATTGGTTTCGGCTATAAAAATACTGACCAATTATATTAGCCACATACAAGTCCGGCCGAATCTTAGAAATACAGACTTTTCCCATCAAGTCGTTTCGCAATTTATTTGAACGTTGATATGGAGAACAGAACAATTGGTAATCGACCTTTACCTTGGGATAACGTCGACTTAATGCCAGAACAAATCCCCGCCCCCATCCACCAAACGCGTTGCAACAATGACAAATTACAGAAACAGTTCGGCTGTTATTGTGTGGCAACGTGGCGTCACCATGCAAATATTTAATTGAAATCATCGTTTTGAGTGTTAAAGCTATTTATTCATTCCTCACAAGTTTAGATACATATCCTTTACCATGGCAATATGAGCACCTTTGGTTGACAGTCCTTATCTGGTTATTTCCAAAGTAAACCCGCTTTTGGTTGTACCCACCATCACAATGTTCACACTTCACATTGCATCTTGAATAGTTGTCCACATTCTCAGGTGTCACATAATTTCCATCATAAGTGACGACACCCTGAATCGGTTGAAACGGGTTGTTCATCATCTGTTGCTGAACAGCAGCCGCCTGATTGCGATAGAATTGCAAGATTTGCTGCTGCATCATCATATTTTGCATTTTCATGGCATTAATCTGTTGTTGCTGCTGCCAGCACCACGAGGGACTGCCAGATCCACAATCTAAAAGAAAATCTTGCGCCTTAGATATCGTTGTAAATATCATTGTAAAAGCAAACATCAGTAAGACCTTTTCAAACGATTTCATTCTTGTCTTCATTTTCTTTATACCCTAAATTCGTGTCGGGCACAACCTTCAATTGTTATAACTTTGGTTTCTTTGACAGTTTATGCAATCAGCATGCAGAAAGTAACCTGTTGCTACATTCTATTTTGCTTTTTTCAGTACATACTCCGCTTTTATCACACAGTCCCGAGCGCGTTCCCTTGCTCGCTTAGCTTTACGAGCATAATCTTCCGCTTTGTTTATCACATTCTTTGCACGCTGCTGGAAAGTTTTCATTTTATTGTAATCCTTCCTCTTTGAGTAATAATCCGCTTCCCTCAGATATCCTTGCGCTTGTCGATTGTAGTAGTCCACCTCACGCTCATATCTAAGAGCCTGCTTTGTATAGTACTCCGCTTCACGTTGATACGATTGCGCCTGTCTAATGTAATAGTCGTTTTGTGTCCTTAAAGGCAAAAGACTAAGCAATAAGAGAACTATAAACATTAACTGCTTCATATTTTATTCAAATGAACCAAACTTATTGACAAATGCTTCATAAATCTATTAATCGCCATTGGGAAGGAGATACCCAAGAATCGATTTCCAATCAGGAAATCTATCTGAACCAAACTGTATCCATTCACCCTCAAATTCACTTGCTCCATTCTTGCCTCGATCGTCTATCAAGACATCACCTTTGCACAGATTTTTACAATGCGTGATAATCATTCTTTTGTGGGAAACATCCCTGGAATCTCATCATAGCGTCCCTCATACTCTTTAAGAGTCTGCTCGTCCTGTTGTGCAAGTCCTGATTCAAAATCGACAAGCACACCATCCATATCAAAATAGATCCTTTTTCATTCTTGTCACTACTTCTTACCCCACATTACCTGATATGCATTCTTTCCATTACGACGGAGCAACATCAATAGCATAAAGATTATAATTCTACCAAGGCTTGCCACCATATAAGAAAATACATTGCTTGTGCTGAAATATGGAACGTCAAATCCATCCAAGCTAAAGCCATAACGCTGCAAATAAAGTAACGTACCACATAGTACACAAGCTATTATAAATAAATAAAATCCTTCTTTCTTTGCCTTCAGCATCCAATAGAAACCGAGAATATCTATACATGCAGCACAAACGCATCCCAAGAAGAGATAAATATTTACTTTAATTCCTCCCAATATGTTAAAGAGTCCCATACAGATAGCGGTAATTCCAACCGCAATCATTATACAAAAAATCACATTCAAAAAGACGTTCAGTCCATTATCATTCACTCGTTTTATCCATTCTTTCATACCACGAAGTTTACCTTTAAAATCAAACATATGCATTTCTATTTTTTAAATTTATAATAAAGAGTTTATAATCATTCATTATCTATCAAGCCTTACACATTTTTCTCCATACACATTGTAATAGCCATTTTTCACATACAACTTATAATCCATCTCAATACGATAAGTCCCGTCTTTTTCAACCTCAAACTCAAGAGGAGTCGAAATAAGGCCTGATGGAGCATAAGTCGTAAGCGTATGCTTTCCCGGTGAGGTTTTACGCTTCAATGTATATCCTTTAATGAAGTTGCCGGCACCAATTTCCTTACCGTCAAGAAGCAGTTTGTAAAAGCCATCTACATACGGCATTTTATGTTTTTTCCTATCAAGATGTATCTCCAATAAGACAGAGGTTTCCAACAACCGTTGCCGTGTATAGATATCAAAACCTTCTCGCAGCCATTCCGCAAATTGCCGGGCCGGACACAACTGCGCCACGCCCGCTTTCCTCTTAAACATACGAAAGGCTTGTTGCTGAATAGATTTCGTCCCGATACAACTACTATCATTCAACATACCTAAACGTTCTACCCTCCTTACCACCTCTTCGGAAAGCAGTCGGCGCATCGGACGAGAATAGTTGCCAACCAATGACAGCGCTATGTATGGTTCATCCACTTGAATATTCTGGGCTTGCAATTGTTGCAGTCCCCATCGCACAACTTCATAATTGTATCTGACGCAAGCGGCATGAAGCAATGCCTTTTGCAACACCGCCACTCCCACATAGTTCACAGCCACATCATCCGCATCATATTCCATCTGTTTAGCCAGTCGAGCATACGCTTTGTTGATGCAATTGCAAGTCCACATTGAAAAATAAGTAAACAGTAATAATTGCAATCTGATCTGCATTCTCCACACTCCTTGCTTTTCAGCCTCCTTGACAGCTACAAACGAACGAGAAAACTGACCAATCACGTAAACGGAAATCGAGCTCTTCATCTCTTGCTGTACATAATGCCCAAACTCGTGATACAATATTGCACGGATTTCTTCGTCATCCATTTGAGTCAGAAACCCAAGTCCTATCACTAATTCCCGCTTTGGTTCAAAGAAAAGATTGCGCAAATATGGTTGGATAAACACTGCTGCTGTTGCATCGGGACAGATATATACTTTATGAATAGGAGACAACTTCAAGTTCTCCGTAACCTCCGCTATTGCATCGAACAACACCGGAAACTCTTGTGCCGTTGTGACCTTATACGCAGTCGGCAACATGTTTTTGAATCTGAACGCCCGTAGCATCTCCCACAAAAGTACTCCTCCCGCAATAGATATCACTGCGAGTTGCAGAGGCCATTCATGCTCGTCCTGATAACGAATCACATAATATCCGAACCATAACGACCACAAAGCAACACATACAAAACAGCAACAGCCGAGTATGTAAACTATAATCGACTTGTTAATGTTTTGCTTTATTTTTTCTACATCAAAGCACATCATTCTTCTTCATCCGTATCCTCTTCTCCGTTTTCATCTACATTTCCTTCTCCCAAGAATCCAGCCATAGCCAATGGCTCGTACATTGGCCGGACAGTCTCAGAAGCGGTATCCCAAGAAGGCAATTGTATCACTTCAGCAACAGGAGACCCGTTCAATGCTTTACGAGACACATTCAGCAATTCAAACGTGTCAACATCCATCGTTCCGGCTTCTTGTAAGGTACACTCTCCAGAAAGAATGCAATCAAGATATAAAGCCAATTCTTCATCCGATAGTTTATTGAATCTTCCCATAACCATTTGCTTTTTCATTCAACAATGCCGTTGCTTTCAATGCAACAAAAAAATATTCTTTAAAAGCCGAATCCGCCAAATTAAACAAGACCGCATTTCGCTCTTGTTCCGTAGCTTGTCCGTCAAGCACCCGTCCAAGCAACTCGATATTATTAATTTGAATCATACTATTTTCCATATCCCATCGCAATCATTTGTTTTTGCAAATTCTTTCTTACCCGATTATAGCGAGTATATATATAACCAGCAAATTGAGCATCCGTTTTTGCTTCCGTACTTAGCATTTTATCATTCATTATAAGCACTTTCGCCTCGTCCAACACATCTCCCGGCTTTTCACCATCTATAAGAATGCGCTGCACAAGGAATCTATCAAGAGGAGACATACTTTTCATTATTCTGCCCAAATCTTCCATAAAGAACGATTCCTCATTCCTCTCTTCATATAGATGAGGCACTAAGCTAATATTCTCATCCAACGACAAAAGTTCCTTATCCCGCTTATGTTGAAAATAACGAGAAGCGATAATGGTAACATACGAATTTAACGTACACGTATATTTGAATATTCTTAATTTGTGCCAATCATCTGCCGCCAGGAATTCATAAAATTCTCCAATGAGTTCCTCCGGCGTTTGCTTATCTTGGCAGAAATATTGCCCAATATATATTAACACTGGTTTGCATCGCACAAAAAAGAAATCCTGAATAGTATGCAGTTCTCCCGCAATAAGACTATTTATTATTTGTTGTTCTGTCATAATCCTTTATATTTCATAACATCGTTTTTTTATGGTATAGCACTAAAACATATCAGCCGTATATATGCGGCAAGGCAGAAAACGATAAGGTACTGAATGGATACCAATCTACGATTAATAGATTGTAAATGCTTTCGAGTTTAGGCAAACGTTTTCATACCAAATTTCAATTCTATACTCCCCTTTTATCCAATGGCCTTTTGTTGTATTACCCCAACCGCTTAATATTTTTGAATTTGAGCCACTATAAACATATAATGATTCTTGTTGAGAGTAACCACTTGGCGAAGAATTCCCTGTTTTTATTAAACCATTAGGCATATACCATTTAATCTTAAGATCAACAGAACATCCTGTATTGATTCCTACATAAGTTATTTTTGGTTGCAAATACATTGTATGACTGCTGTATATCATATTTCCATAATCTGTTTCTATCTCCCCATTATGATATATATTGCCAATTTCAATATTAGTTATATGGATTGGAAATATATCTTTCACAGACAAAAACTTTGATTCAAAAGTTCGTAAGGAATCCCTGCATGAAACTATATCAGCACTTAATTCTTGAATTTGAATATTTTGTTGTCTAATAGAATCTCTTTTATTAGATAAAGTATCTTGTAATTGAGCAATACAAGTATTCATATCGGATATACTATTATTCAAGGAGTACAATCCTACAAGACTGACAATTACAGCTATAAAAAGAATGAAAACCCATCTATATTGTTTCTTTTGCTGAGATAGAGATTCGATTTCTTTTTTTAATGCTTCCTTTTCCTCCTGCAATTGTCCCTTTTCTGAATTTAGGCGTTCTACCGTCCTGGAAAAACTTGAAGGTATCACATTGTCCATTGTCACAATGACATTGTGATAATGCCGTATAGCAGCCGTTATTTTATTTTTATCATCTTCATTAAAGGCCAAACTTATTTTGCTGTCCATTGAAACAGAGAAATCCTCGGGGGGCAAATTTCCCCAATAAGACTGCCTCCCATTAACATTCTCTTGCATCTCGCGAAAAACGCTATCTACTTCTGCTGCTTCAGACGAGAAACTATCAATATTTTTACGAATCTTCCCTGACTCATCATAACAAAATAGTATACCTCTATTTGCTAACGCTTCTAATGTACTTTGAAGAAATTCATACAACCACTTAAGATTTAAACAAATTTCACCACAAACTATACACAATCCATATATTTCAGACGCAGATTTTTTGTACACGTATGCATAATACATCAGATTGCCATCCCTATGAATGGCAATCTGGTTGTCTGTACAGCAATTTTTACATAGTTGCTTTAAGAAATTTTCCGATTGATCAGACGTATATTGCTGATAACTACCGGAGAACTGACTGAATAAATAGCTTCTTAGTATCACTATTCTTTAAAATAAATAGATTGGTCGTATTGTGAAATTTCATAAGAATCCCCTAATGCTTGCATGACAGGAAGACCGATTAGTATATCTGTTCCTACATTATCATCAATTACTGCTTGGATATTAGACAACATATGTTCTACACCTTCTTGATCCACAAAAGAGATCGATTTCAACATATAGACAGCATATTCGCTGGTTTGTCCATTTGCAATTGTAACAGGATAATTAGATTTATAGTCACTTATAGAAAGAGTTCCATTTTTCACTAATGCTTCTGCCTCTAATTTAGAAATTTTTAAAGGTAGACTACAACCTGAATCCCAAACACCTTCAAATTGAGGACCATTATTTAAACGAACACGGACAACTATAGAATTTTTCTTCATCGAATACGGAATGGCAAACGAAAAATTATGCTTATTCCGTTCATTAGGAAATTGTGAAGGGCGATAAGCCTTTTTATTCTCACACGAAGAGATAAGCATCAACATCGCCAAACCAAAAAAAATCAACTTTTTCATACTGGAATTTATTTAATGTTTAAAAACTTATTTGCGGGAAGTAGAAGAGTCAGAACTTCCTGTTACTATTTTACGAGTCAAGAAAAGCCTCTCCCTCTTACTTGAATCATAACCTTTAGGTCCGTATGCAATAATCACAGAACCAGTGCCATTTTGTATCTCTACAGGAACATTCTGTTTATTATCTGTTGTTCCCGAACAACCTTGATACCTCCATCCATAGTCACCTATGGAAACAAACTTCGTAGCTTCTGCAGTAAGCACTTCTCCTACAACAACCGTATCATTCATATTCAACAGCTGTCCATTATCGCGTTTCACTACAAGACCAAAATCAGGTCGTGAAGGAGCAGATTCTTGAGTTATATTAATTTGCTTCTCAAAACTACCTGCCTTTATCATAAAACTACACGCCCTCTTTGGTCCTGAATTTTCTTTTATTCCAACAGACAATCGATTTTTTTCTTTTTTAGTCAATGTTATCCACGAACTATATTCTTCTCGCAAATCAAAACCCCATTCTCCATCTGTTTCTATAGTAATATCAAAATCCCCGCCTTTACTGTCAAAATCCTTCTTCACAGGAAATGCGTCTAACATTGTAGCCATTGACTTGGAAGATTGAATAGCCAAAGCCGTATCTGAACTTGCCTTCGACAAAAGAGAATCCTTTAGAATCCCGCTCACTTCTTTTTTAAGAGTTTGCGGGAAATCACGAAAAAAGCCGTAACTCATCAAACTACTTAGTATCACAAGAATCAAAATAATAAAAAGCAAACATATCTTCAAAAGATCCATTTTATTTTTAGACCGATATTGCGACTTTTTATCTTGCCATTTGGATATTGATTTTCCAATCTTAGCATATTTTTCCAACTCGCCACGAACTGTTTCAATCACAGCCTCATATTTGCTATTTTCAGCTAACAATGATTCTATTTTCGCATCTTTTTGCTGCATCTGCAAATTCAAATCTTCTATATCTGCACGAACTTTAGATTTTTCAGACCTCCTACATTCATCACGCTCCTTCCAATCTCTGTTCTCTGCCTCCAAAACCCTAACACGCCTCTGTAATATCTCCATATTTAGAGTATATAGTCCATATTCTTCGGAAATATATAAACGACCTACTTTACACAAACTATTAAAGGATACAAGAGAGTTACATACATCTACCCCCACTTTAACACCATGCCAAGAATCATAATCAGCAATATGAACACTTGAATCTATCACCATACCATGCCCACCTACAATCTTAGAAAAAGCCTTCTCTATATTCTGATTGAAAAGCGACAAAAATGCTTTTTCCACATCAAACTGAGGTATGACATATTGCTCTTCACCATTCTCATTGGTGCCTATAATTTTCTTTGTTTTAAGCAACTGGGTATATGCATCATACAACATTCTATATATAGCTTCCGGGAATACATAAACACCTTGACATGCTATACTTAAAGCAAAATACTGTCCTTTTCTTCCGTTCTGACCGCTACCACTACATTCATTATTTACAAATGAATAAATGCTGAAAACTTTCCCATTCTGATTTCTGTATAAGTCCACAAATAAAGCCAATTTTGCAGACGACTCTTTCTGGCGGAGTACACGCCCCTGAAAATACTTGTTTGCAATATCATTGCAAAATGTCTCAGGAGCATTGTCCGGTATAAACACACTTTGTCCTACCGAAGACCCATGTATAAAAGCAAATAGTTCCATAAGTTACCAAAGTTTTACAATTTTTTCCCATAGACTAGCAGGATAAACTGGACCTGAAGCTGTATAACTGCTACCATCGTCGGGATAAGTTCCTGTACAGAAAGGCAAGAAAGTATAATTCTCTATATCCCAAAAAAGAAATCTCTTCTTAAAAAACAAGTTTGGATAAAACTCCTTTGCGTTGGCAAATATAGCAGACAAATTGGAAACCCCACTGGTATTTGCCCATAAACCATTTTGAGGCAAATCTACTTTATTATAAAGAAGGATAACTTTACTGGGATGATGAAGAACATAACGGTTATATAAGTTAATCATTTTTTGTTCATACTTCATACGTAGTGCCGGATTGTTTCTAAACGATGGAGTTGAATCCAAATCAAGCAAGATTATATAGACAACTTTACGTTGCTTATTTGGTGTGATTTGTGCAATTTTATCCAGATAATTTTTAAATGGGATATTAGGTTCTTGCAAAGATTTTGTTAAGTTGAAAAAATCCTCCCCGGGAGCTTCCAAGAAATGAGCGACAACATTTCCCCTTCCATCTATAATGTCAGCCAGTAAATAATCAACTGTATTCGGCATTTTCTCATCCGTTTTAGCTATAATTTCTTCAAAATCTCTACAATCTACTTGATATTTTTCTGTATTCAGCAATGTGGTATTTGCCGAAATGGTATACCCCAATCCCGATTTATAAAGGTAACTGGCAAGACTTTTCAACACCATGCTTTTACCGCTTGCCGGAGGTCCGCAAAGTACCACAAACGGTGCGGAGTCACTCGGAATTTGAGGTTGAACATTAGGTGATGTAGAAGTTCTTTTTACATCATTAGAAGCAACCGGCTTCTCATCCAAAGCAGCAGTTTCACCACCAACAAAATTGAAAGTTCCTACAGAGTTTTCAGTGTTTAAATTTTCCATATTCCTATTTTTTTATATTACACATCATTTTTATCTTGCCATTATACGTAGCACATAAGCTATAATATCTATTATCAACGAGAACAAAATCCACCCCAGCAATTTCATATCATTAGGCAATCTGCCATGAAGCATATCATCCCAAACATTAAATGTACTGAACATCCTGGAAGAAGGGTAACTTCTATACCTTCCTTCATCACTATCATCCACATTTTCAGCCTTGTTTTCTTTCATCTGCTGCCTTATTGCAGTTTGGACATCTTTATCCAATCGATGAAAGACATTATTTGTCAGCTGGACTTTTGAGAACTGATAATAGACATCCGGTGTTGCTATTTCTGTAATTTGAGGAATATCCACAACATACAAACTATCATTAATGAATTGCCTGATTAAATCCATATCCTTGATTTGGGGAATCATCCTCTTGTAATAATCTCTAATAACAGATTCTCTTCTTAGCAAATTCTCCGCAATTCTTATTTTATACTTTTCTTTTAATGCCATCACTTCTCGTGCACCTGTTTTCCCCCTATCCCCTTTATCTTTATCTTCATCAAATATAGAATGCTCATAGGTATATTGGTCTCCAAATTTACCGGCAGTTCTTGCAAAATAGCCCTCAATATCCTTCAAGTACCCAATAGCCCTATCGCCAAATCCATAACGAACAGATGACTGGCATTCGCGTTCAAAATTACCAGCCAAATTTTGAACAGATGATTCACATAGAGCAATATCTGCGGCCTCTTTTTCTTTTATACCATTTTTACTATCTTGAACAGTCCTTTCTACATAGTTTTTATAAATTCCCAATTCTGAATTTATCACCTTCAATCCTTCATTGCTCATAAACATATAATGAACATTGGTAGCAAAACTTACTCCCCAAAACAATAAGAAACCCAATAGTCCCAAAATAAATTTTGATTTACTTGGATTAAAACAGTTTTGCATTTCACCAATTACAGTACTTAAGCAATATCCGGCCATCAAAGCTACTATGAAAACAAATACAAATACCGCCCATACTTGTGTCAATTCAAATGACATTGCTACAGATTTTGCGGTCAAGTATGAGCTATAAACCGCAAACAAACAATATCCTGCCCAGCAGGAGATCTTTTTTACAATACTAAATCTATTCATATTAAAAAAATTAAATTATATTACTAATACGTAACTACTATCCGTTACACATATTTATTTCCAACGCTTTGGGGCACGAACATCATCATCACCATTGGGACTATTGTTTATATCTTCATCATTACACATGCTATCCTCTGTTCCATAATAGACAATCATCGGATAAGGTAAACTGCTCATTAAACAAATTGCCTCTTGCAATAAAGAACGGTCGTTTCTACAATAATACAGGAATCTATTTGTGTCATGATTATCTACAAAAACAAATGGAGTAAAATATACTGGATAGCGAGAAAAATGTTGTTCCAACCGTCTTCTCAGCTGTTGATTATCAAGCAATCGTTCACCAGAGCATACCGTTTCTACAAGTATATTCATAAACGAAAAATCGAGTATGCCATCTAAGACTCCAGCATAATCCAGTTGTATCATTTCTTGAATATCAGAATTGTTCATCGTAGAATAATTCATTGCTAAATCTTTTCGACGAGCATTTATAAATTCAATCTGCATAAAATCTCTTGGATTTTGCAGCCAAGCTTCTCCAATAATAAAAATCTGTGGATTTATTCTTTTCAATTGAGCGGACAGCTCCCTCAAAAAAGAAAAAGGAACACCAATAGCATGATCTATTCTTAATCCATCAATCCCCATTTTTGCCATTCTTACCGCAACTGATATCATATACTCGGCAGTAGCGGAATTATGTAAATTGAATTTTGGCAAATCAGGATAATTTTGGTAAGACACAAATCCACCAAGTCTACTTTCATCAAAATAGAACCAATTTTTATACTTACTATCCACATTATTTTGAGCCGATTGAAATATTGCATTTCCCAAATGACAATGATTGGGAACATAATCGCAAATTACTTTTATTCCCTTTTTATGAGATTCCATTATCAAATTCTGGAAATCATTCCAAGACCCAAAATGTGTATCAACTTCTTCGTAATTAGTTACATGATACCCATGATAATTCCTTGTCGCGAATATAGGTGTTAATAAAATCGCGTTATATCCTAAAGAGCTAATGTAATCAAGTTTATTTATAATTCCCTGTATGTCACCACCGTAAAATCCATCCGAATCAATAGTGGGGTTTGTTGTCCAATTTCCACAAAATCTATCTATCATGATATGGTATATAGAAAGACAAGAAAAATTTATTGATTCATTATCAATACACTTCTCATTCAAATCGGAACAATTGCGGTTATCATAGATAGATGGAGGAAGCGGATTCACAGAGAATTTATGTCCCCCCATTCTTATGCAATCGCTACTTTGGCAACATCTCCGACTATAATAACGGCAATCACTACGACAGTAGCCGCGCTTTTTTTCCTGTTGTTTTCGTCTCCGACTGTCATCAATTCGTTCTTTTCTCAATTTACCCAATAGTAGCTCATGATACATTGCTGTCATAATACATACACAAAAAAGCAGTATCAAAAAAAGAATAATCACCTGAATGTTTCTTGATATTGGAATATTAATATACTGCAAGTTATGTTCTATAGCAACAAGTATAAGAACAAACCAACTCGTAAATAATACATTGGGAGCGAATTTAAAAAACATCAAGAATCTCATCCTACTATTCATTATAAAAACAGGAGCTAAAGACACTCTATGTGGGTACGGGTATTTTTTCTTACAATCGTCCCAATTATCATACTCATCCCACATCTCATAAACATGCCCTATGGATAGTTCGCTAACACACATAGAATAAATTGCAGACAAAGCAAGGAATAATCCCATTAAAAGGATTAAAATTATTATTACCTCCTTTAAATCATTATACTGTATTGCACAAAGCCCAGTAAATAAAAGAGCATGAGCACTCATAATCCAAGTCACATTATGATTCTGATGTTCAGTTTCATCTTTCTGTTGATTGTACATATGATCTACAGTTTTATTAATGAATTCTTGTTTCATCGTTTAATCAAATTTATTTAATCTATCGGCATTTTTATTTCTTAAAGAATTGAGTCCACTTTAAAAAAGTGCATTTCACATTTTCATCCCCTTTCAAAAGCATCTGTAAGGCGTTAATCTCTGATAAAAAGACTTTTTAAAGTGGACTCAATTAGTTTATTTTATAATTCATTATTTAATGGCACTTTTAGTAATTAAGTGACTCTTTGTTCTCATTTTTCTAAATTATAATTATCAACTATATCACTCCTTACCCTTTATTTCCACCAAATATATTTCCCCCAGCTGAGTATAAACTGCATCATCTGTCTTATAATGACTTTCACCTTCTATTTTCATCCCTGATGTAAAGTCCGCAGGAACTGTCCATCTAAAAGAAGGTGCGTCAGCAGTAACTTTGCGGGTGGTTCCATCGGGCATTGTGAAAAATGCTTCTTTTTCTTCCGGTTCGGACGGATTGAACGTTATCTCAACCTCATCACCTGCCTCGACCGGAAGTTCATTACTCTTTGATTGACCATCCACAATTATTGTCTGGCCATTACTCGTGACTTTTATCGTCCAATTACTGGAAACAACCATTCCCCTACCTGCTATTGCAGCAACTTCATTATCACTATCCGCACTAAGATTTACTGCCTTAAAATCAAAGCCGTTCGAAACTATTTTCGGTTTAGCTCCTTCACAACTCAGCACCCCCAACGCTAAAACAACCATCATCAAACCACTCAGCAATGCTTTCTTATTCTTCATCTTTCCAAACCCTTGATTCGTGTCGGGCACAACGTCTTATATGTTTATCAATCAAATTTATTCTTCTACTTCACCTTCTCCAAAAACGCACTCGGGATATACGCTGTGGCAACCGTCATCAATCCGTCAATCACAACCGCCACACGCTGCTGTCCCTGATAGCGTGCCACCCTCCCCACGACACCCGCAAACTGTCCTTCGATGATACGAACCGGCTGCCCTTCTTTGAATTTTTCTATTTCGCCCATAGACACAATGAGATTCTCCGTATCGGCAGCACAAATAATCCTAAGATTTTCAATTTGGTGGTCCGGAACGATGAGAGGTTTCTTGACAACGTTGTTGCCAACATGCAGATGACGATAATAAAAGCGGAGATAAGGGAGATTTACATTATCATAGACGAGGGATTTCATTTGCTCTTCCGTCCCGTAAGCGAAGAAAATATTGGGAAGGCGGGACTCTTCAACAGTTCGACGTTTTCCATCAACCAATTTTACACGGGTCAGGGTTGGATAGAAGGCGACAACGTTGTTCTTTATAAAATAATCGTAGGCTTTTTTCTCACGGCCGTATGTGGTGCGCAGAGCATACCAGTGGGGACGCGACAACGCATTTCGGGTGGACACCCCTGTTGGTAAGTTCTCTGCCGGAAACGGCTTTTGAACTGCGGGGAGAGCGTCGGGGGCAAGCCCGGCGCAAGGAGGAGGTGGTATGCCGTCTCCTATGCTTTTTACATCTACGGATGTGGCGCTATATGATTCCATATCGTGATGGCACTTTGTCATAGACATGACTCGGTGCAAAACAAAAAAGCGCGAGTTCGTCCTGTTGTCCGTCCCACACACCGAGGCTCTAGCACTGCCTATCGTAGTTGAACAGACAACGTCAGAGCCCACGCCGATATGAATATCATCACCGTAAAAAGAATAATAAAGTAACAATACTGCATCCCGACAGGATACAATTCGTGCTTACTATTTTTTACGGGATAGATGAATCACACCCGGGGCATCTACCGTTGCCCATGTTCAAGACTACGATTGCCGTCAATTTGCTAGATTTCGGTGTATCTCAAACAGAGCGTCAAGTAAACGCCTTTTTATGTATTTTCTTAGACTGTCCTTCCCACCCATACCCGTTTTGTGTAAACCTGCTTTTATGACTTCGCTACACTCTACATGGCGTGGGCTACCCTCCTAATGTTGCAAAGACACATCTGTCCTCGACACTAAAACTGGGGTATGACAGTCTGAATACAAAAATATATGTAAAATCTGAATTATCAAAAACTTTCGTCAAATAAATACAATTCGTCCGATGCTTAGAAAGCTATAGCATAGTCATGCACACAGCAAACATCTGCATTGAAAAGAATTGTATCTCCGAGTGTACAAATTAATTCGTCCGGCTATAGCGAAACGAAAAGATGCCTATAGGCTACGTTTCGTCCGCCTATAGGCAAACGAAACGTAGCCTATAGGCGGACGAATTAATTTATGCACTCGGAGACGTTAACCGCTACACACGCGAAAACTTATATGTGTATGCAGGGCGAATGCTCAGCGCACTACCTCCCCTTTGCCATTCAGCACCACGCCGTTAATACCGTCCAATGAACAGAGATAAAGGTCGGGACCTATGGCACGGACCCACTTGTATGACGGCAGAGTTACCACATGTCCGTCGGCAGTCATCAGCCCTAACCCTGTGCAATCAGCACCGACCCTATATACCCGCAACCGGGCTGTGGCTTTGGGATGATAGTCACTCACCACCGGAACGGCATTTTCACCTCCGCCCTCTGCGGCGGTTTCCGTACGATAGAGTATCTCATCCGTCTCGTATTCCAACATCTCGACTCCGGAAATGCAGAAATCGTTGAGGAGATTTCCCTGCAAATCGTACCTGCGCATCGTGTGGTCCGGCATCGTCACCCAGATGGCATCTTCAGCAATGTCAATGAACCATTCGGCAAACGGGAGCACCGGTTGCAGGTCTTTGTCAAGAACGGCCATCTCCTTTCCACGCCGGACACACCACAGGGCATAGTCATCGGTAGGAATGATATATTTGTGTACCTGAGGAAGAACCATCTTACCCGTCTTGTCCATCAGCCCCCAGCCTTTGCCGTTGCTCACCTTGCAATAACCGCCATGAAATACATAGCCGCTCATGTAGCTCGTATAAAAAGTATGAATCAGACCGTTGTCGATAACCACCTTGCCCGTAGCATCGATAAACTTGATGTATCCTTTTTCCTCTACTCCGGCAAGTCCTTCGGAGAATATCCACGCACGGTCATATTTCGGTTCGATGACAACCTTGCCCGTTCTTTTATTGAAGTAGCCGCGTTTCTTGCCATTGCTGAAGCAGACAAGCGAATCTGTCCCCATCGGCTGGGCAATCCATTCCACATTCTTCAACAGCTTCTCGCCGGTACAACTGTTGTAGACATATCCTTTACCATGTGCCGGACCATAGAAACAGATACCATGTTCGGCATCGACATAGGAAGTGTACGATTCCCCCCTGTTTCTCCACGTCGAAATCCGAGGATTATCACGCAGAAATTCGTATGCCGAATAGACAAACACAAATGACAGCACGGCCATGAAAACTGCCGCACTCGTGGCAAACAGCCCCCATACACACTTGGCAAACCGCCCGTCCCGCTTATAGCCAAACAGTCCGAAAAACCATCCTAACACTTGACACACACCTCTCCACAACACTGTGAAGAACATTCTCGCTGAAACTTTTTTCATTTTTTCTTGTTCCTTTTCAATTTTAATTGTTAGTTATCGTAAAAGCAATGCCTTGCACCCACAAGCGCCCGACTTCATTGGTATAGAGGCTGCATGTATGCAAAATCTAACACTCGACTTCATTTTTTTATTAGATTCTATGTTGTTGAATTGTTTATCGTAAACATAGAAAAAAAATTGCCCCTGCCACAGATAGCTGTAACAGGGGCAATCTCTTCAAAGAGGGAGAATAGCATTAATTAGCCATTTCCGAAATGAACTTGATACGTACTAAACGGACTTCTTCTTCCGTGAAGTCGTCACCCAATTCATCAAGCGCATCGTCAATCTTATCTGTGGTAGATTCCTTGAAATAATCGTAGATGTCGAGCATATGGTCTTCGTCCATGATTTCTTCCAGGAAGTAGTCGATATTCAGTTTGGTTCCCGAATAGACAATTGCTTCCACTTCGTCCAGCAATTCGCCGAATTCGATTCCTTTGGAAAGAGCAATGTCGTCCAACGCCACTTTGCGGTCAATAGCTTGAATAATAGCCACCTTCATCTTTGACTTATTGGCAACGGTACGTACACGCAAATCTTCAGGACGCTCTATTTCATTCTCTTCGCAATGGCGCTTAATCAGTTTACAGAACTCCTCACCATAGCGTTTTGCTTTTCCGGCACCTACGCCGGGGATATTTTGCAGTTCGTCCAGTGTTACCGGATAGATAGTAGCCATTGCCTCCAAAGACGGATCCTGGAATATTACATAAGGCGGAACTTCCAGTTTCTTCGAGAGTTTCTTCCGCAGGTCTTTCAACATTGAGTAGAGAGCCGGGTCTACCGCACAAGAGCCCCCGCCACGTGCCGGTGCTTCTTCCTCTACCTCCTCAAAGTCATTATCCTCGGTAATCTTGAATGATTTCGGCTTTTTCAGGAACTTACGTCCTTCCTCTGTCACTTTCAGGAGTCCATAATGCTCCACATCCTTGCTCAAGTAACCCGCTATCAAAGCCTGGCGAATCACCGCATTCCATGTTTTGTCTTCTTCGCCCATACCGGAACCGAAAACCTCAAGGTCTTCATGCAAATGCGCCTGTACTTCCGAAGTTTCTTTACCTTGTAGTATGTCTATTATATAATCTGCTTTAAAATTTTCTTTCACCGCGATAATCGCTTCAATCACGGTACACAATAATTCTTGAGCCTCCACTTGTTTCTTAGGGTTTAAACAGTTGTCACAATTTCCACAATTCTCTTCCGTGTATTCTTCGCCGAAATAATGCAGCAACGTCTTGCGCCGGCATACGGAAGATTCGGCATAAGCAGCGGTTTCCAACAGAAGCTGCTTGCCAATTTCCTGCTCTGCCACAGGTTTTCCTTGCATGAACTTCTCAAGTTTCTGCAAGTCTTTGTTTGTATAAAAGGTTATGCACTGACCTTCGCCTCCATCTCTGCCGGCGCGTCCTGTCTCCTGGTAATATCCTTCCAAGCTCTTCGGAATATCATAGTGAATCACAAACCGTACATCGGGTTTGTCTATTCCCATACCGAAAGCGATAGTAGCCACAATGACATCCACCTTTTCCATCAGGAAGTCATCCTGATTCTTGGTTCTCGCTACCGAATCCATCCCCGCATGATACGGGCGCGCATTAATGCCGTTCGCCTGAAGGATTTCGGCAAGTTCTTCCACTCTTTTCCGGCTCAGACAATAGATAATACCTGATTTTTCCGGATTGTTCTTGATGAACTTGATTATATCCCGGTCGATATTGGCGGTTTTCGCGCGTACCTCATAATATAGGTTCGGACGATTGAACGAAGATTTGAAGACCTGGGCATCCACCATTCCCAGATTCTTCTGGATATCATGCTGTACCTTTGGTGTTGCCGTAGCAGTAAGCGCTATCAACGGAGCTTTTCCTATTTCATTAATAATAGGACGAATCCGCCGGTATTCGGGGCGGAAATCATGCCCCCACTCGGAAATGCAGTGAGCTTCATCTACCGCATAGAACGAAATCTTCACTGAACGCAAAAACTCTACATTTTCTTCCTTCGTCAATGATTCAGGCGCCACATATAGCAATTTTGTCTTTCCGGCAAGGATGTCCGACTTCACTTGGTCTATCGCGCCCTTATTCAATGAAGAGTTGATAAAATGGGCAATCCCGTCTTCTTCACTGAAATTACGCATGGCATCCACCTGATTCTTCATCAACGCAATAAGCGGTGAAACTACAATAGCCGTACCTTCCATCAAAAGCGAAGGTAGTTGATAGCATAGAGATTTCCCGCCACCGGTAGGCATCAGCACAAAGGTATCCTTACCACCGAGCAAGTTTTGAATGATTGCTTCCTGGTTCCCCTTGAACTTATTAAATCCGAAATACTTCTTCAGTTCATCTGTTAAATTAATCTTCCCTGCCATCTTAACTTAGGTTGTTTTATTCAGTTCATGGTTTAACTTTAAGTAAACCCTCTTTTTCAAGAGAGCCAAACAAAGTTATAAACAACTTCGTAATTACCAAGCAAAATGTGACTAATATTTTCAAGAAAATACAGCAGCAATCATTTTTAGACGCCTTACGCTTTGATTTTAAGCGGTTTGTAGTCGTGCCATATTCGCTTTTTCCAGTTGATGTTTCGCATAATCCAGCGTCACTTCATACTCTTTTTTGCTTTCCGAAGGGATTTCAAACATGACATCCATCATGATTGTCTCCACAATAGAGCGTAAACCGCGGGCGCCGAGCTTATATTCTACAGCCTTATCAACGATATATTCAAAGACAGAATCTTGGAATGTCAACCTGATGTTGTCCATTTCAAACAGTTTGATATACTGCTTGATGATAGAGTTTTTCGGTTCGGTAAGGATAGCACGAAGCGCGTCACGATCCAGCGGATTGAGATATGTCAATACCGGAAGTCGTCCGATAATTTCGGGAATCAGCCCGAATGACTTCAAATCCTGGGGAGCGATGTACTGCATCATGTTATTCTTGTCCACCATAGCTGTTTTCTGTGATGCCGTATAACCTACGACATGCGTATTCAACCGCTGCGCGATTTTTTTCTCGATGCCGTCGAAAGCACCGCCACAGATAAAGAGGATATTTTTGGTATTCACCGGAATCATCTTCTGGTCGGGATGTTTACGTCCACCCTGAGGGGGAACGTTCACCACAGAACCTTCGAGCAACTTCAGCAATCCCTGTTGCACACCTTCACCGCTCACGTCGCGAGTGATGGAAGGGTTGTCACCTTTACGGGCAATCTTGTCGATTTCGTCGATAAACACAATTCCCTGTTCCGCTTCCGGCACATTATAATCCGCCACCTGGAGCAGACGGGTAAGAATACTTTCAATATCTTCGCCCACATAACCGGCTTCCGTCAATACCGTAGCGTCTACAATCGTAAACGGCACGTGCAGCAACTTGGCAATGGTACGTGCCAGCAGCGTTTTTCCGGTTCCGGTGCTACCTACCATAATGATATTGGACTTCTCAATCTCTACATCATCGCCACTGTCTTTTTGCAGCAGACGTTTATAATGGTTGTAGACCGATACGGAAAGGAAACGTTTCGCATCGTCCTGTCCGATAACATACTGGTCGAGAAAATTCTTTATTTCTACCGGTTTGGGCAGTTCTTTCAAATTGAGTTTGGTAGCTCCGGCACTTTTCTTGCCTTCACCCAACGCTTCCTGAGTAATCTCATAAGCCTGGATGGCGCAACTGTCGCAGATGTATCCGTTCATTCCCGTAATCAGGAATCCGACTTCATTCTCCGACCGGCCGCAGAAGCTACACTTTTTCTTTGTTCTTGAATCAGCCATTTTTATTTTCTAATCAATACCTCATCAACCATACCATACTCTTTCGCTTCCTGAGCGGTCATCCAGTAGTCACGGTCTGAGTCCGCCCATACTTTATCAAAGTCGGTATGCGAGTGGTCGGCAATAATCGTATAAAGTTCTTTCTTCAATTTCTGAATCTCACGTGCTGTAATTTCAATGTCCGAAGCCTGCCCCTGAGCACCTCCCATCGGCTGGTGAATCATCACCCGCGAATGGGGCAAAGCGGCACGTTTGCCTTCGGCGCCCGCCACCAACAATACGGCTGCCATTGAAGCTGCCATACCTGTACAGATAGTAGCGACATCACTTGAGATAAACTGCATCGTGTCGTAAATACCCAGTCCGGCATACACACTTCCGCCCGGAGAGTTGATATAAATAGAAATATCCTTGCTCGGGTCTACAGAATCCAGATACAACAACTGTGCCTGAAGCGTATTCGCTGTATAGTCGTCTACCTGTGTACCGAGGAAAATGATGCGGTCCATCATCAACCGTGAGAAAACATCGAGTTGAGTCACGTTCAACTGTCTTTCTTCCAGAATATAGGGATTCAAATACCCGGCCTGCGATTTAATCACATCATCCAATACCATGCCATTCATTCCTAAATGCTTGGTTGCGTATTTTCTAAAATCATCCATGTTAATTGTTCCTTTCTTAAAATTAAAAATAAACGTAAGTACAAAGAAACGAAAAAGAATACAGAGACACAAAAAAACACAGAGTTATAATTTTATAAAAACTCTGTGTTCCTGTGACTTTATATGCTGTTCAACCGAACGATTATTCAAACATCTTATTGAATTCTTCGATAGAAACGTTCTTGTTTTCCAAAGTTATCTGTGCTTTCAGGGCAGCAGCCAACTTCACTTCTACAACACGGCTTACCAGGTTGTTGATAGTTTCTTTCTTCTTCAACATCTCCTGTGTGTAGTTGTCAAGCACATCTTCGGGGACGGACAACATGCCGTATTGAGCAAACTGAGCTTTCGTTGTATCTTTTGCCATCTTCAGAACATCTTCCTGTTCCACCTTGATGTCGTTAGATTCTACCAACTGTTCCTTAATCAGATGCCAGGTCAGTTCTTCAATACTCTTATCATAGTTTTCATTAACATATTGTTCGCCTTTCTCTTCGTTGTTCAGCAACATGATACGTTTCAGCAGCGCGTCAGGGAATTCCAACTTACCTACTTTCTCCATCATCATTTTACGAACGTCGATCAGGAATTTATAATCGCTGTCTGCAACAAATCTTACTGCGATTTCTTCCTTAATCTTAGCACGGAATTCTTCTTCAGTCTTCACAACGCCTTCACCGAATGCCTGGTCGAACACTTCCTGAGTCAACTCACCTGGAACAAAACGAGTGATTTCCTCTACCTGGAAACTGAAGTTTGACTGCACGTCCTTGGCGATTTCCTTGTCGATTTTCAACAAAGAACCAAGTTCCGCAGCATTTCCGTCATAAGCAACGTTCGGATTGAACACCAACACGTCGTTTACCTTAGCATTGGCAAAGATAGCTTTCTGTTCGTTGTTCTTCATATAAGAAGGCATCATAACCGCACCTTCTACCTGAATACCGCCTTCTTTCGTGTTACCTTCTTCGTCCAACTGAGCCAACAGCCCTTTCAGCATGTCGTTATCTTCGTAAGCATCCACCTTGTCATACTTGCCGGTGCGCTGAGTATACATCTTCACCTGGTTGTCGACCATTTCTTCAGACACTTCGATCGTATAATAATCCACTTTATCCTTAGTGCTTACTTCAGCCTTGAATTCAGGTGCCAAAGCGATGTCGAATACGAAATCGAATTCATCCATTGTATCGAAATCAATATTCTGCTGCTTCTCTTCATTAGGCAACGGTTCGCCCAACATATTCACCTTATTTTCTTTAATATAATTGTAAACAGTTTCTTGCAATGTCTTATTCACTACTTCTGCAATCACCGATTTACCATACATCTTTTTAACCAAACTTGCCGGAACCATTCCTTTACGGAACCCGGGCATCTGTACCTTCTGACGAAGTGATTTCAACTCTTTGTCTACTTTCTCTTGATAATCCGCTTTCTCAAGCTTTACAGTAAGTTCTGCGCTTACTTTGTCAATGTTTTGTAATGAAACGTTCATTCTGACAATTATTTATTTGATTTATACTTTGTTCTATACTCAAAGAAGGTGCAAAATTAGTGCTAATCTTTTAAATTTCAAAAGACATTGCTGATTTATTTCGTATCTATTTAGAATACATACTCAACAAATCGCTGATAAACAATACTTCATTATAACAATCGTTTTCCTTTTTTCTCATTTTCCGCAAATTAAAACTGTAAAAAGATGGTCAATCCAAAAATTATTCTTTTCTTTGTTCCGGATTGATGGACCATTAGTTTCTCGATTTGATTACAAGGTTTTTACTTCCGTTCCAGAAACGCTTTTGTAAACTCTCTGTCGTTTTAATCCTTTTATTAGTAACCATCTGTCCAGAGAGTTTTATTCATTTATTTATTTTTATCATTTTCATTATGAACATTTATGTTGGAAACCTTAACTACCGTGTTAAGGAAGGAGATCTGCAACAAGTGATGGAAGATTACGGAGCAGTATCATCAGTTAAAGTTGTTATGGACCGTGAAACCGGTAAATCAAAAGGATTCGCTTTCATCGAAATGGAAGACGATGCTGCAGCTGCTAAAGCTATCGCAGAATTGAACGGAGCTGAGTACATGGGACGTACTATGGTAGTTAAAGAAGCTAGACCTAGAGCTTAATCGCCGACGCTACATAGCTAATAAAAAAACTTCTGCCACCCGATGACAGAAGTTTTTTTATTGCCTTATCTCTTTTTATTGCTTCATTCCAGCCTTTCGCGTTTCAACCTTCCATGTTTCGCACTTCGAGGTCTTTCACCTTGCGGAGCAAGTCCGAAGCAAAAATAAAGTTATTCAAGCGCTCGTTGGTAGAGGTGAATATATCGTCCTTCGTTCCTTCCCATTCTTTATGTCCTTCATAAATATAAATCACCTTCTCGCCGATTCCCAACACAGAGTTCATATCATGCGTATTGATAATCGTAGTCATGTTATATTCCTGAGTAATATCGTGAATCAGATCATCAATCACCAATGACGTTTTCGGATCGAGTCCCGAGTTGGGTTCATCACAAAACAAATATTGCGGATTCAGGGCAATCGCACGTGCAATAGCCACACGCTTCTGCATCCCCCCACTGATTTCTCCCGGGAACTTATCTTTCGCTTCTCCCAAATTCACACGATCCAGGCAAAACATCGCCCGTTTGGTACGCTCGCGTAATGTGTCATTACTGAACATATTCAGAGGAAACATCACGTTGTCCAATACCGACAAAGAGTCGAAAAGGGCGGCACTCTGGAAAATCATTCCCATTTCCTTGCGAAGCATCTTCTTCTCCTTCTTCCCCATCATCACCAGATTTCGTCCGTCATACAAGACTTCGCCCTTTTCCGGAGTGAGCAATCCTACAATACACTTCATCAATACCGTCTTACCGGAGCCACTCTGACCGATAATCAAGTTTGTCTTTCCATTCTCAAAGTCTGCATTGATGTCACTCAATACCGTCTTATCGTCAAACGATTTATAAAGCCCTTTAATCTCAATCATCCCATCAAAAGTTTAGTTAATACCAAATCCGCAAACAGAATCAAGACGCTGCTGGACACTACGGAATCCGTAGAAGCCTTTCCCACGGCAATCGATCCACCATCTACCGTATATCCGAAGAAAGCAGACACACTTGCAATAATAAACGCGAAAAAGAGGGATTTGATGATACCAGCCCAAATAAACCACTCCACAAACATATATTGCAATCCATATTCCAGATCGACCGCATTCATCACCCCGGCAAACCAACAGGTGCAAAAGGCACCGATAATTCCGGCAAAGATACTGAACGTCACTAAGATAGGAATCACAGTTACCATCGCCGTAATCTTAGGAAGAATCAGGTAGTTTGCCGAATTGATACCCATAATTTCGAGCGCGTCAATCTGCTGCGTCACCCGCATCGTTCCTAATTCCGAAGCGATATTCGATCCTACCTTTCCTGCAAGAATCAAACACATGATGGAGGAAGAAAATTCCAGCAACATAATTTCACGAGTCACATACCCCACAGTCCAGCGGGGCATCCACGGACTTTCGATATTCAACTTGATCTGGATGGTAATAACCGCGCCGATGAAAAACGAAATCAACAGCACGATTCCGATGGAGTTCACACCTAGTTGCTCCAACTCGTTAAGGTATTGCCGGAAGAACATGCGCATACGTTCGGGACGGGAAAAAGTCCGTCCCATCAGCATGAAATATCTCCCGACGGTTCTCAATGCTTTTATCATAACTCACACTATTTGTCTGCAAATGTACATTATTTCAGCTTATTTTTACTACATTTGCCGCAAAATAACTAGAATATGGAAGAAAGCAAGATGGTGCTCCGCACGGAAGACCTGGTTAAGAAGTACGGTAAACGAACCGTTGTGAGCCACGTTTCCATCAATGTGAAGCAAGGTGAGATTGTGGGTTTGCTGGGACCGAACGGTGCCGGCAAGACGACTTCATTCTATATGACCGTAGGATTGATTACCCCAAATGAAGGACGAATCTTCCTCGACGACCTGGAGATTACCAAATATCCGGTTTACAAACGGGCACAAACAGGAATCGGTTACCTTGCACAGGAAGCTTCCGTTTTCCGCCAGATGAGTGTGGAAGATAATATCGCCGCCGTACTGGAAATGACTAACAAGCCCAAAGAATATCAAAAGGAGAAACTCGAAAGCCTGATAGCGGAATTCCGTCTGCAAAAGGTACGCAAAAACAAAGGTAACCAGTTGTCCGGAGGTGAACGCCGCCGTACAGAGATTGCCCGTTGTCTTGCCATCGACCCCAAATTCATCATGCTTGACGAACCTTTTGCCGGTGTAGACCCGATTGCCGTAGAAGACATTCAGCAAATCGTGTGGAAACTGAAGGACAAGAATATTGGTATCCTGATTACCGACCACAACGTACAGGAGACCCTTAGTATCACCGACCGCGCCTACCTGCTGTTCGAAGGAAAGATTCTTTTCCAGGGTACACCGGAAGAGTTGTCCGAGAATCAAATTGTGCGTGAAAAGTATCTGAGCAACAGCTTTGTGCTGCGTCGTAAAGATTTTCAGTTGGAGAAATAGGTTCACCGCAAAAGACACGGAGAACACAGAGTTTTATTTTATAAGAAGACACGGATTGCCTCAATAATATTTATATAGTTGAGACAGTCCGTGTCTTTGATTTATTATTTCTCTGTGTCCTCTCTGTGGTGAACTTTACTTCTGCCGAATATAAATATTAACCGGAGTACCTGTCAGATTCCATTTTTCACGCATCTTATTTTCAAGGAAACGTTTGTAGGGTTCCTTTACATATTGCGGCAAGTTGGCGAAATAGACAAATGAAGGCACCTGTGTATTCGGCAACTGTGTGATATATTTAATCTTGATATATTTGCCTTTGTTTGAAGGAGGCGGATATGCCTCTATTAACGGAAGCATTTCTTCGTTCAAACGGGCAGTCGGAATCTTCGTCGTCCGGTGCTCATATACGTTACGGGCTTCTTCAAGCACTTTCAGGATACGCTGTTTGGTCAATGCGGAAGCAAAGATAATCGGAAAATCGACAAACGGAGCAAAACGGGAGCGGACAGCTTCTTCGAAAGTCTTCTGCACTTTAACGGATTTGTCTTCCACCAAGTCCCATTTATTGATAACGACTACCAACCCTTTCTGATTCTTCTGAATCAACGAGAAGATATTCAAGTCCTGGCTTTCCACCCCTCTGGTAGCATCCAACATCAGAATGCAGACATCCGATCCTTCGATGGCACGAATCGAACGAATTACAGAATAGTATTCCAAGTCTTCATTTACCTTGTTCTTTTTACGGATACCGGCTGTATCTACCAGATAGAAGTCGAATCCGAATTTGTTGTAACGGGTGTAAATAGAGTCGCGTGTTGTTCCTGCAATCTCAGTCACGATGTTACGGTCTTCACCGATAAATGCGTTCACGATAGAAGATTTTCCGGCATTCGGGCGTCCTACAACAGCAAAACGAGGAATCTCGTCATCCAGAATTTCAGAAGCTTCTTTCTTGAATTTGCTGACAATCAAGTCCATCAAATCCCCTGTACCACTTCCCGTAATAGCAGAAATACAATAAGGATCGCCCAATCCCAGTTTATAAAATTCAGGAGCGTTATATTGCAAATCATGGTTATCCGTCTTGTTGGCAACTATAATCACCGGACTATTGGCACGACGCAGAATAGCCGCCACCTGCATATCCAAATCAGTCACACCGTTCATCACATCCACCACGAACAGAATCACGTCCGCTTCATCCACAGCCAGCAATACCTGCTTACGAATCTCCTCTTCGAAGATATCATCCGAGTTTACCACCCATCCGCCGGTATCTACGACGGAAAACTCACGGCCCTGCCACTCGGACTTGCCATATTGCCTGTCGCGGGTCGTGCCCGCTTCTTCATTCACAATAGCCCGACGAGATTTCGTCAGACGGTTAAATAAGGTAGACTTGCCCACATTGGGGCGTCCTACAATTGCAACTAAATTACTCATAGTTCAATACCTTGTTTTTTCACGACTATCCCAGTCGCATGAATACTCTTTAATCTAACTGATAACCGAAATTACGCAATTCCTTATCCGAGCTGCGCCAATCCTTATCAACTTTCACATACGTTTCCAAGTAAATGGTCTTCCCAAAGAAATGCTCCAATTCACGGCGAGCCTCAGTAGCAACCTTCTTCAGCGCCTTTCCCTGCTTACCGATAATGATTCCCTTCTGCGAATCACGTTCCACATAAATTATCGCACGAATCTGAATCTTCTTCGGTTCTTCCTTAAACTCTTCCACGGCCACTTCCACCGAGTAGGGAATCTCCTTGTCATAGTACAACAAGATCTTTTCCCTGATGATCTCATTCACAAAGAAACGTGCAGGCTTGTCCGTCCACTGGTCTTTCCCGAAGTAAGGGGGAGAGGCCGGCAGCAATTCCTTGATCCGCTTCATCACATAGTCCACATTGAATTTCGATGCAGCGGAAATCGGAATAATCTCAGCCTGCGGAAGCAGTTCCTTCCACTCCTCCACCAGCTTGATCAGTTTCTCCTGGTCGGTAAGGTCAATTTTATTGATGAGCAGAAGCACAGGTACAGTCATCTCACGTACCTTTACCATAAACTCATTATTCTTGTCCGGCGTCTCTACCACGTCAGTCACATAAAGCAAAACATCCGCATCCGTCAATGCCGAAGTAGAAAAGTTCAACATAGACTCCTGTAGCTTGTAATTGGGTTTCAATACTCCCGGAGTATCAGAAAAAACAATCTGCATTTCATCCGTATTGTAGATACCCATAATACGGTGACGAGTAGTCTGCGCCTTGAAGGTAGCAATCGAGATGCGTTCACCCACCAGAACATTCATTAATGTAGATTTTCCGACATTCGGATTTCCTACGATGTTTACAAAACCTGCTTTATGCATTTCTCTTCATTTTATTGGTTGAGACAAAAAAACGCATCGAATCGAAATAGGATGCGTTTTTGAGTGTTATAGTTCAGTAACTAACGTTACTTATTCCTTCTTTCCGTCATAACCCCACTTCACGTAAACCGCGCCCCAAGTAAATCCGGCACCGAATGCTGTGAAAATGATGTTATCGCCTTTCTTGAGTTTATCTTCATAATCCCAGATACACAAAGGAAGTGTAGCAGCACTGGTATTACCATAGTGTTCAATATTTACCAACACTTTATCCATTGGCACCTCCATACGGTGAGCCACGGCTTCGATAATGCGGACATTCGCCTGATGCGGAACAATCCAGTTAATATTATCTTTCGTCAACCCGTTCTTTTCTGCGATTGCGGCAGAAACATCCGACATGCTGGATACGGCATATTTGAACACAGTTCTTCCTTCCTGGTGCAGATAATGCATTTTATTGTCTACCGTGAAATAAGACGGTGGACAAACCGAGCCACCCGCTTTCATATGAAGGAAAGGCAAGCCCTTGCCATCCGTTCTCAGTATCGAATCCATGACACCGTAATCTTCCGTAGTCGGTTCCACCATAAAGGCAGCAGCACCGTCACCAAAGATAGGGCAGGTAGCACGATCTGTATAGTTGACCATTGACGACATCTTATCAGCGCCGACAATGATAATTTTCTTATATCTTCCCGAACGGATGAAATTAGCAGCTGTCTCCATCAAATACAGGAAACCGCTACAAGCAGCCTGCAAATCGAAAGCAAACGCATTCTTCAGTCCGAGTTTATCACAAAGAATAGAAGCTGTAGAAGGGAAGTGATAGTCAGGAGTAGTGGTAGCGACAACAACCAAATCAATGTCATCAGGATTAGCACCAGTTTTCTTCATCAACTGTTTGACAGCTTTGCGCGCCATATATGAACTGCCTAATCCTTCCTCATTCAGAATATGTCTTTCTTTTACTCCGATACGAGTCATAATCCATTCATCGTTGGTATCCACCATCTTTGATATCTCGTCATTAGTCAAGATATAATCGGGAACATATCCACCGACTCCTGTGATTACTGCATTTATTTTTTCCATCAAACCTATTTTAAATTAGCAATACTATAATACTTAAAGCAGCCGGAGAGAGTTACCCTCAGGCTGTTTCAGTATGACTGTACTAATTATACAGCTGCTTCTTTCTCAATAGCGAGCTTACCTCTGTAGTAACCGCAAGCGCCACATACAGTGTGGTATACATGCCATTCTCCACAATTCGGACAAATAGCCAAAGTAGGGGCTACTGCCTTATCATGAGTTCTTCTCTTTGCTTGTCTCGTACTTGATTGTCTTCTCTTAGGATGTGCCATTTTCTTAAAACTTTAATTATTATCTAATATTTTTTTTAATTCATTCCAGCGAGGGTCAATTTGCTCCTCAACTTCTTCCTCTATTACGATGTCCTCTCCACCTGTGTCGAAACTGTCATCGCTATCATCATTCGCATTTGTTTTCAAATGCTTGTTCAATTTACTGGTCATTGCCTTATTGCACTTACCGGGAGCATGCACATGCTTCATTGGTATTGAGAGCGCAATAAACTCATACATGAACCATGCAACGTTGATTTCTCCTTCTTCCTCGGGAATCACAATAAGGTTGTCACCTTCTTCCGCATATTCATGTCCAAACTTCACCATCAGCTTGTCGGAAGAACTGATAGATAGTTCCATATCATCCAGACAACGGTCGCATGGTACCCACACCATTCCATCTGTCTGGAAACTCAGTTCGAAAGCACGAGAGGTTCTTTTCACGGTTAACGTAACATTCACCTTGCCTTTCTGAACTTCAGGTCCATCAATGTGAGCGAAGTAAAGATTATCCAATACAAACTCATACTTAGCAGAGTCTGTTTGCATACCTTTCAAGTCAATTCTATATTTATCAAATTTTCCCAAAGCTTCTCTCTTTTTAAAATCGTTAGCTTACAATTCGGGCGACAAAGATACAAATAAATATCCTCATAACATACAAATTATCAGTAAATATTCACTTTTTTAATAGGTATTATAAGGTTTACGAGTGTTAAAAACAATCGTATAATGCCGTGGCACTA
The DNA here is from genome assembly GCF_024623065.1 of Bacteroides acidifaciens. Lineage (GTDB taxonomy): Bacteria > Bacteroidota > Bacteroidia > Bacteroidales > Bacteroidaceae > Bacteroides > Bacteroides acidifaciens. The sequence goes on from NZ_JANJZR010000029.1 coordinate 51,163, forward strand.
AAAACAGAAAGCCTCGCCCGTCAAATAGACAAGCGAGGCTTCTTCAAAAACGGCGGCTACCTACTCTCCCACTGTTACGCAGTACCATCGGCGTGACGAGGCTTAACTTCTCTGTTCGGAATG
>NZ_JANJZR010000002.1 GCF_024623065.1 Bacteroides acidifaciens
AGTCCTTGAAATTAGTAGTTTTCATGAGAAAAAGCGACCAAACTTTTCCTTTAAATTACTAAATTTCAGGGACTTTCGCAAATTTAATCACTTAAAAATTAGATGTTTAACAGCATAAATTTAAATTTTGTCATCTACAAAAGTCCTTGATAAAAAAGATTGCGTTGAGTAGACCAGTCCCGCACAGCACCACCTGCTGTAGACCACAAGATACCTTCCTGGAAATCGAGTCCGGTTTTAGAGTCGGTTTGCGCGTTGCTATAATGCACTTCGCCTGTTTCCGGATCTATCCATTTGGTTTGCGTCCCGTGATTCAAGTCATTGACACCACGACCGGCTTCCACAAACACGTTGTCCCACGAAATCATGGCACTTGCGCGTAAGCCTTTTACAAGGAAACTCAAATCCTGTTCCAGTACAAAGTCGGTATTGACACGGGTAGTAGTAAGCATTTCATAGCCTGCATTGGCGAGATTCAACACAGAGTTCGGCGCACCTTGCGAATTGGGTTTGTAATATCCCCACGTACCGTCGGAATAACGGGGCAAGAAAGCGTCTGACGGAGAACTGTAGGCAGCCTGCCACAATTGTGAAGCACCAAATGAATCGTCGGCAACTCCCCACGGTGATTTCTTCACACCGTAAGAACCGAAAATATTGGCTTTCAATACGGTAGTTTTGGTTATCTTGAAGTCCAAATTACTACGTGCGTTGATACGGTTGAATCCATAACCTGCCTGATAACCACGGTTATTGTCCCATTCGCGGAACAAGTCACCTTCGTGCAGAAAGTCTACCGCAGCAAAATATTTGACGTGACGTGTACCACCCGACAGGTTGATGCTCGGATTGTATGACATGGCATAATCTTTGAAAAGCTCTTTCTGCCAGTCAACGTTCGGATAACGTTCGGCCTCTTCCAGATTAGCAGGATGGCGATATTTGTCAATCGTCTCCATCGGCAATACTTTATTCCAAGAAGCAGGATTCAAGCCTAACTCATATTCGGCAGCCTGATTACGCACATACAACGCATCTGCCGACTCCAATCTTCCCGGCAGAGCAGAAACCACTTTAGCCGTCATGTTCATGCTGACGTCAATCTTGGCGCGACCTTCGTTACCGCGTTTAGTGGTTACAAGGATGACACCATTGGCACCCTTCACACCATAAACAGCAGTTGCCGATGCATCCTTCAATACAGATATAGACTGTACGGAACTCATGTCCACACTGCTCATCGGACGTTCGATACCGTCCACAAGGATAAGCGGTTCGCTATTATTCCACGAACTAACGCTACGAATTACAATTTTCGGATCTTCGTCACCCGGCATACCAGTGGAGGCAGAAGTCACCACACCCGGCAAGTTACCCGTCAATGCCGCACCTACATTCGACACACCACCTGCACGCTGTAATGTCTCACCAGTGGTTTGTGCAATAGCACCTACCACACTCGCTTTCTTTTGTTGTCCGTAACCCACCACAACGACTTCTTCCAGTTGCTGGGTGTCATCTTCCAATGTTACTTTAATAAGACCTTTGGAAACCACTTTTACCTCCTGCGGTTTCATTCCTACATACGAAACAACAAGGACGGACTTTTCATTGGGCACAGTCAATACAAAATTGCCATCTATATCTGTGATTGTACCTACTGAATTATTACCTTTTAAAATTACCGAGGCTCCAATGATTGTCTCACCATGACCATCAAGAACCGTTCCCCTCACCGTTATCCCTTTCTGTGCTGATGCTGTTACAAAACTAAACAACATAAGGAGAAACAGGTAAGGAATTTTTTGAATTTTCTTCGTTACATTTTTCATTACCATTAGTTTAAGATGTTAATTAACTACATTGTTTTCTAATCATCATTCTTTTTTAATTGAATTAGCTATCATTATAAATACCACTCATAGTTACTAGTATTTAGATTTATATAAAAAAAATCATTATTTGCAAGTAGCGTATAATCCGATTGTAGCACCGGTAAATCCACCAGCCGTTGTAGTAGAGAGATAACTGGGGTCTACATCTTTACAAAGCAGTTTCCAGTTTTTTTCACCATCAACAGAATAATAGAAATCGTAACCAATTCCTTGAGATACTAATTTCAAATATACCTCATTTGTATCTGCATCTATTTCATCTGAAGCCAATGTCTGCTCCTTTTCACCGATTTGCTTCAGAGAAATAGTTTTATTCTCACCCACTTTATTCAAACAGAAGAAATATTGATGCGTCTCATCTTTAAACAACAACATTCCGGCTGTTTCCTTATCGTCAGAAGGATTGAACAACATACGGGTAGCACATTCAAATTTATGATGTTGTAACCGACGGCAGACAAATGCCGGGGTCTTCTTTTCCGTAGCGCTAATATCCGCACACTTCAAGGTCAGATATCCGGGTGTTTCCGTCAATGAATATAGTTCGGATGCAGAAGTTCTCAAAGTCATCCATCGCATATCAAGTACAGAAGAATCAAAGTTCTCTATTAACTCGAAATTACCATAAGTAACTGTCGTATCGCGTTTCGCACCTTCACGTTTTACAATCATAGGTACCAAATCATCGCCTTGAGTCATATACGGGAATCCGTCTTCGCTCCATTTCACCGGCATCATGAATGTTTCACGTCCCAAATTCTCAAACTGATTATTAATAGGGCGGCAAGCCAGAAAAACAGCCCACCAATCTCCCTCTTTTGTCTGAATCAAGTCAGCATGACCAGCACAAGTTACCGAATTAGGACGGTCAGAATTCAAATGTCTTTGCGTCAGAATCGGATTGTTTTTCCATGGAAGAAATTTACCCATCGGAGAATCACCACGGAAAATCACTTCCGAATGCCAATTCCCCGTTCCACCTTCGGCAGACATCAAGAAATACTTTCCATTTATCTTATACAAATGAGGACCTTCTATCCAGATTGGCTTGTCTGCCGGTTGAGCTCCTTTGTTTACAAGAATCTTACGGGGACCGATCGTCTTATCTGTTTTCACATCAAACTCTTGTATGCGTATGGTACGGTGTCCGCTATATTCAGGCTTATTATCCGGAGCCTCATCATTATTAACAATATATGCCTTGCCATCTTCATCAAAAAAGAAAGAAGGATCAATACCTCCGACTTCCGGCAACATAATAGGCTCCGACCATTCACCAAACGGGTCTTGTGTCTTCACAAAGAAATTTCCGGCCCCTACATTGGTTGTCACCATATAATAGGTCTTGTTATGCGGATTATAAGAAATAGCCGGAGCAAAAATACCGCCACTCACTTTCTGCCCTTCCATATTCACTAATTGCGAAGCACGGTTCAATACATGCCCTATCTGTTTCCAGTTCACCAAGTCCTTGCTGTGGAAAATAGGAACACCGGGGAAATAAGTGAATGTAGATGTTACGAGAAAGTAGTCACCTTCTCCATTTGTGCAAACACTAGGATCGGAATACCATCCCGGCAAAATAGGATTGTAGAAATAGTCCTCACCTGATAGAGGATTGGATATATAAAAGTCATCATTTCCCTTGTAAGAGAAATAATCAAAGAGAGCCACAGATTTTCCAATAGCCGGTAATTGCTGTTCTTTCTTTGAGTTACATGACATCACTGTCATCCCCAACATAAATGCGGAGAGCCAGACGATTGACATTAATTGCATTGCCTGTGTATTCTTCATAATACTTCTTATTTTTTGATAATCAAATACGATTCACTGATCTTTTCTGCAAAGGTATGCCAGTTCACAAAACTACAAATATAATTATGTTACGGGCTTCTTTTCCTAAATAACATCTTTATTTTCAATGTTACATCTATCTTTTCCCTTGTAGCACGCCCCAATAACCATATTGATTATCAACATATTACAATCCTATTTTTTTTTATGAAAAGCTATTTAAATTCCCAATAATCCAGATTGAAAAGTTTGTTTCCTTTCTCTCCTTTAAAGCAGAAATAAAGGTCATGTACCCCCTTTGCATTCTTAATCCGGCATGACATCTGTTTATATATATCCAGTCCTCCTGTCGGTGATATACTGACACAGCCTATTACCGGACCTTCCGTGCTGTCCAGACGAATTTCTATCATTCCGCCTTTTTCAACACAAGCTGCGCTTACACTGAATCTCTTTGCTCCCTTCTTGCCAAAGTCGACACCACGCACACACAGATATTCATTATCATCGATATCGGTGATATACAAACCAACATTCTTATGATTTTCAACTTTAAGCCCATATCCCCAAGCCATTGTTTCGGCTTCCACTCTACGGTAAGGATTAAAGTTTTCAATCTGTTCCAGTTTCGTATCCTGCCAATAAGGCACTTCCTGAATAGTTCCATCCGGATTATAATGCATTTTTGCAACGGATACCGAACGGCGTTCTTTATGGTCGAAAGTCTCCAGATGAAGCAAATCATAATTTAGGCCGAACACATAAGAACTGCCTTTATAATCAATAATTCCGGGATGATTCCCTCTGGTTCTTTCCGTTGGACGCATAATATATCCTTTCGTACTCCATGGTCCGGTAGCTTTGTCACTCATGGCATAGCCAATCCCTTCCGGACAACAAGTAGAAGCGAAAGCCATATAATAACGACCGTTACGTTTATATACCCACGGTCCTTCCTGATAATGTTCCGGTCTATCAGCCAATTTAACTATTTCCCCCGAATATGAAATCATGTCCTCATTCAACTTTACATAATAAACATTCGGATTGCCCCAATACATATAAGCTTGCCCGTCATCATCAATAAACACGGTAGGGTCAATATCATCCCAATGCTCCTTTTGCCAAACCAACGGTTTGTTCAAAGGGTCTTTAAAAGGACCGTAAGGAGAGTCGGATACCAATACGCCAATACCATTACCGTGAATCGGGCAATACATGTAAAACTTACCATTACGCTCGATGACTTGTTCTGCCCAGGCACCGTTATCACGTTTCACCCAATCAAAACTCTTCAGAGAAGCGACCGCTCCGTGATCGGTCCAATTGACCATATCGGTGGAGGTATAAAGCAACCAGTCCAACATTTTGAATCCTTCGGCATCATCCTCGTCATGGGTTGTATAAAGGAAAACGGTATCGTTATATACCATCGGAGCCGGATCAGCAGTATATTTTGTTTGTATAATAGGATTTTGTGCAGTTCCCGAAGTGGCGGCAGCCATTGCCAACAAAAACGACACGCCTAAAAATTTTAAGTTTCTCATATTCTTTTATTTTAAATGGTTATTGGGTTATCAATACTCCACCATTGCAAGGAATAGCCAACTGTAATTCTTGTTTCTTTCCTATTTCTATTTGTTTTACGCTACCCTGCAATGCCTTATCATCACTAAACAGTCTTACCTTTTCTCCATTGGAGAACATCGGCAAATTAACTTTAAGTTTCAGTGTTTCCTTCTGCGCATTTACTCCGGCAATATACCATTGGTCTCCATGACGACGGGCAAGAATAACGTATTTACCAGGATAACCGTCAATGAAACGTACCTCGTCCCAAGTCGTGGGCACCTCTTTCATAAAATCAATAGCCCACGACGGAGCATCGGTCAGATTATTCGGTGCCAGGGCGAAATGCTGTACCGGACTCTGAAATAGCACCGCCGTAGCCAGTGCGTAGACATCCGATGTCATCCGCCGGCTTCCCCGCGGAGCATTATCCGCATTATAATATTTGTTCAATGCACTACCGCCGAAATCCATGCTACCTACCGTGTTACGGATAAACGGATGCAGGGTGGCATTAAAAGCCTCATGATCACAGCTGCCTTGAGAGAAATGAAGATTTTCACTAGCCAATACAGCCTCGCTCGATGCGAAGTTAGGATACATACGTTCCCAGCCACGAGGCAAAGTACATCCATGGAAAATAACCAGAAGACCGTACTCGTTTGCATCCGACAAGATATCTTCATACAGCTGCATAGTCATTTGCTTGTCACCTCCGAAAAAGTCAACTTTTATTCCACGGATACCAATGCTTTGCATCCATTTCATCTCCTTGCGTCTGGCTATGGCATTATTCATAATCCCGCGCGGAGTTTGCGGAGCATCATTCCAATACCCATTCGAGTTATACCACAAATAAAGAGCTACCCCTTTGTCCTTCCCATATTTAGCCAATTCTTCCATTTTATCACGTCCTATTTGTTTATCCCACAAGGCATCCACCAGCACAGACTGATAGCCCATTGCTGCCGAGAAATCAATATACCGGAGTTGCTCTTCATAATTGGTACTTCCATCCATACCGATAATCCAGCTCCATGACCCCTTGCCATACGTATACTCTCCTTTTGCCTGATAAAGCGGTTTTACAACATCAAAAGGAACCGTTGTCTCCACTATCGGAGCCAAAGTCTTGCCCACAGTGATAGTACGCCAAGGCGTCTCGCCCGGTAACGCTATCCCCGGAGAAACCGTACCATTCCCATTCGCTTCACCTTCTTGCGGAAATCCGATTGTATACGTTCCTCCTTTGTGTCCCAACAGACGGCTCGCACAATATCCACCATTTACTCCCGTTTCGGAAACAAGCACCCAACCGTTATCCCCATTACGGAACAGACAGGGAAATGTGTATCCTTCTCCCCAGCCATTCTTCCCTGCGGCATCATCTGCCGTATAAGACGTCTCATAACTTGGAGAAGTACGGGCAAATCCTCCCATCGGTTTACTTTGCGGACAAAGGAAAGTGGTGGTTCCGTCAGGAAACACAAATCCTGTGGCTTCTTGCTCAACCACGCAGCTTAGTGTCTCACCTTGCGGATACATCTTATATTTAAAAGCAACATCGTTATTACTTATGCGGAATATAACGTCATAAATTGTTTTCCCTTGTTGTGTAAACGAAAATACAGCTTCATTCGCCACATAACGAACCTTGCTCTTTTTAATAGAAGTCAACTCGTATGTTTCATCTATTTTATTGGTTGAAACATTCTTCTCCAGCGACATCCCCGATGAGAAATCTCCTATATTTGCAACCATCCCCAATGGAGATGGTTGCAAAAAGAGAACATTGTCATAACTAACAGAATAAGAAGGTCTTCCATCCGTATCTGAGACTGTTACTACCAGCTTCCCATCAGGACTTGTTACCTGTTTATTTTCTGCACTTGCAACGCTACTCCCCAATAGCATAGCCATTACTATAAAAAACTTCATCCTATTTCTACTTTTCAGATTCTTTTCTACTGACATAATCACACATTTTATTTACAATCAAAACTTTACAGAAACTGCCTTCCCACTATAATCAACGCTTTTTTGAGTTCCGTCCTGAAGGGTTACAGTAAACTTACGGTTCTTCAACATTCCCTCATACGCACCTTTTCTTGCCCCTATCGTCAATTTACGAGATGCATTATTCCAAGAGATTGGAATTTCCGTATAAGCTCCTTTTTCGTAATTATAATTATCAAATTCATCTTCATATAAAATGAAGTTTCCATTCGCACCCGCATACACCTTCAATTCAAGATGATCCCACGGTTTTTCAGTTGCATACTGAACTTGTGGACCGACAGGAATGATACTACCCGCTTTTACATACAATGGAATAACATCCAGTGTAGTCTCTTTGGCAATTTCCTTTCCGCCTTCGTGTTTCTCGTTCGTCCAGAAGTCATACCATAGCGTTCCTGTTGGCAAGTATATGTTAGTAGATTTCGTTTCCGTGAAATCCACAGCAACGTCAGTTTCCGTTTTTTTCGCTCCATCTCTGTTCCATCCTTCTTCTTCGGAGACTTTTACTACAGCTTCCGGTGTATATTGTGCATGAGCAATCGGAGCCACAAGAATCGATTTACCAAACATATATTCGTCATTGATATCCCACACCTTTCTGTCGTCTACAAAATCCATCATCAAAGCGCGCATAAAACTCGATTGACGATTGCTCACCTCCCAGGAAGTAGAATAAATATAAGGCAACAGAGAGTAACGCAAACCTATCATCTTCTCAATAGCATCATATACAGGCTCGCCCTTCTTTCCGAACTTATAGATTTCCCTATAAACATCCGTCCCGTGCGAACGCATCATCGGATTGAACGTTCCAAACTGCAACCAACGCACATAAAGCTCCTGATACAATGGATTTTTCGAAGCACTATCATCATTCCAGCTTTTATTATAATGTCCTGCAAAAAAGCCGCCAATATCACTGTTCCAGTGAGGCATACCACACAAAGAAAAGTTTAATCCGGCAGGAATCTGATTTCTAAAACTCTCCCATGTGGAAGCTACATCACCACTCCATACATTTGCACCATAACGTTGCTGCCCCAAGAATCCCGAACGGGTTAAAATAAACACGCGTTTGTCCGAAGTCACTGCACGCTGATGGTCGTAAACCCCTCCGACAGTCATCAACGGATAAGCATTGCGCACCTTACGGAACGAGCCCAGATAGGTTTTGGTATCCATATCCTCCGGCTTCCAGTCCAAATGGTCGGGTTCGGTAGAGTCCATCCACCAGGCATCCATCCCCAGTCTGAAAATTCCGTCATTCAGATATTTCCAATAAATATCACGCGCTTCGGGATTGTAAGCATCATACACTCTTACACCGGAAGGATATTCCATGTTGGGGGGCCATGACTCCAATCCCGATTGCGGCCAGGTAGTGAAGTCAAACAACATCCCTTTTTTGTCCAATTCTCTATAAGGTTTGGTCATCGGTCCGAATGACGACCAGATAGATATAGCCATGTGTGCGTTCATCGCATGGACATCCTCAATCATCTTTTGAGGATTATTGAAAGTCGGATTCTGAAAATCCATCGCATTCCACAAATAGTTATGCCCCCAATATTGCCAATCCTGAATAATGCCATCCAAGGGAATACCCAATTCACGATATTTACGAACAACGTCTACCACTTCCTCCTGGCTTTTATATCTTTCTTTACTTTGCCAGTACCCATAAGTCCATAAAGGAAACATCGGTGCTTGCCCGGTCAGGTTGCGTACCTGTGCTATCACACCGTCGGCATTCTTCCCGTACATAAAATAATAGTCTACACAGTCACCTACTTCAGAACGGAAAGATGTTTCAACTTCGTTGTCCGTAAAAAGAGTCGGCGAATAGTTATCCCAAAACACACCATATCCTTTAGTAGACTGGAAGAAAGGTGACACATCTTCCACATTTCCCTGTATCAGATTTTTAGTCATGTTCCGCTGAATCATCTTTCCATTTTGCAATTGTCCCAAACCATAAATGGCTTCCTCCTTATCCAATACAAAAGGTTGATAAACCTGATAAGTTTTTGTCCCGGCATCATCGAAATCGATAAACTGCATACCGGATTTCTCTGCCAATAACACTTTGTCATCCTTTGAGAAATAAGAAACAATTCCCGTCCCGGTGTCCACACTGACACTTAGTTCGCTGGTGTTCAATACAATCTTATTATCTTGTATATCAGCCTTGAAACTTACCTTTTCGGGTTTGGCAATTACAGAAAGACTCTGTTTTTCATAGGCAACCCCTTCCGGCGACTTTATTACTCTCGCCACAGCAGGCGCAAAGAATTGTACTTCTATATCCACCGCATTCACAGTGGTCTTAATGCCGGACGATGTTTTCTGATAGTTCTGTGCGAATAAGATATGGGTGCTGAAGCATACACATATACCCCAAAACAGATGATGTATTTTCATAATTATAGAATGATAAGGTTTCTAATTAATTACCAACAGATGTTGCATACAAGCCAATCATTGCTCCTGTAAAACCACCAGCCACATTGGTAGAAAGAATATCACCGGAAACGGTTCCTCCTACATTGGTAAAACTTTTGCCATCAATCGAATAATCAAAACGATAATCATCTCCATTGGCTGCCACTTGCAGTGTCACAGGTTTCTCTATTTCTATTTTCACCTCAGCCAGGACACTCGCTTGCCCTTTTTCGGTTCTTTGCAGCATCAGGTAATAGTCTTTTCCCTTTTTAGTGATACCGAAAACATAGTGATATCTTTCATTTTGATAACATGTTATACCGGCAAAGTCTTTCTCATTTTTCGGCTTGTACTCCATGGTCGCTGCCGCTGTAAACTGATTATGCTGCTGACGGTAGAACAAGGTAGAAGTAGGTTTCACTTCATTGATATTCGTAGTAAAAGGGATGATGCGCAACCCTTTACCGGTCATATCAACAAAATCTTCACGAGGCCCTCTAAGACCGATCCATCTTAAGTCTAATGTCTTATCGGAAAAATCATCCTTAAAGACAAAGTTGCCACTAGGCAAATAACCGTTTTTCCCTGTCTGGTTCTCTACTCCCGAAGGCATCTTCAATGTAGGTTTCATAGGGATAAGCCCATTCTCGAAAACGGGAAATGTTCCGCTCCAGTCCACCGGAAGAATAAAAGTTTCGCGTCCGGTATTCACTCTGTTCTTCTCATTGGGGCGTATTCCTAAAAATACACCATAATATTTTCCGTCGGGTCCCTCCACTAAGTCTGCATGACCAGCCCAGTCTACTTTATCCGCCCGGTCTGCAGGAAAATAACGTTGAGTCAAAATAGGATTATTATTTGCCGGAAGATAAGGTCCTTTCGGATGATCACTCACAAAAATGACTTCGCTATGCCAGCCTCCGGTTCCTCCTTCGGCACACATTAAATAATAACGTCCGTCTTTCTTATAGATATGAGGAGCTTCAATCCATACCGGCTTTTCTTCTATATTGACGCCACCGTTTACGATGATCCGGTCTGTTCCCGGAACCACTTTATCATTTTCCACATCATAATCCCATATTTTTATGACACGGTGTCCCGAATAACGTTCTTCTCCCTGAGCAGGAGCATCATTATGCACCACGTATGCCTTGCCATTATCATCAAAGAAAAGGGAAGGATCAATGCCTTCAAATTGAAGTTTGACCGGATCACTCCAGCCATTCTCCGGATTCTTTGTCTTTACCACCATATTTCCAAAGCCGCCGGAAAATTGAGTGGTTATCATATAGAACGTATCATTATGGGGATTATATCTTATAGCAGGAGCATATACACCGGCACTAATGCCACAATCTTCAACCTTTAATTGTGACGTTCTGTCCAGCACATGACCGATTTGTTTCCAGTTGACCAAATCATTAGAATGGAAAATAGGCACCCCGGGAAACATGGCAAAAGATGAGCACACTAAATAATAATCATTCCCTTTCCGCGTTATACTCGGATCGGGATAGCAACCCTGCAAAATAGGATTATAGAACTCACCCGGCTTTAAAGGATTGTTTTGATAAATAGCATCCTCTCCCTGATAAATAAATTGCGTAAAGACAGGAGCATTTTTCGTTATTTTACCCTTGCCACTCACCTCCATATTAAAAAACAGCATAAAAAATACGACAAGCGCCACGGATTGCCAACCCGACAAAATCAATTTTAATGTTCTCATAATATCACTTTTTATTTTCTATAATTTTCTGTTCCATAGTAGTGTTTGCAAATGTATCGATTCGGTTTTATCATATATGTAGAATCATGATACAGGCATCTATATACAGGTTACATTTATCACAGACACGTAACATTCTTCTTTTTCGATGTTACACCAGTCTTAAATCCATAAAATGATAAGAGGTATGTCAGATTGAAAAGACAACTAAGGACAATTGCCTGTGGAATGAGAAGATTTCACGATAAGTATTAATGGAAAGGATCTGATCTATTAATAATAAACTTGCTCCCTATTAATTGAAAACTTCTGCAACTCAGTATATAAACTTGTTTTTTCTTAATTACAATCTATAATTGCAAGCTTTGTTTATAAAAACAGAACTTGCAATTATATAAACGCAAGCTTCATTTATAAAAACAAAACTTGCGTTTATAGTTTGCAATAGGCGCAAAACAACTTTACCAGTAACTAAAAACAGGTTTACCGGTAATGAAGAGTAATTTTTCTATTAATGAATCACACGTGAAGTAGCTCTATATATCTCATAGGATAGAGAGGCAAACAAGGGCATTTGACTATGAGAAATACCTTGATATGCCCCCAAATAGGATGAGAATAAGAATAAAATAAGGAGGAAAAGTATGAGAAATGAATTTCCGGAAAGTATTTCTCATAAGAAACATACTTGATAATCTGCGTATTATCTAAAATGATGAGAATATGAGAAATAAAAGAAGAAAATCTTTTCTAGTAGGAAGCTGTCTAAAAAGTCAGTTCTATCATTATTCTCCTCCTTCCTGAAGGAGGAGTACCCGTAGGGGGAGGTGGTAGGTAAATATATATAAATACATAAGTATGTCATCTACAATAAGATAGGAAGAGCCTCGTTTATCCTACCACCCCGTCCTTCGGACACCCCTCCTTCCTGAAGGAGGGGAGTTAGAGTTACTGGCGACTTTTTTAGACAGCCGCTTATTTATATCAGCAGTAGAAAGTAAATAATTCCAATGTATTGGATAAAATCAGGAAGTATGATTATTGCACGTTCATCACTATCGCTTTCAACTGATTTTCATCGGAAGAGCCTCCATACAGCAATTCATACGTACCAGCCACCGGATGCATGGTATTAGTCGCCTCATCAAACCATTCGAAACTCTCATAGGTAAGAGGAATGGTTACTGATTTAGTTTGCCCGGCAGGAATGTGGACACGCTTGAAAGCACGCAAGGTATAACGAGGACCGTCTTTATCTGCCGGAGACCGCAGATAAACCTGAACCACTTCATCTCCGTCGCGCTGCCCTACATTACTTACCGGAACAGTCAGCGTAACCGTTTCTCCATTTCCAATCGTATTCTTACTTAGATTAGCCTCACCATAAGTAAACGTAGTATAACTCAGCCCATGACCGAATGGGAAAAGTGGTTGCTGTTGCATATACCGATAGGTACGCCCCTTCATGGAATAGTCTTCAAAGTCCGGCAATTGATTCACATCCTTATAGAAAGTGACCGGCAAGCGTCCGCCGGGATTATATTCTCCCCAAAGAGCATCAACGATAGCCGTACCACCCGCCTGTCCCGGATACCATGCCTGCAGAATCGCTTCACAAGTAGTTGTCTCCGGCACCAACCCGATAGCCGAACCGGAATAATTGATAAAGACCACCTTCTTTCCTGCCTTCTTCAATGCTTTCAACAGATTACGCTGAACAGCGGGAAGTTCAATATCCGTACGGTCACCACCTTTAAATCCGGGAACAGCAACCGGCATTTCCTCTCCTTCCAGACTTGGAGAAATTCCACCTGCAAAAAGAACCACATCGGCATCTTTTACTTTCTCTACAGCCTTATCCAGATTGATTTCCATCTCTTTGCCCATATCAAAATCGAGGGTTGCCCCTTCATTCCGTTGAGTGAACAGAATTTCGACCTTATATTCTTTTCCGGCTTTTGCCTGCAAGGTATAAAGATTCGTCGGATTTTTTACATATACTTTTTCCGCCACTTGTTCGCCATCGATAATAAGTGTCACCGCACCGTCCAATTGAAAACGAAAAACAACATCACCCGACTGCGAAGGACGAAAGACTGATTCATAACGAGCCGAGAAACTAGTGATTTCCACACCGGGCGCAAATGTAGTAGCCCCTGTTGTCGCAAAATGGAACGGAGTGGAAATCTGATCGGTAGCAACGACTTCCCCTTCACGATCACGATTATTCCAGTATTCTGCCAGGAAACCGGGTTTACCGTTTATGCTACATTCATCAAACAGGCTTTGGAGTGTCTTTCCGTCCACACGGTCACAACCTGGTTCGTATATGATTTGCCCTTCCGGTAGTTTGGCACGGACAGCTTCCAATAAGGTAACCGTATGTGCCGGAATACCGTTATAATTTCCCCACTGCATCACGGAGTCATTGGCATTAGGTCCCATAACGGCTACTTTCAGATGGGTATTCAGAGGCAGGATGTTGTTTTTATTCTGTAAGAGCACCAATGACTCACGAGCCATACGCAAAGCCAATGCCTGATGTTCCTTACTATTCAGCACAGAGGCCGGAATTTCCGACCAAGCCGGTTGTTCGTCCATTTCTCCCAGTTCAAAACGTGCTGTCAACAAACGTTTCAATGAAATATCTATTTCTTTTTCGTCAATCAACCCGGCTTTTACAGCATCCGCCAGTGAAGCATATTCACTTCCACATTCAAGGTCTGTGCCTGTCCGCACAGCAGCGGCCGAGGCGTGTTCCTTGTCCGGATGAGTCCCATGCGTTCCCGGTCTATGGAAATCGGAAATCGCTCCACAGTCAGAGACTACAATGCCTTTGTATCCCCATTCATCCCGCAATATTTGCATCAACAGGCGATTGCTGCCACAACAAGGCTCTCCTTCAAAACGATTGTAGGCACACATCACTTCCTTTACATGCGCTTTCTGTACCAAATCTTTAAAAGCAGGCAGATAGGTTTCCCATAAATCCCGGGGAGCTATATTCTCCGCATCAAAACTATGCCGGTTCCACTCCGGTCCTGAATGAACGGCAAAGTGCTTGGCGCATGCGTGCAGCTTATCATATCCGGCATCTTCCGGTCCTTGCAAGCCACGGACTACAGCCATTCCCATTTGCCCTGTCAGATAAGGGTCTTCACCGTAGGTTTCCTGGCCACGTCCCCAACGAGGGTCACGGAATATATTGACATTCGGCGTCCAGAATGTTAATCCCTGATAGCGTTTCAACACGCCACTTTCACCGAAAATACGCGATTTTACGCGAGCCTCATCGGAAGTGGCATTGAACACTTCATATAATAATGAATCATTAAAAGAAGCTCCCATACCGATAGACTGGGGAAAAACAGTAGCCAATCCGGCACGTCCCACACCGTGCAACGCTTCATTCCACCACTCATATTCTTTAATTCCCAGCCGGGGGATAGCAGGTGACGCATTTTGCATGATTGATACTTTTTCTTCCAAAGTCAACCGGGGCAACAAATCCTCCGCCCGTTGTTCCGCCGTTAAAGAAGTGTCCTGGTAAGGCAGCAACTGCTTACATGCCGAAAACGATAACACCAAACAAACACCCATAATCGGTATCCAACCTCTTTTCATCATATTATATACTTATTAGTTATGATTAATTTGGAAACAAAAATAGCCTATTTCCCAATAAAACAATGTTCCATTGGTGACAAATACATATTTGTGTGTTACATTGACGCATCACAGAACGAATAATCAAAAGAGTCTACATCCACATAACCGCCCACGGAACGTGTAGCATAATTAAATATGGCAAACTTACTGCCCATGAACATACGGGTGTAGTCAAACTTCATCTTAATAGGCAGACCGACAGGTATCCATGCTTTCCCATCAAGACTATAAGAGAAACGAGCCTCATCCCGTCCATTGGTAAAGTCGCCTTCCACACGCAAGTAGACAAGCTCTTTTTTAAGAGGTATACGGGCTTGTTCGGTCATATCCACACGGCTAATGGCATGCTTCGTTTTATCAAACACACTTTTCTGTTCACTCATCACAAGAGACAGTTTATTTCCGTTCTTTTCAATCGTAAGCACACCGCTGTCACCATTAAAAGCCGATAATCCCGCACGGTCACCATCTTTCATCCCCGCCAGAGAGAGACTGACAGTGCCCATGCATTTCGGTCCTACCATACGTTGGGTCAACGTATTGGGAGCAACAAACAGGTTATCTACCACACGGGAGGTTTTCAAACGCAGAAATCCGGGACGATCGGTAAGACTCCATGCCTGATCGACGGGGTTATGATTCCACTGCCAATAGAGAGAAAGCCCGGAAGCGGAAAAATCATCCGAACCGCAGATACCCTCCATTGACATATACGATAAAGTGGTATCATTCGGGATGCGCCCATTCTTGTCTCCCAGCATAGGCCAACCATCTTCCGTCCATGTACAAGGCATGAGGCACGGCACACGCCCTACGCCACCACGATCCTGAAAAATCAGTCCGTACCATTCACCGTTTTTCCCGTCTACGATGCATCCCTGACCAACACCGCCATGCCCGTCGAACTCTGTTTCAAGAATGACACGTTTTTCGTAAGGTCCGGTAATCTTATCGGCACGATAGCATACTTCACGACGCAGACGGCCGGGAATACTCCAATCCATAGAAATCATCAGCAAGTAATATTTCCCATTATGCTTGATGACGGAACTACCTTCCAACAGACCTTGTTCGTCAGCATCCCGTTCAAAGATCTGCTGGTTGATGCCACCGGGAAGCACATCGGTCAAATCGGGTTTCAACTCCGTAAGCTGTCCTGTACCGTGAAAGAGATACACCCGCCCGTCATCATCAAAAAGAAGCGAACCGTCATGGAAATGCGGGGGGCGCGAAAGAAGTTTCCAGGGACCGGCCGGATCTGTCGCAGTATAGACAAACCCACGTCCGGGCGCGCCATTGGCTGTAAACCATACATAGAATTTACCGTCATGATAGCGGATGGATGATGCCCATTGTCCTTGCCCGTAAGCAGTACCTTCGAGCAGATCATAACGGGGACCATCGTCAATGCGGGGAAATACGTAGCTGATAGTTTCCCAATGTTTCATGTCCGGCGAACGCATGATTGGCGCTCCCGGCATCAGGTGCATAGTGGTGGAAACCATATAAAAGTAATCGCCTGCGCGACATACTGACATATCGGGCACGTCAGCATAAAGAATAGGATTACGGTATTGTGCTCCGGCTGATAGCGGGAAGAACCATGTAAAAAGAGTACACAGCAGAATAGTGTTGATTTTTGTTTTCAGCATAATCATCGTTTTTTGTTAACTGGCTATATTATCTATTATTTGAAAGCGAATTATTTGAAAGCGAATTATTTAAATTGCCACCAATCGAAATCAAACAATTCATCGTCACCACCCCGGAAAAGCAAATACAAGTCGTGTATGCCGGTCACTTTCTTCTGAATATCCGCTTGCCACTCTTGCTGCTTCTTATCAGTTGGTGCGACAGGCAATATAGCTATCGGTTTTCCACCCAAATTGTCTACATAAAATTCAATGGTTCCACCTGCTCTTACTTTAGGAAGAGAAGCGACAACATGATTCGCTTCTCCGTTCTTGAAGTCTACGGCACGAAGTCTCAGCCAATCGCCGTTATGAATGGAAGTCAGATAATGATTATTGCCAGGCTGGCGGTCCGTCTTCAAGCCATAACCGAAAGCCATTGTTTCAGCCTCTACCCGTTGATAAGGATTCAGGTTGGCAGTCGGGGTACGTACTCCTTCTTTAGTGAAAGGAATAAAAGGAATCTCACCGTTCTCACCAAACGTGAACTCCTCAATGGCAGTAGACCGACGAAAGCCTCCACCGTTCGGCAAAAGGCCGTTGTGATAGAACATGAAATTCCGCCCTTTAAATTCGATGCTTCCACCATGAATGGTAAAGCTGTTTTCCGCTTCATTCATTATACGCCCCTGATATTTCCACGGACCGTTGATATTCTTTGCAGTAGAATAAGCCATATGTTCCGGTACTCCACCGGCAGCATAGACAAGATAATAGATTCCGTTGCGTTTGAACACCCACGGGCCTTCCTCATAATTGGTTTTCGGGATTCGTTTATTCAACTGATAATCATGTTTCATCACAAGCGGTCCGAAAGCGTCCGTATCTTCTGTATTGACTTTTATCACTTCACTGCCTAAAGAGATCATATCTTCGTTCAATCTGGCATACCACAGCCCGTTGTTTCCCCAGAAGAGATACGCCTGCCCATCATCGTCGATAAAAACGGAAGGATCGATATACCCCCAGTCGCCCGGAATAAGCGGACGTTTCAGAGGATCAGTATAGGGACCTGTGGGAGAATCTGCTACGCCTACGCCAATTCCATGCAAATGCTTCGTAGTGTCTTCGGCGCAAATATACCAATACCACTTGCCATTGCGTTCTACTGCTTGTGCAGCCCAAGCATTGTCTCCTTGTTTAGCCCATTGGAAAGTAGCTGTCGACATAGGAGTCCCCCGATAAGTCCAGTTCACCATATCAGTGGTACTGTACAGTTGCCAGTCTTTCATCTTGAAGTATTGGGCATCATCCTCATCATGATCTGTAAAGAGGAATACGGTGTCCCGATAAACAAAGGGTGCCGGGTCAGGAGTGTACGAGGTTTGCACCACTGGATTCTGTGCTTGCAACGCAGGACAGATCGTGAGCAAAACAAGACCAGCCGTCAATTTGAGTTTTGTTTTCATGATATTTGTTTTCTATAAATGTTCCTTGTTATCTTCCACATCACAAAAATAGAAAATGCAAACAGATATATTACCCCAAGTATGCTACATGATTTCTTTGTGATGCTACATATCGGATAAAGGATGTTACATCTATATTTACCCATGTTACATTACCCCATCTCACACCTATTACATACCCGGAACAACGGGCATCAACAACTATACTTATCAAAAGGACCTATCAAAACTCAACCAAGATACGGAACACCTTTCCCGGATTAGCCGCCCATTCCTGCATAGCGTCCAAAGCCCCTTCCGGTTGGGCTATCTTCGAAATCAGTTCTTCTACCGGACAATCCCCTTCTTTCATATAATTGATTACGGCACGGAAATCTGCCGGCAACGCATTTCTCGAACCACGGATATCCAGTTCTTTCTGTACGAAAAACTTCGTCTGGAAAGCCACCTCGCTCTTGGCATAGCCAATGCAAACCACACGCCCCGTGAATCCGACTTCGTCCACTGCCATTACATAAGTGACCGGACTGCCGACAGCTTCAATCACCACATCAGCACCGAATCCTTCCGTTATTTCCTGCATCCGCTCGTGTACATTTTCTGTCTTAGAGTTAACCACATAAGATGCACCGACCTTCTTCGCCAGTTCCAGTTTGTCGTCATCCAAATCGACAGCAATGACCGTTGCTCCTCTCAAAGCAGCACGTACAATGGCACCGATACCGATCATACCGCAACCAATAACCATCACAAACTCATTGTCAATTACCTGCGCACGAGATACCGCATGAAATCCGACACTCATCGGCTCAATCAACGCACAATCGCGCGGAGAGATATTACCAGCCGGAATAATCTTTGTCCAAGGCAATACGGCATATTCGCACATCACTCCATTGCGCTGTACGCCTAACGTTTCATTATGCTCACAGGCATTGACACGGCCATTGCGACAAGAAGCACATTTACCACAGTTGGTATATGGATTCAATGTCACGTTCATCCCTTTTTCGAAGCCTGCCGGAACATCCGGACCGATTTCCTCAATCACTGCTCCCACCTCATGCCCCGGGATTACCGGCAACTTCACCATCGGGTTACGTCCCAAAAAGGTATTCAGGTCAGAGCCGCAGAAACCAACATACTTGATTCTTACTAATACTTCACCGGCACCAACGGTCGGTTTTTCCAGTTCAACCACCTTCATTTCGGAGGGGTTGACAATTTGAACTGCTTTCATTGGATATGTTTAATAAATAAGTTTATTAATCGATTACTTTATAGCCTTTCCTATTTAAGACACCCCTCCCTATTCAGACATATTCTTGATGTAAGGCAGCACGGGAAGGTCTGTAAAGCCATAGAAGTGCCGGGCATTTTCTCCCAGGAAAAGCGCTTTTTCCTTCTCTGACAATTCAGGCGATTTCAGCACAAAGTCATAGGACATCTTGTAGGTGATGGCCGTAATAGTACGCGGATAATCCGAACCCCACATCAGCTTCTCCATCCCTACCAATTCTGCCGCTTCACGAATAGCCCTAACCGCGCCTTTGAAGGGATAGAACTCGTCATTGAACAGCCACGTGATTCCTCCGGATTCAATCATTACATTCGGGTGACGTGCCAACTTTATCTGTTCGAGCCAATCCGGCAACGTGACCATCCCGAAATGTCCGATAGCTATCCTCAGCCGGGGACATTCTTGAATTATCTCTTCCATTTCAGGAACTTGTGTCGCCCCATCCGCCAAATCAATGGAAAGCATCACATTCCGCTCCTCCATATAGTGGAACATCTGCATCATCTCCCAGCTATTCAGCATCACCCTGCCCGCTCTCAGCAACAGACGATGTGCGGGAATCTTGATAGCCTTAAAGCCTTTGGCTATAAGTGTCTTTGCCTGTTCCAGAAATCCCGGTTTACGAAACTCACACATTCCGCATACAAAGAAACGATTGGGATAACGGGCAACAACCTCGGCTAAATATTCGTTCTGTATGCCATCAATAAATTCCTGCGTAATGACAGCGGCAGACACTTGCGCATAGTCCATATTCGACAAAAAGACCTCCGCACTATTCACTCCGTCTATCATAAAAGGTGGAACCATCTGCCGGATTTCTCCCATAAACAACGAACGGCCGTTTTCAAGCGTTCGGATAGGGAGTCCATCTACGACTGTATCCTGCCGTAACCACAGATGAGCATGTGCATCAATAATTGTGTAGTCCATGTTTGGATGATTTCTTATTTATGAGTTTGCCCAACTTACGCGTTTCTGCTCTCCGATGATGTCCTGCACTTCCCGAACGAGTTCCCAATCAACCGGTTCTTCGATAAAGGCGATGTTCTTTTTCACATTCTCCGGATTGGTCGTACTGAACAAAGTGGTAGCAATGCGAGGATTGCTGACAGAGAATTGCATGGCAAGTTTCTCAATCGGATAGTTTTTCGCTTTGCAATGTTCCATTGCTTTGCGACAAGCCTCTACTAAAGACTTTGGAGCCGGATGCCAAGCGGGAACACCCCGTTCGCTCAAAAGTCCCATTGAAAGCGGCGAAGCATTGATTACACCTATTTCTTTAGATTCAAAGTAATCCAGGAAGTCAGCCAGTTTATCATCGCACAGGCAATAATGGCAGAAACTAAGGACAGATTCAACCGTACCGTTTGGAGAATGGTCGATGACCCATTTCAGATTCTCCAGTTGCAAGTCGGTGATTCCGACATGACCTACGACACCTTTCTCACGCAATTCCACCAAAGCCGGCAGCGTTTCGTTCACCACCTGATTCAAATCGGCAAATTCAATATCGTGCACATTTATCAAGTCGATAAAGTCTATGTTCAAGCGTTCCATACTCTCATATACACTCTCGGTAGCACGCTTGGCAGAGTAATCCCACAGGTTCACTCCATCCTTTCCATAACGTCCCACTTTGGTAGAAAGGTAATAACGGTCGCGAGGAAGCTCTTTCAGTGCCTTTCCCAGCACTGTTTCCGCTTTATAATGTCCGTAATAAGGAGACACATCGATAAAGTTCATCCCCGCTTCAACAGCAATAAACACAGCCTGGATGCCTTCTTTTTCTTTCAAATCATGGAAAACTCCCCCTAAGGAAGAAGCTCCGAAACTAAGAGAGGAAACTTTCATCCCCGTCTTTCCGATTTCATGGTATTGCATACTTTTAGGTTTTAAATCATTTTGTATGCGACAAAAATAGGTCAGTAATAGTTTCAGTGCAGCAGAAAGCAGTCGAAAAACCAACGTAACGGTTTACGTAAAAAATATGGTTCTTTATGTTCTTATTTTCTATAAATGTACTTTCTTTGTAAAAAGAATCTAAGTTGCAGACTTTCAAATGGACAACCGGAAACATACTTCATTAAAAGATCTCGCCCAAGCATTGGGGGTGTCGATTCCTACTGTATCCAGGGCACTAAAGGATAGTCCGGAAATCAGCCGTGAACTTTGCGCCAAAGCAAAGGCACTGGCTAAAGAGATGAACTACCGCCCCAACCCTTTTGCCATGAGCCTGCGGAAAAATGCACCGCGCATCATCGGAGTAGTAGTTCCGGATATCGTTACCCATTTCTTCGCTTCTATCCTGAACGGGATAGAAAACATGGCTATCGCCAACGGATACTTTGTGATTATCACGACCTCGCATGAGTCTTACGAGCACGAAAAGCGGAACATCGAGAATCTGGTCAATATGCGTGTGGAAGGTATTATCGCCTGTCTGTCTCAAGAAACAACCGATTTCTCCCACATCTCCGCCTTGAAAGACATCAATATGCCCCTTATCCTGTTCGACCGTGTTTGCCTGACAGACCGGTTTTCTTCGGTCGTAGCGGATGGGGCACAATCAGCGCAAATGGCAACACAACATCTGTTGGATAATGGAAGTAAACGGGTAGCCTTTATCGGTGGAGCCAATCATCTGGATATTGTAAAGAGAAGAAAGCACGGCTATCTGGAAGCCTTGCGTGAGAATCGTATTCCTATTGAAAAGGAATTAGTCGTCTGCCGTAAGATTGATTATGAGGAAGGTAAGATTGCCACTGAGACATTACTGTCTCTCCCCCAGCCACCCGATGCCATTCTTGCGATGAATGATACATTGGCTTTCGCAGCTATGGAAGTTATCAAGAGCCATGGTCTCCGGATTCCGGATGATGTAGCAATTATCGGATATACGGACGAACAGCATGCTAATTATGTGGAGCCCAAATTATCTGCCGTGTCTCATCAGACCTATAAAATGGGGGAAGCAGCCTGCCAATTATTGATTGAACAGATTAAAGGAGATAAGACTATCAAGCAGGTGACGATTCCGACACATTTGCAGATTAGGGAGAGTAGTATTAAACCACTACGTTAATATACAAACCCGAACATCCATAACGGAATAATATTTCTCATGCCATATTCGATGTCATCTTTCACGATATAAGCATTTTCCACATCCCGTACCTGCTTCTGCGTCTTATTTTTACCCCCTATTTCAAAAGTATAATCGCCTATCGAGAAATCGGAAACTGAAGAAGTTACAATAGGATAAGTTGCTTTCATGGTAGAAAAGAATACAGTTTCCCGTATATTTCCAATATCAGGCACATTGTTGGCAAGAGCATAAGCCAAATTCGTATTATTCAAATAAACCTTGTCCACTTTCCCCAACAGCCTGATACCTTCCGTATCCGAACGAAGTTGGTTAATCATACCGGCTTTCTCCAAATAGCACATAAGATCAGAAACCGTGTTTCTATTTATATCAAGCAATGTAGCCAATTTAGTAAAGTTAGGTTTGAAAGGAACACTTTTTGCTATAATATACAGCAGCTTTTTTATTTTTTGCGCAGTAGTTATATTCATCTTGGCAAACGTAGGTATATCATTTTCCAAAGTCTGGTTTACAATACTTTGTAACCGTATAAAATAACCTTTTTCCTTAAAGAAAGGATAAAAGCCTTGTTGCAGATACTCTTTGAATAATTGAAGAGGGCGCTCTTTGTCATAAGGGAAATCGACCTTATGATTTAATACGTCTTCCAAAGAATAAACAGGCAGATGATATCCACGAGATATAGCTAGAAACTCACGAAAAGACAGCCCGGTCATACGATATTCCAACTTTCTACGACTCAAGTCCGTTTCTCCCGTCTCTAACTCTAATATGGAAGACCCGGTATATACTACTTGTAATGCGGGAATCAAATCGTATATATTTTTTATTTCCCGAGCCCATCCGTTATATTTATGAATCTCATCAATATAGAGTTTCTTCCCACCATGTTGATAAAATTCCATAGCTAAATCAACAAGTTTATGTTCAGTAAAATACAAATCATCAGCAGTGACAAACAAAGTTTCATCAACGTTATCATATAACTTGATATGTTGCAAAAGCATAGTTGTCTTACCAATGCCTCTAGCACCCAAAATCGCAATTAAACGGCTATCCCATTCTATTTGGTCGTGAAGATATCGTACAAATTCTGTTGATGTACTGTTAAGCAACATCCTAAATGTTCTATAAAGCGTATCCATAATCCATTGTTTATTAATGATGTAGGCAAATATAAGATAAATTGCCGAATAAAAACAGCACTTTTCGTTAAAAGTGCTGTTTTTATTCGGCAAAATTGTCTTCTTGAGTAAAAAAGAGGTATTGTATCTATTACGATACAATACCTCTTTATCCTCATTATATTATATAAGACTATCTATCTACAATCTTATCTAACTTTACATTATAGACTAATGCAGAATATGCCTGTAAAGATCCATCACTACCGGTACCGGAACCATAACCACTTTGATATGGAATATATAATGTCCAGAAATCACCTGCTTTCATATGAACCAATGTATAAGACCAGCCGGAAATTACACCATCCAAAGAAAACTCTGCAGGGGAATCAAACTCTGTCGGCTCTGTGCCGGTGAAAGTCTGCTGAACTACATCTCCATTCAAATAAGACATACGATAATAGGCACTGATAGTAGAAGTATATACAGGAGACTCTGTTCCATCCCCGTCTTGTATCTTCTTTACATATATCTTTTGATTATTGGTCAAATCTGTAAAGGCATAGAGTCTCTCCTTTTCATCTGTAACTGCTATGCTGCCATTTTGTTGCCCAGCATATACATTCGCTATAGAGTCGATAAATGCCTCACTACGTGCCTGCCAATTATCATACTTGCCAACTTCTTCCGTTTCACTACAAGCCGTGAACGTCAAAGCCAGTAATACTAAGGAGAATAAATAGATCTTTTTACTCATTCGTCAAAGGTTTATTGTAAAGTTTTCAATAGAGAAGTGATGCTTACTCTGTCTGCGATGATGTTATTCAGTTCAGAGATAGCTACACGCTCTTGTTGCATGGTATCGCGGTTACGCAATGTCACGCAGTTATCTTCTAATGTTTGATGATCAACTGTCACACAGTACGGAGTACCGATAGCATCCTGACGGCGATAACGCTTACCGATACTATCCTTTTCATCATATTGGCAATGGAAGTGGAACTTCAGGTCGTCGATAATCTCACGAGCCTTTTCAGGCAGACCGTCTTTCTTCACCAACGGCATAACTGCCAGCTTCACCGGAGCCAAAGCAGCAGGCAATTTCAACACTACGCGGCTTTCACCATTTTCCAGCTGCTCTTCGCAATAAGCTGCGCTCATGATGCTAAGGAACATACGGTCGACACCGATAGAAGTTTCGATTACGTACGGAGTATAAGACTCGTTCAGTTCCGGATCGAAATATTTGATGCTCTTGCCGGAGAACTTCTCATGTTGAGACAAGTCGAAGTTAGTACGCGAGTGAATACCTTCCACTTCTTTGAATCCGAACGGCATCAGGAATTCGATATCAGTAGCGGCATTTGCGTAGTGAGCCAGTTTATCGTGATCGTGATAACGATAGCTTGCATCACCGAAGCCAAGAGCCTTATGCCATTTCAGACGGATTTCTTTCCATTTCTTGAACCAGTCAAGTTCAGTTCCCGGTTTTACAAAGAACTGCATTTCCATCTGTTCGAACTCACGCATACGGAAGATGAACTGACGGGCAACGATCTCGTTACGGAAAGCCTTACCAATCTGTGCGATACCGAAAGGAACTTTCATACGACCAGTCTTCTGTACATTGAGGTAGTTTACAAAAATACCCTGTGCAGTTTCCGGACGAAGATAAATCTTCATAGAACCGTCAGCAGTAGACCCCATTTCAGTAGAGAACATCAGGTTAAACTGACGAACTTCCGTCCAGTTCTTCGTACCGGAAATCGGACATACGATTTCTTCATCAACGATAATCTGGCGAAGTTCTTCCAGATTACCGTCGTTCAGAGCTTTAGCAAAGCGAGTGTGAAGTGCGTCACGCTTTGCCTGATGCTCCAATACACGTCCGTTGGTAGAACGGAATTGAGCCTCATCAAAAGATTCGCCGAATCTCTTGGCAGCTTTCGCTACTTCTTTATTGATTTTCTCGTCATACTTTGCCAACTGATCTTCGATCAACACGTCAGCACGATAACGTTTCTTAGAGTCTTTATTGTCAATCAAAGGGTCATTGAATGCGTCAACGTGTCCGGAAGCCTTCCAGATAGTAGGGTGCATAAAGATGGCAGAGTCGATACCGACAATGTTTTCGTGCAACAGCACCATGCTGTCCCACCAGTATTTCTTGATGTTATTTTTCAATTCAACGCCCATCTGACCGTAGTCATACACAGCGCCTAGTCCGTCGTAGATATCGCTCGAAGGGAATACGAAACCATACTCTTTGCAATGCGATACAAGCTTCTTAAAAACGTCTTCTTGTGCCATTTTCTTTTCTATATCTATTAATTTGATTTTCCTTTTTTCGTAAAAAGTGCCACAAAGATAGGGATTTATCTCATAAATAAGACAGGGAGGGTATTAATTTATCTTATTCCTGACCTTCTTCGTCTCATTTTCATTGTTTGGAGAGTGTTGACGCCTGCTCTTTACGCTTTCAAGTATTAATGACTGACGTCACAACTGCCAATGCACAACGTTTCAAGTATTAATACCTGATATCCCAACTATTAACAACTGACAGTTCAGCTATTAACAACTGACAACCTCAACTGTTAATACCAGACAATCGGACAATTCGCACCCGACACATCCATTCAAAAGCCACATCCCCCCTTCCACATACGGATATTACATGCGGATGCTGCATACAGAAAGCTCAATATTGTATGCAAAAACAGCGATACTGCATACAAAAACGGCAAAAAACGCGGTTTAACCGGCAAAATCTCCACAAAGAAAAGAAAAGAAAAGAAAAGAAAAAAGAAAGAAAACATCCTCCCTAACCCTCCTTCGGAAGGAATGAGGAAGGAGGGAGACATCCATTTTTTTGATACACGAATTTATACACGCACATTTTCCAAATCACTTGTCTGGTCCGTATCTTTGCCGTATCTTTGCGCTGACGCATCGACCGCTTCCATTTATGCCGGTGGGTCTGGGGACAAAAAACGTGAGTTCTTTGCGTCCCTATATGAATTTATTTCGTATTTTTGCATGGACATCCTCCTTTTTTGATGTCCGCAAAGATAACCTATTGTAAAAGCAAAGCGAAGATTGATATATGAGTGACGAAATCAACGAGATACCGGAAGAACATTCAGACTACAAACCGGCGGACGCGCGGGACGAAAACGTAAAACATCAGTTAACAGGCATGTACCAGAATTGGTTTCTGGACTATGCCTCATACGTTATTTTGGAACGTGCCGTACCTCATATCAATGACGGTTTAAAGCCTGTACAACGCCGTATCCTGCATTCTATGAAACGTCTGGACGACGGACGGTATAACAAAGTGGCAAATATTGTGGGACACACCATGCAGTTCCACCCCCACGGTGATGCTTCCATCGGGGACGCCTTGGTACAGTTAGGACAGAAAGACCTGTTGATTGACTGCCAGGGTAACTGGGGTAATATCCTCACCGGAGACGGCGCAGCTGCTCCCCGTTATATCGAAGCACGCTTGTCCAAGTTTGCGCTGGATGTTGTCTTCAATCCCAAAACTACCGAATGGAAACTTTCTTATGACGGACGAAACAAGGAACCGGTCACTCTTCCTGTGAAATTCCCGTTATTATTAGCACAGGGAGTGGAAGGTATCGCCGTTGGACTTTCTTCCAAGATATTGCCACATAACTTCAACGAACTTTGCGATGCTTCCATCAGTTACCTGCGTGGAGAGGAATTCCAACTATATCCCGATTTCCAGACAGGCGGCTCGATTGACGTAGCCAAATACAACGACGGAGAACGTGGCGGAGCAGTGAAAGTACGTGCCAAGATCAACAAGATTGATAACAAAACGCTTGCAATCACAGAGATCCCTTATGGGAAAACCACTTCAACAGTGATCGACTCTATCCTGAAAGCTGTCGATAAAGGAAAAATCAAAATTCGCAAGGTAGATGACAACACAGCTGCCAACGTAGAAATATTAGTGCATCTGGCACCAGGTACATCATCGGACAAAACAATCGATGCATTGTACGCATTCACCGATTGCGAAGTAAGTATCTCACCCAACTGCTGCGTGATTGATGACAGCAAACCTCATTTCCTCACTGTCAGCAAAGTCTTGAGAAAGTCGGCAGACAACACGCTGGATTTGCTAAAGCAGGAACTGGAAATCAAGAAAAACGAAATACTGGAAGCGTTGCACTTTGCTTCGCTCGAAAAAATATTTATCGAAGAACGCATCTATAAGGACAAAGAGTTCGAACAATCCAAAGATATGGACGCAGCCTGCGCACATATTGACGAACGCCTGACGCCATTCTATCCGACATTTATCCGCGAAGTGACCAAAGAGGATATTCTCAAACTGATGGAAATCAAAATGGGGCGTATTCTGAAATTCAACTCGGACAAAGCGGACGAACTGATTGCCAGAATGAAAGAGGAAGTGGCCGAGATTGACGACCATTTGGCTCATATCGTAGATTATACCGTCAACTGGTATCAGATGTTGAAGAACAAATACGGCAAGAACTTCCCGCGCCGTACGGAACTTCGCAACTTCGACACCATCGAAGCTGCCAAAGTAGTAGAAGCAAACGAGAAACTTTATATCAACCGCGAAGAAGGATTTATCGGAACAGCCTTGAAAAAAGATGAGTTCGTGGCATGTTGTTCGGATATCGATGATGTCATTATCTTCTTCCGCGATGGTAAGTATATCGTTACTCCTGTTGCCGACAAGAAATTCGTCGGCAAGAATGTTCTTTATGTCAATGTATTCAAGAAGAACGATAAACGCACGATTTACAACGTAGCATACCGCGATGGAAAAGAGGGAACGACCTACGTTAAACGCTTTGCCGTGACTTCCGTAGTCCGCGACCGTGAATATGACGTCACCCAAGGTACCCCCGATTCACGTATCACCTATTTCAGTGCCAATCCGAACGGGGAAGCCGAAATCATCAAGGTTACGTTGAAGCCTAACCCACGCGTACGCCGCATCATCTTCGAGCAAGACTTCAGCGAAGTGGGCATTAAAGGTCGACAGGCACGCGGTATCATCCTCACCCGTCTGCCGATACACAAAATTACCCTGAAACAGAAAGGCGGTTCGACCCTCGGCGGGCGTAAAGTATGGTTCGACCGTGACGTACTCCGCCTCAACTATGACGGACGAGGTGAATATCTGGGCGAATTCCAGAGTGAAGACACCATACTGGTCGTTCTGA
The DNA here is from genome assembly GCF_024623065.1 of Bacteroides acidifaciens. Classification (GTDB taxonomy): domain Bacteria; phylum Bacteroidota; class Bacteroidia; order Bacteroidales; family Bacteroidaceae; genus Bacteroides; species Bacteroides acidifaciens. The sequence goes on from NZ_JANJZR010000002.1 coordinate 28,997, forward strand.
ACAACGGTGACTTCTACAACAGTAACTTCGACCTGAGCAACCACTACGAAGATAATGTAAGCATCGTTGAGAAGTTCAACCCCAACAAGATATGGACTGCCGCGCTTTATGATGCCGACCAACAAAATTATCCGTACCTGAAACGTTTCTGTTTTGAAGGTTCCAACCGCAAGCAGAACTACTTGGGCGAGAACAAAAACAACCGTCTCATCCTGCTGACCGACGAATACTACCCGCGCCTGGAAGTTGTATTCGGCGGACACGACAGTTTCCGCGACCCGCTGGAAATTGATGCGGATGAATTTATCGCTGTCAAAGGGTTCAAGGCAAAAGGCAAACGTATCACTACCTACACAGTTGAGACGATTAACGAACTTGAGCCGACCCGTTTCCCCGACCCCGAACAGCAAACGCAGGACGAACCGGAAGAAGAACCGGAGAATCTGGATCCGGACAACGGCAAGAGTGAAGGAGATATTATTGACGAAATCACCGGGCAGATGAAGTTATTCTGATGAAGAAAAAACTAATATACTGGGGGCTGACAGGATGCATCCTGTTCGCCCTCTGCACCAGATTACAAGCGCAGACCGACAGCCTGCAAACCCATCGCTATGTAACACGTGCCACCATGTACGGTATCGGATTCACCAACGTATTCGATACCTATCTTTCGCCTCAGGAATATAAAGGAATCGATTTCCGTGTTTCCCGCGAAACGATTCGGATGACCAGACTGTTCGACGGGAATATTTCCGTGCAGAATTTCTTCCAGGCAGACATCGGTTATACGCACAACCGTGCCGACAATAATAACACATTCTCTGGCCTGGCCAACTGGAATTACGGTCTTCACTACCAGTTCCGGCTGACGGAGAACTTCAAGTTACTGGCAGGTGGATTGATAGACGCTAACGGTGGCTTTGTTTACAATCTCCGAAACACCAACAACCCCGCTTCCGCAAGGGCTTACGTCAATCTGGATGCCTCCGGAATGGCAATCTGGCATCTGAAAATCAAACAATATCCGATGGTATTGCGTTATCAGATCAATCTGCCTGTAATGGGAATGCTTTTCTCACCACACTACGGACAATCCTATTATGAGATATTCTCCTTGGGCAACGCCGGAGGAGTGATAAGATTCACTTCCCTGCACAACCAGCCTTCACTCCGTCAGATGCTTTCCGTCGACCTGCCGATAGGATATACAAAAATGCGTTTCAGCTATCTGGCCGATTTGCAGCAATACAAAGTAAATAATATCAAGACACATACCTACTCACACGCATTCATGGTAGGATTTGTGAAAGACCTATACCGTATCCAAAATAAAAAAGGAACAAGCGTCTTACCATCATCGGTAAGAGCCTACTAAGAGAACGGAAATTTAATGTTGAAACTTCAAAGCGTGAGAGATAACAAGAATGAAAAATAAGATTATACAACTACTTTTGCTAATCTGCTGCCTGCCGGCGCTGACCGGCTGCATCAGGGAGGATGAGTATGCCGATGATCCCGTAGGCAACTTCGAGCAACTATGGAAGATTATTGACGAACAGTACTGTTTTCTGGAAGCAAAAGGAATTGACTGGGATGCCGTCCACGAAGAATACAGAAAACTGATTATACCGACCATGTCCAACGATGACCTGTTCGACATTCTAAGCCAGATGCTGTATATCCTGAAAGACGGGCATGTCAATCTATCTTCTGCAAAACGCACTTCTTTCTACGATGACTGGTATCAGGGATACGACTGGAACTACCGGGAAGATATTCTTTATCAGACTTATCTGGGCAGTGCCAGCAGTGGTTATTACACTGCTTCCGGCTTGAAATATAAGATATTCGATAATAATATAGGATATATCCGTTACGAAAGTTTCAGCGCAGGAGTCGGAAACGGCAACCTGGACGAGGTTCTCCTCTACCTGGCACCTTGCAACGGATTAATCATTGATGTACGCGACAACGGCGGTGGAAATCTGACGAACTCTACCCGTATCGCCGCCCGGTTTACCAACCAAAAGACGCTGACCGGATACATTCAGCACAAAACCGGACCGGGACATAATGACTTCTCTAAGAAGGAACCGATTTATCTGGAACCATCCGGCAGTATCCGTTGGCAAAAAAAGGTCGTTATATTAACCAACCGCCGTTGTTATAGTGCGACAAACGATTTTGTTAATGCGATGCGCAGCATAGAAGATACAGAAATCATCCAGGTCGGCGATTGGACCGGTGGCGGTTCGGGACTTCCTTTCTCATCTGAATTGCCGAACGGATGGAGCATCCGTTTCTCTGCCAGCCCGCACTTCGACAAAAACGAACAACCGCTGGAAGAAGGTATCGCACCGGATATTGCCATCAATTTGTCTGAAGCAGACCAACTTAAAAAGAAAGATACCCTGATTGAAAAGGCATTCGAGATATTAAGTGAGTAACTTTATTACCGAATAATTTGTCAAATCAGAAAATCTTCCTATCTTTGCACCGCTAAACAACAAAGCTACACATGCGGATGTGGCGTAATTGGTAGCCGCGCCAGACTTAGGATCTGGTGCCGTGAGGCGTGTAGGTTCGAGTCCTATCATCCGCACAAACTACCCTGTATTTACAGTTAAAAAGCCCCTAAAACGGACATTTTAGGGGCTTTTTTGTGTCTTGAGCAGTGGTGGTCTTACTGACCACCTCCGCCACCGGTGTTTCCACCGCCTTCTCCACCTTTCACATCATCATTATTGATGCTTCGGGCAGCTTTCTTCACACTGGCTTTCAGTTCTCCAATCCGGTAGCCGATACTGAATCCGACATAACGGTTCGGATATTTCCCGCTACTCTTTGATATAAAATTATCACCTTTCGTATGACTGTTATATGTCCTGTACTTCTCAAAAATATTGTTGCAATACAGGTTCAGCGTGAGACGGTCATCCTTCAGGAACGAACGATTCAACCCGATGCTGTAATACTGATAGCCGGAACCTTTTCCCTGCAAACTGATATACGGAGTACTCCCGCCCCCATTCAGGCTCAAACGGATTTTCAAAGGCAACGTATGCTGGATACCCCCGTGGCAAGAAACGTTCCATCCATAATTGTGCAACCCTTGCGCCTCACTTTTCAAATCCCTGTAACTTCCGCGCCCGTTCACGTAAATACGTGTTTTAGGAGAAGCGTTCCAATTCAGATAAAGAGACAACCCCGTATCCCGGTTCTTGCCGATATTGTCATAAGTGCTGTACATAGCCCCATTCGGCGCCATATGCTCCGGATTATCATCAAAGATTTCTCCGTTCTCATTGGTTATCAAGCGGCTCACCATCTCTATTCCGTTATTCCCGAATGAATGGCGTAACGAAACGTTTATATTGAACTTGGCACTGAAATTACTGTACGCAATATCAAAAGCATGGCTTTTCTCACTCTTCAAATCCGGATTTCCCTGACTGATAGACATCGGATCTTGATTATTAAAATAAGGATTCAGGTTCCAGATTCCCGGACGCCAGATGCGCATATTATAACCGACACGCAAATTCTGCGTCTTGCCTATTTTCATTCCCAAAGAGACGGACGGAACCCAATCGCTGTAATTCGTATGGAAGTCCTCACCCGGCCCTACGATATATTTCACCCGTTGTATGGTCTGCTCATAACGTACTCCCGGCTTGAAAGAGAAGTCCTTATACTTTAAGGTATATCCCACATAAGCCGACAGGATATGGTTGAGATGGCGGTACTCACTGCTGCGGTCTTCATTATACACATAATTATCGCTTCCGCCTGCCGCCTCATAAAGCGCGTTATCACTGCTATTGCGACGGAAAATGTATTTCGTTCCCGTCTCAATGGTATGCAATTTCCCTATCGGAGTCGTATAATCCACCTGGAAAGTCTGCTCCATCGTATTCGTCTTTCCATCCGAATGGTAATTTTCCAACCGCAACCGTTCCGCCAGTTCCTCTTTCTGCTCGTCGGGGAATATGTCCAGATAAACATTCCTGGAATTATCTGTTTGAGGTTGCGTATTTATCTTATAAGATAAGGTCAGCATCCGCTGCTTATTCCTCCGCGAAGTACGCTGATAGTCTATATTTCCATTTATGGAATACCACGAGTTTTTATTACGGCTATCCGTCCGGTAACGATAAGCCACGTCCTCATGGTTCGTCCTATACATTACCGTATTTCCGTTATTGTCGCTCTCATTACTGCCGCCATACATTCCGAAAGCCGCCGTCAGCAGCCTCAACGTATCAATCTCATAACTTGCTTCCAGATTGCCATGCTGGAAATTCCCTTTCGATTTGGAACTGCTTTGAGATTCGAGAAACTTCTCGTCCCTCGCCCCCGGCTCGTAATTCTCACGGTAATTGTCCGAGTAGCTGCGCGGGCTATTATTATAATCGTAGTTATAATTGACGGAAATAGTCATCTTTCCCTGTTTCACCATCGCGTAAGTACCGGCTCCGGCTCCGTTGTTAGAGACATTTCCCCGGAATGTAGCCGTATATCCCTCGAATCCGCCGCCCACGGTGACGATATTCAGAATACCGCCTACGCCTTCCGCATCGTACTTCGCCCCCGGCGAAGTAATCACCTCAATATATTTAATGGTATTTGCCGGCATACTTTTCAGTACTTCTTTCGGATTATTGCTCATCATGTTATTCGGCTTCCCGTTCACATGTATCTTGAAACTGCTGCTTCCGTTCACCTGCACATTATCTTCCCCGTCCACCGTCACCAAAGGAACTTTGCGCAGCATCTCCAGAATACTGTTCGACTTGGAGTCGGGGTCGTCTTCAATGTTATATTCTATCTTGTCCACATCTACCTTCACCAAAGGCTTCTGGGCGACAACTTCCACTCCCTTCAGTTCATTATTGGCTTCCGAAGAATACAACGTCCCGAGGTCGATTATTTTCGTAGAAGGTTTCAAAGTGAAGTCTTTCACAACAGGCGCTTTACCTATCGAAGAAATGCTGATTGCATAATCGCCTGCCGGTACATTCAATTTCTCCTGGAACTTACCATTTGCCCCGGTCACCGCCATTTTTACAGCTTTGTCCGGAACACCTTTCTTGGTAATCCTGATGGTGGCATACGGTTCTCCCTCTTGGGTTAACGAATCCAGAAGAACACCTTTGATGGTAAAAGAAGGAGCTACATCTTTTTGCGCCCACCCCGCCGCAAACGTAGCAAACATGAATAGTAATAGTAGCAACAGTCTGTGTTTCATGATTAGAATGATTTAGTTTTTTATTTATTAGACGCAGGACATTCTGAAATGCTGCAAATATGAGGGGATAAAAGTAGGTGGTTTCGTGCCAATTACGAAACATTCGGAGTTAAAAAAGTAGAACGAACAGATAAAATTTCTTACTAAAGCATCACCTTTCCTGAAGCATATCCTCCAAAAACCGGTGGTCAATGTTCGCCGGCCTCATGGCACAGCCACGCAGGAGATGCGCCGCTACGCTTCATTCATCGGAACGAGCAACCACAAGGACCTGCTGACGGACACTTCCGGCAGCCGACGCTACATCGTCATCAACGTAACCGCCCCATCGACTGCTCCCCGATTGACTACGAGCAGCTTCTCGCCATCGAGATACTGGAACAGGTGCAGCATGACAGCAGGATTCATGTATCAAATTGCAATATTATTCAGTTCGGCAGAATATTACAGAGGAATCAAGTGCCTTCCGTGCATACCAAACGGGGGAATGTCTACAAAGTGGTTCGGATTAAGCCGAAAAGAGAATAAATATACAGTCCTCAGGACGGTGATAGGTGATAGATGAGGTGATAGGTCAGAGACAACCTATCACCGTTCTGTAAGCACGATGAACAGGGAGTTTCAGAAGGGTGGTGATAGGTTGAAAGAGGAATTGGTGAAATCACTATGGAGTGATTCGTATTTAAAGTTACTATTCCTCAGCAATTATCCAATCTCCGATAGTTCTTGTCGTACTGTCGAAGTTTACTCCTATCTTTATAACTTTCCGATGATCGGGTTGATAAGGTATAGCATATCCTCTACTATTTATCTGCGCCAACGCTTCTTCCGGGGTGCCATCCATCTTGAATTCAAAGACATAGATGGCATCATGCAGTTTTACGACTACATCTGCACGCCCAATCGCACTTTTTACTTCCACATCTACATACTGTCCCATCAGCCGGAACAATAGATAGAAGATAGTCTGATAATGCTTCTCTTGTTTATTCTCCAAATCATTGGGGATAGAAGCAAAGAAAGACCTTATCCGTTCCAAACACTCAGTCAGTTTTCCGGCTCGCAAATCCTTAATAAAAGAAACTACATAGAATGTGTTTTCCCGGGCAGGCAAATGCACGTAAGCAGGCATAAGAGATTCGATGAATCCTTTCCGCACCTCTTTGTTGGGATAAGCAAGTGTATAAAGCTGAAATTCAGGGTCATATCCTTTGATAGTGAGATAACCGCTTTGATAAAGTACGGGAAGAGGGTCAGTAATAGCACTCGTCGGGGCATCAAACTGCTCGGCAGTAGCCGTAGCACCGTCCAATTCACGAATATCGAAATTACTTTGCTGCAATATGTTTATCAAGAAAGTAGGCGTTCCGGTAGAAAACCAGAAATTTTCATAACTCTTTTGAGCAAATGCATTAAACAAACTGAACGGATTATAAACATCTTCACATTTCTTACTGAAATGATAACCGTCATACTGTTGTTTCAGATGCATGCAAGCCTCCTCATAGGTTTCATCATTGGCCTGTGCCATCATCTCAATATCAATTTTCAGTTGCGTACGCAATTCCTGCTCGGTAATACCACAGATAGCGCTATAATCATCCCGCATACTGATATTCTGCAAATTATTCAATTCACTGAAAATACTCATCTGACTGAATTTGCTGATACCTGTCAGGAAAAGAAAGCGTAGATATTCCCCTTGTGCTTTCAAAGGACTGAAGAATTTCCGCATTTCTTCACGAAGATCATTTTGCAGTTCCGGCAAATGATTACTGTCTAATAAAGGAGCGTCATATTCGTCGATAAGTACTACTACCTGCAAACCTGTCTGCTGATATGCCCTTTTTATTATTCCGGAAAAACGAGCCGCATAACCTTCTTCTTCCGGATCATTACCATAAATTCGTTCCCATTCACGAAGTTGAAGATTTAAACGTTCTTCTAAATCAGACATAGCAGTGTACTTTGTCATGCTGAAATCTATGTGCAACACCGGATAGACATTCCACTCTTTCTCCAAACGTTCCATCGCCAATCCTTGGAACAAATCTTTCTTCCCTCGAAAATAAGCATCAAGAGTAGATACCAGCAAACTTTTCCCAAAACGGCGAGGACGACTCAAAAAATATACCTTATTGGTATTTGCCAGACGATATATCAACTCCGTCTTATCTACATATACGTTGTTGTTATTACGTAAATCTTCAAAATTCTGTATCCCTATCGGGTATATTCTGAAAGTGCTATCCATAACGCTTATCTTTATTAAAATGAAATGTAGACAAATATAGGGATTAAAAAAGATACCACAAATAGTACATACTGTTTTCTACACCTCATTCTGTTAAAAGCAATCATCTTATACTTTTCTCTTTCTAAAAACAATGAAGTAGTTGGAAATTTACTACCTTTGTGTAATTGAGTTATAAAACCGGAGTATATGAGTAGTAAAATTTACCCTATTGGCATACAGAATTTCGAAAAGATTCGTAATGACGGTTATTTCTATATTGATAAAACGGCATTGATGTATCAAATGGTAAAAACCGGTAGTTACTATTTCTTAAGCCGCCCGCGCCGCTTCGGAAAGAGTCTGCTCATCTCCACTCTGGAAGCTTATTTTCAAGGAAAGAAGGAACTGTTCACGGGACTGGCAGTAGAAAAGTTGGAAAAAAACTGGATAAAATATCCCGTGTTACATATCGACCTTAACACCGAAAAATACGATACTCCGGAAAGTTTGGAGAATAAGTTGAATGGAGTATTGGTGGAATGGGAAAAAAAATACGGAGCAGAGCCATCGGAAAAATCTTTAGCCACACGCTTTGAAGGCATTATCAAACGTACCTGCCGACAAGAGGGGCAACGCGTAGCCATTCTTGTGGATGAATACGACAAACCAATGCTGCAAGCTATCGGCAATGAAGAATTACAAAAAAGTTTTCGTAACACTTTAAAGGCTTTTTATGGTGCATTGAAAAGCCAGGATGGATGTATCAAATTCGCCATGCTGACAGGAGTTACCAAATTTAGCAAAGTCAGCGTGTTCAGTGATCTGAATAATCTGGACGATATATCAATGTGGAACGAATATATCGAAATTTGCGGTGTCAGCGAACGGGAAATCCATGAGAATCTGGAAGCTGAGCTTCATGAATTTGCCGATGCACGGAGAACGACATATGAAAAGCTTTGTACTGAATTGAAGGAGTGCTATGACGGTTATCACTTTACTCATAATTCCATCGGCATGTATAATCCGTTCAGCCTGCTCAACGCGTTCAAGCGTAAAGAGTTCGGCAATTATTGGTTTGAAACGGGAACACCTACCTATCTGGTGAAGTTACTGAAAAAGCATCATTATGATCTGGAACGGATGGCACACGAAGAAACTGATGCACAAGTACTAAATAGCATCGACTCCGAATCAACCAACCCGATTCCAGTGATTTACCAAAGCGGATACCTCACCATTAAAGGATATGACGAACGTTTTGGCATATATCGTCTAGGTTTTCCCAACCGTGAAGTGGAAGAAGGTTTCATCCGTTTCTTACTTCCTTTTTATGCGAATGTGAATAAGGTGGAATCTCCATTTGAAATTCAAAAATTCGTTCGTGAAGTAGAGGCCGGAGACTATAGCTCTTTCTTCCGCCGCCTGCAGAGTTTCTTCGCTGATACGACTTACGAAGTAATCCGGGAGCAGGAATTACATTATGAAAATGTACTTTTCATCGTTTTCAAACTGGTTGGTTTCTATACCAAAGTGGAATACCACACCAATAACGGACGCATAGACCTCATCCTGCAGACAGACAAATTCATTTATATAATGGAGTTTAAGCTGAATGGTACAGCGGAAGAGGCGTTGCAGCAGATTAACGACAAACGATATGCATTGCCTTTCGAAGCAGATGGGCGAAAACTGTTCAAGATAGGGATTAACTTCAGTGAGAAAACCCGTAATATCGAGAAATGGGTGGTGGAATCCTGAATGAGATATTCCCGCACATTGAAAAAATGCATAGATTCAAACAACATCAAGTTATTCAAATCTATGCATTTACAATATACAATAATACTATTAACGTATTTCTTTCACAAAATAAATCAAGGCCGGGAAGTGGTCACTATATCCATTTATAAAAGTATTACTGGAGAAACTCTTTATTATCTACGGTAATATTTATTCTAACCCAGGCCAAGCTTTTGTTGAGTAAGTGGCTTCAAGTGCATTTTCCAAGTTATCATTAAGATTGGGAAAGAAATCAATTCCTGTTTTTTCTTCCAGTTCGTCTATCGTAAGGGCGTAGTCGGCGAGTCTGATTGTTGACGGTTTGCTGTCTTGGTGTTCCATCCAAAAGGCTATCGCTTTGAACGATTCGCCTTTCTTAAACAATAAAGCCATGTAGTAATATTTGGGAACGGGCTTGCTGCGGTCGCCGCCGATATATTCCTTAATATGTTCTTCCTTATCAATCGTTCCGCCTTTCACTACGTACAAGGTGTCGGAAGCGGTACAGCTACGTCCCCACGACTGCACTTGTCCTTCCAATGCCAGCCAAACGCCTGTATTGAAATTGTTTCGTTGCGGGCTCATGTTGGTATAATAGAAAGTCTGATCATTGGCTTCTTGCAAATAAAGTCGGTCGGCTGAAGCACAGAGGTGCCCTCTATCATAACCTCTTCTCCCGAAGTCTGCTTGTACGCGCTGGTATTCTGTGCCAAGCAAAGGGTCTGGGATAAATTCATTGCCACGGGTTGCTGTCTGTAACCGGGTCTGATTGTCGAACCGGAATGCAATCCAACGGGAGTGTTTCTTGCTCTTATCGTACTCTGTACTAAAGGTGGTCACTTTCTGTCCGTTGACTATTGTAGAGTGGGTTAAGAATACATCGCTTGCACCATTACGAAGGGCGGGGAGTTCTACGATGCCGGTGGCAAAATTATTGGAATCGTAATTGTCATCGTTTTTGTCACAGCTATGGAAACTCAGACATAACAAACACAGAAAAATAATTCTTGAAAAATACGTCATACTTATCCTTTTAAAGAATGAATTTACCAAACTATTATATCATATTAGAATAAATTCCCCTGCTGCAAATACATACAACAGGGGAAATTTATATTAAAGTTGTAATTCCAAGTTATTATTCTATTTTTACGAGTTCCATATCGTCATAATAGATATAACCGCCACCAGTTCCTTTAGCATCTTCACCACGATAAGTTCTCACTTCATATCTTATCTTAGCTACATTTTCAGGAAGCGTGACTTCAATTTTCACCTGTTGCCATTCCGGATTATCTTCAGAGTAAGAACTTTGCTGAATTTCACTATTCAGGTCATTTACAGTTTTATTATTTGCATCTACCAAAGCAAACCAATAACGTGAACGAGCTTTAGGATCATTATCTAAAAACCAATAAGATATACGATATTTTTTGCCACCTTCCACTGCAACTTCTTGCTGTATCTTTTGTGTACCATCATCTGATTTCTGTCGCAAAGAATTGTTTCCACCATGTTTAATAGTAGTTTCTTTTGTTATCTCACCTGTATTATACTTATTATCCCATGCTGTCGGCAATTTCTCTAACCACTCTTCAAATCCAGGATTTACAAGCAGGTTAGCTCCAGGAGTCGGTTCTGGTTCCGGTTCCGGTTCCGGCTTTGGTTCTGTTCCGCTACCTTCACCATATACAATATCATCAAGTCCATAAGTCTGTACATCTTTTTCCCTCAACGCTACATATTGGAAACCAACAAAACCATTCTGCCCAGCATAAGCAGTCAAGTCTACCATCAAGTCATTTGTCCACTGATATGTTCCAGTAGTAGGTATACCGTTAACCGGAATTTCATGTTGCTCCATTTTTCCATCTTTCAACTGCAAGAAAAATACTTTCAAAGACATCGTTTCACTATACTTATTAACCGTAGCTTTAAAAGTAAATTTCTTATCAGCACTAACCGTAAAATAAGGAGTTACAAACCAATATTCAGCAGTTTCACCTTCCTTGATACCATAAGTAGAAGCAGCCAAATATTTCTGAGGGTCATAAATAGCTCCTTGCCATATTCTCGTTCCTTTTACTGCTTTGTTAATCCAACCGGTTTTTGAATAATCTTTTTGATGTTCAACATCTGCAAAATCGTTAGAGAAATCAGTCAACGGAGTTACAGTAATATCCAATCCTAAAGGATTATTCGGGTCTAATTCCTCTTCACCACCTTGCTCCTCACCAATTGGTTGATTATTAAACACCGCAGCTGTTGTATTAATCAACGCAGCCTTTCCAAAGCCCTTGCTCAACTCACCTTGAATCAACAACAGACCACCTTTATTATCCGGATGATCTTTCAGATTTAAAGCATTTGCCAAATCACTTCCGTTCTTTATTTTAACCGGCAAACATTTGCTTTCATTAGTTTCGTCAGGACTTTCTGCTATCAAAACATTAGATGTAATATTGAAAGGAGCAGTAAAACTAGCCTTATTACCAGCAAATTCACCTTTATCATCATATACATTCTCAATTGCTCCTACAATATACCCTTGCACCCAAGCGATAGAGCCATCTTGTTTCTGCTGAGCAGCTTCAATATTATATGGATTTTCCTTAGTACCATCTCCTACGACTCCCGGAGCATCACCTTCTCCCAATATATCATAAGGAGCAGGAACATCACTACATGAACTAAATGTAAACACCGCAAGCAGTGTTAAGAATAAAGCATTTAGAATCTTTTTCATAATTATATGTGTTAATTGAGTTAATTATTTCGTTTGATATCATTTAAAGTGCGGACAATAACCTCCCATTGGTTATTGTAACGTAACAAAATACCTGTAATATTCACACTACCTTGCGGCATTACCTCCTTTGAGAAGTTTGCGTAAGCACTAGTATAAAGGAACAAGTTACTTCCACTCTCTGTACCATCAGCATAAGTGAAATAACGCTTTACGGAACCTTCATCACCAGGAGCGTAGGTTGCCGTTCCGTCTGCTTCGGAAAGCTTTACGTTTTTAAAAGTAACCAATACCGGTGCTACCTTCAAATCAATAGCAGCAAGCTCGGCAGGCGTACTAACCTCAATCGGTTTCAATTCCTCATAATACAACTTCGGTTCATTAATCAGACGAACATGCTGCTTCCATACATACTCGGGCATACGTCCAACTGAATTATTATAAACAGTACCAATTTGCGCTTGCTTACGGTAGCTACCGATCTGCAAACCCTTACAATCGATTACCACTTTCTGGCCTACCGGACAAAATGCATACAAACCGGTTGCATTAACGCCAATAACAATAGCACCTGTTTCGTCTGCCACGACCAACTTCTTGTACAGATTACCACTCTCGTCATCACAGGTAATTACACCTTCAATACGGGTTTCACCTTCAATAGTAGTATAAGTATCTTTACTCGTATCTATAAAGTCATTATATTTTTCTTTCAACGCAGCGATTGAAATTGTGCGCCCTTCCGGAATAGAATTATTGCCATAGGCATTACCTGTTACCGGGTCATCATAGTTCTCGCAAGAAGTAAGAACTGTACCACATAACAGCAATCCGGTACATAATATAGATAGTAATTTCTTCATAATCGTTTCTTCCTTTCTTTTTGTTTTGGATTGATAACTACACATTCTTAAAATCTATAACCAATATTCAAGAAAGCATTGAACGGGAATGCATAGAAATACTTGGAGTTCTTAGAGAACTTGTAAATACGCGCGTCACCGTCTTTGTAATTATCATCACGGTTTTGTTCAAAGCCACCTGTACGGAGATCTGTATTATTCAAGATATTAGTCAGACTCAGATTAAGGCTAATACTCTTGCCATTACGCAAACGGATAAATTTCCCGATAGAAGCATCAAGCATAAATCCTCCGTCCAGTTTTTCCTGTCCTGGAACATTAAGAACCGGATTACCGTTAGCATCTACACCTGCACCGTTCTTATCCAATACACTTCCAAGGCGACGATAGCTTGAGAAGTCAATGTATACACGATCATAGTAATTACCTGTCAGGTTGAAGAACCAACCATTTATGTTATAATCCAGGGCAAGGCTATAAGCAGACAACGGTGTTCCATTAGCATGCAGACCTTTTGCATAAACACGATCAAGATTTGACTCATTTTCACTCTCATATGTCAACACAGCATCAGGATTGTTTGCATATTTAGCATCACTCCAAGTACCAATAGCGGTTAATGAAAGTTCACTTGTCAGCTTAAATGTAGCTGCCGCTTCTATCCCCCAATGCTCCTTTTCAATACCGTTCATAGAAAGATAAGTGAAACGTGCTTCACTGTCATTATAGAATGCATCCATTTCCACCTGATTTTGGAAGCGTGTATAATAACCGGTTAAACGTCCCATTACCCATGAAGTATTGAAATTGTAAGTCAGATCACCACCGAAAATACGTTCTGTTTTCAAATCTTTCACAAAATCATTCTTAATACGCGGAGCAATGAAAGAGTTATAGGCAAGCGGTGCACGATCTTCATATCCTGCATTCAATGTAAACGAATGGTTGCCATTGATAGCCCAGCTTAATCCGGCTTTCACTCCCCCTTCCAAGAACTTGGCAGTACCGCTGCTACCCAATGACTTCAATGGAGCACGTCCGTTTCTCATTTGTCCGTCACGGAACATTTGTGTAGACCCAATCTTACCGGATACAAAATAATTGAGCGAACCGGCATTGTTTCCTTGATAGCGTATCCAGGCACTCTGTTTATTTACATAAATATTATAATTGTAACCAAACTTATCGCCTTCACCGATACGACGGTTCGGATTATCGAGGTCATTCTGTACCATAGTAGAACTTGCACCATGATCGCGCACTGCAAACTTATCAACATCAGTATAGAGTTGCGCACCCAACAAATCTTTCATTTTTTTATAGTGCATACCTTTCGTTGTATTCACCGCGATTCCTGCAACATAACTGTTACGTTCGTTCCATTGATGGTTGAATACTGAGTTGAAGTTGAATGCTAACTGGTCGTCATGACGTTCTTCCACATAATAGAGCGCTTCCTTACCCAATGAATTGGCTTGTTTATTGGCAAAATAAAGAGCATCCCAATCCAATTGACGATAAGCCTTATTATTCTTCCAGTTATCAGTTACTTCATTAAATTGCTGCAACTCGTCAGGAGTAGGAACTGACTCCCATACGTCAAAAATAGAACTAGGCAACTTCTTATAATAATCCGGACGTGGATCCGCCGCATTACCATTCCAACCCAAAGCACTCTTGCCATAATTAGAATACTTGAATCCGGCACTTGTCACCAACTTCTTATTATCATCAATATTGAAGTTCCAAGAAGCAATAGCCGATGGTTCAAACTGACGCACAATACGTGCATTTCGTTTCTCACCATTTTGATATCCCCAGTTCGGATTGTAATAATGGCTATTGGCTAAATAATAAGCTTCTTCAGTAGCTGCCATCTGTTGACCTCTCTCTGTAGGTGTTCCCCATGTAGCTAAAGAAAGGCTGTGACGTTCATTAAATACTTTCTCTGCACCAAGGAAATAAGAGAAAGAGTTATACTTAATACCTTCAATATTACCTTCATTACCCCAACGATATCCCAATGAACCGGTAAATGCCCAGCCATTGTTCATCAAACCTGTGGAATAAGTGTACATTCCACGCAAAATGTAATTACGGTTACTACCAGACAATGTGAGTTTTGAACCGGCGGCATATTGACTGGCACGTAAATTAATATTAGTAGCTCCCCCTATCGCTCCAAAAGTAAAATTATTGACTTCAAAAGGACCGATACCTTCTTTATTACGGGTCGCGTCATTTAATCCCCCGATTAATCCGTAGCTGAAACGTCCTGTTTCTACATCATTGAATTGTACCCCATTGATGTACATATCGCTATACTGGGAATCATATCCCCTTACGCGAAATCTCATCGGGCTAAACAGATAACCTACATTTGACAGATAAACATCATTGTTGGAAGTGACTAACGCAGAGGTACTCTGAGCTGTATCATCTTCTTCATTCAATTGTGATTCTGTAAACATGAAAGAAGCATTGTCTTCACGGGCATTTTGCTTTGCCTTTTGCTGAGCCAAAAGTGCTGGTGTTAAGCAAAATAGCACGATCGCTAACCCTAGTCGTTGTTTCATAATTTAATTTATATTAATGTTAATTGGTCTTTCATTTTGCAATACAAATGAAATAAACTATCATGCAAAATAACAAAGAAATTTACGAATAACAATGTTTTTTTCGAAAAAAGTCGCTGCAATAGGCGGTTTTTCCGTTTTCTTTTTAGATATTTGTCATACGAATGTCAAATTACCCACTTTTAAAATGAATTTTAAAGATGAAAAAAAACTTAATGACTCTCGGCCTACTTGTCTTTTTTGTCCTAATGGCTTATGGACAAGAAAAGAAATACGCCCTCTACAGTGTAGCTTTCTACAACATGGAGAATTTATTCGACACAATCCATGATGAAGGTAAAAACGACTACGAGTATTTGCCCAATGGAACGAACCAATGGAATTCGATGAAATATAAGGCAAAGCTGAAAAATATGTCGGAAATTTTAAGCAAACTTTCAACTGACAAGTTGCCAATGGGACCTGCCATTATCGGTGTATCTGAAATCGAGAACTACAGAGTTCTGGAAGATATTCTGAAACAACCGGCTTTAGCTGACAGAGAATATAAGTATATTCATTATGAAGGCGAAGACAGGCGCGGCGTAGATTGCGCATTCTTCTACAATCCGAAATTATTTGAACTCTCAAACAGCAAGCTTGTTCCATATGTATATATAAATGATACAGTACATAAAACACGCGGCTTCCTTATTGCCAGCGGCTATATAGCTGGAGAGAAAATGCACTTTATTGTCAACCATTGGCCTTCACGCGCCGCTGCATCTGCTGCTCGCGAACGTGCGGGTGAGCAAGTCAGAGCAATAAAAGATTCTTTACTAAGGGAGGACTCTGCTGCAAAAGTGGTTATCATGGGAGACATGAATGACGACCCGATGGACAAAAGTATGGCTGTGGCACTTGGCGCCAAGAGAAAACCGGCAGATGTTGGTCCGGAAGATTTATACAATCCATGGTGGGATACACTGAAAAAAGGCTACGGTACATTAATGTATAGAGGCAAATGGAACTTATTTGACCAAATTGTATTTACTGGAAACCTGTTAGGTAACGACCGTAGTTCATTGAAATACTATAAACATGAAATTTTCCGTCGGGATTTCATGTTCCAAAAAGAAGGGAAATATAAAGGATATCCAAAACGAACGCAAGCAGGTGGTGTATGGCTAAACGGATATAGCGATCACCTACCTACCATAATTTATTTAATTAAAGAAGTAAAATGATAAAAGAATTATTTAAGTTATTTATTCTGTTCATAGTTTATAGCACAGTTGTATCTTGTAGTGAACAGAATATTCCGGACCTACCAGAAAATCCGGGCAATACCAATCAAGGAATTGCCTCTATTGACCAAACGCAAATCAATGCCAATGGAGGCGGATTTATCATCCGAGTAAAAACAAACGGAACTTGGGAAGCTTCAAGCAGTGAGACTTGGTGTACATTAAGTAGAGCATCGGGCAATGGAAATGGCTCTATCAGTGGATATATGAAAGCAAATACCGGAGCTGAACGAAGTGTCATTATTACAATCATAGCAGGGAAAGAAAAAGCAGAGTTTACACTCAAACAATTAGCAGGCAATGGCTCCAATCCTGATCCTGACCCAAGCCCAGACCCAAATCCGGATCCAGATCCGGAAAGACCTTCGGGATATGCAGGAAGAATTGAGATTCCTGTATTAAAGGGAGGAAGTATGAATATATTTCATACATGGACTACCAAAGAAAATGGCAAAGAAACTGTCACATACAGCTATGAATATGACTGTACGAAAAAGCATGTACGCTGGGTAGCATTTACCTTCGACAATGTAACTTCTCAAAAGAATGTAGAACGCAAAGATGCCTATCAAACAGATCCCAACATTCCAGCGCAATACAGAACTGAACGAAGTGACTACTATCAACCATATAATAGAGGACATATGGTTGCCTCAAGCGATAGATTATATAATCGTGAAGCAAACAGTCAAACCTTTTATTACTCTAACATTAGTCCACAATTAATAGACGGGTTTAACCAAGGTGGCAGCACTTGGGATGCTATAGAGAATAAAGTACAAGAATGGGGAAAAGTATCAAATTCTCAGGATACAACTTATATTGTAAAAGGAACTTCTATAGATTATGCAATCCTCGCAACGGGCAAGAACGGAGTACAAATACCTAAATACTACTTCTCTACAATTCTATCTTATAAAAATGGACAATATAAGGCAATAGGATTTTACATAGAGCATACATATGATAAATCACAAAATATAAAACAATGCGCCAAATCCATTGATGAATTAGAAAGTATAACCGGTATTGATTTCTATCACAATCTACCTGACAATATTGAATCTGAGGTTGAAAGAAGCTACAAAGAAAGTGATTGGGCTTGGTAAAACATTTAATTTTCTATGATATTATTCTAAACATCCCTATCTGCGATTGAGATATAGCAAATAGGGATGTTTTAGTATAATAAGAATATGTAGATAAAATCAATTTTTTTAGAATCGATAAGAAGTCCCCACCGAAAATGCAGCATGTACAGGAGTCAAATCTCCACCTGCAAAAATATTTTTAGTATACATACGCAAGCGAGATCCTGCAAAGATTCCAAATCCTTTAATTAATTTATAATAACAATGCAAGCCGCCTTCCAGACCAAAGGTTGTCTTATTAGGTTCTGAACCAAAAGCCAGTACCGGACCTGCCAAAATCTTTACTCCCAATTATAAGCTAAATCTTCTACTTTTTCATACTATTTACGCAAAAGAAGTCATAACACAAAGAAAAAAATAAGTTAGCAGCAAAACAACATGGCTATATTTTTCTTAAAGATAGAAGAATAATAATAAAACAAGATTACAGCCAATCACCACACCGAATCCTCCCAAAATCCAAGGGCGGAGTTTGCTCCCCTTTCCGGCAAAAAACAGCGCATAGAGCATATTGACTAGTATATTACTGATGATAGCCTGCATGCTACAAGCCGTAATAACCAGCACAGCAACACTGCCTGTATTTTGCAACAGGTTTAATATGAAAGGCGTGATATCACTAAAGCCTGATACAAAAGAAAGAAGATTCAATCCGCCTGTACCTGCATAAACCAAAGTATAGTGTGTCAGAATAGTAAAGACTACAAAAAGTACGGCAAAAATCAATGCTACTTTGAACTCCAACGGGTTGCTGCTATCATCGTCTTCTTCGGTAGCAGGCTGACCTTTCGGGCGTTTTTGCCGGGAATGGATAAACCATCCCACAACGGCTGCTACGACTGACATAATCAGCAGATACGGATAAATAGACAAGAAGATTTCCCTGCTAAAGATAAGTATCAGTATCATAAAACGCAAGAACATCATGCTAACAGCCAGCAACATGGCGCCCACATATTCGGTAGCTTCTTGTTCCGAGGCTTTCCGGCTCTTACGGGCCAGCACCGAGATAGTAGCCGTACTGCTATACAATCCACCAATAATGCCGGAAACTAAAGTTCCCGATTCATGGAATACATACCTCTTTAATAAATAAGAGAGATAGGAAATACCGGAGACGACAACCGTCGCCAGCCAAATAGAATAAGGAGTGAGATTAATATCCGGAATCAGGTTCTTATGCGGAAGCATCGGTAATATGATACCACTGATAGCCAAGAATTTCGCCAACGTTATCATTTCGTCATTCTTCATGCGTTGGGCAAACTCGGTGAAGGTATGTTTGAGTTCAGTCAATAAAAGTACAGTCACTATCACCATGACGTAGAACCAGGAAGGCTGCGTAGCCACAATGGGAGCCATACAATACGTAATCAAGGCAATGATAATAGTTGTAACGCCAAAGACATGGAACTGGGATTGCTTCACATAATAGTTTAATCCCAACAATAAGCCCAGCACTGCGCCACCACCCATAAACAGACGCATATCGGTAGAATCCAGTATATAGAGCAGGTATCCCAATATACCTATGAAAGTAAAGGTACGGTCGGTTCCGAAAAGAGTCGTTTCTCCCTCACGTTTCAAACTGATCCGACGTTGCGAGAGTCCGATTAATAAAGAAAACAAAGTTACCAATACAAAAGTAACCAATTCCCGCGGCACATAATTGTACAACTGTTCCATATCCATACATTACTCTTTTTAGATAAGAACAAATATACAGTTTATTTGTTAACGTTCACCACGTTTTATACGGTTTTTTCATTAGTTGGGAATTGTAGTAACGTATATCTCCTGTCACCTCTTCGCCTATAAAGTCAGGTTTCACAAAAGCTTCATCCTCCGATTCAAGCTCTACTTCCGCCACAACGAGCCCTTCGTTCTCACCATAGAATTCGTCAACTTCGAATACATGTTTGCCACTGCGCACCAAATAACGGGTCTTGTCAATAATACCCGGTTCGCAAAGTTTCATCAACTCTTCTGCTTCTGACAAGGGTAGCTCCTTTTCCCACTCATAGCGACTGGTGCCGGAAGCATTAGACGCTCCCTTAATAGTCAGATACCCTCTATTGTCACGAATACGGACCCGGACAGTTCTCCCGCGAGCACTGCTGATATACCCTTGCACAATACGGCTCTGCGCAAATGCAAAAGGTTTGAATTCTCCGGAAACTAAAAATTTACGTTCTATTTCTTGTGCCATGACGCAAAGATAAATTAAAAATTGAGAATTAAAAAATGATTGTTTAGTACCCCTCACACTACCCACAAAAGAACCGCAACAGCTTAATTCTCATTTTTTAATTCTCAAATTATTTCAGAATCTCGTCATAAATTCAATTATGATCTTATCCTGTTCGGATTCTTTAGGTACACCGGACTTCTTATAGAAATATTTTTCGAAATTCAGCCGCAAGTCAGCGATAAAGGCTTTAGAAAGACTTAGTGTGATTCCGCCTGTCACACGATGGCGGTCATAATCATTGATTATCAAAGCCTTGGTTATTTCATCTTTCCTGCCGTCACTATGATCCGTCATCATGTCATAACGGGCAAGAAATGAAATCTTGTTGAATACCTTTTTCAATGGTAAATCGTAATTAATGAAACTATTCATAGCATGCACATCCTTGAACGCTTCATGCCCATACATCTTATATAAGTATTCTGCTTCAATATGGAAACGGTTATTCTGATAATAAATACCGACATCATACACATTGATTCGTACATCTTCCGGTTTTATCATTTGGGTGCTGAGTGTTACATTCCAATTCTTATCAGGCAACAGTTGCGCTTTCACCGAATAATTCAACGTCTTATGCCATTCTTTCTGATTCGTCAAGCCGGAACCGTTGAATAATCCTCCTTCAAGGATAAATGGGACGCTTCCTTTATTTATATAAGCCGTAGTAAAACCAACATCGCGTACATTCCCGACTTGTTTGGCAATGAACGAACGGTTTGCGAAATATTGCTGATGGGGAGAGCGATGTGCGTCTATCGTGAAAGGAACACGCATTTGTCCAATCGTAAAATTCAAGTCTTGCAGCGGAAAGACACGCGCATAGGCATCAAGCATTTTAATAGATCCTTCGTCCGAAAGGTCGATTTCCGCTTTATAAGCCACCAACGGATGCACATTTCCTGAAACGCTGAAACGCGCATTACGTACCTCGAAACGGCTTTCCTGCGTTTCCGTCTGGTATTCATATTTTCCTCGGATGGTTCCATGAATTTCAGGCAGATAATCTTTAAATTCCATTGTTTTCATCTCCAGTTTTTTGCCATCCCCGGCATCTTCCTTGGCCTGTCCGAAGACCGATGTCGCTAGCAAAAGCGTAACGACTGTTGTTGTGATTCTACTCATTTCAGTTGTTTGCTACTTAATTCGTAGCAAAAGTACAACTGCGAGGATACACAAAAATGACAATTTGAATACGGATAAATTACAGAGAAGTTACATTCCTATTACATGGGTTACGGATGTGTTACAAATTAAAAGAGTTCACTACAGATTACACGGATTACACAGATTTTTCTCCTATAATCTGTGTAATCTGTGGTGAATAATCAGCCAAAAAAGGAATATGCGATCAGCATAATCAGCGCCAAAATAATCAATGAGACAAACACTATTTTGACAACTCTTTGGGCTTGCTCTTCTTCCTTTTTGCTTATCGCTGCTTTTTTCTTACTCTTACCCATAATAGTTAGCTTTAAAGTTCAACGCTAACAAAGTAAGAACAAATCTTTTAACTTTCCAAAAATAACACTTGCTAATTTTGCACTTTATGACTCTTGTGAGGAAAATTCCATCAGATAGGCTTTGATAAAGCCATCTATCTTACCGTCCATCACACCGTTCACATCCGAAGTCTGATAGTTGGTACGATGATCCTTCACGCGACGGTCATCAAATACGTAGCTACGGATCTGGGAACCCCACTCGATCTTCTTCTTACCGGCTTCCACCTTTGCCTGTTCTGCCATGCGGTGCTGCAACTCCTTATCATATAAGATAGATCGTAATTGGCGCATTGCATTCTCACGGTTCTTCGGTTGGTCGCGGGTTTCGGTATTTTCAATCAGGATTTCTTCTTCCTCGCCAGTATAAGGATCTTTGTATTGATAACGCAAACGGACACCGGATTCTACCTTATTTACATTCTGTCCACCGGCACCACCGCTTCGGAAGGTATCCCAAGAGATACGTGCAGGTTCAATGTTCACTTCAATACTGTCATCTACCAGCGGAGTAACGAACACGGAAGCAAAGGAAGTCATCCGTTTACCTTGTGCATTGTATGGAGAAACACGAACCAAGCGGTGCACACCGTTCTCGCCCTTCAAATAACCGTATGCAAAACCACCTTCAATATTGATAGTACAGGTTTTGATTCCGGCTTCGTCACCTTCCTGAAGGTTGGCAATGGTAGCTTTATAACCGTTCGTCTCGGCATAACGCAGATACATACGCATCAGCATGGAAGCCCAGTCCTGACTTTCCGTACCACCGGCACCTGAATTGATTTTCAACACACAATCCATCTGGTCGGCTTCGTCACGAAGCATATTTTTGAGTTCGAGCGCTTCTACAGCTTCGTAAGCTTTCGCATAAGCTGCGTCCACATCTTCCTCAGTCACCAACTCTTCCTTATAGAAATCAAAAGACAGTTCGAGTTCGTCTGCCAGCGTCTTGACTTCGTTATAGCCGTCAATCCACTTTTGCAGGTCTTTCACCAATTTCATTTGAGCTTCGGCCTTCTTCTGGTCATCCCAAAATCCCGGAGCTTGTGTTCTCAGTTGTTCTTCTTCGACTTGAATTTTCTTCCCGTCGACGTCAAAGATACCTCCTCAGCGCATCAGTGCGCTCTTTCACGTCTTTAAGTTGTTCAATAGTAATCATTTGATTTACAATTTTATTATTTACAGATTTCAGATATCGGGTACAAAGATACGCAAAATTCCGCTACTAAAAAGAAACAACAGACTATGCGTTTTCTTCATACATCTTTTCTATCAAATCTTTATAGTTTTCCGAAACGACCGAACGTTTCAATTTCAACGTATTAGTCAGTTCCCCACGCTCCATACTGAACGGTTCAGGAAGTAAAGTGAAACGCTTGATCTGCTCGTAATGCGCAAACTGCTGTTGCAAGGTCTCTATCCGTGCACGGAACAGACCGACAATCTTAGGATGCCGCAACAATTCAGCCATATCTTTATATTCGATGCCTTTTTCCTTTGCGTACTCTTTCACATATCCGTATACAGGAACAATCAGAGCAGAGACAAACTTACGCCGATCGGCAATAATGGCAATCTGGTCGATATACCGGTCGATGACCAGTTTCGTTTCCAAAGCCTGCGGAGCAATATACTTGCCATTCGATGTCTTGAACAAATCCTTGATACGTTCCATCAGGAAAAGCTGACCATTCTTGAAATAACCCGCATCCCCCGTGTGAAACCATCCATCGGCATCAATGGCAGCAGCCGTAGCTTCCGCTTTCTTATAATATCCTTTTGTGATAGTCTTACCGCGAAGCAGGATTTCATTATCCTCACCTATCTTCACTTCAATTCCGGGTAATACGACACCTACCGAACCGATGTCATAGCCTACGGGCAACGTACAGGATACAGTAGCCGTAGATTCTGTCAACCCATATCCAACCACCATATTGATGCCTACCGAATGGACGAATTCATTGATTTCATCGGGCACGGCAGCACCGGCAGTAGGGAAAAAGTTACCATTCTCAATGCCAATAGTCTTCTTCAGTAAAGAATAGATGGTCTTTTCGTAAAACTTATATTTCAACTGATTCATCATCGGCGGAGTCTTGCCCTGACGCAGATAATCCAGATTATGGATTTTACCTACCCGGATAGCATCCAGCATCAGTGTTTTCTTCAACCCTGTTGTTTCGTTTATTTTCTCCTGTACGCCTGCATACACTTTCTCCCAGAAACGGGGAACACTACACATCAGTGTCGGACGGATTTCCTTAATAGTCGTCTGAATATCCGCCGGACGGAGATTGATACAAATCTGCACCCCCTTATGGATACAAAAATAACACCATGCTTTCTCAAACACGTGTGTCAAGGGGAGGAAGTTCATAGACACATCCTTATCCGACATCGTTGTCAAACGGTCATCGTGTGTATGAAACTGTTCCAAATAGCAGGAATGATGAAGCATGACGCCCTTCGGTTCACCCGTTGTACCGGATGTATAGAGAATGTTTGCCAAATCATCGTATGAAGCCCGTTCGGTACGGTCTTCTACCGTATCATTGTGAGGCAGTCCCTCTCCCATCGCCATAAACTCGTCAAAATAGATAGAGGATACGTCACGAGGATCCTTCACTACCGAACGGTCAAAAATAATCAGTTGTTGCAGGGAAGTACAGAAACCGAAGATACTGAAAGCAGCATCATACTGGAATTGCTCACCTACAAAAAGATAACGTATTTGTGCATCATTGATAATATATTGCGCTTGTGCCGGAGAGCTGGTTGCATAGAACGGAATTGTAACAACCCGATTGGCAAACGCACCAAAGTCTACATAAAACCATTCAGGTTTATTCTGCGAAAAGATTCCGATATTTTCTTGTTCCTCTACTCCCAGTGCCACAAGTGCGTTGGCCGCTTGCCTCACTGTCCCGGAGAATTGATTCCAGGTAATCGGAATCCATTGTGCCGTCTCATAGTCGCGATATCTCAGAGCTACCTTGTTGCCATATTTTTCAGCCTGACGATGGACTAAGACAGATAAATGATGATAAGTCATACTCTTTGTATTAGTAAATATGGCGCAAAGGTATTGGTTTTATTTGAAACTATTGCTCAAAATTAGTCAGAAGTTTTAGTTTCAGGGTTTGAATAAAAGGGAAATAGAAACGGAAGAATTGCGTTTAAAGATTCATTCAGAATGCATATCTCAAACGACCTTAGACAGATTCCATTTCAGTACAAGTCACTACAGGATGCTCCTTGCTTTTGAAGTCCACACGAAGTCTGCGCATATAGTCCGGTCGAGCCTCTTCGCCGGCAGGCTTCAACGCCTCAATGAAAGGGGTGATTTCGAGCTTTCGATATGCCTTGCAGTGATATACTGCCGTTGTGTCCGAGGGATGTATCTCCACATCAAACTTCTCTTTAGCCACCAACACGACTTCCAACTGTTCTCTTCGGCGCCAAGCATTTATAATAGGATGGAATTCGGATATATGCCGTTCAATTAAATATTGTTTTCCTTTTTCTGTGAGCCATACGGTGGCACTGACTGAGGCACTGTCTCTACGAATGACATTATATGTTATCAGACCGGCGTCCCGATAGCGAATCATGCACGAGTCGCATCCGTGACATTCGTATGTCTCGCCCATATAATTACCGTTTACAATCCACACATTACTGATGGGAGTTTCCGTACCTCCCGGAAGAGGATGGGTGACATGCGGATATTTGCCCCCGAGAGGCAAGGTAACCTTACCTGTCTGCAAAACAAGAGCATACAACTCCTTATAAGGCTCGAGATGATTGCGGACTGCACGTTCCACATCAGCGTAGTTGCCACCACTACAGGCCGTGCAAAAGCATATCACAGCCATAGCAAACACTCCAACAGTGACAATACTTCGTGAAATAATATTAGATAGCATGTTAAGCATATAGTCAAGCATATAGTCAGGAATAAACAAGTAATCAATAATAAAAAGGAAAGAACACAAACTGCACAAGTTATATTAGAAAATAGGGGAATTCTCAGAATACCTGACCTATGCAATTTGTGTTCTTTCTATCACTCTACACTACTTGATAAAGGTAATCTCGTAGATATCCGGTCCTGTACCACCGCTGGTTGTCAACATCTCATCAAACTTGAGGGCATGCATATTAACGGGCTCCTTGAACTTCATATATATAACGCCATTGTTATTTCTGACAAATCTACCATACGAAATGAATCCGCTGCCTTCATCCACATACACGTTCATACTTCCAAGCTTGTAGCTATTAGTAACAACATCGATTCTGACTCCCAGTATTCTGGTAGGCTCTGAGAAAGTCATCGTCAAATAATCATTTCTGCCAGGATACCACTTAGTCCCCGAACGGTTTCCATCATACAGATATGACAGATTATTGGTTTTGCTTGACTCAAAAATAACATTATTGTTAAAGTACTCTCCTTCAATCTCATCATTAGACGGATCAATATTGTCCTTTTCAAACGTGAGGATCATCTCTATCAACACGCTATAGCTCTGTTCCGAGACTTTCACTCCACTGATAGCATCTACAAATTCCAAACATAGCGGGAGAACATATCCCGGCATTGCATTCAATACATCCGGCTTGGTGATATCCAAAGCGATTGTCCCCTCTCTGCTTCCGGCAGTTATGATGGCATCATGCAGTTCAAATGCTTCGTCCGGCAACTCTGCCAAAGTATGTCCTTCCAACAAATCGAGATCCTTTCTAAGACGTACCTTGACATCTTGATCCAAAGCCTTTTTCAATTTTACATTAAAGGTGAACTCAGTCCCTTCGGTTATCGTAGTCTTACTTCCATCACTCTTGGCATTCAGTTTCATCACAGTCTTACCCTCCAGATACAAAATATTGGAAGGATCAAACGGAAACTCCTCTGGAATATCCACAAATACATAGTTTGCATCAAGCTGATAAGCCAAATCCTGGCTTACCACTTCTCCCTGATTGTCATCGCTACAGGCCGAAAAAAGAGCTACAGCCGACAACAAATACAGCAATTGAATTATTTTTTTCATTTGTCTTGATTTTTAATTGATTACACAAACAGAAGACTTATCATTCGATTTCTTCTTCGGAATTTTCCGGCTCTATAATAACCAAATCTTCCGATGGAAATTTCACATTGTCTACATACTGCATCGCAGGAGGATCTTCGTCCCATATACCCAACGTAGCGAAGTCTGAGAATTCCCAATTGCCGGTCAACTCTTCCATTTTATCATCTGCCACCCTTGTGAAAGGCATATACATAATCAGACCGGACTCTGCCGACGGATCGAGAGGCAGATACTCCTTGTCTATGATTTCGCCTTCGGTCAACGCCCTGTTCCACATACGCGCTTCGCGGAGGTAGACACCGGAGTATTTGGTATTACCGATATACAAGCAACACTTGGGGTCGTCAGAGAAAGCGATGGGCGAAGTCGGGAACGTTTTCTGCAACTCTCCGTTCACATAAACCGATACGGTGGAAGCATCTCTGTGGACAAAAGTAATATGCAACCATCTATTATTAGACAGAGACTTTTGAGTGAAAGTTTCCTCTCCGTCGCGCCCGTTCTTAACCTGTATGCCCCGCTGACGTTCAATACGGGTATAGAAATTGCCCGCACCGTTTTGGATGGACATAACCGTCCAGTTACCATCCCTATTAGGCAAGTTCCTATAGTACATGCTCACCTGCATGGTCCAATTAAACATAGGATCTTTTCTGATTTCCTCATTAGGTACCAGTGCGATACTTCCTCCACGTCTGAATTGTCCAACAGAAGTGATTATCTCACGGTTCAGACGGATGAGGGTAGACCTCGGCGAACTCAATATCTTATATTGGGAAGCAGCAGTCACACTTACCGGCACGGCCAAACGCTTAAAAGGAGGATATTTGGTCTCATCCAATTTCGGAATCCTCACCTCCACACTGGCGTTGTACTTTCCAGGCTCGATGGTCACCACGGCTTTTCCATGCGTTTCTTTCGTTTTTTTGGCATCCTCGCTATCTTTAGTGACGAACACAAAATCTTCTGCCGCCAAAGCTTCCATCGACAGACCAGCCTCGGCATTATATGCCGCCAACATTTCCTCATCCAACTCTATGGTCACTTCCACCGGTTTGTCAGCCAAATTAGCCAATCGGGGAGTGATTACAGCACTGGCACCCTCATTGGTCACTACCACTGAAATTACGCCATTACTGGTGGAGTTGCCCATATAAACCGCATTGCCGGTACCTTCTCCTTCACCGGTGACCATATCGCAAGCGGTAAAAAGTCCTAAGGACAGAACTACTAACGCTATATATTTTTTCATTTTATGCTTCATTTTATAACGTGATTATTTACTTAATAGGAGGATTCATGATAGAAATCGCCTTCCGTACGTTACGATACTCGTTCTTCTCGGCTGCATCTGCATTGATGTGATAAGCACCGATTCCACCTGCCACACCGTCAAGGGTCTTCACTACGAAATCCGCATAGCGAGTAAAGCTTTCTTGGTTTGCGACGGCATTTTCAAATGTCTCCGTATAGATAATCCGGTCTTTCACATCGTTTCCCAAACGCTCGGTTACCGTAGACGGCCAATTAGAGTAATTACCATGATAAGATTGTGCCACAAAGTAAGAGAAAAGATCTTTCATATTCGGAGACAGCCAATGAATTGAACCATTAATATTCAGGATTCTCTCTTTGCCGTCCTTAGCCTCCAGTTCGTCCAAACCATCGCGCAACGCTTGAAAGAAGAAATTCTCATAATCTTTATTGCTATCTCGGTTACAAGAAATAATGGGCATTTCCTTACTCCATGGTTCTACCTGATTCCAGTTTCCACAGTGCATTCCTCCCCAAGGAGAAGAATAAGAAGGTTCATAGTCGATATCAAAGCCATCGTATCCATACTTGGCTATGGAATCGAGGATGGCATCGGCATATTGCTGAATTCCGGTATACGGGTCTTCAGACCATCCCCCGGCAGGTTTGTTTTGGAGCCCGTTGCCTACCTCCTCAATAATCCATCCAACTATCACCTTGGTACCTTTCTTCTGTACCTCTTTCATCTGTTTCAACCGTTTGTCGCTGATATTGAAACAATTTCCCCAAATGGAGACAATATCCATACTGTCGGGAAGCAACGTCAAATTGAAATATTCACCCGGAGCGGTCTCGTCCCATGAGTTGAACCATCCGAACATCACCGGATGCTTGGTCTTTTTATACTCCCTCAAATCTGCAAGATAGAGTTCATAGAGGCGTTCGTTCTCCTTGGCTATTCGTACGGAGTCCTCATAATTCTGTCGCTTCTGCTCATCTTCTTCCGCCCATTTATCCTTATCACGCTTGTTGTACAAATCTTCCACAGCCTGTTTTTCCAAGTCGATGGTCTCTACATCAGTGCAGGCAAACATACAACCCGCTATAAGCGATAGAGCAAGCCATATTTTTATGCTATTCATCATTTCTGTATGTATTTAAGAGTTAATTTTTTACTTTTTTATCCCACCATACATTTACGGCGGCATTGTCTACACCACCCAAATACTGCTGGATGGCTTTTGTCAGGTTCTCATTATTGAGTTTGTATTCATCTTCCGGATAGGGGATACGACGCACTCCATCCTTGTATCCGTCGGTTGTCTTCACACCGGCATTAGTAAGATTGAGCACCGGAGGAATCTGACGCGGATATCCTGTACGTCTCCATTCGCTCCACGCCTCTTGTCCATCGGGGAAAAGGGCAAGATATTTCTGCGTGATGATGCGTTCCAACTTCTTCTCCATTTCGTCTTCTTCCACCCACTTCACGGTAATATTGCTGGGAGCCGCATGATTATAGGCAGCCTCCTTCATATCCTTGAAATCTGCCGGAGAAGCGGTACTGTTCAAATAACTGCCCAAGCTTACCTTACACTCCTCAAACGATTTCTGGATGCCCGATTCATAGAAATACTTAGCACTTCCGCCTCCCATATTGAAACCGGCCAGCACACCTTCGGCACGCAGGAAGTCTACTTCCGAAGCTCTCATCCAGTAGACAGGATCTTCCTCTTGAATGTTGGGCAAAGATGCCGCGTCATAGGTGTTTGCAGTAACCGGCATACCAGCACGCACCGCAGATGCTCCATTATTTTGGAAATAGGTAGCAATACGCGGATCATTATACCCTTTCAAGTAAGATTGAATAGTGGCTCCCATGCGGCTGTCATTATATTGTCCGGGATTAGCAATCTGGAACATAGGGTTTCTGATTTCAAAATTGGCACCTTTATGCATTTTCGCCATATCATCTACGCTTTCCATCACACCCAGCGGGTTTGTAACAGCCATTTCAGCATATTTGCGAGCCAATTCTTCATCGGCATAGCGCACGCGGATAGCCAAACGTAACATCAAAGAGTTGGCAAAACGTATCCACTTCGCCACATTGCCTTCGTACACCATGTCCGAAGCCAAAGGAACAACAGCACCGCCTCTCATGTAGAAATCGTAAAGAATCTGAACCGCTTCATCCAATTCTTCAAAGAACGAATGATACACCGCTTCCTGCGAATCGTATTCCACAGTGAACGAACCACTTCCCGCCTTTGAGTAAGGGATAGGGCCATACTTATCGGCAGAACGGTGCAACCCCATAATTTTAGCAATCTGTACAATAGCATACAATTCTCTATTAGGATTATCACCATTCAGATTGATTTTCTTCAACTGAATCCAGGGAGTAAAGATCTTAGACGTAGCATAATCAAACATATGATTTGTCCGATTTACATGGAAAAAGAACGTAGTGGGATTAGCTCCTTCTTCCCATTTGTTGTCGCGCGGGGAGAAGTAGCCCACCCATGAGTCGCCACAAAGATTGATGGATACCTGATATGCATTAACCTCAGCTGTATTGTCTGTTTTTAAAGGCACAGGAATGACGTGTTTTTCCAAGTTAGGCACATAAGCACCATTGAGCACACCGTCCAACTGTTCCATTTCCGTGTCGGAGTAATACGGGTTCTTATTGATTTCTTCAAATTCCGAGCATGAGGTAATTGCCATGAGTTCCGCGCATGCCAATAGTACCCCTGTTATCTTTTTTATTTGTAATTTCATAAATCTGAATATATTTAGTTGTTACAAGCTGAACTTAACACTGAATCCTAAGTTTCTCAAACTAGGCGGCATAAAGAAATCGCTACGGTTGTAAGTACCTGTAGAACCATTCATATCAGGATCGAACGGAGCTTTGCAGTAAAACATAAAAAGGTTACGTCCTACGAAAGAAACAGTAGCGTTGCTGAACACATTGCCTAGCCACTTCTTCGGCAACGAATAGGTCAATGAAAGTTCTTGAAGACGAATGTTGGTAGCATCATAAGTATAGTAAGCCATCAGTCCCTGTCCACCTACAGTGTTATAAAAGCGTTCGGGGTCATACATATACCCATCAAGCATAACACCACCATTATCGCGCGCCTTGGCAGATACTTCGGACACGCCGAATGCGTCCATAAATGCCTGTGTCTGAGATGTAACGACACCACCGAAGCGTCCGGTAACCATCACACCCAACGAGAAGTTCTTGTAACTGATATCATGGCGCCATCCCATAGTGAAGTCGGGATCGGAAGAGCCCAGGCGAATACGCTGGCTGCGGTCTACCTGATAGCCATTTGCCTGTTCCACCAATTTGCCGTCTCTGCCACGTTGCAAAACACCTGTGGTGAAGATATCAGACATAGAATAGCCTTCGCGCAGATAAACGCCACCAGCTTCCTGCAACGAAAGTTCGGTAATACTAATTGATGTACCATCAATCGGATTAATCTGATTGTGCACCATCTCTTGAATCTTGTTCTTGTTGGCAGTGAACGTCAGGTGTGTAGAGTAGTTTACCTTACCATATTTGTCATTATACCCCCACGTCATTTCCACACCGCGGTTGCGCACCTTACCAGCCTGCACATAGAAGCCTGAATAACCGGTGGAAGAAGCCAACTGTGAGAAGAATGTCTGATTGTAAGTATTGGATTGGTAGATGGTACCGTCGAACGTAATACGTCCGTCCCAGAAACGTGCATTAAGACCTAACTCGTAGGACTTCGTACGCTCAGGCTTGAAATCGGGATACGGGAAACTACCTATCGGATCAATCGCACCACTATTGATGACATGAGTAATAGTACCTGGAGTGATACCCACCTGTGAGATAGGCGAACCTACCTCGGTGTAAGATGCGCGCAACTTTAAATAAGAGATAAAGTCGGGCAACTTCACCATTTCGCTGATAATACCGGAAAGTCCGATAGAAGGGTAGAAGATTCCCTCTACATCACCGTTACTAACCAATTGCGAGGCCCAATCACAACGTCCGGTAGCCGACAAATAAAGCATATTTTTCCATCCCAATTCAGCACTGGCAAATACAGCAAGGTTACGTGTACGATGGTAGCCTTGTGCTCTCTTACCCGAAGCAGGTTCCAAATTGGCAAGGGAGAAAAGGTTGGGTATTGTCATCAACTTGCCGCCCAAATCGACGCTACGCGTATAATGGTCTTCAAAGCTACCGCCCACATTGGCAGTCAGCGAGAAATCCTTGCCAAAACGTTTGTTTACGTTTGCCATCACATCAGCGTACGTCTGTGTGTAGAATTCTTCTTTCAGCTCATAGCTACCTTTGGAAGAACCGGTGTAGAGCTCAAGCGTAGAAGCGCTAAGCTTGCGTTCTTCAGTAGCGTGGCTCTTGTCCAACCGCACACGTCCGGCAATATTCAACCAGTCAAGGATGTCATATTGCAGTCTGGCATGAAGCATATAGCGGTTTTTCTTGGAGGGGAACATTTCGCGGTTGACAATCCAATAGGGATTTTCAAACGAAAGTCCTTGGTCACCATACTCCCAATGCTGCGTGGAAAAACGACGTTCTTCGTTGTAACGTTCGTATATCTTCACATTCTCGAAATCCTCACCACGGGGAAACAGATAAAGCGGGAACAACGGGTTGAAGTAGCGTCCGCCCGAAACCATGTTCTGCTCGGCTTGAATGACGTAGCTGGCACCTAAATCGACATGCAATTTATCGTTCAGCATCAACGCAGTATTTCTGAAAGAGAAATTGTAACGGTAATATTCGTTGTTCTTGATAATACCTTTAGAATTGGTAGAGGCCAAAGAGATAAACGTTTGATTAGTTCTGGTACCCGAAGAAATGTTCAGCGAATTGATGGTGTTCATACCAGTCTTGAAAAAATCCATGGGATCAAATGAGGAAGGTGTAGCCAGTTTCTCGCCCCAGCTTCGATAGGAGTTTTCCCGGTTACCATAACTGTTCTGAAATTCCGGCGACATCATCGGTTTGGAAAACTCTGTATTGGATGAGAAGTTAATCTTCATCTTTCCCTCTACACCCTTCTTGGTGTTAATCAGAATCACACCGTTAGCTGCCGACGCACCGTAAAGGGCTGCTGCCGACGGACCTGTCAGTACAGAGATGCTTTCGATATCCTCAGGGTTGAAATCGGAGATACCTTCACTACCAGCCACTGCACCATATTCTGTCTGGATGACACCACGTGAAGGGTTTCCAACAGGTATACCGTCCACCACATACAACGCATTATTGTCACCAACGATAGATTTGGAACCACGCATGATGACGCGTGTAGCACCGCCCACACCAGAGGAACTCTTCTGGATATTGACACCAGCCACCTTACCGTTCAAGCTGTTCATAAAGTTAGCGTCTTTGGCTGCGGTCAGTTCTGAATTACTTACAGTCTGTACATTGTAGGAAAGCGCTTTTTCAGCACGTTTGATACCTAAAGCCGTAACAACCACTTCATCCAGTGCCTGCGAACCATCCTCCAACACTACATTGATTACATTTTCTTTTACAGCCACATCCTTCGGCTGATAGCCGATATAGGAAAACACCAATACGGGAGTGGCACCTTGTGTGGTAATATGATAGTTACCGTCTATATTAGTTACAGTTCCGTTAGCAGTCCCTTTTTCAAGCACAGTAACTCCAATTAGCGGATCACCTTTTCCATCCACTACATTACCCGCCACATTTCTGCTTTTAGATTTTTTAGCAGCCTGTTCCGGAATAATCATTATATAAGTATCTTTTACGGTATACGTGAACCCCGTTCCGGCAAGAATAGTATTCAGCGCCTGCTCCAAAGGCTGGTTGTTTATATCTAAAGATATTCTTGTATTAGGGAGTTGAGAACTGTTGTAAGATACAGACATTTTGGTCTGTTCCCTAACGTCAGCCAAAGCTGTCTGCAATGAAATATTCTTCTTTTTTATTGTTATTTTACTATTACTTTGGGCATAAAGTATTGACCCTATTAATAATAGAAAAGTTATTAATATACTTTTTCTAGTGTTTTCCAGATATAAATTCATATCTTTACGACGTTTTTAGTTTTAAATCATGTATTTTTTCTCGTTTCTTAAACAAGCAAGAAGTTGCTTATTTGTTTTAGGGCTAAAAATCATTTCATATCCGGAGAGGGTGGAGCCTCTTCCGGATATTTTTTTACATAAGCATATTAGATTTAAGTTTAATAAAAAATATTTATTATTTTTCTCTACCAAATAATATAGCAGATACTGTCTTCCAATCGATAATTGAATTGCCCAATGACCACTTTCATCACCTCCAATGTCTCTTCCAAAGTCGCGTCTTTTCTGAATACAAAATTATAACGGTCTTGATTAGATTTCTTTGTTGAGATATGAAATGTGATTCCGTAATGACGTTCCAGCGTCCGCACAATTTCGGCGAGAGTGACCTTGTCGAACACAAGTTCGCCCCTCATCCATGCCGTTACATCTTTCATGTTGGCAGTCAGCAATTGGCAGTCAGCCGTACATTTATTATACACAACCTGATAACCGGGAGTTAAGACATAACTGGTCGTATCATTGCAATCCACACGCACTTTTCCTTCGATCAAAGAAGCTGTTATCACATCTTCTTCCGGATAAGCTTTCACATTAAACTCTGTTCCCAAGGCAGTTATTGCCATATTTGAGGATCGCACAATGAAAGGTTTCTCCGGATTTTTCGCCACTTTAAATTCTGCTTCTCCCATCAGATAAACCGTCCGGGTCTTTCCCTCCAGATTTTCAGGATAAAATACATATGAACCGGAATTCAGATGTACGGTAGTTCCATCCGGAAGACTGATTGTCTCTTTAGCTCCATTATTCACATAATGTTCCACCATCACGGCGTTGTCCCTGTCAAAATGGTTGTAACTTACCCACAAAGTAGCCGTCACAGACAGAAAGACGATAACAGCAGCTGCCGCAACAGGTTTCCACCACTTCCAGCGGTTGGTATTTGTAACCATTGGAGTGTATTCAATGCCGATTTTATCCAATATCTGCTGAAACGAATGCTCCATACCGCGTTCAGACTTTCCTTTTGTCTCAAACCATAGATTATGAAGTGCTGTTTCTTTCTCTTCTGCAGAATCAGAACTGATCATCCAACGGTGAAATCTGTCGATTGTCCGCTTTGAATAATCAAAGTCAATAAAAAAGCGTAGCTGTTTTTCCAATTTACTTTTCATCTATGCCAAATCAAGTGTTACATATAAGAGACAACTTGCCAGACATACCTACTTAGTCTAAATAGAAAAAAAATAAAAATAAAACGATTTTTTTCAGATCTTGAAGGGCTTTATAAATATGTTGTTCAACTGTACGAACCGAAACATTCAGTTTCTCAGCAATTTCCGGTGAAGTCATACCTTCCTCTCTGCTCATTAGAAAAACACGCCTACGCTGTTCCGGCATACGTTCAAGGGCCATCTGAACAAAAAGCTCAAGTTCATGAGCACAAAATTCATCATCCGGCGTAGGCAATCCCTGCTCCGCCATTCGCATTTTTTCTGCTGCGATATCCAAATAGTCATATTCTACAGCCTTGTGCTTCAAAAAATTATAGATATGGTTTCGTACAACTGTATATAAATAGCTATCCAATTTTTCACGTTCTAACCATAAATCCGGTTTCTCCCATAGCTTAACAAAAATATCTTGAGCTATGTCTTCTGCATCTTCTTCCGATTTTAACAATTGCCATGCGAAAGTCTTTACTTTGGGAAAATTCAGATCAAAAAACTTTTTAAAACGAAGAACTTTATCTTCCATTCGTGTGATAATCATCATGTATATCCATTAAGATTAACAAGTAAAATATAAAATCCTCCAACAAAATTAATTATTAAATAATTTATCAACAACCTTTTCATAAGAAAACATTCAAAAAAATAAGTTCTCAAGGCCCTCTTTGGCATAAACCACTAATAATCAACATATAAGTATTTCTTTATTAATTTTATTTGAAACAATTACGCAAAATGACTATCTTTGTGTAAAAATAATTAGTAACAATATAACATCTGAATCACAACGCTAAAGCAGTATATCCAACTATGAAATATGATATTCCGTATATGGCAACCGAGGCTGTAAGCCTGCTTAAATCATTGATTAGTATACCTTCCATCAGCCGGGAAGAGACTCAGGCAGCAGACTTTCTGCAAAATTATATCGAAATGGAAGGTATGCAGACCGGACGCAAGGGAAACAATGTATGGTGTCTCAGCCCGATGTTCGACCTGAAGAAGCCGACTATCCTGCTTAACTCCCACATAGACACGGTAAAGCCGGTGAACGGCTGGCGGAAAGACCCGTTCACTCCGCGGGAAGAAAACGGCAAACTGTACGGTTTGGGAAGCAATGATGCCGGTGCCAGCGTTGTCTCTCTGTTACAGGTGTTCCTGCAACTATGTCGTACTTCGCAGAAGTATAATCTGATTTATCTCGCTTCCTGCGAAGAAGAAGTTTCGGGAAAAGACGGAATTGAAAGTGTATTGCCGGGGCTTCCGCCCGTTTCATTCGCCATCGTAGGCGAACCTACGGAGATGCAGCCTGCCATTGCCGAAAAAGGATTAATGGTTTTAGACGTGACCGCGACAGGGAAAGCCGGACATGCGGCACGCAATGAAGGAGATAATGCCATATATAAGGTATTGGATGATATCGCCTGGTTCCGTGATTATCATTTTGAGAAAGAATCCCCACTGCTGGGT
The DNA here is from genome assembly GCF_024623065.1 of Bacteroides acidifaciens. Taxonomy (GTDB): domain Bacteria; phylum Bacteroidota; class Bacteroidia; order Bacteroidales; family Bacteroidaceae; genus Bacteroides; species Bacteroides acidifaciens. Next base: position 65,786 of record NZ_JANJZR010000002.1, read on the forward strand.
GCTGTGAAAATGAGTGTCACTGTAATCAATGCAGGTACGCAACATAATGTTGTTCCCGATAAATGCACTTTCGTTGTCGATATTCGTAGCAATGAGCTTTATTCCAATGAAGAACTATTTGCCGAAATCAAGAAACATATCACTTGCGATGCCAAGGCTCGTTCGTATCGTCTCAACTCTTCACGAATTGACGAGAAGCATCCGTTCGTTCAAAGGGCTATAAAAATAGGATGTGCTCCATTCGGCTCTCCTACCCTGTCCGACCAGGCATTAATGTCCTTTCCATCGGTGAAAATAGGGCCGGGACGCTCTTCACGCTCGCACACGGCAGAGGAATATATCATGCTGAAAGAGATAGAGGAAGCTATCGGAATCTATCTGGAGTTATTGGACGGGCTTCTGATTTAACAGAAGCCCATTCATGTTCTAAAATTCAATCTACTAATATATCACATACACTATCTCTCAATATTATCCCCATATTTCAAACATAATTAAGGATAGATAAATTTCTGTAGCCCATCACTATCCACATAAAATGGAAGTTCTTCTTTTCCTCCCGTCAGGTTTCTGAGCCATAAAAGTGAACCGGATGGAATACTGACCGTAATATAATTATATCTAGCCCGTTCACTCAGGATTTTCTTCCATTCGCCATTATTCCAACAAAACAATTCATATTGATTACCCGCTATAATACCATTGTCAGCATTCAATGGCATCATCCGTATCTTTGTAACAAATTGAGGTTTCTTCAACATGAAACGTATAGTCGGGTAAGGCTCCGGAGATGTTTGCGGATTACCGTCGTATTCGGCCTTCCATTTAATCCGTTCCAAAGGTTCATCCATTAGTCGGACTTCAGTTTTATCTTCTGATAAAGTATCCCCAGATGACAGTATCGGCAAAGGAGATGCCGCAATGACATTCTCATATCCATATCGGATGTCAGTTATAAATTCCAGTTCGGACAGGGCAGCATGTGGATATTCATCTGTTGTCTTTATCTGATAATATTGATAAGGTCCTTTATTCATGTCAAGTTTTATATCCTGAAAATAAGGTTGTAGTGTATCCGCTATTATCCCGACTGTATCACAGGGCTGAAAACCGGGGTCATTACTTGCCTGAATTACCGTTCCAATCAATTTTACCGCCTTATCCACCAATCCTTGCTTCATAGGGAACTTACGAAGCAATGTCACATCATCAGCCTTTCCTTCTATATGAGACTTTATTATCTTCCCACCTTTGTCCAGATAGAAAGGTTCTCCAAAAGAGAATGACTTGCCAAATGGTGAATAGTAAACAGGGAAATAGTATCTATCCGGAATTACGGACGAGAAAGTGACATTCTGCTTCGTACGGTTTATTTTCCCCCAAGTTACAGGAATGATGCCGGAAGGCACTCCACTATTAAAAGCGGCAAGATATGCCAGATTATTATTTCCGGTTTCCCGATAAGGAAGAATCAAAGGAATGGTCTTCAACAAATGCGAAGTAACATCTTTCAGAAATGGAGAATCAAAAATGTCCGGGACATATTCACCATTCTTCTCCATAAAGAAAGGCGTATCTTTTTGTTCTGAAAACATAAAACGATAAATATTCAGTATGTCTTTCGTATCAAAAGAACTATTGTCGCTAGTCGGTATTGACGATTCCGGATTAAACGCCAGCCAATTTCCATTTTTATCCAATACTACTCCATGATAATGCCTTCCCTGAAACTGTTTATAACATGCATTAAACTCCACAGCAGCAGGTATACCACAAGCCCTCAATATAGACACACCATAACTTGCAATCGGGATGCAGTCATGAAAGCCATAAAAAAACAGTTCCTGATAACCTATTTCTTCTTCATAAGGATATAACGGGAAAAATTTGCACAACTGATTTATTACGAAATTATATCGCTGAACCACATTCTGCACGGAATCTTTATCAATGTCCTTCAAATATTTATCCATAAAAGCAAAATAAATATCTGAAAAATCAGTCAATGAGTTATCGGGAATACTTCGATAAGGAAGAACATACTCATAAAAATCCTCTGTAGATAATCTTCGTACACTATTCATCTGCCTCTTCCATTCAAAGACATGATCTATATGATTGATTAATTGCTTGGCTGTAATCCAATTAAAATCATAATCTTCTTTCCAGAATATTTTGACAGATTGCTCCGAAACTCTGACATCATTCTGTATTCTGAATCCAATGCGAACACTATCTATCAATTTTTGTATATTCTCATTATGAAAACTATCAGTAGCCATATACACTGAATGATAGAAAAGAGAATCCGCGGCTTTTGTCAGTGAATCCAACAACGGATGTTGCCGCGGATTCCTTATGGAATAATACGAACGATGATACCGCATATTCGCAATTAAAAACTTTGCGGCTTTCAATTTTTGAGGTTCATGCTTATAATGCTTCAAAACCGTTTCCAACTCAGTCCTGTTCGCCCCAGATATTGACAAAACGGTATCAACACGCTTGTCTACTTCACTCGCACAGCCTGACAACAGAAACAGAAAAAAAGTAATAACAAGGCTATTCTTTATCATATTCAATACTATTTATAATATGAATCTTCAATCATTCAAAATTCTCTTCTGTCAACAATCTCGTTTGTTCTCTTTTCATCTCTCTCTTCATCATTCGGATAGTTGAAGTTTTAATTTTCATTGGTTTATCTATAATTGACTTGGCAACATCAAGCATACGCTCCCGGTTGCCCACATCCTTATATAAATAGAACAACTTATGAAGAGGCAGGAAACGGGAAGGACACATCATAGATGCATTATCATAATACTTCTCCGCCAACTCATGCTTATCCAACTCCTGATAGTTTTCACCTATCATAAGTTCCAAATCATAATCCGCCCAATATTTACGGCATTTCAACGCTACTTTCAGACTCTCTTCATATTGCTTATTCTCCAGAAGTATAGCTGCATAATTATAAAGAAAATACGGATTATTCTCAAATTCCCTCTCTAACCCCACATAGGCCGGAAGAGTTTTTCCGGACACTCCATAAAGTGCAAGTCCTGATACCTTTCCCCATTCCTTTTCTGCCATTACACGCTCTACCAATTTGTAAACACCTCCAAGTGAACAAAGAAGAATAAAGATACATATGACATTTTTTATCATCGAACGAGCAAGAATCTCTGTAATATATTCCCTTGTAAGGATGACAATGCACAAGAGCGTAACAATCCACGTAAAAGGATATGTGAACGGATAGGAGAAGAATGAAAATATACCTATTGATATAAGGGAATAAAGAGCTATCCGTTTCTCCAGACAAGGGTGTGTTTTATAACAGTACGTTATCAAAGTTATCATTGCAAGTATCACTAACAAGCCCACAAATCCAAAATTCAGGAGAACTCCCACATATTCATTAAAAGGATGTTTTACATTATCAGCTAACATAGAATAATGGTTCTCCCCGTGTTGCCGGAAATAACCTGCCTGATAATCCATATAACGAGCTTCAAAACTACCTACCCCGTGACCAAACCACGGCGCATCTTTTATCATATCTGCGCTGCATCGCCAAATAAGTAACCTACCGTCAGCAGAGTCTTTTTTCATCCAGTAACATCCTGACAATAATAAAGCGAAACATACTAAAGAAAGACATTTCATCCATCTTTTATGAAAGAACTTCATATTCAAAAGAATAAGACAGATAAAGGCAATGCTCATAATACCAGCTCTTGATTGTGACAGAACCACAGCTACTGCAATTACGAATCCTGTCATCCATCCTACATACCTGATATATTTATTCTTATCCGACAATAAGAATCCTGCAAAAGGGAAGCCTGCACATAGACATGCCGCAAAGCCCGCAGGATTGTCAAAACTCCCTGTAACCCCAAAAGTAGTAGATACCTGAAAGAAACCGAAAAACTGAACTACTCCGAATATTGCCTGCAAAAAACAAGAGACAACAATAACAAAGCCATACACTGATTTCCCCATCTCAGACTGCTTATTCCACCTACCAAACAATAGGTTAACAGCTTCATATACTAACACCACTAATAGCGCAAACACAACGAAGCACCATTTAGGAACAATATATGAATCCGTAAATTGTCGTGAATAGACAAAGAGACTGCCTAAACACAATATAGCAAACAGACAATGAGATATTCTTATCATGTTACCTATTTCCAACAATCATTTTTTAGAAGCTCCACTCAATCTTTCCAATGATCTCAAAAGTTTCCGTGTATCACCTCCGACTGTTGCTCCTTGGATAATTCTGTTTTTATCAATAATAACATTTGAGGGATATACATAAATATGTAATATATCATCAAATTCGTCTTTATAACCAGGAACAACAATTATATTTTCCCACTTCAGGTTCAATCTCCCCATCAACCTTTTTACTTCTCCACTAGAATCGGGCGTCAGTGCAACAAATCGAATATCCGGATAATCTTCGGCAAGTATATCTAAAGCTGTAAGTTCCCGTATACAAGGGCGACAATGCCTGTTCCAAAAACATATAACCGTAATATCAGATTCATCCATTTTAACGGGCTTTCCACTCATATCAACAAAATCAATCCGAGGAAGCGTCTTACCAATTAATGTCTCAAGCTTAGGATGTTTATAAGTTAAGTGAATTTCCGTTATTTCATCCGTTCCTTTGATAGAAAGGATATATTTACCCGTTTCTAAAGAGTCAGAATGCGCCTGTTTTGTTATAGGTCTTTGCTCTGCATCAAAATATATAATCGTGTCGCCTTCTACGGTAACCCGATTACTATTAACACGAGTTACCTTTTGGGCATGGCAAACACCCACGAAAAGGAATGGCAAAAGGAAAAAAAATAGTTTCATATTTCAAAGGTTTTATAGTATGTAACTGAATCAAACGATGTTTGAGTCAGTTACATAACAAATTATTCTAAAAAAATCACTTTTGTGTTTTTTGTACTTTACAAACACTTCTATCACCTTTTGAACAAAAACATTTGACCCCTTCTTGGGTTTTAGCAATCTCGCAATCAGGGCATTTATTTTTATCTTCGTTTTTACACGAATATATTGTTAAGCCATCCGTAATTCCGACTTCGCCTCGTGTTTTGACTTTTTTCATACCTAAACTTCCATCCAATGTTACATTACTCATTATCAAATTACTCGAATGTCCATCGTATGTCATGTATCTAATTTCAGCAATAAATCCTTGATCTGTATCATAATAAATCACATCATTAATCTCTACATCTTTATTTTCACCATACTTTTCCTCTATTACCTCAGTTACTAAATTAGTCAGTACTTCAATTGTTGCAGCGATTCTTTGACCATTAGGAGCTGTCAAGTTTATTGATGTATTACCATTATCTACAAGTTCATCCGACTCTTTATCACAACTTCCAAATGTAAATCCTAATATTGCTATTATTAATAGTAGTTTATTTCTCATATTCTTAATATTTATATTCATATAAAGCGCAGCCTTCCACAAGTCCATCATCACACGCACAGCGTACTTGACCATGTTCCTTGTCATTTATGACTCGACACTTCTTACATTTATTATTACTTCTTTTTTTACAGCTATAGCTTTCATACCCATCTTCAGAGCCTCCTTCTGTTCTAGTCTTTATCTTCGGGCCAGAGGTTGTCTCTTTTTTCACAAGAATTATGTTACTTTCTATTCCATCTTCAGTTACATATTCAATTTCAGCACAAAAACCAGCTTCCAATGAATCGTACTGAATACTTACTATTTCAAAGTCCTTATTTTCCCAATTATCTTCCTCAATAATAGGGGATAACAGTTCTTTCAATCTTTTTATATTTTTGGCAATATATTCACCACTGGGAGCTTGTAGGTTCAAATTCTTTTCTTTTACTGAAGTCTCACCTTCATATGAATATTCATCTGAATTACAGCTACTAAAAACTAGCATAATAACAAACAAGCTGACGTTTAATAGAATTATTATTTTCTTCATTTTTATCGAATTAATCATTTTAATATACATTCTGAATCTATCTTCATCGCATAATAAACCATTTAATACATAAAGCCTCCTTTCCTTTAATTTATGAACTATTTGCAACAATCCTTATTTTATGCATAGGATAAATGCTATTAGATTTTAAAATAAGATATCGTTCTACTTTTTCATCTTTATCAGCAGTAAATTCAAAATTGACATACTGAGATTCTTTTGGAAGAATAGTATACATTTCATCTCCTATAAGTTTTACACAAGAGCAGCTAAGTTGAATTTCTTTAATTTCTAGAGGAGTATTACCCGAATTTAATATTTTAATTTTAAATGGCTTAGCAACCCCTCTCTCACAATCGCCCAATTCGATAAATGTTACACATTCTAATACAGGTTCAACTTTTGAATTATAACAAGAATCAATGACACCTTTTGCTGCAATAAAAAGTTCTGGATAAATCTCAAGTTCCAAATCATTATCAAAAGCCAATAACTGTTTAGCTACCAATTGAGCTGCTTCATGTTTGCTATGTTTAGCTAAATTCATCATCTTCAAATAAGCTATATAAGGATAATTTATGGAGTCCAGCAATTTGTTAATTCGAAGTTCAATATTCAGTCCTTGTTCAAAGTCTAATTTACATAAGAGAACACTATTCAACAATGGAATTAGTTGTTCTTTATCCATATCAAAATTATTATAATACGCTAACTCTCTGCACATTTTTCCCGTTTTAACAACTTGTTCTATACAATCAAAGCATTTACGAGATGCTCCGGGTATAATATCTATTAAATTACCAGAGGGAGAGAAAATACATGTAATAGGATCTGAAATTGAATAGAGCCATTGCCCATACCAACAATTTTGGGGTAAACGGATATCTATCATATTAAATACAGTTTTAATATGATTCTTTACCAAACGTTCCTTATATATTTTAGAGGTCAAATTGGATGTATCTAAAAGAACTATACAAAAGTTCTCACTTCTGTTCATGGCAATTTGTTGAGCCTCATGGAAGTTTCCATTATAAAGAACTTCTAAATGTCTAGAAGAGCACCCCACAAAAATAAATATTATGACTAATATTGTCATTAAACAATTTCTTTGTATCAATTTCATAATAATATATTTGGCAATAAAACTATAGTGTATCCTTTTTCACGCTTCCTTTTATCAAGAGTTCCTCATAAGTATCTTCAGCATTAGAGATAAGATAAATTTTCTTGTGAAAATATCCTGATATCCTATTTAGATTCAAAACAACTTTTATTTTACTCGATTCTCCTTTCATTATCGGAGTTTTGACATAATCAGTTTCAATGCATCCACAAGACACATCTATTTTAGTTATCACTAGAGGTTTTTCTCCTGTATTAGTAAATTCAAAAAAAGTACTAACATACTCATTCTCCCCTTTATTAATAGTTCCCAAATCTATCTCATTTACCTCGAACGAGATGATAGGATATTTTTTATCATAATCTACTTTAGATATTGATGCATTTTCCATAGACCTTTGACCATTAATGCAACTACATAAAAAGATAGTAATTACTACTATAAAAAAAGGTTTCATACATTGATAGATATTAGGTAACTAAACTCATATAATTTCTTTGTAAAGATAGGAACCATTTTAAGGCAATACAATAGGGTGTTACACTGTTTCAAGAGGTACTAAAGCCTGTAGAGAGATATATCACAGTTTTTTTCTTATATTTCCTCTATATTGTAACAGTTCAAATAGATTCCAATTCTTCCTTAGAATCAAAATGAGTATCTACAAGATCGAAAACATTACTGCTGCTCATTAATGTTACACTTATAAAGTTAATATACTAGTTTAGAAAGAACTCTCATGACGTTTTCCCTCTTTATTCAACGCCACATTGTAACACAACAGATGTGCATATACTAAATATTCCCCTTTTTTTGTATCAAGATTATTTTTAGAATTAATCCGTTTTTCGTTACTTTGTTCTCAGAATTAAATAAAACACTTAATAATCATGAGAAAGAAAAGACATTTTTTGTATTATGCAATGACGCTTGCCTTTGGATTAGCGACTATCTTTATTATTCATAGCTGTAGCACGGACGAATACTATTCTGATGAACTACAAATAGAAGAAAACGGGATACCCCGAAAATCAGCGCTTTCATCAAACATAATAAATAATACAAATTCACTTATCGACTCTATTGCTATTTCTGATGAATTTTGGGAATTTGAAAGGAATAGTAGACTCTTAGCAGACAAGTTTCAGGCTTACACTTCAACTCTGAGTGAAGAAGAGCATGACAAACTCATGGAAAACTTGAACGATGATGATTACATGGAAGAGTTTATCAGAAAAGCGAATTTAGAAAAAGAACTTCAACAGATGAATGAAGCTAAGGAAAACTTGCTTCTACACACCGGATTCTCCAGACTAAGCGAAGATGAACGTATATCACTGTTCAGACAGTATGCCGAGAGCCATGAATCTACAGGTAAAACACTCATAAAAACACGCACTGAAGGCGGAGATGCTAATAGTTGTGAAGCAAAAAGACAAGCAGCCTATGCACAGGCAAAAGCGGATTATGATAATGCCATTATAAAATGTAAACAAGAGTCTTCTACAAATAATTATTGTTACACGCAAGCATTAGCTAACTATGAAAGATGCAAAAGAGCGTCTGATAGAGCATACGAAGAATGTATAGGAAAATAATTATATATATAGTTCTAAATAATGTAATGTGGCTTACCAGCATTGCAATGTGTTATCTAGATTGCTTTATTGACAACCTAAACTACACATTTCAAGATTTCCTCATTATCTTTTTCGAACTTCTTGCACGCATAGCACTTGTAGCAGGAGCTATCAGTATATTTCCACAAGAACCATACTCTAATAAAAGAGTGTGGTTCTATTATATCATCATGGGTGGGAGTTTGACTATTATTGATACATTTATACGACTGGCAGGCACTTTACAAAAGTTATTATTTTAGCGCTGTTTGCAGAAAAGATTCCAGTTCCTCGTCGCCAGCACCTAAACGCTTTCGGGCACGAGACTTCATCGTACGATACGTCCCGTCAGTAATACAAAATATAGATAGTATTTCATCTTTAGTCTTATACATCCGGATTAACACACAGAGTACAATATCCCGCGGTGGAAGTTGACAGCCTTGTTTCTTCAACCAAACAAAGAATTCGGAATCAATCATCCGGCATTCTTCTATCAGCAAAATATAGTCTTTGGCAGAAAATTGAGCGATAGACCGATTTTCAATAAGTTTGCGAAGGAGAACAATGTCCTTCTGTCCAGTTGGTGGAGAATCAAGTAATTGCTGCATTTTTTGAGTTTGAAGAACAGCCTGCCGCCGTTCATCCGCCAACTTCTGATACAATGTAATAGAGACTTTTATTGTAGCGGCTACCATTATACCAATAACGACCAACACAGGAATAGTATACTCCGACAACACAGGTGCTATTTCCATATGAATCTCCCTCGGCATAATCATATAAATTTCATCTGCCGTAATCAAAATAAAAGCAGCAATGAACTGCCAGTCTATCACTTCAGAAATACCAATACGTTCTCCCTTTGCACGAAATGTCCACAATAACGCCCCCACAAAAAGAATCAGCCACATCAATAAATGCATCGAAGACGAGAATGCATCAACATACATTCCGGGGAAAAAGGCCTGAAATATATAAGCTGCCAGTAGAATCAAACAGCAAAGCAAGCCGCCTGACAGTAATTGCTTAAAAGGATAAGTCGGAAATTTCATCACTCATTTTATCTTGTATTCTTGAATCACAAATATAGCGAAAAGAATATTCACATTGATAATCATCTTCAATATTCTTTTCATAAAACGAAAAAGTCCCGGATTACCCAACAAAGCCACTGTCCCTTCATCGCTTTCACCTTTTTCCCGAAACCTCTATCCGAAGCAGGAAAGCGGGTGAAAGCGATGCTGTAAAAGTCGCCTCACAGTGCTTTCACCACTTATCGCCGCACCAATTCGCGCGACACCCCGTAATACCCTGCCGCAGGTACATAAATCGGTTGCATGCGTTTACCTATATTCCGCAATTTCCCTTCGTCCTGCAATCGTCGGAGATGACGGTTCGCCGTAGTCCGCGTCATGCAGCACACTTCCTGAAAATCATAACGGAGCATTACATCATGCTCGGCAAAATACTCCTTCAACCGCATATCTATCTCTACTTCCGACAGAGATTCCGAATGGCGCGCATAGTTGCTCCGGCTAACCTTGACACCTCTAAGCTCACCCTTCAGACGGGCATCGGGACGGAAACCGATTGTTTTCAATTCCATTTTCGATGATTTGTTCTTTGTGCTACGAGTCACTTTCTCCGTGCTCCTCAAGATAGGGGCAAAATAGCCGAGCCCTTCGATATGCACTTCACGTCCTTCGCGCAGTTCCTCACCACAGATTTGGGCAAGCATCTCGAACGCATTTTTCACATCACCCACAGAAAGGGAACTGCGGTTGTGAATCATCCGGCACAATTTGTCCATCCCCAGCTTTCCATTCAAAAAAATGCGGGGGTGCAAGCCTTTCTCTTCCGAATCATCGGATTCACCGGGATTCTCATACCAATCGTAAAGTATAGCCATAAGCATTTAACGTCTTTATAATGAATACTTTTCATGCAAAACCTTTAGAATTACCAACGAACCACTACCGTGGTTCATTCAAACTACTACTGTTATTCAATTAAACAACTTTAGTCATTTAATTAAACCACACTAGTGAATCATTGATAAATCTAAGGCAAAGATACGATAAATAATAGTGAAAAGGGTGATAAGAAGCAGATATCTTCCGTTAAGGAAAAAATATCTTTTTTTATTGAGAAATACTTGCAAACCGGTATCGTCCTATTGTAGAATTGCAACGCCACAACACCGCCTTTTATCATCCTTGTCCGGCGGAAGAAGTCTTTCATGCCTGCTACCGGATGGCCGGAGACGATGAAGAAGGAAGTGAACGGCTTTCGGCTTCGGACATATTCAGGAGACTGAAAATGTATAACCCGGCTGCCATGCGCGGAAGTAATCCGGCTACATTTGCACAAGTGCTGCTCGCAGCGGGAGTCACCCGCAAACATACCAAATATGGGAATGTATATCTGGTGAAACCGTTGAAAGCGGCATAAAGCCCCAAGCAGAGAAAGGATTCACCCATAAGAGATTGGAAAATAATAGTTTACCAAAAAAGTGAAAGGAGTGAAAAAGAGATAGATGGGGAGGGAAATTATCAAGGTTAGAAACAGTCATCTATTTTATCGGTTGAGCCAAGGCTCCGGATTCAGTTTCTCTTTTTCCCGCCGCAACTGGAAGTGCAATACTGTCCGTCCATTATCCGTCCCGTCGGAGAAGACTTGTCCTATGGATTGCTTCGTTTTCACCGTATCACCGGTTTTCACAGAGGCCGACGAAAGGTTACAATAAACGGAAATATAGTTGCCGTGACGGATAAGTACATTGAATAATCCGTTCAACTGGAATACGGCTGCTACTTTACCATCGAAGATGGCACGCGCCTGCGCTCCGGGTTTTCCCTGAATGTCTATTCCTTTATTATCCAGTTTCACATTACGCAGCCCTTCCACTGCATATTGTCCGTAATGGCTGGTGATGATATAAGCACCGGAGATAGGCATGGGAAGTTTCCCACGGTTGGCGGCAAAGTTGCCGGACAGTTCCCGGTCCGCCTTGCTCATGGTGTAAGCTTCCAGAGGTTTTGAGTTTGTTTTTGCTGCTGTCCCCGTTCCGGAAGACTGGCTGCCTTCTGCCTTCTTACGTGCAGCCGCTTCACGGCGGGCTTCCTCCTGGGCACGCTTGCGGGCGCGTTCTATTTCCTCGGCAATGAGTTTGTCGATACGGGCATTCAGTTGGTTTGCCTCTTTGCGTTTCTTATTAATCTCGTTCTGAAGGCCTTTCTGTTTCTTTTGCAGATTGGCTACCAGTGTCCGTTTTTCTTTTTCCTGAGCTTCCAGTTTCACCTTTTCGCCTTCACGCTCTTTCAGCAGATTCTCCTTGGCTGCTTTCACCTGTTGGCGTTCTGCTTTTTTCTTGCGTATCTGCTCCTGCTTCTTCAGAATCTCTTCACCCTGCAAACGTTGGTAAGTGGCATACTCACGCACGTAACGCATACGGCGGTAAGTCTGTCCCAAGTTCTTGGCAGAGAAGATGAACATTAATTTCTCCTCTATCGATTTATTCTTGTACAAGTATTGGACGGAAGCTTCATATTTCCTCTTTTTATCTTTCAAGTCTTTCTCCAATGCCCGCAACTGACGCTCCAAGGTGTTCAATTCACGTTCGATGGCTTCCACGTCATTATTGATAGCCAGAATATAACGTTTCCGTTCCTCAATCTGCCCGGTCAATGCCGCCAAGCTATTCAGTTGGCTGCCTACATCCTTCTTTGTATCCTTCAATATAGATTCCGACTCGGCTATCTGCTTTTGCAGAGCACCGCGCCTGCTTTCCAACTCGCGAATCAATTTATTCGACTGGGCGGAAAGTGGAACTGCCAACCATAGGCAACTGATTAGAATAACAAAGAGACGTTTCATCATAACAAAGCCATCAGCATTTTTACTAATTCTTCCAAAGGAACTTGCCGGTATTTGGCGGTAAGTTCGGTCGGAGTCATGGAGAATTCTTTCGTAGAAAACTCATAAAGTTGGACTTTGGCCTTTTCCAACGAAGGAATGCCTATATCTTTTCCCGTCAGTTCCGTCTTTCCACCGGGCAGGGACGCATCCATCAATATCTTTTCCAGACGGGAGAACTCCGCGTTCTTTGGTAACATCCCTTTCAGTTCTTCTTTCGTCGCACGGACAAATCTCCTGTTCATCCGGTCTACCAGCAATACTTCATCGGGAGTGATTTCGATACGCGCTACTTCCGTACGCAAGATAGGCATCAACAAAGAGACTTGTACACGTTCGTGGGTTTTCATCTTCATCGTTCCCCCCACGGACATGCTCCCCCCCCCTTTATTGGGAATGGTCAGTTGAAGTTTGGAAGCCAGATAGCCGGATACGGGAGCCTTTGTTTCCGAAGTCGCCAGACGCTTCGAACTCTTACAACCTGCCAATACGACTACCACCAGCAATAGATATACAAATCTTCTCATTCTGCAATATATTTCTTCTTCTCTATTTTCCGTTTCAATGTTTTCGACTCACTGCCCATTTCGAGCGCCTGTTTCCAGTATTTCAACGCACCTTCCACATCACCGGTCATAAAATAAATATCCCCGCAATGTTCCACTATCACATCGCTTTTCTCGCCGTCGCTCTTCATCGCATTATCAATGTAGATACGTGCCTCGGCATAATTCCCCTTTTCAAAAAGAATCCAGGCATACGTGTCGAGATAAGTGGAGTTATTGGGTTCCGCCTTTACAGTTTTGTAACTCATTTCTTCCGCCTTGTCCAAATCACGGCGTTCCACAGACAAGTAATAAGCGTAATTATTCAACGCGCCGATATTGGAAGGATTGTACACCAAAGCCGAGTCATAGGCAGCATAAGCCTCTGCCATCTGGTTCTTTGTGTGGTAAATATCCCCCATTATCGAATAGAAATCCGATACAACTTCTTTTCTCGTATCGGGTGTCACGTGTTTCAGTGCTCTGTTGCAAACAGTCAATACGCTGTCAGTCTGTTCCGCCTGATGATAGGCAATTGCCAGATAATAATACAATCCCAAAGCATCCGGAGTAGCCTCGATACCCGGCTCACAAACTTTTATAATCTGTTTATAATCTTCTTTTTTCACAGCGGCACTGACCAGCATCAAGCGGGCAGCCTTGTTAGCCGGGTCTAAGTCAACCACTTGTTCCAACACCGGGACGGCTTCCTGCTCCATATTCTTCGACAGCAGATACTGCGCATAAAGCATCGGGACTTGCGGGTCATCCTGTTCCTGCTTCATCATCCGGTCAAACAAAGCAATCACTTGGGTACTGTCTTTAGCCGATGACTGTTCATTTTCCACAATTATCTGACGCATGACATTGATTTTCGTATCAGGAGTCACCTTCTTGTTCAGCAGCAGTGTATCCAGTTGCTGTTGGTGCAATTCCTTTTGTCCGGTCTGTTCATAATAAGAAGCCATCGAGAAGAGAGCCATCGGGTTGTCCGGCTCTGCCGCCAACACCTTCTGATATGTCTCGTAGGCTTCCTCTTTCTTGCCATTCTGAAGATATACATCTCCCAAAATCACCTGATACCGCATATCCATCGGATATTCCTGCACCAGGCTCTCGATTTCCTGAAACGCCTTCTTGTCATCTTTCATCTGGAGATAAATGCGGAATTTCTCCATAGACAACTGTTCGTTCTTGCCCAAACGCTTCTCCAAGCGATTCAGTGTGGAAATCACATCGTTATATTTTTCCTGACGGCTATAAATATCAAGCAGGCTGAACAAAGGTTCCTGCTTCGTCGGAAAACGGGTGACCATCTTCTCGAGCAAAACGACCGCTTTATCCAGTTCATTCTGCTGCTGATACAGATTGACCAACCCCTGGCTATACCAATAATTGTCGGGAGCATAGGCCACCGCTTGCTCCAGAGCCGCCTGACCTTGCGGAACCTGGCGAAGGAACATGTAATACTGGGAAACTTCGTAAAGCGCAGAAGAAGCACCCGGATTAATATCCAGACAATGCTGCAACAAGCCGAAAGCCGCGTCATATTCCTTCTTCTCCTTCATCCGCATGGCTTCCAGAAAGAAATAGTCATACTTCCGCTGTTGCTCCGCCGTTACATAAGTCTTTCCTATCGGGGAAGAAGCCCCCTCATCCTTTGCAGACTTCGCCGTACGCCCTGTACGTGCCGTCCCGCACGAGGTCAAGACCCATACCGAGACCAGCAGCCATCCTATTTTTATCTTCATTTCATTTTTTTAATTAAGCATTCATCATACTCCGGTATGACCGAAACCACCGGCTCCCCGTTCTGTTTCATCCAGCACTTCCACTTCCTGCCATGTCGGTTGCTCATGCTTCGCTATCACCATTTGGGCGATACGTTCGCCATCTTCAATCACAAAAGTTTCGGAAGAGAGATTGATTAGGATAATGCAGATTTCCCCCCGATAATCCGCGTCAATCGTCCCCGGAGAATTAAGTACGGAAATTCCTTTCTTGATAGCCAGACCGCTACGGGGACGGATTTGTGCTTCAAATCCCTTCGGGAGAGCTATATATAATCCTGTCGGCACCAGGCAACGTTGCAATGGTTCCAGTGTGATAGGTTCGGAAAGGTTAGCGCGGATGTCCATTCCTGCGGACAATTCGGTGGCATAAGCCGGAAGCGGATGCTTCGATTTATTGATAACTTGAATATTCATAAGTGCATGTTTACTATTTAACGGGCGAAAATACACATTTTGAACTGAAAAATAGTTAAGTTTGCAGTTAAATAATGTACCGTTCTCCAAATTGTAAATCGTAAATAGTCAAATCGTAAATAAAATGATGAATTGGAACCAATTAATATCAGCTAAACGTTTCGGGATGGAAGAATTCCACGAAGAACGTCAGGAAAACCGCTCCGAATTTCAACGGGATTATGACCGACTTATTTTCTCCGCGCCTTTCCGCAGATTACAGAATAAGACGCAGGTATTTCCTCTGCCGGGCAGCGTCTTTGTACACAACCGGCTCACGCATAGTCTCGAAGTCTCCTGCGTCGGCCGTTCCTTGGGCAACGATGTTGCCAAAGCTATCCTGCAACGCCAACCGGAACTTCAGGAATCTTTCCTGCCGGAGATTGGTTCTATCGTATCCGCCGCTTGCCTGGCGCATGACTTGGGAAACCCTCCTTTCGGTCATTCCGGCGAACGGGCCATATCCACCTTTTTCTCCGAGGGGAAAGGTCTGCGCCTGAAAGAGAAGCAACCGGACGGAGAGCAACTTTCTGCGATGGAATGGGAAGATTTGACACATTTCGAAGGCAATGCGAATGCATTCCGCATCTTGACCCACCAGTTCGAAGGACGTCGGAAAGGCGGCTTCGTCCTGACATATACAACGTTGGCTTCCATTGTAAAATACCCCTTTTCATCGAGCCTTGCCGGCAAAAAGTCTAAATTCGGGTTCTTCGTCAGCGAAGAAGACAGTTTTCATAAGATTGCGACGGAGCTGGGACTGACATTGCTGAACGAGCACCCGTTAAAGTATGCACGCCACCCGCTGGTCTATCTGGTAGAAGCCGCCGATGATATCTGTTACCAGATGATGGATATCGAAGATGCCCATAAATTGAAAATACTCACTACCGAGGAGACGAAAGAGTTGCTAATGGCATATTTCGACGAGAAACGGCAGGAGCATCTCCGAAAGACTTTCCGGATTGTCAATGACACGAACGAGCAAATCGCTTATCTGCGTTCTTCCGTAATCGGATTATTGATTCGTGAATGCACCCGCGTGTTTTTGGAACATGAGCAGGAGATATTGTCCGGCACCTTCGAAGGGACGCTTGTCAAGCACATTTCCGAGCGTCCGGCAGGAGCTTACATGCACTGCTCCGAAATTTCTTTGAAGAAGATTTACCGTTCGCGAGACGTGCTGGACATTGAATTGGCCGGATTCCGTGTCATCAGCACGCTGCTCGATCTGATGGTAGACGCCGTGACCTCACCCGAAAAGGCTTACTCCGAGCTTCTGATTAACCGGGTTTCCAGCCAGTATAATATAAAAGCGCCTGCACTCTATGAAAGAATACAGGCGGTACTTGATTATATTTCGGGAATGACCGACGTCTTTGCCCTCGACCTCTACCGCAAGATTAACGGCAACAGTCTGCCTGCGGTGTAACAACCTTAGGAGTAAACGCTTCATCATCCTCAAAAGGGATTTTCAGCGCATCCGGATGGCTTTCTATAAACGTCTGGATGTGCCGGATTCGCTTATCCTCCAGTATTTCATCCACGGCAATCAGGATTCCGGTCTCTTCCACATCACCGAATTCATAGTTGATGGCTGTGCCAAACATACGCATCGTAGGACTCAGGCTCATATAAGCGTTCACCAGCGGCGGAATGTTATAGCCCAGTTTGCGAATCTCACAATTCAGGATTTTGTAATCTTCCTTAAAGCTGTCCTTACAGAACAATGCCCGCAACTCCTCTTCCGGAGTCTCCAATACCAAAGGCTCCATCGGCGTGACGAGCCTTTCCTTATCGTGGAAATGTTTCTTAAGGAAATAAAGAATCATATCACGGCCGCGGCGGTGGTAGCTGGGATACATTGTCACCTTTCCGAAGAAGTACTTCACGTTCGGCATAATCACGGTCAATGCTCCCAATCCGTCCCATAGGTTGTCCAGCGCAAACAGCCCCTTGCTTCCGGCACGGGTAGACTGATATTCAAGCGTCACAAACGAACGTCCCAACTCTATCGTCTGCGGCAAATATTTTTCAATAAAAGTATCCGAGAAATCGAACATATGGGAAGTGGCAAGAATCGGAGCGCCTTTTTCGTCGAAACGCACGTCCGTCCCAAGCAGATAGCGGTAGCCGCCTAAAATCTCTTCGGCTTCCGGGTTCCACACAATGAGCTGCTTGTAGGGATGCTCCATTGTGTCGTATTCGTCTATATCCATCGACAGCCCGGTTCCTCCGCCGGCAGCCCGGAAAGCAATTTCGCGCAAACGTCCAATCTCTTTCATCACATTGGGTGCATTCTGATGAGTAATAATGTAAATCTGGTTATTACTCTTATTGGTCATTCGTAAGCGTCTGTCTTCCGTCAATTCAGCCTTCAGCAGTTCTTTGCTTATCGGTTTGATAATCTCTTCCATATTTCTTGTTATAGTTGTTCTATCAATTACAGTTTATATACAATGTCCTTTACGTATTCCGCCCATTGTACCGGTGTTTTCGATTTGTCGAAAGTCTGCCAGGGTATCGGCTTGCCAAAGGTGACGGTAAAGGTTTTGTGGCGGTTCTTAAACATCTCATCCGCAAGATACAACATGGCGATGTTGAACTTAATGCCCAGTGCCTTGCAGATATTTGCCAGATTGTAGAAGAAATCGGAGTTTCTGCCCCCGAAGTGCACCGGTATCACGTCGCGTTTTGCTTGTATGCTCTTTACTATAAATGTCTTTTTCCATTCCAGGTCGCGAATCACTCCCTCCTGCCGGCGCGAACAGAGCCCGGCGGGGAACATGATAAGCTGGTCGTCGGAGTTGAATCCGGCTTCCACCATCTTAGGGAAATCTTTCGACTGCTTGCCTGTCTTATTAATAGGTATGCAGAGCGGAGCCAATCCGCGCAGGTTCATCAGCAAGTCGTTGACCAGGTATTTCACCTTCCCGTCATAATGACGTCCCAGCACGTAGCCCAGCGCCACACCGTCCTGTCCGCCCAACGGATGATTGGAGACAAAGGTGTACAAACCGTCTTTGGGAAGATTTTCGAGTCCTTTCACCTCTACCTTCGCATCCAGAAAGTCCAGACACGCTTCGAGGAAGTCGACTCCGACCTTATCTTTCGACTCATCCAAAAACACATTAATCTCATCCTGATGAACTATTTTCTTCAGATAAGAAATCACAAACTTAGGGATGTACTTGTATTGCTTCGGCGCTTTGGTCCGAAGAATTTTATCGACATCAATCAAAAATAAAGAGTCATCTGTCATTCTTTTCAAATAAAATGATGCTACAAAATTAGCGGTTCTTTTTTATTATTTGCAATAAATTAGTAGAAAATGCAGGATTTAAGCTCATAAGCCCCCGAAAACAACACCCGAAAACTATCAAATAACACATGAAAACTGTCTGCAGACAGTTTTCAGGTGTTATTTAGCCGGATTCTCCCCGTCCGGTTCTCAAAAATCCCCGTAAACTTGCACCATCGAAATTAACGAACGAATATTCACCATTTAAAAGCAACGTATATGAAAAGTTTAAGCTTCAGAAAAGATTTAGTAGAAGTACAGGATGAACTACTTCGCTTCGCCTACAAACTGACAACCGACCGCGAAGAAGCAAATGATTTGTTGCAGGAAACCTCATTGAAAGCATTGGATAATGAAGATAAATACACGCCCGATACAAACTTCAAAGGCTGGATGTACACTATCATGCGCAATATATTCATCAACAACTACCGCAAGGTGGTTCGCGACCAGACATTTGTCGACCAGACCGACAACTTATACCATCTGAATCTGCCACAAGACGCAAGCGTGGAGAGTACAGACAGGGCGTACGACCTGAAAGAGATGCACCGGGTGGTAAACAACCTTCCGAAAGAGTACCGCATTCCGTTTTCGATGCACATGTCGGGGTTCAAATACCGTGAAATCGCAGATAAACTGGAGCTTCCGTTGGGAACAGTGAAAAGCCGTATCTTCTTCACCCGGCAGAAGTTGCAGGAAGAGTTGAAGGATTTCCGTTGAACCGGTTCTTACCGATAAATAAAAATCTGCTCTCCGTTGCCATTTATATAAAACGGAAGTTCTTCCTTACCTTCGGTCAGGTTTCTGAGCCATAGGAGCGACCCGGGTGGGACTTCCGCTGTTATATAGTGGTATACAGCCTGCTGACTGGTTATTTTCTTCCATTTTCCATTACTCCAGCCATACAATTCATACCGATTGCCCGGCACAATACCGTTGTCGGCTGTTCCAATATCTTTTCTCCATCGCTTACTCTGAATTTCAAGACAAGTTCAAATCCCTTCCGGCTATACAAGCTATCGGGGTTTTCCACAACGAGTCCATAAAGAAGCGAATCGGCAAGATTCGTCAATGAATCCAGCAAAGGATGTTGCTGAGAGTTCCTTACCGAGTAAGGCGAATGATGATAGCGCATATTGGCTATCAGAAACTTTGCAGCCTTCAGTTTCTGAGGTTCGTGCCGATAATGCTGCAATACTGTTTCCAACTCACTTCTGTTTGGACCGGAAATTGCTAAAATGGTTTCCACACGTTTGTCCATTTCGCTTGTACAGCCAATCATCAGTAACCATGCAAGAACAAAGAAAAGAGTCTTATTTTTTGTTTTTAATTTCATAACTATAAAAACATTTTTCAATGAGGGGACTTTCGAGTCCCCCATCAACTTACCTATCATTTTACATGATGCTTCCAATACACAAGAATGTAATTTCGTCTTTTACCCTCCTCCGTAGGAACAAATCGTATCTCTTTTTTCAAACCTAATTCAATTTTACGATAAACAGAAACAGGAATAGTCGCAAATGGATTAGTACACGGAAAACTAAATTCAACTTCTGCTACACTTCCATTATCCGGATTAATATACATCGT
Source organism: Bacteroides acidifaciens (assembly GCF_024623065.1). Lineage (GTDB taxonomy): Bacteria > Bacteroidota > Bacteroidia > Bacteroidales > Bacteroidaceae > Bacteroides > Bacteroides acidifaciens. Next base: position 86,148 of record NZ_JANJZR010000002.1, read on the forward strand.
AATAAATATGAATGTTTCTCTTACACGGTTTTTCTCTGTATCCGAAAAACAACTATTAACAATAGAAATACATTTGGGCTTTGTCCAACTATCTTTTTCCAATTGATCACTCATGTTTTCTTCAATGGATATGTATTTCCCGGTATACCTATCAATCTGATCTACATATGTAAATTTATTCTCTTTGTTATACAAAGTTACCATACCAAGTTGATCGCTCTGATAGGTGTAACCATTTTCGTAAAACGTCTTAGTTTTATCATAATATCTTGTTTGCGCAGAAGCAAATAATACCATGAATAATTGTATAAATAATATTGTAATAGTCTTCATATGCAATTTTCTGTTATTTTTCTTAAGTTGTTAAAATTAACCATTCTATCTTCATAAGGGGTATATTTATAATTCTCATACCCTGGATATGTTTTAAAACAATTAAGGAGAGTATAATCCCAATATATTTCAAAATTAATAGAATCTCCATAAAAGTTCCCTTTTTTATCAATATAGTATTCCAATTTTTCCGTTGATAACATACGTTTATCTCCTCTAATTTTCCCTTTTATCCAATCGCTTTCATTATATGAAACAGTATCTCTACAATAATAAAGATATTGTGTATAATGTGATTCTATTTCCGAGTTTATTGTCTGATTTCTCCAAATATCAACATCATTTTTTTGTTTGTATTGATACGCGTGCATCATTTCATGCAACAAAGTTCCACTTTCCATATTAGGATTAAAAGTAATAACATTATTTATAGGAGAATATTTAGCACCTTTTTCTTTATCTGAAAAATTAAAGCTAATTTTGTTATTGCTATTAAATATTTTAGATAATTCTTTATACAATCCTTCTCCCATACAATCATTTATTATCTTCTTTAGCATATTTTCCAGTTTCTTCCATTGTTCTTCTGTTAAATCGCCGGAAAAAATTTTTCTTGCGTTAGGAGCAGTCATAGGTTGAGTGCCTCCTTCTGGGGGAATAGGTACATAGCCACCATTACCTCCATTACCGCCGCCGTTACCACCACCTTCACCGGGACCGGGATACCACGGTTCCTATACATAAACAAGTTCGTCGTGACAACGTTCCACCGGCTCCCATTTTCCCACTTTACGACATTCTGTACCGAAGCCTAATCCATATTCCGGGTCTTCATAGGTAAATCCTTTACAATCATTGTATTCCACGTAAACAAATTCCGTGTAACATACTCTCTGCATTTCCCATCCACGAGTCTTTATCTCCTCTTGCATACGCACTCCCTCTTCCGGAAATCAAGATTCCTCAGCCCTGAATCCATGAGACCCGAAACCGGCAAGAGGCTTTTCTTTCACCATCTGCATAGTGACTTTCCAAATCAGCAACCTGCCGTCGGCAGAAGCAGCCTTAAAATGATACAGCCACCCCATGAACAACACAAGCACAACACATCCTGCCATTTTCCACCGCAAAGGAATATCAAAGCGTTTGCAGGCGGAAAATACGACAACGACCATCACGGCTATCCACGCCGAACAGCATCCGGCAACCCACAAGTCTACAACGGTCAGCCGTGAGCCTGCTTCCTTCGCAGGCAGACAAGTTGCTGATATTCCTGCAATACCCGACAAGAATATGCATACAAACAGAAACGATAGATGGATTTTATCAGGAATATCTTTCATAGGATTGAACGGCAGACTCAATATAAGAATGCCGACAGACAAAGAAACTATATTCTTCAACGTCCTCATGTTTTCAAGTATTAGATATTCCTTACGGTCACAAATATAATAAAACATTCATAACAAACCACATACGCCACTCTTTTTTATTTCAAAAAGTATACATCAGCATCGTCCATCCCACTGCCCCGTCCCGCCACCGCGACGAATTAGCCGTTTCTCAGGCAAAATCTATTTTCCCGAAGCCTATTCCCTACCTCCCGCATTGCGAACAAGTATTCGTCTGACTATAGTTAACGTTTCGTCTAACTATAGTCAGACGAATAGTCGACCGCATGAAAACAAACAGTTCCTAGACAGGCAACAACCAAACTCCAGCGATTAAACGAATAAGCCACGGCATCCCGCCTGCAAAGCATCTACGAAGCATCTTCATTTTCAAGCAATAAGCATTTAACAATCTGTTGAAAACTTCTCCGAAAGTTTTCAATGGGAAATGACGGGGAATTGTGGGGAATTTCATACTTTTACAGCCACTTTTTATAATAAGGTAGTGAGATGTTTTTTTAAGAGACAAAGAAGGATGGAAAAAGACAAGATGGAAAAAGACGAACTGATATATCACGTTCCGGTGTTACTCAAAGAAAGCGTCGACGGGATGAATATCCAGCCGGACGGAACGTATGTAGACGTTACATTCGGAGGAGCGGGACATTCGCGCGAGATTCTTTCACGGCTCGGCGAAGGCGGACGCCTCCTGGGATTCGACCAGGACGAGGATGCCGAGCGGAATATTGTCAACGACCCGCATTTCATCTTTGTGCGCAGCAACTTCCGCTACCTGCACAATTTCCTGCGCTATCACGACATCGAACAGGTAGATGCGATTCTCGCCGACCTCGGTGTGTCTTCCCACCACTTTGATGACAGCGAACGCGGCTTCTCTTTCCGTTTCGACGGAGAACTGGATATGCGTATGAACAAGCGTGCAGGAGTTACGGCGGCAGACATCGTAAACACGTACGAAGAAGAGCGTCTCGCAAACATTCTCTACCTGTATGGAGAACTTAAAAACAGCCGCAAACTGGCTTCTGTCATTGTCAAAGCCCGAAACGGACAGCCCATCCGTACTATCGGAGAGTTTCTGGAAATCATCAAACCGCTTTTCGGCCGTGAACGGGAGAAGAAAGAACTTGCAAAGGTATTCCAGGCATTGCGGATTGAAGTGAACCAGGAGATGGAAGCGCTGAAAGAGATGCTGCTCGCGGCAACCGAAGCGTTAAAACCAGGTGGCAGACTGGTAGTTATCACTTATCACTCACTGGAAGACCGCATGGTGAAGAACATCATGAAGACAGGCAACGTGGAGGGCAAGGCAGAGACAGACTTCTTCGGCAACCTGCAAACGCCTTTCCGCCTTGTCAACAATAAGGTGATTGTGCCCGACCAGGCAGAAATAGAAAGAAACCCGCGGTCGAGAAGCGCCAAGTTACGAATTGCAGAAAAGAAATAAGAGAAAATGGAAAAAGAAAAAGAAGAAGCAGTAAACAAGAAGGCAGAAGAGGGCAAGAAGAAAAAACGCACTTCGCTGAAAAGCATCCTGGGTGGAGACATTCTGGCCACCGACTTTTTCCGTCGCCAGACCAAACTACTGGTGCTTATCATGGTGTTCATCATCTTCTACATCCACAACCGCTATGCCAGCCAGCAGCAGCAGATTGAGATAGACCGTTTGAAAAAGGAACTGATAGATATTAAGTATGACGCACTGACACGCAGCTCGGAACTGATGGAGAAGAGCCGCCAGTCGCGCATCGAGGAATATATATCAAGTAAGGAAAGTGATTTGCAGACATCGACCAATCCCCCTTACCTTATTAAATAAGTAGAGAATAGAAAATTGAAAATTGAGAGCAGAGAGTTTTTAAAAGACAAGCACTGTGGCAGTTAACAAAAAAAATATAATGACCCGTTATTTCTTCGTCATCCTCCTGATGGCGTTGACAGGCGTGGCAATTGTCGTGAAGGCAGGCATCACCATGTTTGCCGACCGCCAGTATTGGCAGGACGTGGCCGACCGTTTCGTAAAGGAAAATGTGACGGTGAAACCCAACCGCGGAAACATTATCTCTTCCGACGGCAAACTGATGGCTAGCTCCCTGCCCGAATACAGGATATATATGGACTTTATGTCCGGTGAAAAGGACGAAAAACGCAGAAAGAAAGACCAGGCACGACGGGATTCCATCCTTACCGCCAACATGGATTCAATCTGCATCGGACTTCATAAGATATTCCCGGATAAGAGCGTAGCCCAATTCAAGGCACATCTGAAGAAAGGACGCCAGGCGAAAAGCCGCAATTACCTGATTTATCCGAAACGCATCTCTTATATACAATATAAAGAGGTAAAGAGATTGCCGGTCTTCTGCTTGAACCGCTACAAAGGGGGATTCAAGGAACTGGCTTACAACCAACGGAAGAAGCCTTTCGGTTCGCTGGCGGCGCGTACGCTAGGCGATGTGTATGCCGACACCGCGAAAGGAGCGAGAAACGGTATCGAACTTGCCTTCGATACGATTCTGAAAGGACGGGACGGATTGACCCACCGCCAGAAAGTGATGAACAAATACCTGAACATCGTAGATGTGCCGCCGGTTGACGGTTGCGACCTCATATCTACCATCGACGTAGGCATGCAGGATATTTGCGAGAAAGCACTGGTAGACAAGCTAAAAGAACTGAATGCCAGCGTGGGGGTCGTTGTATTGATGGAGGTGGCTACCGGAGAAGTGAAAGCCATCGTTAATATGATGCAGGGCAAAGACGGTGGGTATTACGAGATGCGCAATAATGCCATCAGCGATATGCTCGAACCGGGGTCAACTTTCAAGACGGCTTCTATTATGGTGGCCCTCGAAGACGGGAAAATCACTCCGGACTATGTAGTGGATACCGGCAACGGGCAAATGCCGATGCACGGCCGTGTGATGAAAGACCACAACTGGCATCGCGGAGGATACGGAAAATTAACGGTTACCGAGATTTTGGAAGTGTCTTCCAATGTCGGTACATCTTATATTATAGACCATTTCTACGGCAGCAACCCGCAGAAGTTCATCGATGGATTGAGACGTATGAGCATCGACCAGCCTCTTCACCTGCAAATTGCGGGAGAAGGCAAGCCGAACATTCGCGGTCCGAAAGAGAGAAGTTATTTCTCCAAAACCGCCCTGCCATGGATGAGTATCGGTTATGAGACGCAAGTCCCGCCGATTAATATTCTTACATTCTATAATGGAATAGCGAATAATGGGGTGACGGTACGTCCGAAATTCGTAAAAGCTGCGGTGAAAGACGGGGAAATAGTGAAAGAGTATCCGACAGAAGTTATTAATCCGAAGATTTGTTCGGACAAGACATTGACACAAATCCGTGAGATTCTACGGAAAGTGGTAGGCGAAGGACTTGCCAAACCCGCGGGTAGCAAGCAATTCCACGTTTCGGGTAAGACCGGAACGGCACAGATTTCACAGGGAGCGGCCGGATACAAGACAGGAAGAACAAACTATCTTGTTAGTTTCTGCGGTTATTTCCCGTCGGAAGCGCCCAAATATAGTATGATTGTTTCCATTCAGAAACCGGGCTTGCCGGCATCAGGTGGTCTGATGGCAGGCAGCGTATTCAGCAAAATCGCCGAAAGGGTGTACGCCAAAGACCTGCGTTTGCCTCTTACCAACGCGATTGACACGAATTCCGTAGTCATTCCCAATGTAAAAGCGGGAGAAATGAGGGAAACACAACGGGTGCTGGAAGAACTGAATATTCAGGTTCAGGGCAAAATAGCCGACACGGGAAAAGAGGTGTGGGGGAATACCCATTCGGCCCCCCAGGCGGTAGTTCTCGAAAGCCGGAGCAATATGCAGAATTTCGTGCCGAGCGTTATAGGCATGGGGGCGAAAGATGCCGTGTACCTGCTGGAGAGTAAAGGATTAAAAGTACATTTGGTTGGGGTCGGCAAGGTGAAAAGCCAGTCGATAGCCAACGGAACGATAGTAAAGAAGGGGCAGACGATTACCCTTTCCATGCATTAAAAGTAAAATCAAGTATTTAAAAAAGAGACTATGTTGCTAAACAAGTTACTGAAAGCAATTCAACCGGTACGGATAACCGGGGATTCAGACATAGAAATCACCGGAATCAACATTGATTCCCGTTTAGTAGAAGCCGGTCAACTATTCATGGCTATACGCGGCACACAAGCCGACGGCCATGCCTATATACCTGCTGCCATCAAAAAAGGAGCTGCTGCCATCCTTTGCGAGGATATGCCGGAAGAGCCTGTGGCAGGGGTTACTTATGTCCAGGTAAAAGACAGCGAAGATGCGACAGGTAAAATCGCCACTACATTCTATGGAGACCCGACTTCCAAGCTCGAACTGGTCGGTGTCACCGGAACAAACGGCAAGACAACTATCGCCACCTTATTATATAATACATTCCGTTACTTCGGATATAAGGTGGGGCTTATCTCTACCGTTTGCAACTATATCGACGATGAAGCTGTCCCGACAGAACATACTACGCCCGACCCCATCACGCTGAACCGCTTGTTGGGACGGATGGCGGATGAAGGATGCAAATATGTGTTCATGGAAGTCAGCTCCCACTCGATTGCACAGAAACGTATCAGCGGACTGAAATTCGCGGGGGGTATCTTCACCAATCTCACCCGTGACCATCTCGATTACCACAAGACAGTAGAGAATTATCTGAAGGCCAAGAAGAAATTCTTCGACGATATGCCGAAGAATGCATTCTCTCTTACCAACCTCGACGACAAGAACGGACTGGTAATGACACAGAACACACATGCCAAAGTATATACTTATTCATTGAGAAGCCTCAGCGATTTTAAAGGTCGGGTGTTGGAATCCCATTTCGAAGGAATGCTGCTTGATTTCAATAACCACGAGCTGGCTGTCCAGTTTATAGGCAAATTCAATGCTTCCAATCTATTGGCAGTGTTCGGGGCTGCCGTCCTGCTTGGCAAGAAAGAAGAAGAGGTGCTTGTCGCTCTCAGTACACTTCATCCGGTGGCGGGACGCTTTGACGCTATCCGTTCGCCAAAAGGCATTACGGCGATTGTGGACTATGCCCACACTCCGGATGCGCTTATCAACGTGTTGAACGCTATCCACGGAGTGCTCGAAGGAAAAGGAAAAGTCATCACCGTGGTAGGTGCAGGCGGCAACCGCGACAAAGGGAAACGCCCCATCATGGCGAAAGAAGCAGCCAAAGCCAGTGACCGAGTTATCATCACTTCCGACAATCCCCGTTTTGAAGAACCGCAGGATATTATCAATGATATGCTGGCAGGACTGGATGCCGAGGATATGAAGAAGACACTAAGCATTGCCGACCGTAAGGAAGCAATCCGCACGGCTTGTATGCTGGCAGAAAAAGGAGACGTAATACTCGTTGCCGGAAAAGGACACGAGAATTACCAGGAGATAAAAGGCGTGAAACATCACTTCGACGACAAGGAAGTACTCAAAGAGGTATTCCAATAACGTCGTCTGCATAGTAAATTGTAAAATCGTAAATTGTAAATCGTAAAATAGTAAATCGTAAAACAGTAAATTTCATCATGCTATATTATCTGTTTGAATGGCTGCAAAAGCTCAATTTTCCCGGAGCGGGAATGTTTGGTTACACCTCATTCCGTGCTTTGATGGCTGTCATCTTCGCATTGCTTATTTCAAGTATATGGGGAGACAGATTTATCAACCTGCTGAAGAAGAAGCAAATAACGGAAACGCAGCGTGACTCGAAGATTGACCCGTTCGGTGTCAACAAGGTAGGTGTGCCGAGCATGGGCGGTGTCATTATTATTATAGCCATTCTCATCCCCTGCCTATTATTGGGCAAGCTGGAAAACATATATATGATATTGATGCTGATAACCACCATATGGCTGGGCTCACTCGGATTTGCCGACGACTATATAAAAATCTTCAAGAAAGACAAGGAAGGATTGCACGGCAAGTTCAAAATCATCGGACAGGTAGGTCTGGGATTAATTGTCGGGCTTACTTTATATCTAAGCCCGGATGTGGTAATCCGCGAAAATATCGAAGTACATACTCCGGGACAGGAAATGGAAGTGATACATGGGACAAACGACTTGAAATCGACCCAGACTACCATTCCTTTCTTCAAGAGCAACAACCTTGACTATGCCGATCTGGTCTCTTTCATGGGTGAGTACACACAGGCAGCCGGATGGATACTGTTCGTCATCATCACCATCTTTGTGGTTACCGCCGTATCCAATGGTGCCAACCTGAACGATGGAATGGACGGAATGGCAGCAGGAAATTCCGCCATCATCGGAGCTACGCTAGGCATATTGGCCTACGTTTCGTCGCATATCGAGTTTGCGAGTTATCTGAACATCATGTATATCCCCGGCTCGGAAGAACTGGTAATCTATATCTGTGCCTTCATCGGTGCACTTATCGGTTTCCTTTGGTATAATGCCTATCCGGCACAAGTATTCATGGGCGACACCGGCAGTCTGACAATAGGCGGCATCATCGCCGTATTCGCCATTATCATCCACAAAGAGCTGTTGATACCGATTCTTTGCGGTGTATTCCTCGTGGAAAACCTGTCGGTCATCCTGCAACGGGCTTACTATAAGGCAGGCAAGCGGAAAGGAGTGAAACAACGGTTGTTCAAACGAACCCCGATTCACGACCACTTCCGCACTTCCATGAACCTGATAGAACCTGGCTGCACAGTCAAGTTCACCAAACCCGACCAACTGTTTCACGAATCAAAAATTACCGTCCGCTTCTGGATTGTAACGATTGTTCTGGCAGCCATAACAATTATAACGCTAAAGATAAGATAGCCGGCAAGGTGCCGGAGCCGGGTTTCCATTCGGAAGCCAAGTTTTTATAGAGAATATTAACCCGATTATTAACTTTTAAAGAATGTGCACAACCAATAAAGCAATTCAGCATATTGAAAACAAGAGCACATTATTGTAGATGAAAAGAATAGTAATTTTAGGAGCTGGCGAAAGCGGCGCAGGTGCAGCCGTACTCGCAAAAGTCAAAGGATTTGAGACATTTGTTTCGGACATGTCCGCTATCAAGGACAAGTACAAGAAACTTCTCGACAGCTACAACATCGCCTGGGAAGAAGGACACCACACCGAAGAACTCATTCTGAATGCCGACGAGGTTATCAAAAGCCCTGGTATCCCGAATGACGCCCCGCTCATCCTGAAACTGAAAGCTCAAGGTACTCCGGTCATATCAGAGATTGAGTTTGCCGGACGCTATACGAACGCCAAGATGATTTGTATCACCGGCTCGAACGGGAAGACAACCACGACTTCCCTGATTTACCATATCTTCAAAAGTGCAGGTCTGAACGTAGGTCTGGCAGGCAACATCGGCAAAAGCCTTGCTCTGCAGGTGGCCGAGGACTACCATGATTATTACATCATCGAACTGAGTTCTTTCCAGTTGGACAATATGTACAACTTCCGTGCGAACATCGCCGTATTGATGAACATCACTCCGGACCACCTCGACCGTTACGACCACTGCATGCAGAATTACATCGACGCAAAATTCCGCATCACCCGGAATCAAACTCCGGACGATGCCTTCATCTTCTGGAACGACGACCCTATCATCAAACGCGAACTGGCGAAACATGGCCTGAAAGCCCATCTGTATCCTTTCGCCGCAGTGAAAGAAGACGGAGCCATCGCCTACGTTGAAGACCACGAAGTGAAAATCACCGAACCGATTGCCTTCAACATGGAGCAGGAAGAACTGGCTCTGACTGGACAACATAACTTATACAACTCCCTGGCAGCCGGCATCTCGGCCAACCTGGCAGGTATCGCCAAAGAGAATATCCGCAAAGCCCTCTCCGACTTCAAGGGAGTGGAGCACCGTCTGGAAAAGGTGGCGCGTGTCCGCGGAATTGACTTTATCAACGACTCGAAAGCCACGAATGTCAACTCCTGCTGGTATGCCCTGCAAAGCATGACCACCAAAACGGTATTGATTCTCGGCGGCAAAGATAAGGGAAACGATTATACGGAAATAGAAGATTTGGTACGCGAGAAGTGTTCGGCACTCGTATACCTGGGGCTGCATAACGAGAAACTTCACGAATTCTTCGACCGCCTCGGCCTGCCCGTAGCAGACGTGCAAACCGGCATGAAAGATGCCGTAGAAGCCGCCTACAAACTGGCTAAGAAAGGAGAAACCGTATTATTAAGCCCCTGCTGCGCTTCCTTCGACCTCTTCAAGAGCTACGAAGACCGTGGCGACCAGTTCAAAGAATGTGTAAGAGAACTTTAAACAACGTTTAGTAAAGTGGATTTATTAAAGAACATATTCAAAGGCGACAAGGTAATCTGGATTATCTTCCTCTGTCTCTGCCTCATCTCGATTGTCGAGGTATTCTCGGCAGCATCGACACTGACTTACAAAAGCGGCGACCACTGGGGACCGATTACGCAGCACTCCATCATCCTGATGGTGGGTGCCGTAGTGGTGGTATTCCTGCACAACGTACCCTACAAATGGTTCCAGGTATTTCCGGTCTTCCTGTATCCTATATCCTTGGTGCTGCTTGCATTCGTCACATTGATGGGTATCATCACAGGCGACCGCGTCAACGGGGCAGCCCGCTGGATGAGCTTTATGGGACTACAGTTCCAGCCCTCGGAACTGGCTAAGATGGCAATCATCATCGCCGTCTCTTTCATCCTGTCCAAACGGCAGGACGAATATGGTGCCAACCCGAATGCCTTTAAATATATCATGATTCTCACCGGACTGGTATTTCTGCTCATTGCGCCGGAAAACCTTTCGACAGCGATGCTACTGTTCGGAGTAGTATGCATGATGATGTTCATCGGACGGGTATCTTCAAAAAAACTGTTCGGCATGTTGGGGATACTGGCACTTGTAGGCGGAGTAGCCGTAGGAATACTGATGGCCATCCCCGCAAAAACACTGCACAACACCCCTGGTCTTCACCGCTTCGAGACCTGGCAGAACCGTGTTTCCGGTTTCTTCAAGAAAGAAGAAGTACCCGCCGCCAAGTTCGATATTGATAAAGATGCGCAGATTGCGCATGCCCGCATCGCCATCGCCACCAGCAACGTGGTCGGCAAGGGACCGGGCAACTCCATACAGCGTGACTTCCTCAGCCAGGCATTCTCCGACTTTATCTTTGCCATTGTCATCGAGGAAATGGGACTAATAGGGGGTGTCTTCGTCGTATTCCTTTACCTATGGCTATTGATGCGCGCCGGAAAAATCGCGCAGAAATGCGACCGGACTTTCCCCGCTTTCCTCGTCATGGGCATTGCCTTGCTACTGGTATCGCAGGCGATACTGAATATGATGGTTGCCGTCGGGCTGTTCCCCGTCACGGGACAACCGTTGCCTTTGGTCAGCAAGGGAGGAACAAGCACATTAATCAACTGCGCCTATATCGGAATGATATTGAGCGTAAGCCGATATACCGCTCATCTGGAAGAACTGAAAGAACATGACGCACAGATTCAGTTGCAGATAACAACAGATGCGGCAGCCTATTCTGAAGCACAAACTGCCGCCGAACCGACTGCCCAGATTCTGAACAACGATGCCAAGTTCGAGGACGAGAATGATTATTTAACAAGAACTGTTGATGAACGATGAGCGCATCGGAAAAGGCGGACAACGGATAGAAAAAAAGGATTGGAATGGAAAAAGAACTTAGAATTATTATCAGTGGTGGAGGTACGGGAGGACACATTTTTCCCGCCGTCTCCATTGCGAACGCTATAATGGAACTGCGTCCCGACGCCAAAATACTTTTTATAGGTGCCGAAGGACGTATGGAAATGCAACGGGTTCCCGATGCAGGCTATCAGATTATCGGTCTGCCGATAGCCGGTTTCGACCGCAAGCATTTATGGAAGAATGTATCGGTAGTAATAAAACTGTTGTGCAGCCAGTGGAAAGCACGCAGCATCATCAAGAACTTCCGCCCGCAGGTGGCGGTAGGCGTAGGCGGCTATGCCAGCGGCCCTACCCTAAAGACTGCCGGAATGATGGGCATCCCGACCCTGATACAGGAACAGAACTCGTATGCCGGAGTAACAAACAAGCTACTGGCACAGAAAGCCCGGAAGATTTGCGTTGCCTATGACGGAATGGAAAAGTTCTTCCCTGCTGATAAGATTATCATGACGGGAAATCCGGTACGGCAGAATCTGACAAAGGCGATGCCGGACAAGGAAGACGCACTGCGTTCCTTCAACCTGCAACCGGACAAGAAAACAATCCTCATCGTAGGCGGCAGCTTGGGAGCACGTACCATCAACAATACATTGACAGCCAGACTATCGGCTATCAAAGCCAACAGCGACGTGCAATTCATCTGGCAAACAGGAAAATACTATTACCCGCAGGTGACCGAAGCCGTGAAAGCGGCAGGAGAACTTCCGAACCTGTATGTAACGGATTTTATCAAGGATATGGCAGCAGCCTATGCCGCCGCCGACCTCGTTATCTCCCGTGCAGGAGCCGGTTCCATCTCTGAGTTCTGCCTTTTGCATAAACCGGTTGTCTTAGTGCCTTCGCCCAATGTGGCAGAAGACCACCAGACCAAGAATGCACTGGCCCTGGTAGACAAGCAGGCAGCTATCTGCGTCAAAGACAGCGAAGCGGAAAGCGCCCTGATGGACATAGCCCTGTCCACCATCAACGACGGACAGAAACTTGAAGAATTAAGCAAGAATATTGCCAAGCTGGCTTTGCCCGACTCTGCGAAAATCATTGCACAGGAGGTAATAAAACTGGCTGTATCAGCAGCCGATTAACCTCTCTGTCATTAGAGACTACCGGTTAACATATTACAAACATAGATTAGAGAATATATTTAGCAACTAAAGAAATGAATATCGAAACAATAAAATCAGTCTACTTCGTAGGTGCCGGCGGCATCGGCATGAGTGCGCTCGTCCGTTACTTCCTCTTCAAAGGAAAAGTAGTGGCAGGATACGACCGTACCCCTACTTCATTGACTGAAACCCTAATTGCTGAAGGCGCGCAAATACATTACGAAGAAAATGTCGACCTGATTCCCGAGGCCTGCAAGGACAAGGAAAGCACTCTCGTCATATTCACACCCGCCGTTCCGCAGGAACACGAAGAATTAGTCTATTTCCGCAACAACGGATTCGAAATACAGAAACGTGCGCAAGTATTGGGCACGATTACCCGTTCAAGCAAAGGACTATGCGTGGCTGGCACTCATGGCAAGACCACCACTTCCACCATGACCGCCCACCTGCTCCATCAGTCACATGTGGAATGTACCGCCTTCCTCGGAGGAATCTCTAAGAACTACGGAACCAACCTGCTGCTTTCCCAGCAAAGCCCCTACACGGTCATCGAAGCCGACGAGTTCGACCGCTCCTTCCACTGGTTGTCGCCCTATATTTCCGTCATCACCTCGACAGACCCCGACCACCTCGATATCTACGGAACAGCGGAAGCCTACCTCGAAAGTTTCGAGCACTACACCACCCTTATCCAACCGGGCGGTGCATTGATAATCCGCAAAGGCATCTCCCTGCAACCGAAAGTGCAGCCCGGCGTACGTGTCTACACCTACTCACGTGACGAAGGAGACTTCCACGCAGAGAACATCCGCATCGGCAACGGAGAGATATTCATCGACTTTGTAGCTCCGGACACCCGCATCAATGACATCCAACTGGGAGTCCCGGTAAGCATCAACATAGAAAACAGCGTAGCCGCCATGGCATTGGCACACCTGAACGGAGTGACTGCCGAAGAGATAAAAAGAGGCATGGCAAGCTTCCGCGGAGTAGACCGTCGGTTCGACTTCAAAATCAAGAACGAGCGTGTTGTCTTCCTGAGTGATTACGCACACCACCCCTCTGAAATCAAACAGAGCGTGCTGTCTATGCGCGAACTCTATAAAGACAAGAAAATCACAGCCATCTTCCAGCCGCACCTCTACACCCGTACGCGCGACTTCTACCAAGACTTTGCCGACAGCCTGTCGCTGCTCGATGAAATAATCCTTGTAGACATCTATCCGGCACGCGAAGCACCGATTCCCGGCGTCACAAGCGAGTTGATATATGACAATCTACGCCCCGGCATCGAAAAAAGTATGTGTAAAAAGGAAGATATACCGAACATTCTGAAAGATAAAAACATTGAAGTATTAATAACTTTGGGAGCCGGAGACATCGACAACTATGTCCCCGAAATATGTAAAATCCTCGAAAACCGATAAAGCTTATGGTAAAGAGAATCCTTCTGTCCATTGTCATGTTGGTGCTCATAGCCTACCTTGTCGTAGCTGTCAGCGCCTTCAACCGCAAGCCTGCCGACCAGACCTGCCGTGACCTGGAATTAGTCATCAAGGATACCGCTTACGCCGGCTTCATCACCAAGGACGAACTGAAAGGTATCCTTCAGAAAAAAGGCATCTACCCCATCGGGAAAAAGATGGAACGCATCTCCACCAAGTCGCTGGAACGCGAGCTGGGCAAGCATCCGCTGATTGACGAGGCAGAATGCTACAAGACCCCCAGCGGCAAAATCTGCGTGGAAGTGACTCAGCGTATCCCTATCTTGCGGGTGATGGACGCCAACGGTGGGAATTACTATCTCGACAACAAAGGAACCGTCATGCCGCCGGAGGCAAAATGCGTCGCCCACCGGGTAATTGTCACCGGAAACGTAGAAAAATCATTTGCAATGAAGGATTTATATAAGTTTGGTGTATTTTTGCATAATAATAAGTTCTGGGATGCGCAGATAGAGCAAATTCACGTGTTACCCGACCGCAACATCGAATTAGTGCCACGTGTGGGCGACCACCTTATCTATCTCGGCAAACTGGACAATTTTGAAAACAAACTGGCACGCCTGAAAGAATTCTATAAGAAAGGACTCAACCAGGTAGGCTGGAACAAGTATTCACGCATCAACCTCGAGTTCAGCAACCAGATTATCTGTACGAAACGAGAAAATAATAAATAAAAAGGATATGGCAACAACAGAATTTATCGCCGCTATTGAACTTGGTTCATCGAAGATAACCGGTGTGGCCGGAAAAAAGAACAGTGACGGAAGCATGCAGATATTGGCATATGCCCAGGAAGACTCTTCTACGTTTATCCGTAAAGGAGTGATATTCAACCTGGACAAAACGGCACAAAGCTTGACTTCTATCATCAACAGACTGGAAGGTGAGTTGAAAAACTCAATCGCCAAAGTATATGTAGGTATCGGCGGACAGTCACTTCGCACAGTCCGCAACGTGGTAAGCCGCGATTTGGAAGATGAAGCTATCATATCGGAAGAGCTCGTAAGCGCCATCGGTGACGAGAACATCGCCATCCCGGTGGTCGATATGGACATACTGGATGTAGCCCCCCAAGAGTATAAGGTAGGCAACAACCTGCAAGCCAATCCGGTGGGTCTGGTAGGAAGCCATATCGAAGGCCGTTTCCTCAATATCGTAGCCCGCGCTTCTGTACGCAAGAACCTGGAGCACTGCTTCCAACAAGCTAAAATAGACATTGCCGACCAACTGATTGCCCCGCTCGTTACGGCCAACGCCGTACTGACGGAAAGCGAACGCCGTTCGGGTTGCGCACTGATTGACTTCGGAGCGGACACGACCACTATCTCCGTCTACAAGAACAACATTCTCCGCTTCCTGACTGTACTACCGCTGGGTGGCAACAGCATCACCCGCGACATCACCACCCTGCAAATGGAGGAGGAAGAAGCCGAACGCCTAAAGAAAGCCTACGGTGACGCCCTCTACGAAGAAGACCCGGAACAGGAAGAAACTACCTGCAAACTGGACGACGACAGCCGTACCATCAAAGTAACCGACCTCAATAACATCATCGAAGCCCGTGCCGAAGAAATCATCGCCAACGTATGGAATCAGGTACAGCTATCCGGCTTCGAGGATAAACTGCTGGCAGGAATCATCCTGACAGGAGGAGCCGCCAACCTGAAAAGCCTTGACGAAATGCTACGTAAACGCAGCAAAATAGAGAAAATACGGATGGCGAAACTTCCGCGTAACACCGTCCATGCTCCGAGCAATATCCTGAAGAAAGACGGTTCGCAGAACACCCTCTTCGGACTCTTGTTCGAAGGGAACCAGAACTGTTGCCTGACAGAAACCGCTCCGCAACCTGCATCGACTTCTGCCACTTCGAAACCGGAACCGGAAATCCACAAAACAGTAGATATGTTCGAGGACGACCAGGAACTGAAAGAGCAGGCCCGCCTTGCCCGTCTCAAGAAGGAGGAAGAAGAACGTAAAGCCAAGTTAGCTTCCCAAGAAGCAGAAAGGAACCGAAAGCAGAAAGAAAAGGAAGAACGAAAACGAAAAAAAGAAGCAGAACCCAGTTGGTTTAAGATCAAAGTAAAGAAAACCATTGAAGAAATGACCAATATCTTCAGCGAAGATGAGAATGACAAAATGAGTTAATTTCTTCTCTAAACACAGTGTGCAATTTGTAAATAGTAACTAGTAATTAGTATAAGATTATGGACGAGATAGTACAATTCGATTTCCCGACAGACTCACCGAAAATCATCAAAGTGATTGGTGTAGGCGGTGGCGGCGGTAACGCCGTAAACCACATGTACCGGGAAGGTATCCATGATGTAACGTTCGTTCTTTGCAACACGGACAACCAGGCATTAGCCGAATCACCCGTCCCGGTGAAACTGCAACTGGGCCGTAGCATCACACAAGGGCTTGGAGCCGGCAACCGTCCCGAACGGGCACGCGACGCCGCCGAAGAGAGTATAGAAGATATCAGAAACCAACTGAACGATGGCACCAAGATGGTGTTCATCACTGCCGGAATGGGGGGTGGAACAGGAACCGGAGCTGCTCCTGTCATTGCCCGCATCGCGAAAGAGATGGATATCCTGACTGTCGGCATCGTCACCATCCCTTTTATCTTCGAAGGAGAAAAGAAAATCATCCAAGCATTGGACGGTGTGGAGCGCATCGCCCAGCACGTAGACGCCCTGTTGGTCATCAACAACGAACGCCTGCGTGAGATATACACCGACCTTACTTTCATGAATGCCTTCGGTAAAGCCGACGACACGCTTTCCATCGCCGCCAAGAGCATTGCCGAGATTATCACCATACGCGGTACGGTCAACCTTGACTTTGCCGATGTGAAAACCATCCTGAAAGATGGCGGAGTAGCCATCATGAGTACTGGATTCGGTGAAGGAGAAAACCGTGTGACGAAAGCCATCGATGACGCCCTGCACTCTCCGTTGCTCAACAACAACGATATTTTCAACGCCAAGAAGGTGATGCTGAACATCTCTTTCTGCCCGTCGTCTGAACTGATGATGGAGGAGATGAACGAGATACATGAGTTCATGAGCAAATTCCGCGAAGGTGTAGAAGTTATTTGGGGAGTTGCTATTGACAACTCGCTGGATACAAAGGTGAAAATTACCGTACTGGCAACCGGATTCGGTGTAGAAGACGTCCCCGGAATGGACAGCCTGCACGCCGTGCGCAGCCAGGAAGAAGAAGAACGCCAACTCCAACTGGAAGAGGAAAAAGAAAAGAACAAGGAACGTATCCGTAAGGCATACGGTGAAAGCGCCAGCAACATCGGAAGCAAGAGTCTCCGCAAACGCCGCCACATCTATCTCTTCAATACGGAAGACCTGGACAACGACGATATCATCGCTATGGTAGAAGACTCTCCAACGTATATGCGTGACAAAACGACTCTGACCAAAATCCGCACAAAAGCTGCCCTCGAAGAGGAAACAGCTACGGAAGAGGCTACAGACAATAACGGTGTCATCACCTTCTGATAACTGATAACAGACAACTGATAGTTCATCATATATAAACATCATAATATCTAAAGATATGGATTTATTCGATCAAGTCAGCGAAGACATTAAAAACGCAATGAAGGCAAAAGACAAGGTTGCCTTGGAAACTTTGAGAAATATAAAGAAGTTTTTCCTGGAAGCCAAGACCGCTCCGGGAGCTAACGATACACTGACAAATGACGCAGCCCTCAAGATTATCCAGAAATTGGTGAAACAAGGAAAAGATGCTGCTGAAATCTATATCGGACAGGGACGCCAGGACTTGGCTGACGTAGAATTAGGCCAAGTAGCCGTTATGGAAAAATACCTTCCGAAACAGATGTCCGCCGAAGAGTTGGAAGCTGCATTGAAGGAAATCATCGCCGAGGTAGGTGCTACCAGCGGTAAGGACATGGGTAAAGTGATGGGAGTTGCCTCTAAGAAATTGGCAGGACTTGCAGAAGGACGTGCTATTTCCGCAAAAGTGAAGGAACTTTTGGGATAATCCTCATTCTCTACACAAAGTTTTTTATCTGCCATCTGCGACATTTCCGTTTTTATACATTTATAATCAGCCAGTTATAGCGTTGCAGATACCTATTGCAGCTATGTTACAGATTCTTTTATCAGCAACATAGCTGCAACAGTTTTTTTATAGTCTGAAACAGTTGATTCTCCCTATACTTCCAAACCGAAAAGCCAATACATAAAACATCATTTCGCAGTAGAAAAACTATCGTTTCCTTACGCGAGAGAACAACTGTTCTGATATGGGGAAACGGAAGTTCAAATATTATTTCATACTAAATGTATTGAAGGAGTGTGCTTTTAAAGTTACATCTAAAAACTTATCACCTAACTTCACTGTTAAATTCTTCGGCTCGTCATTAAAATTGGCAGCTACAACCAAATATCTTTTCTCCGGTGTAAGGAATATAACAACAGGCAGTTTATCTTCACCTTTTGCTTTATATTGTAATACTTTAGTTCCCGAAACCACCTTGTTGCTGAAATGTTTTACTGCATAATACTCTGGAGTATAAGTAACAGAAGCAGTCTTTGAGTCTACACGAATCAATGCATTCTGTTTCCAGCCCCAGCCACTTGTCCCTGCATCACACAAGATAGCATTCCAGAAAGTATATTCCTCACAGCCATTTCCTAAATAATGACTGATTAGGTTGAAAGTATGTTCGGCAGCTTTCCAATCGAATGTACCGGAACCACATTCACTTTCAGTCTGCATATATTTATAATCAGGATACTTTTTACGGATTTCAGGGAGAATTTGTCCACCCCACCATTGGAAACCGACACCTTCGACGGCATCTTTCATGCGGGGATCAGAAAGGACTTTTTCTACCAGTTCAATACGGTTTGTATTGAGCGTACCCAAATAAACTTGAACACCAGGATGCTGTTTCTTTATTGTCGGCGCAAAATATTCCACATTGAAACGAATAATACCCTCTGGAGTCCATGCACAAGCCGGATAGATGGAATAAGCCCACGGCTCATTCTGAAACATTACACGAGAAATAGCAACTCCTTCTTCCTGATAAGCAGATACGAATTTACAGAAGTAATTGGCATAGGCTTGCAAATAGCGAGTATCTTGAATAAAATAGTCGTTGACAGCTACTTGCTTGGGATAAAATGTCTTATCTACATTATCAGTACCTTCATAAAGAGCTATTTCATGCTTAGCCGGCAATTGGTTCACCTCGGCATTGCTCCTCACAGAATAGTAATTATTGACTTTCATCCAAGAAGGAGGTGACCAGGGAGAAGCCCAAAAAGTCATATCGGGGTTAATACGTTGAACTCTCTTTATATAGGGTATCAATGTTGTTTTATCACGGTTAATATTGAAATATTTCAATTGGAAATCACCAGGCACCTCATCACAACTGTACCAGTTACGGGCATAGTCATTAGCATTCATAGGAATACGTCCCATGGAAAAGCGCAAATCTCCATCAGGAGAAAACAGGTTGTTTAAAACAGCGTCCTGTTCTTTAGGAGGCAACATATTGAGAGCATCCCAACCTAATTCATTAAAACAAGTTCCCCACTTCTTGAATATCTGTATATTTTCAGTACCATCTACTGACAATAAAGGAATATTTTGACTATCTGCCTGTAATTTGGTTTTAGTTTCTTTCCAAACATTATTATCTGTACTGCTAATCCAGATAAAAGATTGAGCATATATACCGGAAAAAAACGCTAAAAGAGTTCCCAGCGTACATAATTTCTTTAAATTCATTTTCATTAGTATTTTGTTAAGTAATAATTCAAAGCAGGTTAATGACAATTTATCGAGACAGTCTGAAAGGTTTAAGAATACAAAAGCCTGCAATATTAGTTCTGTATAATATCATTTTAATAAGTTATCCTATCAGGGAATTTTTGTTCCTTACCCCAACTGTCCTCCGACACCTTCAACCAGTTGCCAAGTTCCTTTTTCAATAGCTTAGCTTGTTTTACCGAAATCTCTTCCATCTTCAAGGCATGCATTTGGTAGGGATCTTTCAAATTATCAAAAAGCTGATAATTTCCATCTTTTGTCACCAAATACGAATAACGGTCGGTACGAACACCTTTTTCTTTCTGCTGATAAAAGAATTGAGAAACAGGCTTCTTTACATTCTTATATTTACCAGTAAGAATGCCTTGCGAATAATCTTTTCCCTTCACTGTCTCGGGTAGTTTGTCTCCAAGATTCATCATACCCAACAAAGTCGGCATAATGTC
This sequence comes from Bacteroides acidifaciens, assembly GCF_024623065.1. Lineage (GTDB taxonomy): Bacteria > Bacteroidota > Bacteroidia > Bacteroidales > Bacteroidaceae > Bacteroides > Bacteroides acidifaciens. The sequence continues at coordinate 106,543 of NZ_JANJZR010000002.1, forward strand.
TGTAGCACCTAACATCAGATCGTCCACTCCCGGTTTCAGCCTACCAGGATAACGTATAAAGAATGGAATAGAGAACGATTCATTGTAAATCACACTCTTCGCCATACGTCCGTGACTACCCATCATTTCTCCATGATCGGCGGTAAATATCAAAATGGTGTTCTCTGTCAAACCTTCTTCATCCAAAACCTCCAATACACGACCTATTTCGTCGTCCACACTCTTCACTAAAGAGAAATAAATTTTGGCTTGAAATGTCAGTTGTTCCAGATTTTTCACCTGTGTACCCTCTCCAAACTTCACATTGGGACGAAGCAAGACTTCTTTCGGTTTCAAATCCTTGTAATATTGGTTAAACACCTCTTCCCTACAATCTGTAAGCCTATGATAAGGTGTGTGAGGCGGATTCATACTCCAAAACAAACTGAAAGGTTTAGATGGGTCCCGTTCCTCTTGTTTATTCCGCAGATAGCTTATTACTACATCTGCTTCCACTTCCGGAGTAAATCGATGATAACGAAATGGTTCACCATCCTTCTGTCCACCCACCAGTTCCGGACGATTGGAATAGGCTGTAGCGTTAAAATGACTATCTTTCAACTGCTGAAACCAATATTTATTACTCTTGCGCCCTCTTCCTTCGGGAATATAGGTATCGTATGGGTATACACAATGCCCACCGGGCGCTTTATTTGTACCCACGTAGTTATTTTCCTTATCAAACAAAGCTTCTGTACGATGCCAATGCGTTTTTCCTACATAAGCCGTTTCATAACCGGCTGTCGCAAGTACATCTGTGAAACAAACCAAACTATCGGGAATACCATTCTGATTATTCACGTGGCAGTTACCCGGCACCCCATTCTTCTCCGGAAATGCACCCGTCATCAGCATGGCACGATGAGGACTGCTCAACGGGCAAGTACTGCACGCCCGATTAAAAACAACACTCTGTTTGGCCAACCTGTCCAAATTAGGAGTATGAACCGGATCACCTACCGTATTCAGAACATTGCGATATGCCGGATCGCTCCATAAACTCAATGCGTTCAACCGATATTGATCCGGGAAAATATAGACTAGGTTCGGTCGTTGCTCCTGCCCAAGAAGCTGTGTACACGTTCCTGCAAAAAGAGTTGTAGGAAGTCCCCAAATAAGTTTGTGCAAAATTCGTTTCATTTCTATTTTAATTTAAACAAAGACTATTTATACATTACTTCTTCTGACTAAAGCGAACTCAACGAGCTATAAACTAATAACACAGCTCCTATGCCCTATAAAAGCAACATAGGACTGTGTTATATACAAAAACCATTACCAACCCGGATTCTGCCCCAAATTAGGATTTTTGTATTTCTCCGTATTAGAAATCGGATAGAAATACAAGTTGTCCGTCATGTTTCTGGTTTCCATCAGGAACTTGGAATATTCAAACTTTCCAGCTTCGTCCTTAATAACTTTCACGCCATAAATATCAGCAGTCTTATCCAAATCTTTCCAACGACGCACATCCCAAAAACGATGTCCTTCAAAAGCTAATTCCACCCGTCGTTCGTTCTTCAGACGTTCTATGAAATCAGCTTTTCCCATACCTGCAGGATAAGGAGGCATTTCTACCTTACCACGCGCACGCACTTTATTCACTGCTTCGCGGGCAGTCATAGGATAATCCGTATCCGCATAATCAGGATTTCCAAAAGCATTTATCATTGCTTCCGCATAATTCAGCAAAATTTCAGCATAACGAAACAAGACCCAGTTATGTTGCGCTTTAGTAGTCGTGGAACCTGACACAAAGCTGATATTGGGATTAAGATATTTGTACAGATAATACCCTGTAGTAGTAGCGTTAGTCAAAGGAAGCCCATTAGCACCGCCTTCCCATATCTGAAGAGGAGCACCACACCAATTCATATTATTGTAAGCCACAGTTCTTGCCAGACGTGGGTCACGGTTACTGTAAGGATTGGCTGCCATAGTAGGATCGTTCCAGTCAAATTTGGAACCGTCTTTCATCTCAAAAGCATCCACCAAATTCTGTGTGGGACAAGTAGAAGTTTTTCCACCCTCTACTCCCATGGGGAAGTTGGCTTTCTCAAAATCTCCCGTTTCACCTACACCACGGGCTAAAATCACTTCGGCACATGTGTTGTTCACTTTACGAAACTGAGCTGTAAGATCATCCACCAGCTCATACCCCAACTCAGAAACATTACCAATGATCTCATAAGCAGCGGATGCAGCTTTTTTCCATTTTCTGGCATTATCTTCCGAATAGAGAGGACTTGCCATATAAAGCGTAACTCTGGACTTCAATGCCAAGGCTGCCCCCCGAGTAATACGACCAATATCTTTACTAGCAAAACCTTCCGTATAAGTAATAGGCAATTTACCTTCAGCTGTAATTTCTGTTAGCTCTTTTATAATGAAGTCCGCTACTAAATCACAACTTTCACGTTCCAAGCTGTTCACCTCGTCCTGAGTGAGCACTGTAGTAACCAACGGCACATCATGATAACGCTTAATTAATTCAAAATAATAAAACGCACGAAGAAAACGTACTTCATAAGGAAAGTTATTAAATTCCTTCATCATATCCTTATACTTCTCTGCATTTTCCCAGTCCTCAAAAGTCTGTCCTTCAGCCTCCTTCAGATAAAGGTTGGCAGCACGAATGGCTGTATAGTATTCACTCCAGACATCATCTACCAATCGATTTGCTGACCAAGTGCCGTTTACAAAATAATGGATAGCTGAAGACTTGTATACATGTACGGCATCGTCTGTTGCCGCATCCAGCATAGCGCCTTCTGTATTACAAAAATCTTGAGGTAAATAACTGTAAATATTAGTCACCATCTTCTTGGAGCGTTCAAAGCTCGTAAAGATGTTTTCCTTTTGATAGTCGTTTGACTCATCGCAGTCCATGAAGTCACATCCGCTCAATATGCAGACCGACATAAGTAATGCTATATGTTTCAATTTCATAAGTTTCATTTCGCTTAAATTATTAGAAACGTAAATTAACGCCAAATGTATATTGAGTCATCAACGGATGACCGGTACCTGTCATTTCAGGATCTATCACACCATCCATTTTATCAATGCTGAACAAATCATGCCCACGGGCAAACAGTCTCATATGGTTCACACCGGGTAACTTATTTACCCACTTTTGTGGTAAATCATAATACACTTCCAATGTACGCAACTTCAGGTATGAGGCATCAGTCACCCACAAAGAATTCGTATTATAGTTGTTCTTGGAACCATTATAAGTGAGACGCGGATACTTGCCATCAAGATTACTTTCCGTCCAACGATTATCATAATAATATTGAGAAACAGTATTATTGTTTACCAGAGGACGATAGATACTGCGTGTATCAAGCATCTGACTATAATTGGCAACCCCTTGGAATAAAGCAGTAAATCCTAATCCTTTGTATTCGGCTCCAAGACTGAAACCGTAATAAATCTCAGGACAGACTTTATTATATCCTAATGCTACCTGATCATATTCATCAATTACTTTATCACCATTCTGATCCTTGAATTTCAAGTCACCGGGACGTACTTCATCCAGTATCTGTTTCACTTCACGATTTTCAATATCATCCCAACTCTGATAAATCCCTTCCACTTCATAACCAAAATATTGGCTTACAGAATGTCCGGTACGTTTCAAATAATCATACGGACGATACACCTCATTCATCTCCTTAATCTTATTACGATTGAAACTGAATTGCCCGCCTAACCGATAAGTAACATTTCCTATTTTATCATTCCAATTAGCTGCAACTTCCACACCGTAGCTATTCACAATACCACTGTTTATATCAGGAGCTGCAATACCTAATACAGAGGAAAGAGCGCCATCTCCATCTACCAAAATATCTGTACGATGATCATAATAACCATCTATTGATAAAGAAAGACGATTCCATGCCATAAAATCAATACCCGCATTCAACTTATGTGATTTTTCATAAGTTAACCCATCTACAGCAAGACGAGCCTCTTTCATACCGCTGATGGAAGCCGGTGTTTCACCAAAATAATAACTTCCACCACCACTATATGAACCACGGAAAAGTTGTACACCATAGTCAGCACGCCCTGCAATACCATACGAAGCACGAAGTTTCAACATATTCAGCCAGTCAGCTTTAAAAGCATTCTCTTCTGAAAGAATCCAACCTGCACCTACCGAAGGAAAAATCCCCCATCGATCATCCGGTTCGAGAATACTGGACGCAGAACCTGCCAAAGAGAAATCAAGCAAGTAACGATTCTTATAAGTATAATGAATTTGCCCCGCAATATCCATAAAGGCTCTGCCTGCATTCTGCCCACGCTTCATCAGCTTGTCCATACTATAAAACACAGTAGCGTTCAACTTATGATCAGCCTTCCAGATACGATCATAATTCACCTGTGCGTTGATAGTCAGACGGCGAACCACATCCTTGATACTGCTACTAAAGTCTAAAGCAGTCTCTTCAGTCAACTTCTTATAAGAATTTTCTTCACCGTCCCAACCCATAGTAGCTTGTTCGGTTGCATATTTATGCTGGTTGCGTTCCCAATATCGCGCCTCGTTGTCAAAACCTAGACGAGCAGTAGCAGACAAACCTTTAGTAATGAAACTCAAGTCCTGTGCAAAGTTTATGTCTGCATAAAGGTTACGAGTCTGCCCACGTTCATAACCCGTATCAGAAATCATAGCTATCGGGTTGCTGCCATAAATAGAAGTTGCTCCCCATCGACCACTGGAAGTCTTGACAGGCATAGCACCCGACGGAACTTTATACAACATATCGAATATGTCAGCGGTAGTGGTATAGGGACGATTATCCTCCGCAAAGTTACCACGCATATTAAGTTGCAATTTAGTGGTATTTCCCAACTTAATGTCGAGATTGGTCATAAAGTTCAGTTTAGAGTACTTAAACTGCGTAGAATACCCTTCATTCTCCTCGGTTGGTTGCAAAATACCTTTGTCGTTCAGGTAATTCAGCTGAGTAAAATACTGTACAACATCACCACCTCCACGGAGGGAAAAATTCACATTGTTACCGAAACTATGGTCTCGAAGCGCTTCGTCCATCCAATCCACATTAGGATAGAACTCCGGATAAGTTTGGTCACGGAAAGCATCCAACTCACGCTGGCTGTAACGAGGTGTCGTGGTACCATCATTTTTCAAGCCTTCATTCATGGCCTGAGCATAAGTATAACCATCCACAAATTCCGGTAAACGGTGTGGTATACCCATCTTAAACTCATAGTCGAAGGTAATGACCGGTTTCCCCACATGACCACGTTTGGTAGTGATAAGAATCACACCGTTAGCGCCACGCATACCATAAAGCGCCAGTGAAGCGGCATCTTTCAGTACACTGACAGACTCGATGTCTTGCACAGCAAGATTATCGATGCTACGTTCATAACCATCAATCAATATCAACGGACTCTTACTACTAGTAGTACCTACACCGCGTACATAAAGTGTAGCACCGTTTTCCCATTCATTCCCTCCATTCTGCAAAACCTGAAGACCGGGAATCAGTCCAAACAAAGCGTTGGAGGCTACCGTACTGGTACGGTGACCCAATTCATCAGCCGTAGCCATGCCACCGGCGGTAGTCGCTTCCTTCTTGCTGAACGAGATACCCCGTCCGTAATGCTGTATGCTGTCTGCTACCTGAGCTGCCGCAATGGAAGAACACAGCAGCCCTGTAATGATTAGCTTTATACTTTTTTCCATAAGGATAGTATGATTACTTTATTCAATAATATATTATGTTATTCCCAACCAGGATTTTGAACCAATCCGTACCCTTTATTCACCTCTTTGGGAGGGAATGCACTCAAATACCACTTCGGAGAGAAGCCACCGGCCTTCTGCCAAGCTCTTTCTTTCAGTTGCGGGAACTCAAACAGATATTCTCCTGTTTTCTTATGCTTATAGAAATAAAGACCATGCAGATGTTTAGTAAAGTCCGTCTCACGTTTCCAGCGAATAAGATCATAGAAACGAACTTCCTCAAAGCCAAATTCACAGGCACGTTCACGAAGTACTGCTTCACGGAATTCGTCCTTGTTCAAACCTGCCTTCAAATCACCCAGACCTACACGATTTCTCACCGCATTGATATAAGAATAAGCCTCACCGGTACGATTACATTCATTCAACGCCTCAGCATATGACAAATAGACCTCAGCCAAACGCAACAACGGCCACTGAATGACACGACCACTCCATTCCCCTTGACGGTCGAGTAAAAACTTACGTGCTGTCAGACCGTTAGTAGTTAGCCCTTTATCATCCAGGTTGACACTTTTATTATTATAATGTTCACCTTTCGGATAATTTGTCTTATCTTTTGAATATTGCCGATATATAGCAGCCACACCGCTACCGAACTTGTCACCATCCAACAGAATAGTTTCACACAAACGAGGGTCACGATTAACAAACGGATTTTTAGCATGTTCTTGATTATTCCAGTCAAAATCGCTTCCATCTGCCATAGGGAACATATCGAAGTACTCCTTGGTAACTCCCCAAGCACCCCAACGTGCACTTTGCATGATCCCCCCGATATTGTTGGTCTTATAATGGCGGCGTACCGAAATCAATGATTCTGTCGTACCTCGTGTATAGTAAGCGTCACGGAATGCCATACGCGGTTCTCCCCCTTTCACCAAATCGTAGAAACCTTCCTTATTCAATGCCTTAAAAAAGTCTTCGCCTGCTTTTGCGGCATCTTCCCAACGTTTTGGGTCATATCCCCCAAACCAAGTCATCAATTTTTCGGAAGCTTCGCCCTCATAATAAGGCATCTCATTATTAAACAAGGGACTTGCAGCAAACAAAAGTACACGCACTTTCAATCCCATAGCAGAAGCACGGGTCAGGCGGCCACTCCAGTTGTCAGATTCTTCTTCAGTAACATTCCAGGGAAGCTCTTTACAATCAATAGCCTCATCCAGCAATCTCACGATAAAATTTACGGTCTCCTGCAAAGTGGCACGGGCAGGAAATCCCAAACCATCTTCTGCGGAAATAGCTCGGTCTACAATAGGCAGACCACCAAAGTGACGAAGCATCTCGGCATATTGAGTAGCAATCACAATTTTAGCCTCCGCTTTCAAACGCAACTTCTCAGCTTCATCCATATCAGGCACACGGTCTACATTCTCTATAAACACCCAAGCCATGCGGATACTTTTCCAGCTATTACGCCGGGTAAAGCCGTATTTGGTAGCTCCGTCTCCATCGGACGCCTCTTCCGAACCGGCATTGTAAGCACCACTGTAATAAACTTTATTAGGACCATCCCAGGTCAAAGCTGAATTACACAAATCCGTCAAATCTTCCTGAATTCCAAACCACATATTGGTAGAAAAACCATAACTGTTACTTGCCCAAAATGCGTATGGCAAATTACCATAACTATTCCACAGCACCCGACGCGCATATACCGCTGTAGAAAAGATGGTATCAATGGTAACATCCGAACTAGGAGGTTTCTGAAGGAATTTTTCACCCAGCGCAAAGTCCTCGCATGATATTGTGGTAATCAGTAAAGTCCCCAACATCAATCCTTGAAAATATCTTGTAAGTGATTTCATATCATTCTATTTTTTAATTAAAAACCTACTTTCAAACCAAAGTTGATAACCATCACCAATGGATAATTAGCTCTTGCAGCAGATTTCGACTCCGGGTCTATCACGTCCAATTTATCAAATGTAAGCAGGTTATAACCGGTAGCATATACACGCAAACTGCCTAAATGCATCTTATTCAAAATTTTCTTGGAGAAACTGTAACCTACTTCCACATTCTTCAGACGTAAGTAAGAAGCATCACGCAACCATAAATCAGAGTCATAGTAATTGTTACTTCTGTTCACAAACGAGATAGCGGGATATTTAGCCGCACTCCCCTTTTGTGTCCAAGTATCGGTAACAAAATATTTCATCAGTGAACGTTGGTTAGTCTGCCCAAAAGGATAACGGAAAACGTCGTCCAACATACGTGAAGTCTTGGCAGCCCCCGCCCAAGTCATGCTGATGTCAAATCCTTTGTAAGAAATACCATAGTTGATACCATATGACAACTGCGGATAGTTAGTATTACCGATAGCGGTAATATCATTCTGGTCTATCTTTTTATCACCGTTCAAGTCCATATACATCACATCGCCAGGCTTGGGAGTAATGCCATGATCAGGAATACCTCCATGTCCTTCGGTGGCATATCGTTCCACATCCTCCTCGGAGAAATACCCGGCAAACTTACGACCAAAATGCTGACCGACAGATTTACCGGTACGTTGCATATAAGCATACGGATAAGTCACCTCGTCCATATAAATAATCTTGTTTTTGGTACGCGAAATATTAAATCCGATATTATATCTCAATTTGTTAATTTTATCTCTCCAATTCACATTGATTTCATATCCCTTATTGTCTACCTTACCGATGTTAGCGGTAGGAAGCGTCACAGCCAAATAACCGGGGTCAGTTCCACGGGAAGTCAGGATATCACGGCGGTGTTCGATGAAGTAGTCAAAGTTCACCTTCAATTTGCTATTAAAGAAATAAGCGTCAACACCATAATTCTGTTTAGCAGCCGTTTCCCAAGTCACATTGGGATTTCCCTTCTTTGCCTCGTTGGCACCTGTAGTAATAGAACTGCCACTACCGAAGTAGAAACCACCATTAGAAGCATTGTATACGTCCGGCAGATAGAGGAAACGGGACTTATCACTCACACGATCATTACCTACGATACCATAAGATACACGCATTTTCAAGTAGTCCATAAAAGTTTTTACCGGCTTCATGAAATTCTCTTCTGATATCACCCAACCCACAGAGAACGCGGGAAACAAACCGAAACGTTTGCCCGGAGCAAAGTTCTCCGATCCGTTGTATCCCATATTCACATCGAACATATAACGGGTGTTATAGTCGTAAGTAGCACGTCCCACCAAACCGATATAACTTCTCGGAATTGACAAAAACGCCGAAGGGCCGCTAGGGTAATAAGTGATAGATTGATTATACATTACAAGTCCCGAAACGTGGTGTTTGCCAAAGTCACGTTTATAGTTCAGGGCAGCTTCCACATACCAGTCCTTACCACGGCCGATAGCTTCTTCATAGCCTAATATATTTTCTTCATCCACACGGCGAAGCAGTACCGATCCGTCGGATTGTATCAACGGCTCGTAATGAGGAGTTTTACCACGTCTTTTTTTAGTAAGAGAAACAGAACTATTATAAGCACCTTTCACATGAGCTTTCAAGCCTTTGGTTATAAAGTTCAACTTCTGTTCTAACAAGAAGTCGAAATTCAGCGTATTACCATAAGTCACATCATAACCTCGTCCGTAATAAGTGTACATGGCATCACGCATATCACCGAAAGAACTAGAAATATTACGCGCATCCGCCCACACCCATTTTCCGTCCACGATACCTGAACCGGAAAATGGAACAGCCCAATAAATACCACGGAAAATAGTCTCAATACTGGACAGACCCGATTCTCCATCCACACCTGGAGTGTGTTTGTCATTGACACGTCCACCCACATTCACACGAAGCTGTGTAGTCTTTGTCAAATCCACATCCAAATTCAAACGATAATTGTAGCGATTGTAGCTGTAATTGTCATCATAATCTTTTTGATAACAGTTAAAGAGCCCGTCCTGAGTAAATACACCGAGTGACGCGAAATAGCGCACTCTCTGCGAACCGCCCGAAATAGTCAAGTTATGTTGCGTTTGTAGAGCCGTATTACGTACCAAATAGTCCATCCAGTCCGTATCCGGATAAGCCAACGGATTGCTGTGAGTGCGAAACCCTTCAATAGCTTCCGGTTTGAACGCCAGTTGGGCTTCGGTGTATCCATCGTGAAGCTGGGCGTTATTATATGCCGTGGCATATTCATAGCTATTAGCAAAATCAGGTAATCGAGTAGGTGTCTGTAAGGCAAATGAAGTAGAGAAGCTAACTTTCGCTTTCCCTTCCTGCCCGCGTTTGGTTGTCACCAAAATAACGCCATTAGCACCACGTACCCCGAACACAGCCGTTGCAGAAGCATCTTTCAATACCGTAATATCTTCCACTTCATTAGGATCGAGTTGGAAGAAACTGCGTTCTACTCCATCCACCAAAAACAAAGGCTGAGACATGGATTCGTTCAATGATCCCACACCACGCACATATACTGTGGGATCGTCACTACCCGGCTGACCGGAAGTCTGGATGGCAGACAAACCTGGCATTTTACCTGCCAATGCATTACCAATACTTGATACCGGACTTTTCAATACGTCTTTTGTTGTAATAGACGACATTGCTCCTGTTACCGTCACTTTCTTGGTAGCACCATAAGCCACCACCTGTACTTCCTGTAACTCTTGAACATTTTCATTCAGTTCGATTTTTAAGGTGGATTCTCCGGTATACTTTATTTCTTTATCCTTATATCCCACATAAGATATAACGATAGTAGCACCTATCGGAACTTCCAGTTTAAAGTTACCATCCACATCAGTAATAACCCCACTGGTAGTTCCCTTTACAATTACACTGGCACCAATTACCGGACCGTGACTATCAGTCACTGTTCCGGTAATCATTCTGCGGTTCTGTTGCACAATAGAACTTGCAACAGAGGCCTCTCCCGACACACTATTTCCTATAGGGAAAGCCATTTGCCCAAATGACAAAAACGTCGCCAATAGCCATACCTGTCTCTGAGGTATCTTCATTGGAAAGAAGAAGTTTTCCATCTCTTTTAAATTTAAGAATTATAAAATATATTATTAAAAAGGTTCTATCAATAATTCACAAAATTAAATAGATTTTAGACATTAAGAGCCATCTATTATTCACAAGAAGGTAGCATATTATACACAATCAACAATAAGGTATTTATGTACAAAAACGCCCCATAACCAAACAATAATACCCCATATTACAGCAAGTCTCCTCCCATCATCAAGTACGCAGAGTTGTAGTTATTTCGTTGCAAATCCATAGTCCCCCGGTTTATAGCGCTTTGCACAGAGAAAGCACAACTCTATTACAACAGAAAAAAAGATTTAAAACATGTTTTCACAATTAGATATATTCACCCTTTTTCCAAATCTCTTTTACGTCTCAAAGCCTCCAGATAATAATAGTCGGCATAACTAAGAGGAACGTCTATCTCAGTGCAGTCCGGGAAACTACCCACTGAATGCATCAGCAGAAAATAATGATTCTCACCAATTTCAGCACGATAAGCCGGAGAAGACAGCGTTTTCATTATCTTATCTGCTGTTTCTTTATATTCCTTATTATTTGAGAAGGCACTTAGCTCATACAGTGCGGAAGCCGTAATAGTAGCAGCCGACACATCCCTCAGTTCCTTTGGAATATTCAGAGCATCAAAATCCCAGTAAGGTATCAAATCTTCGGGAAGATTTGAGTTGGTAAATATAAACTCATACACCTTCTTCGCCAGATTCAGATATGCCTGACAGTGTGTGTACCTATAACACATTGTATAACCATAAATAGCCCAAGCCTGTCCTCGTGCCCATGCCGATTCATCGGAATATCCTTGTGCCGTGCAACGCTTAAGCACTTCTCCCGTTTCCGGATCATAGTCTACCACATGATACGAACTTCCATCCTTCCGGAAATGGTTCTTCAAGGTCTTATCGGCATGTGAAACAGCTATATTATAATAGGTAGAGTCACCGGACAACCGGGTGGCTTCAAACAGAAGTTCCAAATTCATCAGATTATCAATAATCACCGGACATTTCCATCCCATCTTTAACGGACGTCCTTTGTCGGTATTCCAAGACTGAATGATCTCCGCATTCGGACGAAAACGGGTAGACAAGGATTTGGCCGCCTGTACTACGACCGGCTTATATTCCTCTTTACCTCCCATACGCAAGCCGTTGAGGAAGCTGCAACCTATGATAAAACCGATATCATGATGTGAAGTATTATATTGTTCCTTATATAAATATTCGGTACATTTCTCTGCTTTCTGCTTCCAGTATTCATTATCGGTAAGATTATACAAATACCAAAGGCTTCCCGGGAAGAAGCCGAGAGTCCAATCCCAACCACGACGTGCATACACCATATCTCCTTTAGCGTTCACTGTACGAGGTATTAAGATTTTATCATTCTTTTCAAGAGCATCTATTTGTAAACCATATTGGACAGCGGCATACTCTATATTCGTCGAAAGGAAATCTTTCTGTCTTTCAGCTCCCACACAAGCAAACACAGAAAAGAGGAAAAGACCAATACACGTACGAGTTAAAATATTATTTTTCATAAACAATCAATATTTCATTAATTTATCAACTTTACCAAACAAAAATAAAAAATGAAATAACATTGGAGGGGTTATATATATCCATGAAAGGAATCCCAAACATACAAAACGAGCCCAATGGGGCAAAATGGACAAAATAATACATAAATTGAACAATAATACACCTAACAACACAACATCACGTTTTCCTCCTCACGACAAAAAAACTATATTTGCAAATCTTAAATAATGATTACTATACCTAAAGATTATGAGAAACAGAATCTTTTTAATCTGCTACTTCTTATGTGTACACATACTTACATGTAGTACACAAAGCATATCTTTCCGGCATTTGACTACCGACAATGGTCTATCACACAATTCCATTATTTCCATTTATCAGGATGAACGTGGATTTATGTGGTTCGGCACACGAAATGGAGTCAGCTTATACAATGGAAAAGATTTCAAAATCTATCAAAAAGAGAAAAACAACTCAAATAGTATTCTATACAATGATATTTATCACATCACAGGAGACCAAAACGGCCACGTTTATATCATGACCAACAGGGGTATTTCCGCTTATGACATAGAAAAAGGGCAATTTACTCCTATCATAAAGAAAAGCACACGGGCAGAATTCTTTTCTGAATATCTATACGCTGCCACTTCAAACCAGATATTCAAGTACGATGGAACAAAATTCGATTTGTTCTATAAGATGCCTCAAAATAATAGCATTATCCAAAGATTATACGTATACAACGACTCTGTTCTCATAGGAACCAACAAAGGACTCTATATACTCAACGCACAAAAGGAACTGACCCAGCCTATCAAAGAAGGAAACATTTCCGATATCATCAGAGATTCTTCCGGTTGCTATTGGATAACTGCCAAATCAGGCCACGGAGTATACTGCATACAAGGCAAACAGATTAATAATTTCTTATATGAAGCAGATGATCCTTCCACCATCAGTTCCAACTATACACACAGGTGTTGCGAAGACAAGCAAGGAAATATATGGATAGGAACTTTCAACGGACTTAACAAGTATGACAAGCAAACTAGAAAGTTCACCCGTTATGTGAAAAAAGAAAACAGCAAAAGTCTAAGTAACTCTTCCATCTGGGGATTACATTGCGACTTACAAGGAACCATTTGGATAGGGACATATTCCGGAGGAATTAACTATTTCAATCCACAGAAACAGATTTATCGTGAATACCAGACTTCTTCCAAGGAAAAAGAAGGTTTAAGCTCTCCTATCGTTAAACGTATGACCGAAGATGACGAGGGGAATTTATGGATAGGTACAGAGAAGGGCGGAATTAATAAATACGATCCGGTCACCCAAACCTATCAATGGTATACTGATAAAAATACTCCCAACAATTATAGACAAGGAAATGTAAGAGCAATCTACTACGACTCCATCCAAAAAGTAATGTGGTTCGGCATTCATCTGGAAGGACTTAACAAATTAGATTTAAAAACCGGCCGCTCCACCAATTATAAATATAAGAAGGGGGATAGAACATCTATTCCATCCAATCTTATTGAAGATATTTTACCCTATCAAGGGCGATTAATATTAGCAACCAACAACGGAATCGGTCTGTTCAATCCTGAAACCGGAACATGTAAACCGTTATTCCACGATGAAGTGGCATTCAACAATACCATATCCAGTTTCGGATTAACCCTCGACCACAAAGGTATTTTATGGATAGCCAATAACAACAATGGGGCCTGCGCTTACGACTTTGGCACTCAAAAACTGTCAATATACAAGTATAAGAGTGCCAATGAGCACAGCATCAGTAGCAACAGTATCAATTCCATCTATGAAGACAGTCAGAACAGATTATGGTTCTGTACTAATGAAAATGGATTGGATTTATACCGCAGAGAAACGGATGACTTCGAGAACTTCGATATGAGCAAAAACGGCTTGGCAAGTAACATTATTTACAATATCTGCGAGCTATCGCCAAACAGACTACTTGTAACTACCGACAAAGGATTCTCCATATTAGACTATCAGCAGAAAAGATTCAAGAATTATGAAGAACTCCCGCTAAGTTGTATCAATGAAAATGCACTTTACAAAAACAAAAAAGGAGAAATATTCATTGGAGGAACCACCGGAATTATTTCTTTCTTCGAGAAAGAACTTGAAGAATCTCCTCGTTCTTACCGCATCTATCCATTCCGACTTATCGTGAACGGAAAGGACATCAATGTAGGAGATAAAGACAGCATATTGACTAGAGACATAACTTATACCCCAAAAATCACTCTTAAACCTAATCAAAATATATTCAGCATTGAATATACCACAACCGACTATATACCTTTCAATAAAGATAAAATCATATACCGCCTGGAAGGTTTTTCTAATACATGGAACAGTCTGGAACAAAATGTCATTACATACACCAACCTAAATCCCGGTAAATATACATTAGTTGTCAAGGCCAGAAATATCAATGAAAGCCTGGTTCCACCAAGCAGATTGCAAATAGAGATCTTACCTCCTTTCTATCATACGATTTGGGCATACCTACTATATTTTATATGTATTGCGGGTATTGTATGTTACCTCATACGTACCTACCATCGCCGAATCCAACTTCAAGAATCGCTGAAATATGAAAAAAAGCATGCCGAAGATATCGAAAAACTCAACCAAGCCAAATTACGTTTCTTCACCAACATTTCACATGAATTCCGTACTCCTCTTACACTCATCATCGGACAAATGGAAATGTTACTACAGATGCGTTCCTTTGCTCCCAACGTTTACAACAAAATACTAGGGGTATACAAAAGCTGTTTACAGTTGAGGGGGCTGATCACCGAACTACTTGACTTCCGCAAGCAGGAACAAGGCTACATGACTATCAAGGTCAGCGAGCATAATATTGTGGACTTTGTATATGAACATTATCTCCTTTTTCAGGAATATGCAGTACAACGCCAGATTACTTTCAACTTCGAGAAGAGTAGTGACAATATCAGTTTATGGTACGATGCCAAGCAGATGCAAAAAGTGATAAACAATCTTATCTCCAATGCCTTTAAACACACAAAAGCCGGAGGAATAATTTCCATATCCATCCGGAAAAGGAATCAGGAGGTTCTCATTGACGTAACGGACAATGGCTCGGGAATAGCTGCCAAAGACATCAGCAATATCTTTACCCGTTTTTATCAAACGGAACAGTTGGATTCGTTGTTCTATGTAGGTACCGGCATCGGCCTTTCGCTTTCTAAAGGCATAGTCGAACTACATCATGGAAGTATTGAAGTTTCCAGTGAATTGGGAGAAGGCACTACCTTCTGCATACATCTGAAAACCGGAAAAGAACACTTTACCTCCGAACAAATCTGTGACACAAAAGATACATTTACATCTAATGAAGTTAATGAGTTAAGTGCAGAGTTCCAACAATATCTGTTGTCGGAACAAACAGTTTCAAACAATGACACCCGACTAAAGGAAGGAGAATATAAAATTCTTATTGTGGAGGACAACGACTCATTAAAAAAAATGTTGACCAAAATATTCGAAGAGTTCTATATTGTCATTACCGCTTCCAACGGCAAGGAAGGGCTGGAGAAAGTACGTTCCGAAAATCCCAACATCGTGCTCAGCGATATCATTATGCCGGAGATGTCCGGTACGGAACTTTGCCAAGCCATTAAAACCGATTTTGATACCTGCCATATACCTGTAGTTCTGCTGACGGCCAAAACCGCCATCGAGCACAACCTGGAAGGATTGAGAATGGGAGCGGATGATTATATTACCAAACCGTTTAACATCAATATCTTGCTGTCCCGCTGTAACAATCTGGTCAATAACCGGATCATAATGCAAGAGAAGTTCAGCAAACAGCCACAAGGAAACGTACAAATTCTGACCAACAACATAATGGACAAGAAGTTCATGGATAAAGTGATGGAAATTATCGAACAGGAAATGGAGAATGGAGATTTCAATGTAGATATGCTGGCAACGCACATGAGTATTTCCCGCACAAAACTTTTCTCCAAGTTAAAAGCCATTACAGGGCAGACACCTGCTGATTTCATTATGACTCTCCGCTTGAAACGTGCAGCATTCTTACTGAAGAACAACATGGAACTGAATATTGCGGAAATATCAGACCAGGTAGGTTTCAATGTTCCCAAATATTTTAGCAAATGTTTTAAGGAGAGATACCACGTCACCCCACAAACTTACCGGAAAGGAGACACCAGCCCCTCCGAGGATGAGGAAACGACCAATGAACCTGGATTCAAGACGTAAAACTAAAATTATCTAATACAATTTCAGCTATCTTAATCAAACAATTCCTTCAGCACCTCCAGTGATTTCAAAGCCGGAAAGTCCGGCAAATGCAGGCTATAATAATCATTGATAGTAGTCAGGCAGCGGGTGCGTTCCGCACGGCTCATGCCGAAAAGGTGCATCGTCTCATAATTCATACGCATCAGTTGCCGAAGTCGCCCGGCTTCTTCAGGATTAATATAAGATGAATGTAACTGAGGACGAATCGAAGTGAAACAGGCATTCAGCAAGTCAAAATAGTCACCGGTATGATAATCATCGAGATTAGGATAAAGCCCCAAAAAGCGGGAAAGCCTCATCAGAAAGACCAGATGGAAATTGGCAAAACCTTCGCTGCACTCGTCCAGCCAAATGATAGAATGTTGCAGATAGGCAAACAACGGATGGTTCTCCGCCTCTTCGCGGACAGCCCGATAAAGAAATTCAGCCAAGAAAAGCGCCATCGAAGACTTATACGGGTCATAAGGAATGGACGAAAAAGGATAAAAAGACTTCGCCTCCTTCACCCGATAGAGTGTAGCATTCGGTCTGTAATCCGCTTCAAATTCGATAAAAGATAACGGCTGAAACAGAACAGATTTCACCGCAGCCTTTCGCGAACGGGGTACTGCCACAAGAAAAGAAGCCCTGCCGGACAACTCCGTATACATATCTACAATGATAGACGTATCATTATATTTTAACGTATGAAGAACTATTCCTTTTGTTTTTTGCAGCATAACAGATTACCTTATTATCAATCCGGAACAAAATTACAAAAAATTACATAGCAATCGGAGAGTTTTCATAGGCATTAACAACAAAAAAGATAACTACTTTTGTTATACTCCTTGAATAATAAAATAAAGATAAACAAGCTTATGAAACAGAAAAGCAACAAAAATGGATTTATCGTATGTGCCAAAGCGTACATATGGAAACTACAGGAAGAAGGGCGCTATTCGACAGCGCACGTGTATAAGAACGCAGTTCTCTCATTCACCAAGTTCTGTGATACGCCTGGCGTATCATTTGCACAAATCACCCGCGACAGTTTGCGGCGATATGGGCAATATCTTCACGAATACGGGTTGAAGCCAAATACTGTCTCCACCTATATGCGCATGCTGCGCAGCATTTACAACCGCGGTGTGGAAGCAGGTATCGCCCGTTTTATCCCCCGATTATTTCGTGATGTGTACACAGGAGTAGATGTACGACAGAAGAAAGCACTGCCGCCCGGCGAATTGCATACGCTTCTCTACAAAACTCCCCAGTCCGAACACTTGAGCCGTACACAAGCCATCGCACGGCTGATGTTCCAGTTCTGCGGCATGCCGTTCTCTGACTTTGCGCATATGGAGAAATCAGCACTGGAACAGAACGTTCTCAGATACAACCGTATAAAGACAGGAACGCCTATAAGCCTTGAAATATTGGATATGTCGAAAAAGGAAATGAACAAACTACGCAACAACACTGCGCCGAGAGAGAATTATCCCGATTATCTGTTCAATATCCTGAAAGGCGACAAGCCGCGGAAAGATGAAGGTGTTTATAAAGAATACCAGTCGGCACTCCGCCGGTTCAACAACCAACTGAAAAGCCTGTCGAGAGAATTACAACTGAAATCACCTGTCACTTCATATACTATCCGTCACTCCTGGGCAACAAACGCAAAGTATCAGGGAATCTCCATCGAGATGATTAGTGAATCATTGGGGCACAAATCAATCAAGACCACACAGACCTACCTGAAGGGCTTCGGATTGAAAGAAAGGACAGATGCCAACAAATTGAATTGTTATTACATCGAATCTTACAGAGAAAGACACCATTAATCCATAACAAATTAATAACAAACACTTTACCAGTTCTGTTACTTCTTAGGTAACGGATATAAATTCGGCACAAAGATATATAAAAAGAACCTCACTATCCAAATAAATCGTATCTTATTTTATTCTTTTCCTTTGAAAAAATAAAATAACAGGCAAGAACACGAAGCAGACTTCATTCATGTTCTAACCATCTATTGCCGAACATCGGACTAATTCCCATCCGAAATCATTCAAGTATATTTTATTTATAAAAGACCACTGTCTTTTTCCTGTTTTATCTTCAGATACATTTGTCATGCAAATAGAATTCCGTTACCTAAGAAGTAACAGACATGCATAAACAAAAAGTTATGACACACAAACCTGATACAGCTAAAGACTCGCACCCGTTCGCGGGCGGAAGATGGAAGTTTGCGACAAGCATAAAACAAATGCCGGTCGTCCTTCTCATCTTTATCGGATTCATCTTGCCTGCATCCAACCTATGCGGACAGAACATAGCCGTCAAGAGCAATCTGCTCTATGACCTCACCAGTTCATTCAATCTCGGAGGTGAGATACGCTGTGACGACACACATACCCTCAGTCTTTCCGTCAATTACAATCCGTGGAGTTTCAGCAACAATAAGAAAATGAAGCATTTCCTCGTACAACCGGAATACCGCAAATGGTTCAACGAAGCATTCGCAGGAAGCTTTATCGGGCTACAGCTTCATTATGCCTTATTCAATTTCGGCGGAATGCTTCCCTGGGGATTCGGAGACGGAAAGATGCTGGGTGTAGAGAACCGACACATCATCAACAACCGCTATCAAGGTAATCTGGCGGGGTTCGGCATTTCCTACGGTTACCAATGGATGATTAGCCCGCAATGGAATCTGGAAGCGGGTTTCGCATTGGGATACGCCCATCTCAATTACAAACGCTACGGGCAATCCGCAGGCGCTCCCCTGATAGAAAAGTCAAATTGCAACTATTGGGGACCTACGCAAATAGGAATATCGGTCGTGTATTTCATCCAATAATCCAATTTAATAAACGCATAAAATGAAAACGAAAACACTCATCTTGCTCGGCCTATTGATATGTAATCTGCTTCCGGCACAGAACGTCAAGCTGGATATCAAGCCCCACTTTTTGGGAGTACGGGCAGACTCATTACTCCTTTCGATGGACGTATCGGTAGAGATAGAGGACATGAACCCGAAGAACGCTGTCATACTGACACCTGTCCTGACCAACCGGGACTACAGAATGTTGCTGCCCGCCATTCAACTGAATGGCAAGCAGAAACAGAAGCTATACCTGCGCAACCAAATATTGCGCAAAAAGAAAGACAGCAAGGAAACCACTCCGGCATATCTCGTGGCAAGCATTGACAACGACCATTCTCGTACTATCGCTTACCGCACCGCATTGCCGATGGAAGACTGGATGAACGACGCCACAGTCTACCTGCGAAGGACTATCGTCAGACCCGAAGGCGAACAGACGCTAAAAGACACGTTAATCATCGCACCGCAATACGCAGTGCTACCACCCGAAGTAAGCGCAACTGCCACAACAGTTCAGGCAACCCCTTCTCAGGTAACGGCCACCAGCAATACAACACCTTCAACTCCGGTAAACAGGAAATTAAAATATAAAGGTTCGTATGTTTCCCCAGCATCGGATGACGTAGACATCCGTAACCAGAAAGAGTTGAACTTCAATCTCGAAGAGGCAAAGATTATGGCAGATATCAATCCGCAGATGTTATCGCTCCGCGAACTTTATACAGTGGCACTGTCATATGCGGACAACAAGACGAAGTTTTATCAGATTATCAATATCAGCGTCAAGCTGTATCCCGTGCATCCTGTCGCCAACCTCAATGCCGCCGCTGCCGCCATTGAGCAGGGAGACACGAAATCAGCAAACAAATTCCTTTCAATGGCATTACATGAGGGACTTGCCTACAAAAGTTGCCGGGGAGTGTATGAGCTGATGACCGGAAATACATACGAGGGCATCCGCATACTGAAAGCCGCCAAAGCGGAAGGTTCCGAGGAAGCCACATACAACCTGAAGGTCTTTTTCGAAAACAATAAACGTCCTTAACCGACAGATACAATGAGATACTTCATAGCCCTACTTATATCATTCGGTTGTCTTCACTGCTATTCGCAGAAAGTAGCCGTCAGACTCAACGCACTTCCGGCAATCGACGGTTCCTTCGGAGCAGGTATCTCCTATGCCGTAGGAAACAGAAGCACCGTCGAGCTGGCAGGCAGCCTGCGACCATGGAAGCGAAGTGAGATGTACGTGAACCGTTACTGGCTGATTCAGCCCGAATATAAATACTGGACTTGCCAGAAGTTCAACGGTTTCTTTTGGGGAGCTTATCTCAATGGCGGGCAATTCAATATCGGCGGGAAGAAACTGCCTTTCGGCATATTCTCAAGACTGAAAGAACATCGGTATGAGGGCTGGCTCGTAGGGGGTGGCATCAGTTGTGGATACCATTGGATGCTGAACGACCATTGGAACATAGAAACAGCTTTGGGAGCAGGATATGATTTCATCTGCTATAAGCAGTACAACTGTGTCAGGAAATGTGCAGGACTTCGCAACAAAGGACACCATCATTACGCAGGCCCCAACAAGGCCTCCATAAGTTTGGTATATCTATTTTAAAACGAAAAGAGGAAACAGTATGAACAGTCTATGGAAAGTTTGGTTCTCAAAAAGAAGGCGTATCTATTTGCAGATAGCGCGCAAATACCGCACCACTCCCTGGAGAGTATATCATCTAGGACATGGCGGATTCAGCAAAAGTAAAAAGGATATAAAGATTTTGGAAGAATTACAACAGTATGGAGTAATATCCCAGATTTATCCTTGGTAACAGATTCACCTATAAGACAAAGAAATATAGATTATTACAATAATGAAAACAGGAGCAATTTTTATCATTGCGGTTATTCTGTCTCTGATGATACAAGCCCCGGCGCTTGCGACAGAAGAAACAGGGGCTGTGCGCACAACCTCATCCAGCCTGTATAAGGTCGGAAAAGAGTTGGTGGTTTCTATTTCAATAGACATCACCCGCGATTTCTCACCCAATGAATCTATGGTATTGATTCCTGTTGTCAGCGACAGTTTGGAACATCGGTTGGAACTGCCACCCATTTATATCAACAGCCGGAAACAGCATATCATATTCCTGCGGGAAACAAGAAAAAAAGAAAAAGAAGCACAAGCCCTGCAAAGAAAAAACGGAGAAAGACAGACTTTGCATTACCTGCAATCCGCCCCG
Organism: Bacteroides acidifaciens; assembly: GCF_024623065.1. Taxonomy (GTDB): domain Bacteria; phylum Bacteroidota; class Bacteroidia; order Bacteroidales; family Bacteroidaceae; genus Bacteroides; species Bacteroides acidifaciens. Next base: position 128,388 of record NZ_JANJZR010000002.1, read on the forward strand.
TTTGATAAATGGATGAACCGGGCTACTCTCTCATTAGTAGAGAAGAGTTGTGGCTGCGGTATTCCCGGCACGGAAGATTTCACCTGCATCGCCCGTCTGCACCCACAACCAACACCTGTTCCGCAACTTGCATTCTTGACTCCACAAATCGAGAAATCGAAAATCAGAAAGGAGAAAGGTTCAGCGTTCATTGACTTTCCCGTCAATGCAACTGCCATTAATGACAAATACAGCAATAATGCAGCCGAACTAAATAAAATCATAGAGACAATCAACACTATCAAACAAGACAGTAACGTAAGCATCACACACATCGGTATTCACGGTTACGCATCACCGGACGGCCCTCTTAAGGTAAATGAACGACTGTCCCACGAACGTACACAGGCATTGAAAGAATATGTAAGCCGATTATATACATTCGAAAAAAAGAATATTCATACATCCTATACACCCGAGGATTGGGAAGGGTTTGAAGCGCTTCTCGGTGACACAACTTTCCGACAGAAAGAGGCAGTCATGGAAATCGTGACGGGCGATATTCATCCCGACCGCAAAGAAAGGATACTGAAAACACAATTTCCAACGTTCTACCGTTTTGTGCTCGAACACTGGTTTACTTTGCTTAGGCATTCTGACTATACCATCGAATATTATGTACGTCCGTTCACGGTGGAAGAATCGCAGAAAGTATTCGACACCAATCCCCGAAATCTGAGCTTGGAAGAAATGTTCCGTCTTGCGCTCACACACTCTCCGGGAAGCAGGATGTACAACAAGATTTTTATGACTGCCGCGCAACTGTTTCCCGACAATCCAACGGCAAATCTGAACGCCGCCTGCATAGCCCTGATGCAAAAAGACACAAAGACCGCCGCCTCTTTTCTCAAGAAAGCTCCGGCAGTGCCGGAAAAGACATTAGCAGAAGGGGTCGTTTCTTTCCTTCAGGATGATTACGAGAGAGCAGAAACACTGTTCCAGCAGGCTAAAGACGCAGGATTGTCACAAGCGGCAGAAAACCTGAAACTAATTAGTGAATTAAAATAATTTATTTAACTAAAATCACAGTAAAATGAAAAGATTCAATCAGTTAATGTCGCTGCTCCTGTTTGCAGCAGTTACACAGTACAGTTGCATCAATGATGCAGACGTAGCTTTTTCCGACGAGATTCCTACAGAATCAAACGGCAACCTTGCCCTATCCTTCGAAATTCCTAACGTAGCCCTCACCCGCAGCGCCGAGTCATCGGGGCTTACAGAGGTAGGGTCGAAAGAGGAATATGCAGTCAAAAGCCTGACGGTCTACTTGTTCGACTCGACAACCAAAACCTTCAAAGACCAACAGGAACTGAAGAACATCAGCCTGACCGGTATGGACGGTCAGAAAATACAGTACACCGCTGACAAAATCACAGTCAATCCGGGTACTTACAACATCTTCGCCATCGCCAACGGAAAGGCTGTCACCGGAAATATCAGCACACAAGACGCTTTCCTGAATGCTGTCGACGGCATTACATATAGTACAGGAAAAATCCCAAGCGTACCCGAAAGCGGATTTGTCATGACCAACCGTGGTGCTGCCAACCTGAATGTGGAAGTGAGCAAGCCCACCGATTCGGACAAGGTGACTAGTGTAACTATCGGTCTTGAACGTGCCGTTGCCAAGGTCGAACTGACGCAGCAACAGGAGACTTTCCCGCTGAAAGACCCTTCCGGAAAGGTTTATTGTACCATCAAACTCAATAATTTCAGAATGTTGAACCTGGCAACACAGTTCTATACATTCCGCCACACAGCCGTACTGAACGAATTCCAGGAACCGGGTGCATACACGGACGAAAACTTCGGCAATATCAATGATAATAATGGCTACGTAATCGACCCTTATTTCTTCAAGAAAACAGTGGAAGGCGCCAAAGATTTCACCAATGCCGACGGCTTCTTCGCACAAGCATTGGTTAACTTGGATATCAACGACAGCAACTGGGCAGGCATGAAACCAGCCAAGAGTTGGTCACACATCTACTGTCTGGAGAACTGTATGTTTGTCAATGCACAATTGAATGCATATAGCACGGGAGTAATGTTCAAAGCCAGCATGGACATTGCTACCGATCGCGTTTTCGACGAAAACGGTGACAATATAAGCAATTCTTCCAACTGGCCAACCAAGTTGTTCTACTTCAACTACAACTTCTACACCAGCGTGGATGCTATCCGCAAACTAGTTCTGAATAACTTGCCTGAAGATATCACAGACAATTCGGATACAAAAGCCCTTGCCCAATACAGCATCAAACGTTTCCAAAAGACTGAAAACTATGCATGTTACTATAACTATTGGATTAAGCACGAGGATGATAACAACTCCACGGAAATGGGCGTAATGGAATTCGGCATCGTACGTAACAACATATACCGCCTGTCTATCAGTAAAGTGGCAGGACTCGGCAGCGGCGAACCTTACATCAAACCGGAACAACCGGACGAATACAAAGCCGAAGTGGATATCAATATTAATGTTTTTCCATGGGCCATACGTAATCAGGATGTAGAACTTGAATAAGCAGCGTCGGCCACCCGAACTAAAATCAAATTCAATGCGTTCATTTCTACTACATATTATTTGCGTTGTCGCGCTGTTCTCGTCCTGTGACTGGGTGAACGACGACTTATCAGACTGTCCTACAGGAACCTGGCTGAAAATATCGTACACCTATAATATCCTGAACGTGGACGCCGCGTCTACGCAGGTAGGCGACATCACCATTTTTGCCTTCGACAAAAATGGCAAGTATGTGGACCGGCTGGACGTAGACAGTATAACATTACATCAAGGCTACTGCATGGTAAAAGTGCCGTTTCCCGAAGACACTTATCATCTGCTCATATGGGGAGGAGCATCCGACAACCTGTATCAGCTCCCAAATCTCAAAGCTGGACAGACGGAACGAAAGTCTCTGAATATATCGTTGGCATGTGACGAAAAGAACCAGTCGGCCAGGAAACTGAATGCACTTTTTTACAGTAGCCTTGAAAATATCACTATCAGTGAAGAGTATCAAGTCATCACCGCCGAACTGGTGAAAAACACGAATGATTTCTCATGCATTCTCCAGGATGAAAACAATCTCCCTCTACGGAAAGAGGACTTTGCCTTCAACCTGGAATCCGCCAACGGTGTGATAGACTATACCAATACTCCTGTCGGACCAACTCCGGTCTGCTACCTGCCGTATCGGCAGGAAGTGTCCGTAACGTCCGAACAGATTCCCGTCATTCATGCCAGATTGAATACGCTGCGCATCATGAAGGGAGACAACACAACATTATCTATAAAGCATATACCCAGTGGAAAGATTATCCTGCATCTACCACTCACCCAATATTTATTGTTATCAAAAATCTATCCCGATAATATAGGTGATATAAGCGACCAGGAATATCTTGACCGTCAGGATACTTATACACTCCTGTTCTTTATCCAATCATCAGATACGGGGATTCCGCAACTCTGTCCGCTAATGAAAGTAAACGGATGGACTATACGCCTGAATAATTCGGAATTGGAGTCGTAGAAAATCCGAGAAATAAGTATTTATACAATATATAGGTGAGATATAAAAAGGCTACTGTGAAGTATCCGAGCGGGCTTTTAGCCCTCTTCGCATATAATGTTTCCCACTATATGCAAAATGCCCGATAAAACGGCACCCCCTTGAGAGGCCGTTTTATTGTTTGTTTGTGTTAAGTGCATCCATTCCAAGCGAGGAATTGGATGCACTGCTTATTTATAGATAACTGAAATGATAAATATAAATAATTTTTCAAGAATAATCCTCTGTATCAATAACATCATACAGAAAAAGGCTACTTTTACAAACAAAATAATAGAAACTAATGAGAAAACTTATCTATATACTGTTCATATCTACATTTCTGGTATCAGGATGCAACAAACAACAATCCGTATCTGACAGGCTACTAAATGAAGTAGAAAAGACCATTGCCATCAATCCTGACAGTGCATCCAACCTACTAAAAGGCATATCATCTCCTGAAAAACTAGACGATAAAACCTTTGCACGCTGGTGTATGTTATCAGGAAAGATTACAGACGAGATCTTCACCACCATCCTCCCAACTTACCAATTAGAGAGGGCTTATGACTGGTATTCCTCGCATGGTAGTCCTGATGAACAAGTGCAAATTCTGATTTATTTAGGTCGTTCCTATTTTGCTGACGGAGATTATGATAGAGCTATGTCAATATATACCGATGCATTGAATATTGCAGAAAAGAATAAGCTTAATAATCTCATTGGATATACCTATGACTATATAGGCGACTTGTACAGAGAAAGATTCATGCGGACAGAAGCTATCAAAAGATATGAGACTGCTGCCGAATACTTCAAAAAAGAAAATAATACTGACAGTTATGCCTGTGCTTTAAGAGACGTAGGACGTGAATATGCGCAAATAGATTCACTAAATCTCGCATTAGAGATTCTAACTATTGCTGATTCTGTAGCAGCCAACACCAAAGATGTAGAAGTTACTTCATCAATAAATAATACCCTAGGCAACATTTATGCAATGCAGAATAAATACGATGAAGCAGAAACATATCTTCTCAAAGCATTGGCAAGAGGAAGAAACAAAATGCCTAATTATATTGCACTGATAGACCTATACACTGAATCTGATTCTATAAATAAAGCCAAAGAATTATTATTCCAGATGCCACAGGATAATCCTGAATATGCATGTAGCATTAAATATCTATATTATCAAATCTATAATGCAGAAAAAAACTATAAAGAAGCTCTCAGCAATTTGGAAGAATATGTTGATATGGTAGATTCTATTGTGTATGCAGATAGCCAATCTAAAATACTGGATATAGAATCCAAATATAATCACCTAAAAATCAGCAAAGAAGTAGACAGACTAAAAATTAGACAACAAGGCTACATCATCATTTCAATTATCTGCATTATTACACTACTATTAATAATGGTAGGATACTTGTTATACCGCAAGAAAGCAAAAGAAAAAATCCAAAAGCAACAAGATGAATTGCACCAGATAAAAATAGATTTACTCTATGCCTCATTAGAATTGGAAGAAAAAAGAAAGTTATTAGACACGTTTAAGAAAAAAGATGAAAAATATAATAAAATGCAAGAAGAAATTTTCCTTCTTGCCACTAATTATAAAGAACTACAAAATAAAATCCTGATAAAGTCGCCCTTGTTTAAAGAGCTAACGCATCTAGCTAATCAAAATAAACCCGGAAATAATAGCCCATTAATAACAGATAAGCAATGGAAACTGATTGCGAATGAAATAACGGATATCTACCCCAATTTCCGTAGTTACATATATAATCTGTGCCCAGATTTACAAACACAAGAATTTATGTATTGCTGCTTTTGTATGTTAGGGTTTGATACGAATGCTGAAGCAAAATTGCTCAACATTGCAGTCGAATCGGCAAGAAAAAAACGATTCAGACTTAGACAAAAATTGGGAATTGAATTACTCAATAACAAGTTGTCATTACGTGAATATTTAATCGAAAATATGCGTTAAGCGCTTTTGCAAACAGAAAATAATCTCTTAAATAATTTCCTGTCCATGCAACAAAAGATAACTCTCTGATTATCAACGTCAGTCTGTCTACGTCAAAAAGTTGCTTTTATTTGCACTATACCTCATATCGCCATAACTTTGCAAAAAATATTTAAAGATATGAGACTGTTTAGCATTTTACTACTTCTGATTAGTATTCCATTCATTGCCATGGATCCTAACAATCTATCAAAACACAAAAGTAAACGTTTAGTTTTCAAAAAATGGCAGACCCAGCATAGAAGAATTGTTCCTATACCTATAGAAGCCACTCTTGATGAAAACTACATTGAAGTACGTTTTATAGAAAACGTAGATAATCAGGTTATCTTCCAAGTAAAGGATCAGCAGGAAAATATTATCTTCCAAGATGTGTTATTGGCTCCTAATGAGCAAGAAACTTACAAGATTAGTTTGGCAGATATTGAAGTAGGTCATTATGAACTTCTTTATATAGAAGAAGACATGACTCTCATTGGAGAGTTTGATATCGAATAGCTGATATTTCAAATATTGCACAGAGGACGTTAACACATACAGTTCAACCTTAATCAGAAGTGGATATGATGAGAAAAATTATTATCCGTTACGGGATTATTCTCCTATTAATTATAACCAGCGTTGCTCACGCATATGGACAAGCTGTGGAAGAAAATGAAAAAGTACGCACTTTCCTTGATAACATGTTCGGAACTTTAGATAAATCGAAAGTTCCACACGGTTTGTTACGTGACTTCGCTTTTGAACTGGTAGACATGGATCGTTTCGACGGTTCCAGTTTGACCGAAACAAATAGCATAGATAGGCAGACTTATGAAATGTTACTCCGCACAATCAGATCCTCTGCTGTTACCATAAAACCCTTTGAAGACGTTGGAAACATATTGGTTAAACAGAATAGCGCCAGCAGCAGTCCTAGCACATTAACGATAAGTGCTTTAGCCTATCAATATTCAGTAATCAAAGCTAATGCACTTACAGATAATCTCATCCAATATAATAACGGGAAAGTAAGTGATAATTATAAGAATGGCACATGGCAAAACCCTTATGAAACTCGATATGTAGTTGGATTTTGCGGTCAAGATAGCATCCTGACTTCATCATCGGTATCATTTAAATTAGATCCAAATTGTTGGTTCACTAATCTTTCTTGCAGAACAATAGAAATTGATACCGGCAGTGGTTATAGATCAATCAATATAGGTAGTGCAATCACAGAAAATTATACAACTGATGGAACTAAAGATATCAAGCTAAGAATAACCCTAACAAACGGTAAGCAACTACTATCACATACTAAAATACAGGTTATCGGTAACACACTTACTAGGTCTTTGGCAAACGACTACTATCTTAATTATCCTCAAGCAATAATAACCGGTGAACCGTACAGAGGCTTGAAAACTAAAGCAGAAGTATTTGTTGCCTATGCTCCATCCAATCACACAGGACGAATTAAAAAACCTTTTATTGTTGTTGAAGGTTTTGATCCCCGCACAAGAAAAAAAGATGGTACAGTCATCAATAAAGGAAGTACCACAATGGCTAGCTTCTATAAAAACTATATCAGAGATCAAGGCATATATTGCCCTGATTTATATCTTAATTATGATATTGTTTACGTAGATTGGGACTACAGCGAAGAGTATATTCAGGCAAACGCAAATACCCTCATAAAGGTAATTCAATGGGTTAATGCTCAAAAAGATAACCAAGAAAATATAGCAACAAATGTAATACTAGGACAAAGCATGGGAGGAGTGATAGCGAGGTATGCTTTGAGAAAAATGGAGGATGCTGGTATGGAACATCAAGTATCTCTTTATATTAGCCATGACTCCCCACACTTGGGAGCCAATGTACCTCTGGGGGCCCTCTATGCCTTGTATGGCCTGAGTTCATTTCTAGAAAACAAAAAAACGATAGGACATTTTGCTGATAAATATGCCGATAGTGGAACATTGCTTACAGCTATTGAAAAGATAGCTCATAGCCATGCTGCAAAACAACTGCTAGTTAATTATGTTGATTATGGAGGAGAATTAAATAATTCAGAGCATTATATATGGCAAAACGAATTAGCAACATTAGGCTTTCCACGAGGTGATAATGGGCGTGAATTCAGAATGCTGGCTATAGCTAACGGAAGCTATTTCGTAAACACATTACCAACATCATATTTAAAAGTTGATTTTTCAGCATCTTCTGACTTAATCGGTCTCATTCCCTTAGTCAGATGGTTGACTAGTCCCGTTTTAGCATGGGGATTAAACGATATATGGGTTGGGCTTCTAAACCTTGTTCCCGGAAAAACGACAATTAAAGGTTTGGTAGAAATAAATCCGGGAACTTCATTCGGTGGAAAAGTTACCAATATTAATTTGAGATATATCAAGAAGTGTTTATGGCTAGTCGATGTAAGACATACCATATTCTCTTATGCAGCCCACATGAATAGTAATTTGCTTTATGATACTTATCCTAGTTCATACTACGATTTAGCAGAAGCAAAAAAAAGATAGAAGGAAACCAAGAGGACGGCATCCCTATTGTAGGCAAATATGACTATAATGTATCAATGTGGAATTCAATTCCGTTTATACCAACATCCAGTGCTTTATGCGTTGGACATGGACAGCAGAATCCGACCCCCAATATGTTCCTCCAAAGTCCTGACATCGACAACAGCCCTTTTGGCGCAAATATATACAAGTTTGCAGGTCTGTCAAGTAAACACATTGATTTACCTCCACTAGTACTTGAATGGCTCAACGCCCAATTAGACTTTGGTATAATAGGACCTAAACAGGGTTTTAACGGTTCTCGATATATCGTAAACAGCAAGAGTATATATAATATCGAGTGGAGTACAAATAATCCGGACATAGCAACAATAGATCAAAGCGGGATTCTTACAGTAACCGGCAATGGTATTGTACGTATCACTGCCAAAGGAGGAAACTCATTAGAATCCAGCATCGAAGTCATGGTGGGTACTCCGAGATTTGTCTTGGAAGATGCAATTAGAAAGCCCGGATTTTACGAAATAAAATCAAAATGTATTGATTCGCAATATGCAGAATTCTTGAATAAATACAAGAATGTTCTACTGTACAAATGGGGAATTAAAACAAACGACCAACCGTTAGTCTGGTTTACATCCGAATCACCGGAACTTCACATAAGTACTCTGGAAGATAATGACAACACAACTGTTTATTTAAAAATCATAGATTCCGAAGGTAATGAGAGTGCTCCGCTATTTGTTAGAATTTCCGGACAAGATATTTATGATTTAACTTATAAGACATTAGTCTTTAATAAAGACGGGCGTTTGTTTAATGACAAAGGCATAGAGTTATTTTATGATTTTGTGACCATGCCTTTAAAATATAGAGACGAGACTTATGATGAGTTCTCTAATGCAGAATGGAGTCCTGTTGCCGCAATTGTCATAAATGATGAGAATGTGCCGAGAGGAATTCCGTGGAAAAGAAAAGGGTATATACGTGACATAATACCACCATCTGAAAAAGAACGCATTCTTTCATCTCCAGACGGGAAGGTTATGATTTACAAATTGCAGCTTCTCAACTTCGATGGTGAAATCGTACAACAAACACCTTTTACAATAATGTATAAGTCTAACTATCCTAATAATTAAAAGACATGAAATACATAAACCAAATTATCTGCTCAATAATTATTACATCTGCTTCTATCTTATTATACGGATGCAAAAAAGATGGCGCTTGGCGATTTTGGCATAAGTTTGAATGCACTATTAACAATATTCCATATTTCGATAACCCGGAGGTATTTCTGCCGTGGCAGAGTTATACGCCCAATATGGATTATTACTCAAATTACGATGGGAGCAGTCAATTAATTTTTTATTCGTCTTTAGTACCTAAAGATGATACAAAAGAATGGCCCCAATATGATGTCAGATGCACTATCTGGAATTTTACACCAGATATGATTAACAAAAAACTTACATTTTCCATTCCTCCAGAAACAGAAGATATATTCCTACATAGGACATCTTATTTAGAAATTACAAATATGCAAACTTGGAACACCTGTTTTGGTGAGGGGTATATGATAATATCTTCTTATGATGAAACGCAGAATGAGATGTTCGGCAAGCTAAGAGCTGAAACAAAAGACATCGGTGATAATGCATGCAAGCCATTAATTTTAGAAGGCAACTTCCAAGTTATAGTAGAAAAACACCAATAAATTCATTATTATGAAAAAAATAATTCAAACATTAATGTTTATCATATTGATTGCGTCGTGCGCAGACAATGATATCTTGCCAGACAAACCGTTTAATGGCAATGCAGCGGAAGTCGATTCAATTAGAACCGTTGGTGAACTCCCGGAAGATAGTTTAAATATAAAATATATGATGCAAACAAATTCAGATTTGATTATATCAGATAGAATCATCTATAAAAACTCAATTTATGTTTTGGATTTATCACTTGAAGAAGCAAAGCAATTATCAATATCTGATGACATGTATCAGAAGTATATTGAAATTGTCTCAAACATGAACAAGGATAATAAAGAACACTAATAAATATCATTCTCTATATTATCAACATTTAAATTTTATAGATATGAAAAACATCAAATTTTATCTGCAAGCCATTGTGGTCATCGGGCTAATCTCTTCTTGTAGTGATGACACGTACACTACAACTGAACAAAAAAGTATAGTCAATGAACCAAAAGCCATTTATGAAACTGTATACACACAACAACAATTGGCTAATTGGGAAAAAACAGGAAGCCCATATCTAGAAAATGAATTAGATAATTCATCTAATACTCTTATTGACCCCACACTTGCTCCGACAGCCGGAGTTTTTAAACCATTATTACCAGAATCTCAAACAAGAGCATTCGGTGTGAATCCTCAACAGAATCGTTTTTGGACCATGATAAGACTAATTATAGGAAATATTGAAGATTATGATGAAGCGCCATTACGTTCTTGTGTAATCAAAGCTATATCAGAAATTGAAAAACAAACAAATATAAGGTTTTATAATGCCATCGATGATCCTGTAACAGATCCAATCTATGGATTTGCATATCCTAATGTCCGGATACAAATGGCCCCACTGGGACAATCTGGCTCATCTGATGTGGGACGTATAGGAGGAGAACAATATATAAACATACCCTGGGATATGAAAAACAATTTTAACAATTATAAGATTGACGGCGTTGTAGGATTTGTCAAACATGCATTATGTAATGTTGCAGGTATGTATAATGAGCAACAAAGATATGACCGGGATACTTATATCAACGTTTATACAAATAATATCCAACCAGCTAATAGATTTCATTTCGACAAGATTACTCAAAATTATTATGCACGTGGTTCATTTGACTGGAACTCAATTACTTTAGCCAGCTCTTATGATTTTAGTGCCAATGGAGCTAAAACCATTACAGATAAAAGCGATAATGAACTTCCAGTTAATACAGAGTTATCTGATTTGGACCGAATGTTCATCAACTATTTTTATTTACCGTATAAAGCCCGAACAGACGTTTACAGAGAATTGGACGATGTCGTATTTGATGGAAATAACAGGCAACTTACTCCTTCAGAAATCCAAGAGCTTGAAAGATATTTGAATAATGGTGCATATAAGCCGTCAACAGGGGGAATGTCACAAAAACCCTGGTAATTTATATAATGAGAATGATATTTACAGGAGAGTACATTGAAAAATATTCTACTAATATCTATTCTTTGCGCTGTTTTCATGAGATGAAATAATTAAATCAATTTTACATAAAAGAATTAAACATGAAAAGAATTTTATTTTTGCTGCTTGTTGTTGCAGCAATGACAACTTTTAGTTGTACAGACAGGTATGAGGATGTGGAAATTCACAAATCTGTGATCCCTCACACACTTGCAGAAGATTTGCGCATTGTGAATAAGTTTGTGACAATTGACACGGTCAACTATTCGTATTATGCATCAATAACCGACAGCATCATTCAGGCTGAAGGAATTTCAAAAGACAATCTCGTACCGATATTTGAAAATCTCGATGAGTTGAATAAGAAGATAAAAGAAAGTATTCGTAAAGGAGAGATTACTACCTTGTTGCTTTCTACAGAAAAGGAGTTTAAATCCTATACTATCGGCAATAGTAATGAGCTTTCTTTTAAGGATGAGAAAGCATCAAACAATAGTTTCATTACTACCCGCGGTTATCCTTCACTGTCGTTTTACGGAGGAAATTGGAGCATTTCTGATGTCTCTTTCGAAGCGACAGACAAGGTTACGAGCTTATTCTCGGTTGATTACTGTAGCGGCTACTGGCAGGCATCATTTACTTGCTATACAGGTACTTCTTCTTATGGCAACACATTTACGATGTATAGCTCAAGCATTACTCATGGAAATGTCAATCGCTATTGGTGGATTACTAACGGGGGACAATCATCGTATTCCTGGAATTTCTCTGCTAATGGGCCAGTAGGTGGTGAAGCGTCTGGATTAGTGCGATTTACAGATACTTATTAACAGATAGACGAAACACTAATAATTTATAAGTTTTGAGTCTTCAAACAGCCCTTAACAAGTAATCTCAAAAAACAATAGAAATATGAGATTTGCTATTTTTTTACTTATCACATCATTATTTATAGTCTCGTATGGTTGTTCCAAGGAAGAACCATACGAACCGGAAAAGAAATCGATTTCCATATGGGAAGGAGAAACGTCACATATCAGTATCGAAACTGACTTAACCCACTGCAACTGTGCACTACAGTCTGAAGATCAAGAAATTGCAACTGCAACTATTGATAAAACAGGTATCTGCATCACTACACACAAAAGTGGAAGTACCATGATACGGCTTCTGGATAATGATAAAATATTATGTGAGATATTCGTATATGTAAAATATTTCAGCAGCCCGGAAATCATAGATTGGGGGATTCCATTAAAAGAAGGTAGCCCTGGATATCCGGGAATAACTATAAAAGCAACAGACCTAAGAATCCCCCCGGAAATAGAAAAAGAATTGCGAGAAGAAAGTGAACCTTTTATTGGCGCAACTTATACATTTAATCAGGATACGAGAAAGTTCACAATAAAAACTTCTTCAGAAGTATCATATGAAGGTTCATACGAATGGAACCTTACTTCTTTAACCTTAATGTATGACGGAAAAAAAGAAAAATATGGTTTCAAATTTGCAACTGGAATGTCACACGGATATATCATAGAAGCTGATAAAACAGAAAAATATCAACGGCGATATCCTGATGCCGGTATCACAGAAGTAAAGGTTAATCATGTTTGGAAGAATAATGGAATAATTCCACCAGGAGGAATTATTTTTGATTGATTGCAATAAAATGAAACTGTTACTATTAACATCTTGTATACTTGTAACCAAGTATTAAAACTAAGACAAGGTAAACAGTAAACATAAAATTAAGCAAATAAAAAAGTATTATGAGAAAAATCAGTTACAGCCAGTCCTGAAACAAGAGCGAATGGAGTAACTTTGGGTATAAAAAGCCAATATCGACTTAATGCTTCGGGACAAACAAGAACATTATCTGATGAAAACTCTCCCTTAATTTATGAAATAGAAATGAATGATGGTTTGGAAAATGGTAAAATCATTGTTTCTGGCGATAAAAGATTTCCGGAAGTACTAGCATATATGCCTTCATTCAATAAATGCAAGTTCTGTTTTAGCGAAACGGAGCTTGTATTTCATTTAAACAGAGCCTCTGTTTCACCAGAATAGAAGCTCTGTCCTGTTCAGCCCACCTACCGATGACTTTAAGCCCACAGATAAACAACCCTAAGCCCATGTGCCACCCACTTTTGCCCACGTGATGAATCTATATCCCCGCTTGGTGAGCATCGACAGGATTAGATTCGGATAATTGGATATTTGAGTCATCAGTATATCAGATGGATTGGCTTAAATCAGTACAGGTTTTGAATCTTTTCTATTCTGTTTAACTTATTTCAGTACGTTGTGCTTGAATGTGGGTTCCCTGGCTATGTTGTTTAGGGAAACATAAGTTATGAAGTAAGGAAGTGTTAGTTATCTTGCCTTTATCCTTGCGTTAGGCTGCCGGTATTCTTTCATTAGATTACCGGTATTGTTATCTAACCACGGCCGTGGTAACTATTCGTCACGGTCATGGTAGGTTCTCTTCACATCCGTGGTAGAAATTTGTCACGGACGTGACGAATTAGTGATATCGGTAATCTAACGAAAGGATACCGAAGAGATAACGTTAATATCCCGTTAGTATATCCTATGTTTTATAGGGGGATGGGATGATAATACCCTGAGAGCAAAAGTTACTCTCAGGGTGCTATCATGCCCTGCTCTCATAGCTGAAGCTACGATGAATAAAGGCTTTGAAGAAATTTATGAGGGTATGAGGGTAAATCGTGAAAACTTTTGTTTGGAGTGCGTGTTTATTTCTGAAATCGAATTAGCTCATATCCACACGGTAAAGCAACAGAATAAAGAACAAGAATAAACATCTCATTAATTGCCGAATCGAAGAAAATAAGCTATTTTTGTTCTCAACTATAAAAATAGAGTGGTTATGGATACAGCAATAAAGAAAATACCTTATGGAATGACGGACTTTGAGTCTATCATCTGTGATAACTATTACTATGTAGACAAGACACATTTTATTGCCTTGATAGAAAAAACAAGTCGTTTTTTCTTCTTCGTCCGTCCCCGCCGTTTCGGGAAAAGCCTTTTTCTGAATATGCTCGGTCTATACTACGATATCAATAAAAAAGATAAATTCGAAGATATCTTCGGCGGATTATATATAGGCAAGCACCCTACGTCCAACCGTAATAAGTATCTGGTCTTGACACTCAATTTCAGCAGTGTAGCTACCAATATGGAACGACTGGAAGAGACATTCAATACCTATTGCAAAATAGTAATGAATGGATTTGCAGAAAGAAACGCTCATCTGTTAGGACAAAAAACTGTCGAGAAACTACGTGGATTAAATACGGGAGCCACCTTATTGGGATCACTATGCCAAAGCGCACAAAATAAGGGATACAAAATTTACCTTATTCTTGATGAGTATGACAATTTTGCCAACAATATCCTGGTAGATTATGGGAACGAACGTTATCACAGTTTCACACATGGGAACGGATTTTTCCGCGGATTCCTCAAAATCGTGAAAGACTATTCAAATTCTGTGATTGAACGTATTTTCCTTACCGGAGTCAGTCCTGTAACTATGGACGATCTTACCAGCGGATTCAATATTGCAGATAATTATAGTAGTAATTCCGCATTCAATAACATGATAGGATTCAATGAGCACGAAGTACGCACTTTAATAGATTATTATAAAAACTGTACAGAGTTGCCACATTCTACCGACGAATTGATAGAAACCATGAAACCTTGGTACGACAATTATTGTTTCTCTACAGAAGCATTGAAAGAACCGTCTATGTACAACTCGGACATGGTACTCTACTTCATGAATCGCTATCTACTGAACAAACGTATTCCCAACAATATGCTTGACGCCAACATTCGCACCGACTACAACAGGCTGCGTCATCTTATCCACGTTGACAAGACTTTTGGAGAAAACGCAAGTGTCGTTCAAGAAATAGTGGAAAAAGGTGTTACCACCGGAATTATCATCGATAGTTTCCCGGCCGAAGATATTATCAAGGTTGAGAATTTCAAAAGTCTGCTCTATTATTATGGGATGCTCACCATTAACGGTACTCGAGGACCGATGAATATACTCTCCATTCCCAACCAGACTGTTCGTGAACAACTCTATGGATACATGATCGACATCTATCAACAAGCGACAAAGCTCAGTCTGAATGTGGATAAACTGAACTTCCTGATGTACGACATGGCTTACGAAGGTAATTGGGAACCTTATTTCAACTATATTGCCAACCAGTTGGATAATCAAAGCAGTATACGAGAATTTATCGAAGGAGAAGCACACATAAAAGCTTTCATACTCGCTTATCTGGGGCTGAACAGCTACTATATCGCCCGCCCCGAATACGAAAGCAACAAAGGATACGCGGATATTTTTCTACAGCCCCGCTTGCTGCAACTTCCCGACATGGCGTACAGTTACTGTATTGAAGTAAAATATGCCAAACGTGATGCCGCCGATATGGAAATAGAGAAATTGACAGTCGATGCCAAAACACAACTGAAACAGTATGCAGCAAGTGAATGGATTCTGCAAGATAAGAGAACCACAGAATTGAAGAGTATCGCTTTAGTGTTTAAAGGCTGGAAACTGGTAAAAGTAGAAGAAGCATGAACAACATCATGAAGTTTTTTCATTCCTTATATATAATAAGGTATATGTGAAAACATGTCCGTCAGCTTTCTTGCAGAAGAGAGAAAATTTTTCATTCATGAAGCAGGCATTTATTTTATTGAATATCAGCATATAACAAGACATCAATAGAAGAGAAGTGAAATTTTCTTCGTTTTTTTTTCGCGAATTGTTTGCCAGTTTAAAAAAAGTTCCTACCTTTGCATCCGCAATCGAGAAACAAACACAGATTCGAGAAAGCAAAAGCAGAAATGCAACAATAGGATGGCCCGTTCGTCTATCGGTTAGGACGCAAGATTTTCATTCTTGAAAGGGGGGTTCGATTCCCCCACGGGCTACAAGTAAAAAGAATAAAAGAACTAAAAAACAGATTAGTCGAGATGGCAAATCATAAATCATCACTGAAAAGAATCAGACAAGAAGAAACAAGAAGACTTCACAACAGATACTATGGTAAGACCATGAGAAATGCTGTTAGAAAGCTTCGCACAACTACTGATAAGGCAGAAGCAGTTGCAATGTATCCGAGCGTTTCAAAGATGTTGGATAAGTTAGCTAAAACAAATGTAATTCATAAGAATAAAGCTAACAATCTGAAATCCAAGTTAGCTATTTACATTAACAAGCTTGCTTAATAATAAGAATTCAACAATTCTACATAGCATCAGGTCAAACTTTAAAAGTTTGACCTTTCTTGTTTATAAACACGTGAATATCAACTCCGCCAAGCAAGCCAAGAATCCGCTTACATTCTTTATTTTTCACGGTTTATTCTTCGCCAAGTCGACAAAATTCACTATATTTGCTCTGTTATTAAAGTTAGAAAGACAATTATGAGCGAAGAACAAATCACTCCCAATAACGGGTCTTATTCTGCGGATAGCATCCAAGTATTGGAAGGTCTTGAAGCAGTAAGAAAACGCCCTGCGATGTACATCGGTGACATCAGCATAAAGGGACTTCACCACCTGGTATACGAAATCGTTGACAACTCTATCGACGAAGCACTGGCCGGCTATTGCAGCCATATCGAAGTGACTATCAACGAAGACAATTCAATCACAGTACAGGACAACGGACGTGGTATTCCGGTTGATTATCACGAAAAAGAGAAGAAGTCGGCATTGGAAGTAGCCATGACCGTTTTGCACGCCGGAGGTAAGTTCGACAAAGGGTCTTACAAAGTATCCGGAGGTTTGCACGGTGTGGGTATGTCTTGTGTGAACGCACTGTCTACCCACATGACAACGCAAGTATTCCGTAACGGTAAAATCTACCAGCAGGAGTACGAGATAGGTAAACCGCTTTATTCTGTAAAGGAAGTCGGTACATCCGACATCACAGGAACCCGCCAACAATTCTGGCCGGACGGCAGTATCTTTACAGAAACTGTATATGATTACAAGATTTTAGCTTCACGCCTGCGTGAACTGGCTTATCTGAACGCTGGTCTGCGTATTTCTCTGACCGACCGCCGGGTAGTAAATGAGGATGGCAGCTTCAAAAGCGAACAGTTCTATTCAGAAGAGGGTTTGAGAGAATTCGTACGTTTCATTGAGTCTTCACGCGAGCACTTGATTAACGACGTCATCTACCTGAATTCAGAGAAGCAGGGAATTCCTATCGAAGTAGCTATCATGTACAATACCGGGTTCTCTGAAAACGTTCACTCGTATGTTAATAATATCAACACCATCGAAGGAGGTACTCATCTGGCAGGTTTCCGTCGCGCACTGACCCGCACGCTAAAGAAATATGCTGAAGACAGCAAGATGTTGGAAAAGGTAAAGGTGGACATCTCGGGAGATGACTTCCGTGAAGGTCTGACCGCCGTTATTTCTGTAAAAGTAGCCGAACCTCAGTTTGAAGGACAGACCAAGACAAAGTTGGGCAACAACGAAGTAATGGGTGCTGTAGACCAGGCAGTAGGTGAAGTTCTGGCATATTATCTGGAAGAGCATCCGAAGGAAGCGAAAGCCATCGTTGACAAAGTGATTCTGGCTGCTACTGCGCGTCACGCTGCAAGAAAAGCCCGTGAGATGGTACAACGCAAGTCGCCGATGTCAGGCGGTGGTCTGCCGGGCAAATTGGCGGACTGTTCGGATAAGGACGCGACTAAATGCGAATTATTCCTTGTCGAGGGTGATTCGGCAGGTGGTACTGCCAAACAGGGACGTAACCGTATGTTCCAGGCTATTCTTCCGCTGCGCGGTAAGATTCTGAACGTAGAAAAAGCAATGTACCACAAAGCTTTGGAAAGTGATGAAATTCGCAATATCTATACAGCTCTTGGCGTGACTATCGGAACCGAAGATGACAGCAAAGCTGCCAATATTGACAAATTGCGTTATCACAAGATTATCATCATGACCGATGCCGATGTCGATGGTTCTCACATCGACACGCTGATTATGACGTTCTTCTTCCGCTATATGCCGCAAATTATCCAAAACGGCTACCTGTACATCGCTACTCCCCCACTCTATCTTTGCAAGAAAGGTAAAATAGAAGAGTATTGCTGGACAGACGCACAACGCCAGAAATTTATCGATACATATGGCGGCGGTTCGGAAAACGCAATCCACACACAACGGTACAAAGGTTTGGGTGAAATGAACGCTCAGCAATTGTGGGAAACGACTATGGATCCCGAAAACCGTATGCTGAAACAAGTACATATTGATAATGCCGCAGAAGCCGATTACATCTTCTCTATGTTGATGGGTGAAGACGTAGGACCACGCCGCGAGTTTATTGAAGAGAATGCAACGTATGCAAATATCGATGCATAATTTTAATATTACGTTTTTATAAACCAACCTCACATCTTACAACGAGGAAACGCCGATGGCGAAGGAAAATCCTTCGATCGGCGTTTTTCTTTTGTCTGACGGGAATTAAACAGTATTTTGAGCCAATTTACACACTCTTCCCTTAATAAAACCTAACAACAGAATCGATTTCCGGGCAAAATGACTATCTTGCATAAAAACCAAATACAACAGCAACTATGAAATTAAAAACTGCGCTTCCCAAGCCCTTACTTGCAAAGATGAGATTGTTTCTTATTGTTCTGACTTCCTGCGTTATCACCACCTGTATTTTCCTGATTATCATTCATCCGGAAGCATGGGTTGCGCCGTCATGCGGAATAGCAATAGCCCTGTGTATATTACTATATCAGGTATATTGCATCCGTAAGAGACGAAAATCCTAGATGAGATGTTGCTTCCTCAGTTCTTCGGCAACTACTTCAAGTTCTTCGTACCATTCTTCACCGAACTTACGGATTAAAGGCTCCTTCAAAAATTGATATACAGGAAGATTCTCTTTTTTCCCTAACAAAACTGCTGCCTTACATACGTCCCAACGATGATAATTCACCGCTTTATAAGGTCCGTAGTCTCCAATCCGGATAGGATAAAGATGGCAGGACACCGGTTTGTAAAAGTCTGTTTTCCCTTCGCGATAAGCCTTCTCAATAGCGCAGTAACAGCATCCTTTTTCATCATAACAAGTAAAGACGCAATCCTTATTATTTACAATCGAGGTTACTAAATCGCCTTCTTCGTCTGTATATACCACGCCTTGCTTTTCTATTATCGCACGAGCTTCCGGTGCCAGTTCATCCCAAATGACCGGCAACACTTCTTCCAGTTTCTCCACCTCTTCCAATTCTACAGGTGCACCTGCATCACCCTCAATGCAACATTCACCTTTACAAGCATCCAAGTTACAAAGAAACTTTTCCTGAAAAACATCAAGAGACACTACTACATCACCAATCTGTATCATACTAAAACTTATGTGAGACAAAAAGGGCGGAGTTATACTCCGCCCTCTCGGTTATAGAAATCCAAATTACTTAATCAATACGTTACCATCCATTTCAGCCGGAACTTCCATACCCATAATCTTCAAGATAGTCGGAGCAACATCTGCCAAACGACCATCTTCTACTGTCGCAGCCTTGTTCTCTGTCACATAAATGCAAGGAACAGGGTTCAGAGAGTGAGCAGTGTTCGGTGTACCGTCTTCGTTCAAAGCATGGTCAGCGTTACCGTGGTCGGCAATGATGATTGCTTCGTAATCCTGTGCTTTGGCAGCTTCGATTACATCCTTCACGCAAGCGTCTACAGCAACAACTGCTTTCTCGATAGCTTCGTAAATACCGGTATGGCCTACCATATCACCGTTAGCGAAATTCACTACAATGAAATCATATTTATTTTCGTTGATAGCAGCCACCAATTTATCTTTTACTTCATAAGCGCTCATTTCCGGTTTCAAGTCGTAAGTAGCCACTTTCGGAGAAGGTACGAGGATACGTTCTTCCTTGTCAAACGGAGTTTCGCGTCCACCGTTGAAGAAGAATGTCACGTGGGCATACTTTTCAGTTTCAGCGATATGAAGCTGGCTCTTGCCGTTCGCAGAAAGATATTCACCCAGTGTATTAGCAACATTTTCTTTATCGAACAGGATATGAACACCCTTGAAAGAAGCGTCATACGGAGTCATGCAGTAATATTGCAGCCCCGGAATTGTATGCATACCAGCTTCCGGCATATCTTGTTGAGTCAGCACAACGGTCAACTCTTTCGCACGGTCGTTACGGTAATTGAAGAAGATTACCACATCGCCTTCTTTGATTGTTCCGTCAACGTTTGCATTTACAATCGGCTTGATAAATTCGTCTGTCACGCCTTCGTCATATGATTCCTGCATTGCCTGAACCATGTCGGCAGCTTTCTTTCCTTCGCCGTTTACCAGCAGGTCATATGCTTCTTTCACACGTTCCCAACGTTTGTCACGGTCCATAGCATAGTAACGGCCGATGATAGAAGCAATCTTTCCTGCTGATTTCTCGCAGTGTGCAGAAAGTTCTTCGATAAAGCCTTTACCACTCTTCGGGTCGGTGTCACGACCATCCATGAAGCAGTGGATGAATGTACTGTCGATATTGTATTCTTTAGCGATGTCGCAAAGTTTGAAAAGGTGAACGAGTGAGCTGTGTACGCCACCGTTGGAAGTCAATCCCATGAAGTGAACGCTCTTTCCGTTTTCTTTTGCATAAGAGAAGGCTGAAACGATTTCAGGATTCTTCAGGATACTGTTGTCCGCACATGCACGATTGATTTTCACCAAATCCTGATAAACCACGCGTCCGGCACCAATATTCAAGTGACCTACCTCAGAGTTACCCATCTGTCCGTCGGGCAAGCCAACGTTTTCACCGCTTGCCTGAAGCTGAGAATGAGGATAAGTAGTTGTCAGATAATCCCAGTAAGGAGTGGGAGTGTTGAAGATTACGTCGTCTTTCTTTTGGTCGCCTAATCCCCAACCATCGAGGATCATTAAAAGGGCTTTCTTGCTCATAATATTTCAATATTTAAATTATCACTCTGATTTTCGGGCGCAAAGGTACGAAAAAGATGGTTATGTAAACGTTTAATCTATGTTAAGTTACAGTAGCCGGGCGAAGGAAGTCTCAGTCTTTTTGCAGAACAGGATACTGCCAGGCAGGCATTGAAGATGAAAGCGGGAAATAATTCCAGCGACATTCACATTCTCACGGGAACAATGGATGCTTTCGCCTCTATTATCTTGAATAATGTGAATACAATCATGAAACGCATGACAAGGTTGTCGATAGTCCTGATGCTTCCGACATTGATTGCCAGCTTCTATGGCATGAATGTGGAGATTCATTTGAAAGAGGAGCCTTTCGCTTTCTCGCTGATTGTACTCTTCTCTATCGGATTGTGTACAATGGCATTCGTGATATTCAGGAAGATTAAATGATTCTGATATAAAAAAACAGCCTGTCATCCAGTCACAGATAACAGGCTGAAATTATACGTTTTTACTTCGATAGAGAATTAATTAAAAGAGAATGTTTAGAGAGAGAAATTAAATTCTATTTTAGTTTACTTTTCTTCCACCCAATGGGATAGAGACTCCAACGAATCCGTTGACAGAGTTAGAGTTCTTTCCTAAGAACATATAGTCGGTTCCAACAAATAATGGGCCTAATTTCAGACCTAAACCGAAAGACTTACCTGCTGACTGAATTACTGAGTAACTAAGAGCTACGTTAAACCAGCTTTTCGGACGATAGTTTGCAGAGAATGTCAATTCGGTCATAGCTTTCGGCTGTACAAAACGAGTTGTATACAATCCACCAACTGCCAGTTTGTTATTGAAGAAACCGTATTCTGCACCTAATACTAATGTAGAAGCCAGACGAGATTTGCGAGATTTAGCTGCATCTTCCGTTCTAAGTTGCAACATTTCATAATCAAGTACATCACCATTACTTACACGATTTAAATAATCCATCGCTTCGTTTGAAAAACCATTAATAATAGCTTGAGCTTGAGCCAAAGCATCAGGATCGGCAGGATTGATAGCAGAAAGCTGATCAACATAAGTCTGACCTTTCATATCAATACCACCATTAGCACTAGCTATTTGTGTACTTCCTTTAGACCATGTAATAAAACCTAAGTCTAGAATGGATGCAGAGACTGTCAGATTATCCAATATTTTATATGAGGCACCTAAATCAATACCAAATCCATAACCAGCAATACCCATATCTTTAGCCTCAAACTCTATATCGCTAATATAATCTTGTCCTGGTTCTTGTGTCAAATTAAGTCCTTTAAAAGAGCTTTCCAAAGTAGCACCTACAGCCAACTCCGCCTTATAGTTACCAATTTCATTTTTTAAATCCTCTATCTGAGCAAGGTTGGTAATCTGCATTCGCTCAAATTCTGCTATTCTAGATTCACCTGGCAAAACAGCATTCATATATGCGTTGTTAATTTTCAACTCCATATTACCAATACCTAATAGAGCCTTCACTCTGGCGCCAACAGTCAAACGATTGTTTATCTGTCGCGAAAGACCTAGACCAATCTCGGTATACGCATTTATATTCAATTGTTGTCCACCAATATTATATTTTTGGTTTTCCCATGTTTTATCTTCAAATCCATCCATTTCATTCAAGAAAGTGAATATAGATTTTGTCAAGTTCGCACCAATATCCGTACGGAGACCAATATTAAATGACCAGAAGTTTTTGCCTTTGTACCATCCGGCAGAAAGAATTTCTGTGCTGAAGTTTACATTCAGTTTATTATTATCTTTCAGACGATTCATAAAGTCCGTACTTTTATAGAAATCATCTCCATCATCAATAATATCAATGATATCCTGATATCCTAACGAAGTAGAACCAACCGTTGCATTTACGGCACCAATTACCGGAAGGTTAAAATACCCTTTAGTCGGTGTCAAAGCCGGATTCAATTGTTGACGATAATGCGTGCCTTCCATAAAATAAGAAGTACGTAAGAACTGTGCATTTGCAGAAAGAGCGCAAACCAACATGATAGAAAATACCCCAATAATTCTAAAAGAACATAATAGCTTGTTTGTTGCCATGATTTTAAACTTTTTAATTCTTGTTACCGTTTGCAAATATATAGCATTTCAATAACAATTAAAAGCACTAAGCAACACCTTTTCATACTAAACAGAACAAAACCAGGCTTATATGTAACAAAATCGTGCTTATTCTGCAAAAAAATGTAGAAATTACAAGTTCGGAGAGAACAAATAAACCTAGAATCCCAAAGAAAGTTGTCCGTCTCCCAGCAGATTAAATGTTAAACGATGATAAGGAGTTGTCCCACGTTCGGCAATGGCAGCACGGTGTTTCTTCGTCGGGTAACCTTTATTATGATTCCAATCGTAAAACGGATATTCCTCGTGGAGACGGTTCATATAGTCATCTCTATAAGTTTTGGCCAAAATAGATGCGGCGGCTATTGAAAGAAATTTCCCATCTCCCTTTATTACCGTGGTATGAGGAATATCGGGGTATTTATTGAAACGATTGCCATCAATTAGCAGATGCTGCGGACGGGTAGTCAGTTGGTCGACAGCACGGTGCATGGCCAGGAAAGAAGCACGCAGGATATTTATCTCATCTATTTCTTCCGGTGAAACGACACCAACCGCCCAGGCTATTGCTTCCTTTTCTATCACCTCACGCAATGCATAGCGCTGTTTTTCCGTCAGTTGCTTGGAGTCATTCAACAACTCATTCTTAAAGTCCTTCGGAAGAATCACGGCAGCAGCATAGACCGCACCTGCCAGACAGCCACGACCTGCCTCATCGCATCCCGCTTCAATCAGATTCTCATTCAAATAAGGTAATAGCATTTTTATCGTTTTTATTCAGGTACAACTTATTTTTATTCAAGCACAAAGGTAAAGGAAATAAAAAAAGGAGACTCGTTTTCCGTCTCCTTTTTCTTGGTTATTTCTTACTTTTTTTAGAACAAGCTCCAAGCAACAGTGAGCCCTGCCATCACAATGGCTACCATGCTCATCAGTTTTATCAGAATATTCAAGCTGGGCCCGGACGTATCCTTGAACGGATCGCCTACCGTGTCGCCTACTACGGTTGCTTTATGAACTTCGCTGCCTTTGCCACCGAAGTTGCCTTCTTCCACATATTTCTTTGCGTTATCCCATGCACCGCCGGCATTAGCCATGAAGATAGCCAATACGAAACCACTGCTCAGACCACCAATCAGCAGACCAAGCACACCGGGAACACCAAAGACGAGCCCGGTAAGGATAGGAGTAATGATAGCAACCAGAGAGGGAACGACCATTTCCCTTTGTGCCCCTTTTGTAGAGATGGCAACACAGCGTTCGTAATCCGGTTCGGCTTCTCCCGTCAGGATACCTTTGATTTCACGGAACTGGCGACGTACCTCGTCTACCATATGCCCTGCGGCACGCCCTACCGCATTCATCGTCAGCCCACAGAACAGGAAGGCCATCATCGAACCGAGGAACATGCCCGAAAGAACTTTCGGGTTCATCAGGTTCACTTCATAATAGTTCATGAAGTCGATAAATGTCGCATTCGCTACGTTGAAAGGGCTTCCATCCGAGTAAGTCAAGTCCACACTGCCGAGACGGGTCAGGCCGATTCGGATTTCCTCAATATAAGATGCCAACAAAGCCAGACCAGTCAGTGCGGCGGAGCCGATTGCAAAACCTTTTCCTGTGGCAGCGGTTGTATTTCCGAGAGAGTCGAGCGCGTCGGTACGTTTGCGGACTTCAGCACCCAAGCCTGCCATTTCCGCATTACCGCCTGCATTATCGGCAATCGGGCCGTAGGCATCCGTTGCCAATGTAATGCCTAATGTAGAAAGCATGCCGACAGCAGCAATACCGATTCCGTACAATCCCATTCCGACATTGGCAAAGTCGCCACCGGAAGCCAATAGATAAGAAGCTATGATGCCTACGACTACGGCAATCACAGGAATAGCCGTAGAAAGCATGCCCAGACCGATACCGGAGATAATCACCGTGGCAGGACCGGTCTTTCCGCTTTCACTCAGTTTCTGAGTGGGACGATAAGACTGGGAAGTATAATACTCCGTAGAACGTCCGATGACAATGCCGACCAGCAGGCCGACTACCACGGCACAAGAAATCAGCGCCCAGTTATCAAGTTTCAAAAGCCACAATATAAGGAAGGTAGCTATAACGATAAGCACGGAACTAAGATTCGTTCCGAATGCCAACGAGCCCAACAAGTCTTTCATCTTCGCATCCTCCTTGGTACGGACAGCGAATATACCTATAATAGAAAGGATTATGCCCACTGCCGCAATCAGCATCGGAGCAATAACGGCTTTGAACTGCATCACCGTATCGGCAGAATGGATAAAGGCGGCAGCACCCAAGGCAGCGGTTGCCAAGATAGAACCGCAGTAAGATTCATATAAATCGGCTCCCATACCGGCTACGTCACCGACGTTATCACCTACGTTGTCGGCAATAGTGGCGGGATTGCGCGGGTCGTCCTCAGGAATTCCGGCTTCCACCTTACCCACCAGGTCGGCTCCCACATCGGCAGCCTTTGTATAGATACCACCACCGACACGGGCAAAAAGCGCCTGTGTGGAAGCTCCCATACCGAAAGTAAGCATTGTAGTGGTAATCACGCAGAGTTTATGAGTAGGCGTGAGCGCGTCGGCAGGAATTACCGCGTTCAGCAACAGATACCAAAAGGAAATATCGAGCAAACCAAGGCCGACAACCACCAGTCCCATCACCGCGCCGCTTCGGAAAGCGATTCTCAATCCTGAGTTCAACGAGCTGCGCGCGGCATTGGCGGTACGCGCCGATGCATAAGTTGCCGTTTTCATTCCAAGGAAACCGGAAAGACCGGAGAAGAAACCACCCGTCAGGAAAGCAATGGGAACCCATGCATTCTGAACATGAAAGCCATAAGCCATAATTGAGAACAAAATTACCAGACCCAGGAATACCCTGCCTACAATCTTGTATTGCTGTTTCAAGTAAGACATAGCGCCTTTGCGCACGGCAGCGGCAATTTTTATCATTTGGGGAGTACCTTCACTCTCCTTCATCATTTGCTTATGGAAGTAATAAGCAAAGCAGAGGGCTAACACGGAAGCAGCCGGAACCAGCCAGAAAAGAATGCTATCCATAGAATTATTTTTTTAAGGGTTTACGGTGGCTAAAATTATGGAAATCAAACGACAAAAGCAAGTAAGAAAGAAAGATTCTGATAGAATAATGTTCATTTTTGTGCAGGAATGAGCCAAATCTCCAATTATCCGTATCCAAACCAGCCAAAACTCTCTTACCAAATTTTATGCTGTAATCCGGTTTCAACCGTTTCAGTTTTATTCTCAAACGCCTTTGTAGAAGGGGATAGCGGCTGAAGGCAGTTTTTTACTTTTTATATTTGATAGGAGATTTAGCTGTAACAAATAGGAAATTTAGTTGTTATAAGTAGGAGATTTAGCTGTAACAAGTAGGAGACTTGACCGTAACAAGTACTACACTCAATGAAATGATATAGGAGACTTGAGTGAGTCAAGTACATGGTCCGATATATTTCAATACTGCTTTGATTCATCCCCGCACAGAAGCGAATCAATATACCCGAAACAACCGGAACCATATGAATGGGAATTATTTACGCCCGTTTAGAGCCTGTTTAAATTCTCTTCAGTCATAATCTTATAGCTGATATTTTAACTTACCCCGGCTCTTCTTGTCGCGTCC
>NZ_JANJZR010000030.1 GCF_024623065.1 Bacteroides acidifaciens
AAGTTTTCTATTAACAGCCAAGAGCGCAACTGTTAATACCCCTTCCGCCAACTACAGACGGACGCGACAAGAAAAGCCGGGGTAAGAGCTATAATATTATGACTGAAGAGAATTTAAACAGGCTCTTATATTTGCTGGAAATATATTATATGCAGTCACAGATTATTCTTATCACCGGAGCGTCTTCTGGTTTTGGAAAGTTCACAGCTCAAATGTTATCGGAACAAGGGCACATCGTTTACGGAACAAGCCGGAAAGCTTCCGAAAATATGAACAATGTAAAAATGCTTGTTGTCGATGTCACCAGTCCTCTTTCCATCCGTCAGGCGGTAGAACAGATAATATCGGAACAGGGACGGATTGATGTATTGATTAATAATGCCGGTATAGGCATCAGTGGTGCGCTCGAACTAGCCACGGAAGACGAGGTAAACAAACAGATGAATACCAATTTCTTCGGTGTAGTGAATATGTGCAGGGAAGTACTACCTGTCATGCGCAAGGCACGAAAAGGAAAGATTATCAATATCAGTTCCATCGGTGGGGTGACGGGTATCCCCTATCAGGGATTTTATTCGGCTTCAAAATTTGCCGTAGAAGGATATAGTGAGGCCTTAGCACTGGAAGTGCATCCGTTTAATATTAAAGTATGTTTGGTAGAGCCGGGAGATTTTAATACCGGATTTACGGATAATCGGAATATTTCCGAACTAACAAGACTGGATGCTGATTATGGAGAAAGTTTCCTGAAATCGCTGAAGATTATAGAAAAAGAAGAGCGCAATGGATGCCATCCACGGAAGCTGGCTGCTGCAATCTGCAAAATAGTGGTTTGCAAAAATCCGCCTTTCCGAACTAAAGTAGGGCCGTTGGTGCAAGTCTTGTTTGCAAAAAGCAAAAGATGGTTGCCCGATGCGGTAATGCAGTATGCCCTTCGGATATTTTACGCTATAAAATAATGATTTAGGCACGGATTACGTGCCTAAACTTTTTTCTACTTCTGACTAGTTCTTTGGAACTAATTCCAAAAACATCGTTGTAGTCAATAATATAGCCAGTCCGACACAGACAGTAATCAACAACCAATTAATATATTTCGCTTTCGGCTTCGTATCGGCATGCAGATTATTCAGGAAATATTCTCTGAAGAAGAGGTACAGTCCCGGAATTGTTGCGCTTGCCAACAGAAAATCTTCGGGAATTTGGAAGAAATAAGTCTTGGACAATCCTATCAATGACCAATGGCAAAGGAAAAGCACCAAAAACATATTAACCTTGTGGGCAAACAGCAATAACAATCCGATAGTAAATACCACCACAGAGCAAGGCATTACCGGAGAAGTCATTTCCGGAAAAGAAAGTCCGCGTGCCAGTGATACCAAAGGATATATGAAAGGCATTGCCAACAGGATATAGGATAATATATCATATTTATGAGTACGTTCAAAAGTCGTATATCCTGTAATCGCGTCCCATATCCAAATAATAGCCATGACTCCCCAAAACATTGCCATCACTCCATTATAACTGCGTTCCTCGCAATAGATATAATAGTAAATGATAGAAATCCATCCATAAAGTCCCATCATATAAAACTTCATAGCCATCTTTACCCATGGACGCGGTTTGCTGATAAGTAATGCCGTCAGCGCGATACCAATAAGAATAATAACTATCTGTAAAATCCAGGTAGCTGAATTATAATATGCGATTGTCCTCCAAAAAATCTCCATAAAAATAGTTTAATTAATGTCTTGTTAAAGAAAAAGCCCGGTGTGGTAACAGGAACATAGGGAATGTGGCTCCTACCGCCAACATAAATATAACAGTGCTGGCTATCAAAGTATTGGAGAAAAACATACCCATGAATTTATCCAGTTGCTCCGGGTCATTCATATTCTGTAAACACATAATCAATGAGAATACCATGTTATAAGCAAACTTGCCTGGAATCATCGGAAGCAACGCAGGAATATAAAGAACTGTCATAGGACAATATACTTTTTTTCCTAACCATAAACTACCAAAACCAATTATGAGTCCGGCAAACAAGGAAGCGGTAGCAATATCCACCCCTAAATAAGTCATCAAACAAAAACGGCAAGCGTGTCCCAATGCCGCCAATATAGCAATCATTTTGAATGCACGCAAAGGTGGGTCGGAAATCGCACCAAATCCTATACCTGCTACTGCTGCAAAAAATCCGTCAGTAAGAATGTCAAGTGCTATCATATTAAATTAAACTGTTTTTTACCATTAATAATGTGAAAGAAAGTCCGATTGCGATGCTGACAATAAGTAAAGACGCTTCCGTCAGACGGGCAAATCCTGTCAGGACATATCCTTCGACTACATCAATCACGCCATTAATCAAAGGAACACCGGGTACGAGATAAAGTACGCTGGTTGCCATTGCAATTTCGGATGTCGTATCAAAAATCAGAGCTGTGGAAGCACATAGGGATGCAACGAAAGCCGAGACTATAAATACAATATAGTGGTTCATTTTCTTTTTCTGCATCTGTTGTTTCAGGTAAAATCCTGTAATGGTGGCTGAGAAGACAATCCCCATAGAAATCAAGTCGCCTCCGAACAGTTTGCAGAAAGAAGCATTGGCAAAGCCTACCAATAATAACACAAAAAGAGGATGTATCATCGGAGCGGAAACAATTTTCCTGTATTTCTCTGTCAGTTCTTCCAACGAGAGATGATTGTCTAACGCTTCCCAACTTAACGCACTTAGCTCTGAATTATGCTCGAAACTAATAGGATGGGCAGGAATATCTATAACCTCATTACAGGCTTCGTTTGTTTCCTTGTCTATAATTGTAAGAATGATATTTTTATGAAATACACCTAATTTTACATCTAAGCCAAAAGCTTCTCCGATACGTTTGGAGTTACGTACAACTCGCGAGGTATGTACTCCCGCCCCCATTAAATGGGCTGAATATTCTGCAATAAACTTACCTATGGATAATAAAGATTCGCTTGTCTTCATGAACGTGACATTTTTTAATCGGGCGCAAAAGTACAAAAAAGAGTTCTAGGAGCAAGCCTTATTTCTGAATATTTTCTCACAAAATATCCGGGAACAAAAAACGCAGTCTTTCATAGAGTTCCCCAATGAACTGCTACGAAAGACTGCGTCAATCTTTTCATGCCTTAACTAATCTAACTAACTTTATCTAACCTAATTACAAAATATCCGAAAAATCTTTTATACTACTAATAATCCTATCTTTCAATATCTTATTTTCAACTATTGAAAAATCGCAGGCAACGTTTGCCGGGGCTAATAATATAGCTTTAGCTTCTTCTGCATCTGCCATCTCTTCCGGATGCTTCTTGAAATAGCATTCCCATTGGGAAGCTAATTGTGGAGTTACACCCAGCACATAGTTGATGAAATCATCATCCGTCAAAAAATCCTTTACCTTAGAGTACATATCGCATCCTTTTTTAAGCGTTTACATAAATAGGACGGCATTCTCCTGTATATGTACTCAACAAAATAACCTTTTTACTAATATTAACTTGCCAATGTGCGCAACTTGGACAGTCCGCGATGCATCAAGTTGCGTACAGACTGGTAATTCATGTTCATAATCTCACAGATATCTTCATATTTCTTTTCTTCTATATAATATAAGGTAAGTGCTTCGCGCTGGCGGGGCGATAATTGGTTTAGTAAACGCTTTATCAATGAAAATTCGTTCTTACGTTGCTCATTTTCCATATAATCGTCTTCTACATCTGTAGGAGTCGGCAGATTCACCTCTTCTATAGAGGTATCAGACATATACATACGTTTGCGAAGTTCATCGCAAAGCTTATTTTTTAATGAGATGAACAAATATGACCTTACATTATCAATAGCGCCTAATTCGGTTCTTTTAGTATAGAGTTTCACGAAAACATCATGGATGCAGTCTTGAAGTAACTCTTTATCAATAGTCAGCTTTAACCCGTAATTAAAAAGGATGTTGATATGCGAATCATACAATTGAGAAAAAGCTGCCATATTTCCCGCTTGAAAAGAAGCGAATAAAGTCTCGGTTGAATTATTAGTTTGTTCCATCATAGCACTAATTCGATTGATTTGATGTTGCAAAACTAAGCAGTATCGACCGTAACCTTAGGTAAAATCTGGTTTGTGGATTGAAAAAACAAGTATCATGTTTTATAACACTCTTTTACTAGAAATTACTGATGAAAAAGAAAAATCCCGCTGAAGGCAAATCAGCGGGATTTTCTGTTTTATAACTTATGAAACCAATAAATACCTTCTTTCATGTCTGGTATCTTTAATTTATACAATCCGTTTATTTTCAATGAATTATTGGTAGTTTCTATCTTTCCGGAGCTTGGATGAATGTATTTTAAGGCATACTTTCCGGACGATAATTGAATAGGGATTTCTGTTCCCGACTTGGAATAAATGATACTTCCAATATCAGATTTTACCAATTTCTTGTACTCATCAGTATTTGTTTCTTCCACTTCCATTATCGCAGCATCCCTTAGAAAGACTTTGTCTGTGCACGGAATTACAGGACATGAACCACCCGCCATGAATATTGCCCATCCCATAGCCGGATAATTCTGTGCATAGAACGTCACTGCCTTCTGAGGAAATTTCTGACGATACTCATTTACCGCTTTGTACGCTTCACTGAAAGTAACTTTCCCTACTTTCATCTTACGCATATGCTGGCGGGGAGCCATGTTCTTTCCGCCTTCCGGTGCAAAGATTCCATCCGTCTTGTAATGCCAATAGCGGATATCAATAATGTCTACCACGGCAGCCCGTTTAGAATCTGCTAGAATGGCATCCTGCACATCTTTTGTTGTACTCAATGCAACTTTTGCCTTCTTGCCGGTTTCCGCTTCCCACTCGGTTATGACATCCAGCCAAAACTGCACGAAGTGTAACGGACCTGTGAATTCAGCACTTGTCAGTTGGATGACATTCGAATTATCAGCGAAGTTATCCAGACATTGACGGATATATTGCTTGTGCAGTTCGCGACGTACCGGATGAGTAATATCGTAGAACATATCTGCCACGAAGATTCGTTTGTCCCCGGCAAACGGAACAGGTTCCGGAAATCCGGTCTGGTTGATATTGTTACTGCTTCTCCACGGACTATCCACCCAGTGTGCGCCAGCTTCAATAATATTATGCTGAAAGTAGTTTTCGTGGAATAAAAGCAGTCCATCTTCACTCCCTTTTTCCGCAAATTCCTTCAATCGTGCCCAATACCATGCGTTTGGACGGTTCAAGTCATACTTGCTTAACCCCTCCCAGGCAGTTCCCTGGCCACTACGTCCGAAAGGCTGTTCGTAGAAAGGTCCCCATACATCTCCATCCCGACGGCGAACACGTTCATGGTCATCCCGGCGACGGTCGTACCACAATCCGTAATTTTGGTCAAAGACAAGAATATTCTTCAGCTTCATAAAGTTGACGACAGAATCAATACGGTCTGTCAACCCCAGTCCTTCACGCCCCGGAACAAAGCGGGTAATGGCAGGACTTGCCTTTTTCAAGAAACTGGTTTTGAGTTTACCATTCCACCAAGGAGTGGTATGACTGCCACCTACCAGTAAGGCACCGTCCTTTTGGATACGTCCGTTGGTAATAGTTACTTCCGGTTGTGCCGACAATTTGTTGAAGGTGTTCTTTTTCTCTCTTATATCATCAACTGATTTTATTCCGGCTGACGCTACCGAAGGAGAAAACTTCTTTTCTTCAATCCTGTTGGCATACAAGTAATGTTCGTCCGTCAGTTCCACCAATTTGCGATAGTGTTCCAGGCTTTGTTCCATCAAAGGAATAGCTTCTTCAAGATTCTTAATCTCTTTTCCCCATTGATAATCCAATACCAGTTTGGCAGCTTTCACTTTCAGGTTGAACGCATACGCAAATTCACGATAACAATGCATATCATTCTGCAAACGTGCGAATTCATCCTTATTTGAAGAGACGGAACCTGCTGCTTTATCAATAGCCGCTACTGCTTTATCTCCATGTTCTATTACTTGAGCAACAATATCCAAAGGCATTTCACCTACATGAGATTGCTTTTTCCATTCTTTCTCTACATACTCTATCAGCTTCTCTCCTTCCGGTCCGCAGCTTTCATAGAATCCCGGATAGATCGTATATTTGTACGGATTGACAAGCTGACTCATAAACATACCCAGTAATAACGTTTGGCGATTTCCCTCTGTGATACCGAAGCGACGTAACAACTTCGGAGCAATTTCCCCGCTTTCTTCGTATGCCACACGGATATTACTTGCATTTTCGTCAGAAGTTCCGTAGAACTTGCCCAACTGATGGTCCCAGTAACCCATTTCATCTGTACGGTCGCGATGGCAGTTCCATGCATAACGTCCCCAAGTCTGGTACCAGATCCAATCACGATCCAACTGGAATTCACGTTCATTGTTCGGCAATTTGTCAGCTGTATAAGGCCAATCCCAATATGAAGCCTGCGGATAAAGGTGCAACGCATTGGCACCATGTACATTGTGCATGGCAGTTACCGCCTTTTGGACGAAATCCGGAGAACCCCACCGGAACGGTTCCAAATTTGCCAAGATATGTACGTTACTGATATGAATGGAACCCAACGAACTCAAATCCGTATGAATCTTCGACCAAGGACCGCGTGGTTCGTAAGTCGTCAGAGATTCACCGTTGTATTTATGCATCGTATAAAGATTCTTATAGAGCGGCAACGCAGCATCCATCACCAATTTGCAATCTGTATCATGCGCACGCAGCAAGAGAGGCGGTTCATCCGTACGTCCCAATGCCTGCAATCCGTCTTTCACTCCCGGAATAATTGTTTTTGTAAACCATTCCACGTCGTCCTCCACTGTACACATTGCTTCACCCAGACAAACAAGTAATCCTACATTGGGATATTTCTCAATGAAAGCGGCAATACTCTTACGTGTATAATCGGCAATCAGAGGAGTAATAGGACGGTTACGGTCCTGTGTTTTCAGTCCGTAATGTTCAGCAAAAGGTTTGGAAAGAATGATATTGTAAAACATCTGTATGACAAAGATGCCGCGCTTGTCTGCTTCTTCCGTGAGGAAGGAAAACATTTCTTCATTCATTTTGAAGGTTTCTTCATCTACTTCCAATGCAAACGGATAATCTTCCAATTTCACCAATGACGCAAACGGATGACCATTCCAAAGATATAGCGAATTCATGCGGTTGGCAACCAGCATATCCAAGTATTTAATCCACTGTTCCTTATCATAAAACCAGGGGAAACTTTCCGGTGTATACGGATATTCATACACACCATGTCCCGGCAGATAGGTCATCTTCTGTAAACCCACACAAGCGCCGCGAAGTACCATTTCCGGTCCGTCCTTCAACTCTTCCGGAAAGTCCAGTTTCCCTTCCGAATCATTCACACGGTCTATCAGTTCACGGCATCCGTAGATTACGCCGCTGCCGTCTCTGCCGGAGACTTTGGTAAGATTGCCGGCAGTCGTAATATGAAAACCCTCTTTTTTCAGAGTGGTATCATTTACCTCTGTCAGCAGAATTGTCTTTATTTCCGGATCGGAGAATGTGGTGTCCCCCTGTTGCATCATTACCTGATAGCCTGCTTTATCCAAGGTAGTCTGTAACTGTTCCGCACCGAACAGGACACGGTTCGACGCATCCGGCGGAGTCATAATTTTCACGGTTTGCTTGCCGCACGCTGTCAATAGCAGTGCGCATGCCGCAAACATGAATAATTTGGTATTTTTCATTCTTCTGATATATGTTATTAATTATATAAATTCTGTTCTTCTCTAAGAAGAAGACGAAATAACCGCTTGTTTGTACTCATTCGCCCATTATTCCACTATTCAAGACCATATTACCGTTAATTAACTTGTGACAGTATGTAATTCCCTCATTCTTTAAAAGTTATACTTATATCCTGAACACACTGGATGACATGCTTGCGGAAGTCTAGGAATAACACAGTCTGTTGGTATCATGCTACGGACTGAATTTTATCGTATATTTGCATATTATTATTCTCACAATTATGCAAATATATATAGAAACACCCCGCTTGATTCTCCGTGATTGGAAAGAGGAAGATATTCCGGCATTCGCCCATATGAATGCCGACCCTCATGTAATGGAATTTTTTCTCAATCCGTTAACTGCGGAAGAGACGTTTGCTTTTTACCAACGTATTCAAAAGGAATTTCAAACCTATGGTTTCGGACTGTATGCCGTTGAGCATAAAGAAGACCATGCGTTTATGGGATATACCGGGCTGCATCAAATTACATTTGATGTAGACTTTGCGCCGGGAGTAGAAATCGGCTGGCGACTGGGACATGAATATTGGGGACATGGCTACGCTCCTGAAGCTGCAAGCGCTTGCATGGGATACACTCGTAAGCAATTGGATATTAAAGAGCTATATTCGTTTACATCTTTACCAAACCTCCGTTCGGAACGTGTAATGCAGAAGATAGGCATGGAACGTATGAAAGAGTTCGACCACCCGCTTGTTCCTGCTGACCATCCACTGTGCAGACATGTAGTTTATCATATGAATTTAAGGTAAAAGATGAGGGCTGTGAGGGGTAAAAAGAAAAGTCCTTCCGGATTTTATTTTCAGAAGGACTTATATCAATAGTTTCAGTTCCGCGGCAATTCGTTAGAAACAGTCTTTTGGGATAGTGACGGTATCCTGTCCACATAGTGACGCTATACTTACCGGATACCGTCACTATCACGCAAGGATAGCGTCACTATATTTTTTGCAATCTAGTAAAGTTCCTGATTCACCAGTTCGTCAAAGAGCTTTGCATATTTTTCCGCGACTGCTTCTGCAAATTTTTTACCTTTTTCCGCAGAAGCTCCACGCGGGTCGCCGACACCGGTATCTTTGGATACCTTTCCCCAGTTTCTGGGAATCCACGCCACCTTTTCATTCAAAGACTGTATGGCAAAGGTTTTGTATTCTCCATTCCCTGCTTCTTCAAGATTGACCAGTTCGGGATGATAATGCATCATTACTGACGTCTCGACTTCATCTGCATGGTCGCCCGGATTTTCAAAATAGTCCTTTGCCTTTAATACGGTGTACCATTCGCTTGATGCTATCAGGAAATCAGGATAGTCTACCGACAAATCACGAATCATACTTTTAAAAGTATTGCCGCCATGTCCGTTGATTATTACCAATTTCCGGATGCCTTGGGCATATAGGGAAGAAACAATATCTGTCAATATGGCTTTCTGCGTTTCATAACGCGTATGGATACAGAAGGGTAATTCCCGTTGTCCCGGATTTTGTGAACCCATGCCGATGGGCGGCATGACCATGCAGTTCACGTTATATTCCTGTTTAGCTATCAATGCAGCATCAACCGCTACATTATGGGAAAGAATACAATCCGTCATATATGGCAAATGCAGATTATGAGGTTCGGTAGCTCCCCACGGCAAAGCCACAATATCATATTTCCTGTCTTTTACTTTTCCATAACAAGATATGGATAAATCTACTTCTTTATTCATATACCCCATTTATTTCTAATGATTATATTATTTCATTTTTACTATCACTTCTTTCTTATCTTCATTATACTCAAATTTCACCGGAGCGATTTTCTCTAAATCCATTAATACTTTCTCTAATAATAGTTTATGATACCTTTCATAGGCTCGGGTGAAAGCTCCTTCATCACCTTGTTCAATCAAGGCGAAGAGTTTCTCATCATCTGTATCAGTATATTGGTCAATCTTGTTTTTCATTCTTCGGATTTTGTTTACTTGTTTCCAAAAGAACTAAAAGTATATTACTTGCTTCTCTCTTTATGAAGAGCAAATGTAGCAAATTTCCTAGAAAACCTAGAGGCATTTACGGAAAAAGTCCCCGATTAACAATTCCTCTTTTCAAATGAGGAACCGTTAATCAAGGACTACTCCACTAACTAATTAACAAATAGATTACAAATGATAGGTAATGATTCTCTCTTCCGGCGAATCAATCCAAAGATGCCATATATTTTCAGATACTTTTTCTACTGTTCCTATGTTGGCTTTCGGTTGACGACTGCTCTCAATGGTAAGGTAGCCTTTGCCTTCCGTTGCCTTTACTTTGATTGTTTTTTTGTCCATATAGATATGGATGTCTCCATTCGGAGTGGGCACGGTACCTTCCATCCATTTCAATCCTCCCAACACAGGAGCAATAGCAAACTCTTTATATCCTTCTTTTACAGGTTTCACTCCCAAGTAATATTTGCCTAACAGATAGACAGGACTAGCTCCCCAGGCATGGCACAAACTCTTTCCATAAGGACGGCCATACATGGCAAGATGTTGCGTTCCGATTTCTTCCGGGTTATATTTCTCCCAAAAGGAGGTAGCACCTTCCTTCAACATTCCTCCCCAATAGGCTTTTATTTCTTTCATTACAGCATCTTGTTCGCCAAGAGCACAAAGGGCTTCCAGTTCGTAAAAACGCATATAGGGAGTTGTTATTTTCAGAATACTGTCATTCAGCAGAACAGACTGCTTAATGGCTTGTTGCTTATCTTCACTCAAATATTGAAAGAAGACAGAAAACATATTCGCATAACAGGTGACTGCATCACTTTGCTGACCGTTGACGCAATTATGTACAAATGCCTGTTTCTGATTATTCCAAAAGGCAGGTTCTAACTTTGCTTTCAATGCAGCAGCCAGCTTCTCGTATTTCTGCTTACCATTGGCATCTCCGACCAGCTCCGCACACAAAGCCATCGTTTCCAGACTTCTGCAAAATAAGATTTGTTCAAAAGAGAGTTCGCCTTTCTTATCCAGATAGCCATCTGCCCAGTCCACAAATACCCAATCGCCCGTCATACCTTCTACCATGCCATTCTTATTGGTACGTCCCAACACATAATCCATCATTGTTTGCATACGCGGATATAGTTGGTTAACAAAATGACGGTCGCCACTATACATATAATAATCATATACACTAAGGAACCAGTAGAAAGTATAGTCCATGATTGTATTACTGTGGCTAGTCACAGGATCCTTGCCACGAAGCAACCAGATTGTACGTTTGACGGATTCGTTGTCAAAGAAAAGATAGTAATTCATCAAATAACTTTGAATGGCATCGCCACTCCATACCCAACGGTCACGTTTGATACCGTCAATGAAGAATTCGCGGGTAGTAAGATGCATGGTGTATGCGCCAACTTCCCAAATACGATTCAACTCCTCATCATTACAACGGAAACTTCCGCGGTATTCTTCAGGAAGATATTCATATTGCATGAAGACTTCTCCAATCCGTACACCCGGATCGTGAGTTACATAAACATAGCGAAAGGCTTTGCTGTTCTCCAATGCATATTCGTTTTCAGAATTACTCAAGGGAGAAGTGCTGCGGATGGCAAGGTCGGTCACTTGTCCTGGTTCGAGCAAGAGTTTGTCCAATGTCTCACAATATGCTTTATCTTTTGCTTCTTCCGGGCTTTCACCATAATAAATTTCTATTTTTCCTTTTCCGGAAAGATTCTTCAATGTGATGAATCCGAATGTTTCTTTTCCAAAATCATAAAGGATACCTCCTTCAGACTGTTCTGTCTTGGTAACGGGTTGCTGCGGTTCACGCATCAGACTGAATCGGGAAGGACGTTGGGTAGCTCCATCAAAATTCCAGTATCCGGCATCCATATAGATAGTGGCAGATGTGTCACTGGCTTTTCCGCTTTCGTCAATCCATTCTTTATCTTCGTAAGTCACACGCCAGGAAGAGTCTGAATTCACCGTTTTTCCCTTCACATAAATAGTGGGAGGAGTAGCCTGATTCCAGACTTTAATGTTCAGGCTATGTTTTCCAGCCGGAAGCAACATGGTTTCCGGCATACCGAATTGGAGCTTGCCATCCAGTTTGACGTTGTACTTTCCTTCGGCAGCAATAAAGATTTCTTCCGGCTCGGAAAGATTCAGTTGCTTACTGAATTCTACGACAACATAATGACTGTCCGTTTTCCAAAAAGGAGGGAAAAATGCCCCTCGTTCCGTACGACGGTTATTCATTTGATTTCCCAGCCAGATTTCATAGTCTCCCGGATACCATATCCAGGTCTGTGCAAAGGTGCTACTCGCCAAAGACAAGGCACCAAGTAATATCATATACTTCTTTTTCATTATTCTTTCTATTGCTAACAAACTGAATCGTAAGAAATAATTCGTTCCACAGTAGTTGACGTTTAGTTCCACATCTGTTTCCCTTTAGTTCTACAATTGTTTTCCTTTAGTTCCATATCTGTGGAACGAATCACGTATTACAGTTAAATGTTCTGTCAGTTCCTACTGGATATTCAATAAATCCTTATATGCAGCTTCCAGTCCCGCACGTTCACGAATAACACTGTCCACCTTCGGACCATTGTTCTCCCATACATTTCCCGGGCCATTGGCATTTTGCAGATACTTCTCCCCTTCTGTCCAATTATCACGTACAGTAATAAAGGAAGAACCTTCATCCGTATAAAGATAGAACCAGTGATTAGGATCGTGTACATACCCCGGCTTATAAATACTATGCACACAATTCTCCGTTACATAACTTTTCGGCTGCGAACCAAGTGTATAAATACCTGCCACATCATACATATGTTTCGCATAATGATGAATCAGATTCGCATGAACTCTGTTATTACGCATGCAATTCACCGTTTGTGTCCATCCCCAACCGAGACTAATTCCACTATAAGGAACCTCACAAATCTCATTATGCTCGATATTGATATCACTCACATATCCTGCAGCAATGGCAAGGCATCCCCAATCTTCATTGCCTGTTTCCGTGAAATAGCAATTATTGATTTGTTGCTGTGTGCATACTTCCCGACGATCAGCAGGGTCGTATGGCAAATGTGTTTCATGAACAGCCGGAGAAAAACTGCCGACTAACAGACCATTTCCGGCAATATCGCGAAAGAGACAGCCACGAACAGCACCGCCTTGCACCGCTTCCTCATAATCCAGTCCGGTTGAGCCTAAATGCTCGAACCGACAGCGCTCAAAATCAATCTGATTGGCAGCCGCCACACGGACAGCCGCTACCGGACGTCCTAGCCAGCCCTGATTATCCAGCGGATGATTCTGATAATTCCGTTGCATCTTCGGTTCTATCCGATAGCCATCTGTCAGATACATACCTGCCTGAAGCGGCACATGTCCTTTTTCTGAAGGACGCATCCATGTAGTATAGGAAAAAATAATTTTCTCAAAACGGACATTAGAGACAGGACGGTCTAATGTACCTTCCACCTGCACCAATGTTTCAACGGCAGGAATAATAATTTCCATACCGGCATCCTGCATCTTCTCTCCTTCCCGTGGATAATAATATACTTTACGGGCATCTATATCATGATACCATTCTCCCGGAACATCCAGTAACTCCCGTGCATTTGTCAGATAGAAAGCGGAATTATGTCCATCCGTAGTCACCATCGGACGTGGCCAGGGATGCTCAAACTGAATCCGGCTTTCCGGTTGATGAAAACGTATTGCCGCACTATCTCCCTGCACCTCAACTGAACGAATCCGAAGGTTAGCAACACACCACATCTGGTGTAATACCATCTCGGCATATTTAGCTTTCAAATTCCCTTTATTATCAATAAGTCTGCGGATGGAAACCGCAGGAACATAAAGAATCTCATTCTTCTCGTCCACGCTACAAATGCGGTTCATCTTCTCAAAGTCTTCCACATCACAGGCACGGACAGCTTTTTTGCCATCTATCCATAATTGCCTGAAATCCAACGGACGTCCATTGAATGTCGGCACGTCCGCTACCCAAAGTTTTCCTTGCTTTTTCCAGTTACGGATGCGCACACCACCGCTTAATATCACCTCTTCACCGGAGATGGAACAAATCACCGTAGGAGATTTCTCTGTTCCGCTATCTTCCGGTCGAATAAAAACAGGTTCATGCAATGCATATGTTCCGCCTTCCATATAAATAGTGATTCCACCTTGGACACGGTCGTCTCCCGTACGACGCCACTCCCGTGCCTGTCGCAAAGCCGAAGTCAGAGTTGCTTTCGGAGATTGCTTCGTGCCGTCATTAAAATCATTCCCTTTCGGAGAAACCCATATATCACCTGCCATAAGCGTGGAACTTATGGCAAGCAATGAACAAGCTATTTTCAAACCCTTTCCAATCATAGTCTTATCTTGTTAATGGCATCCATACCGTCATTTCTCCCTTTCCTCTGTTTCCCCAGGCATAATAAGGAATCAGGCGGATATTCACCGTTCTTTCAGCCTGAGCCACCGGACGATAAAGCACTCCTTCCCAAGAGGCGGGAGATGCCAAACGTACTGTCCCTTCAAGAGCCACTATCGGACTGCCTTCTATCGTTACTTTCTTAGGAGTCAATTTAATATCGGCAGGAATCAATACGTTATCAATCTTTTCTCCGTTTGCAATATCCATACTTTCCAGACAGTAAACCAGCGGCCCGCGTTTCACAACTACCTGATTACGGATTTCCTCTGCCAACGGATGGGCTTCAAGCAGACAGACAGGCATATCCATTGCGAGTTCCACTACATCGCCTTTT
The DNA here is from genome assembly GCF_024623065.1 of Bacteroides acidifaciens. Classification (GTDB taxonomy): domain Bacteria; phylum Bacteroidota; class Bacteroidia; order Bacteroidales; family Bacteroidaceae; genus Bacteroides; species Bacteroides acidifaciens. The sequence continues at coordinate 14,638 of NZ_JANJZR010000030.1, forward strand.
TTCCATACGCGGTTGACTTCCGCATATGTATTCGCTTTTGTATCCATTTGCACCAGCTGACCATTCACTTTTAATGCAGTCTTTTCACACCATTCCGGAATACGAAGGAAAAGAGAGAAAGCACCCGCCTTACGAGGAACTTTATTCAACGTCAAACGTACGTTACCATCCCAAGGATAATCCGTCTCCTGCGCCAAAGCAATTTCGCCTTTATCCTTCCAGTCCGTTGTTAATGTATTTGCGCCATATAAGTTGCAGTAAATTCCTTCCGGACTCAATGTATATGCATAATTCTGTGCCTGGCACAGTGTACGCAATGTATTTGGCGGGCAGCAGAAACAACTGATATATTCCGTCCGTTCTTTCGGCCAACGAAGCGTGTAAGGAAGATCGGCACTGATACGAAGCGGATTGGTATAGAAATATTTCTTTCCGTCCAGACTGATGCCGCTCAATACACTATTATAAAGACAAGTCTCTACAAGGTCAGCATATTTCGCATCTCCTGTCACTTCCAGCATACGCCAGTTGAAAAGCATATTTCCGATATTAGCACATGTTTCATTGTGTGCTGTGTTATTCGGCAACTGATAAGGACGTCCGTAGCTCTGATGTACCTTCTGAATACTATCCGGCTCATAGCAAGTACCGTCCGGTGACGTTCCATCATAAAGAGCACCGCAAGCTCCGGTCACATACATCTTCCGGGTGACAATATCATTCCAGATACTTGTCAGATTTTTCATCAACTGTTGTTCGCCTGTCTCGGCATATACATCCGCTACTCCTGCATACAGATAATTCGCACGTACGGCATGCCCCATTGCACGATATTGGTCGTGGAAAGGAATACGATCCTGATTATCATCTGTTCCGTTTTCCACCATACCGCGAATATCAATCAGATTCTTCGAAAGTTCCAGATAACGGGGATTTCCTGTGGCACGATACATTTCGACCACTCCCATATAATGAGAAGGACAAATGGCATTACGAGCCAGTTCGGCAGAAGCCGTTTCATAAAAATGACAAAGGAAGTCCGTTGCTTTCACAGCGGCATCGAAAAGCGTTGTCTTTCCGGTGGCACGACGATGCACAATACCCGCCATCATCAAGTGCCCTAGGTTATATGTCTCAAAATTCAGCCGATTGGCAAAAGCTCCTTTTTCATTCTCGTCACCTACTTTCGTTCCAATGACCGTTTGTTTATGCTGATCCCCTAATGCATGAGAGTCAATACCTTTATTCAGTTCTTCAATAACAACAGGCGTATGTATATAACCGTCTGTACGTTGAGCCTTTACAACACAAGTAATAAAGTTGTCCATTAACCTGTCCAGTTCCGGATCTTTGTTGACAGCATAGACAGAAGCCACTCCTTCCATCCACTTATACATATCTCCGTCGTGGAATGGAGGTCCCCAATGTTCACCCTTGCACACACCGGCAGCAATCTCAAAATTACGAAAACCGTGAGAGATTTCCGGTGTATTCCAAGTGTTCCACATACTTTGCAGAGAAGTCCGGCTAAACACATTAAAACGGTCGCCCCAAAAACCGTCTGTCCAATGTACGGCACCTATTCCGATATTAGCCATCTTTGCAAAACGGCTCTGACTCATATCCGTCAATCCATTGCTTTGCGCAAGTGCTCCCGTAACGGAGGCGGAAGCTAAAAGAAGTAACAGTTTTATCTGTTTCATTAATATGGATAATTTAAAATTTACACAATATCTTTATAAAAAGACGTAATTATCCGCATTTTGTACTCAATAAATCAATCTGGTTAAGAAGAGACTCACAGATATGATTTTATGTTTAATAGGAGTCGCTTTATAAATAGACAGACAATAATCCACCCTGTCCTGATTTTCCATTGTACAGCAAATCGTAAAATTGTCATAACTACCTCCCCAATCAGAAAATCGGAAGTAAAACAGGTATAGACCAAATTGCCTGAAGGAATTTTATACGTCCCGTTCCTTTTCCGTTGCAGAGGCAGGGCAAACTTTCCGGTCTTTGCAACAAACGAACTATCTTTCCCGTATTTGCCGTCTGTACGATATACATAACAATAACGACAGACTTCACTAAGTTTATGACATCCATACCAAAGAGTGCACATCGAAGCTTTTTCATTCATTTTCTTTTTTTCTTCAAATACATATCTTATCTGCCATATATCCATAACAAGAGTGCACCTTTTTTCTGTTGAAAAAAGGTGCACAAAACACAAACAAAACAAACAATAGAGCGACCTTCACAGGCAGCCGGTCGGTTAAGACCCTATCTTTAATCCGCCCATCTCGATGCGGGCAATTTCTTCTTACAATATGACTTCATCCAGCTATACGATTTTCTTTTTCGCAGGTAAAGCGTATCTCCACAATGCCTTATCGCTTCCCAGTCAAAGATAGAGTGATGTCTTATCATCCGTTCCCACCAATAAAGAAAATGATATGTAGACAAAGGTATTAACATAAACCACCAGGATAGCCATAATGACAATACCAAGCCTGGTAACAATGTGAGAAAAATACACTCCGTATATTGCCTCAGATGAATTCGGGCCTCCATTTCTTCCCAAATTTCCAAATACTTATAGCGAGTAAAGTAACAACCGAAAATCATAAAAGAATGTTTCTTCTTACCGAGAAAACATTTCGCTAACCTACTATTGTATAAAATCATTATCCCTAATACTGTGTTTGTAAGTTCCACTTCGCAAATGTCCGTATAATCGCGAATATAGCAATTTGTATTCATTTCTAAGAGAAGAATACTTGTTTGGGAACATGACTATTAGTACAAATTTCAAATCCCATGTTTCGATATATACAAAAACATTCATCTAAAGATGTTCACTTTTGTGTTACTTGCATAATTCGGGGTATGTATATCTGATTATTACAACAGAACAACCACCCCTGTTTAACTGGTCACTGATATTGGAACATATATTATGACGATATACTCCAATTACCTTTATTGTTTTCACAAAGATACTACATTTGTGTGTATTTTATATGAAATATAGATAAAAATCATTCAATAATGCATTAAAATAAAAAATGTATCCTCTTTCCGGTGGGAAAGAGGATACACAAATAATCCTTTTTATATAATCAGAAGGACAGATATTATAGAATTCCTTAAACTTTTTCCCAATATATTGTCCATCACGATAATCTAGCATACCAGCTATTTCTAAGTTAATAATTGCTTTTTTAAATCTGTCTTCTGAAAGTTTATTTGAATGTACCTAAATCAATAGAAATTACATAAACTAATTTCCATTCAGATTTGTTATTCAATGAAAAACAATTATTATGAAGAAGAATTTATCTGTTATTCAAGTTGTCATTGGCTGTCTGTTTGTGTTCCTGTCTCCTTCTCTTGCAGAAGCTTGTACAGGTATTACATTAAAAAGCAAAAATGACACCACTATCGTTGCAAGAACGATTGAATGGGGTGGAAGTGACATGAACAGCCAATATGTCATTGTTCCAAGAGGACATACCGAACAATCATTCACTCCGGATGGAATTGACGGAATGTTGTATGCCGCACAATACGGATATGTAGGACTGGCTGTCGAACAAAAAGAATTCATAGCCGAAGGTCTGAATGAAGCCGGACTTTCAGCAGGATTGTTTTATTTTCCTCATTATGGCGAATATGAGAAATACAATCCGGCAAAGAAAGCAAAAAGTATTTCTGATTTACAGCTCATTTCCTGGCTTTTGGGAAAATGTAAAACTGTGGATGAAGTGAAAAAAGCAGTTCAAGAAGTACACGTGATTAATTTTATCCCACAAGCATCTACTGTTCACTGGCGTTTTACTGACACTTCCGGTCGACAGGTGGTTTTGGAAATAGTTCAGGGCATCCCCCATTTTTATGAGAATAAGTTGGGAGTGCTGACAAATTCTCCCGGTTTTGAATGGCATCTGACGAATCTCAATAATTATGTCAACCTATACCCCGGATCAGCTCCGGCCAAACATTTGGGTAATATAGAATTAAGTGCTTTCGGCTCCGGAAGCGGCTTTCTAGGTATTCCTGGCGACATAACTCCACCCTCCCGTTTTGTACGTGCCGCTTTTTATCAGACAACGGCTCCCCAACAAGATACTGCTTTAAAGACCGTTCTTCAATGTTTCCAAATACTAAACAATTTTGATATACCGGTAGGAATAGAGTTTCCGGCAGGAAAAATTCCGGCAAATATTCCAAGCGCTACCCAATGGACTTCAGCTACGGACATAGCCAATCGAATCATTTATTTCCGTACTATGTACAATAGCGCTATACGCAGTATCGATTTACATTCGATTAATTTCTCTACTGTACGTTATCAAGCTATACCGATGGATATTGTCAGACAACAACCTGTTGAAAATATAAGAATAAAATAGCATCCATACCTTTATAAACACATTTCCGAAGCAAGATGTTTCACGGAATATGGGTACAAAAAACTTCTCCAATCGTCCTTTTATAAAAGTATAAAAGCAATTGGACAGAAATGAATAAAAAGAGATTAATCGGATATCTGTTTGTTATGGTGTCTGTAAGTTGTATTCATGCACAGGAAAAGAAAGTAACCACGCAGGAATATAAATTATGGTACGACCGTCCCGCACAGGTATGGACCGAAGCTTTACCCCTAGGGAACGGTCGCTTGGGAGCTATGGTATATGGAACACCGGGCACGGAACAAATACAACTAAACGAAGAAACCATTTGGGCAGGACGTCCCAACAATAACGCCAATCCGAATGCACTGGAGTATATCCCGAAAGTGCGTGAACTGGTGTTTGCCGGAAAATATCTGGAAGCGCAGACTCTTGCAACAGAAAAAGTAATGGCAAAGACCAATTCGGGTATGCCATATCAAAGCTTCGGCGACCTGCGAATCGCTTTTCCCGGACATACCCGTTATTCCAATTATTACCGGGAATTAAGTTTGGACTCGGCACGTGCCATCGTTCGTTATGAAGTAGACGGAGTGCAGTATCAGCGTGAAACGATCACTTCATTTACCGACCAGGTAGTAATGGTCAGGCTGACGGCCAACCGTCCCGGACAAATTACTTTCAACGCACAACTTACTTCGCCGCATCAAGATGTAATGATTGCTTCCGAAGAGGGAAATTGTGTGACACTTTCCGGAGTATCTTCCTGGCATGAGGGGATCAAAGGGAAAGTAGAGTTCCAAGGGAGACTGACAGCAAAAAATAAAGGGGGAAAGATAGCATGTGCCGACGGTGTCCTTTCCGTTGAAGGAGCTGATGAAGCTACGGTCTATGTATCCATTGCCACTAACTTCAACAATTATCTCGACATCACTGCAAATCAGATAGCACGTGCCAAAGATTACTTGTCTAAATCAATGGCACGCCCATTTGCGGAAGCCAAAAAAAATCATATTGATTTCTACCGCAAATACCTGACCAGAGTAACTTTAGATTTAGGAGAAGATCAATACAAAGATGTGACGACCGACAAACGGGTAGAGGATTTCAAAGAAACGAATGATGCTCATTTGGTTGCCACTTATTTCCAGTTCGGACGCTACTTGCTGATCTGTTCTTCCCAACCGGGCGGGCAACCTGCCAATCTGCAAGGTATCTGGAACGACAAACTATTCCCTTCATGGGATAGCAAATACACCTGCAATATCAATTTGGAGATGAATTACTGGCCCTCGGAAGTAACAAACCTGAGCGAACTGAATGAACCTCTTTTCCGGCTGATAAAGGAAGTGAGCGAAACAGGAAAGGAAACAGCTAAAATCATGTATGGAGCCGACGGCTGGGTATTGCATCATAATACGGACATTTGGCGTGTCACAGGTGCAATCGACAAAGCACCTTCAGGTATGTGGCCGAGCGGCGGAGCATGGCTTTGCCGCCATCTTTGGGAACGTTATCTATACACAGGAGATGTCAATTTCCTGCGTTCCGTTTATCCGATACTGAAAGAGGCCGGGCGTTTCTTTGATGAAATCATGGTGAAAGAGCCTATACACAACTGGTTGGTAGTCTGCCCCAGTAACTCACCGGAGAATGTACATTCCGGCAGTAATGGCAAAGCAACGACAGCTGCCGGATGCACAATGGACAATCAATTGATTTTCGACCTTTGGACTGCTATTGTTTCGGCATCCAACATATTGGATACTGATAAAGAATTTGCCACTCACCTGTCACAACGCATCAAGGAAATGGCTCCCATGCAAGTGGGACATTGGGGACAGTTACAAGAATGGATGTTCGATTGGGACAATCCGGATGATGTACACCGTCATGTTTCTCATCTTTACGGATTATTCCCCAGCAACCAGATTTCCCCTTATCGTACTCCCGAATTATTCGATGCCGCACGCACTTCGCTCATTCATCGCGGAGATCCTTCGACCGGTTGGAGCATGGGATGGAAAGTATGTCTTTGGGCACGTCTGCTTGACGGTGACCATGCCTATAAACTAATTACAGACCAGCTAACCCTTGTACGCAACGAAAAGAAAAAAGGTGGCACCTACCCTAACCTGTTCGATGCGCACCCTCCTTTCCAAATTGACGGTAACTTCGGCTGTGCAGCGGGTATCGCCGAGATGCTGATGCAAAGCTACGATGGTTTTATTTACCTGCTTCCTGCGCTTCCCACCCTTTGGAAAGAAGGTTCTGTCAAAGGTATTATTGCCCGTGGTGGTTTTGAACTAGACTTGAGTTGGAAAAACGGGAAAGTAAGCCGCTTGGTCATAAAATCCCATAAAGGCGGCAACTGTCGCCTGCGCTCACTCAATCCATTGACAGGCAAAGGACTGAAACGCGCCAAAGGGGCAAATCCAAATCCTCTATACGCTGTTCCTGCCATTCCCGAACCATTAATCAACGAAAAAGCCAACCTGAATAAAGTGGTTGTTGCAGATACCTATTTATATGATCTGCCCACCAAAGCAGGACAGGAATATATACTGACCGGAAAATAATAACTCAACCGATATGAACAGAAACTTATTAAAACTGATTGTCGCTTGCGGAGCTGCTTGTTTTATCGCATGCACGCCCCCTCAGAAAGCAGAGACGGAAAAGTGGAGTGAACGTATGGCACGCTCCGAAATGAAGCGTTTTCCCGAACCTTGGATGATTGAAAAAGCCAAGAAACCACGCTGGGGATATACCCACGGTCTTGTGGTTAAGTCCATGCTCGAAGAATGGAAACATACGGGCGACAGCACTTACTATGATTATGCAAAAATCTATGCTGACAGTCTGATTGACGCTGATGGACACATCAGAACCATGAAATACCTTTCATTCAACATTGATAATGTCAACGGTGGCAAGATTCTTTTTGACCTTTACGCACAGACTGGAGACGAACGTTACAAGATTGCCATGGATACCTTATGCAAACAAATGGCGGAACAACCCCGCACAAGCGAAGGCGGATTCTGGCACAAACTGAAATATCCACACCAAATGTGGCTGGACGGAATCTTTATGGCTTCCCCATACTTAGCTCAATACGGTGCTACTTTTCATGAATCGGGCTTATTTGACGAAGCCGTGAAGCAGATTCTTCTGATAAACCGCAAGACTTATGATCACGCAACCAGACTTTATTATCACGGTTGGGACGAGAGCCGCGACCAGAAATGGGCAAATCCCGAATCAGGCTGCTCTCCTAACTTCTGGAGCCGCAGTATCGGATGGTATGGAGCCGCCATTGTTGATGTGCTCGATTATCTTCCACAGGACATTGCCGGACGCGACAGTGTGATGCAGATTCTTCAGGGACTAGCCAAGACACTGGTAAAATATCAAGATTCTCAATCGGGCATCTGGCATCAAGTGACCGACCAGGGAGCACGCGAAGGGAATTATCTGGAATCTTCGGCAACGGCTTTATTTATTTATACACTTGCCAAAGCTATCAATAAAGGATATATCGGCAAAGAATATATTGAGTCCACACAAAAAGCCTTCGAGGGTATGGTCAAGACATTTACCCGTTTGGAAGAAGACGGCAGCTACACAATCACCAACTGCTGCGCAGTTGCCGGATTGGGTGGAGACTCTAAAAGATACCGTGACGGCTCATTCGAATATTATATCAGTGAACCCGTTATCGAGAACGATCCGAAATCGGTAGGCTCATTCATCCTGGCTGCTATTGAGTATGAGAAAATGATTGATAAACAATAAACTAAAAACAATAAAATGCAATGAGAAAATTCAAAATCTTTCCTCTTTTGTTGCTGCTATTGACACTAGCTACTACGACCACAGCGCAGAAGAAAACACAAAAGACGTATATCCCTTGGAACAATGGCAAACTCGTCGTTTCTGAAGAGGGACGCTACTTGAAACACGAAAACGGCACTCCTTTTTTCTGGCTCGGAGAAACAGGATGGCTGCTCCCCGAACGATTGAACCGTGACGAAGCCGAATATTATCTGGAACAATGCAAACGTCGCGGATACAATGTGATTCAAGTTCAGACAATGAACAATGTTCCATCCATGAATATCTACGGACAATATTCCATGATAGACGGATATAACTTCAGGAACATCAACCAGAAAGGTGTATATGGTTATTGGGATCACATGGATTATATCATTCGTACAGCGGCCAAAAAGGGACAATACATCGGTATGGTTTGTATATGGGGAAGCCCTGTGAACCGTGGCGAAATGACTGTAGAACAAGCGAAAGCCTATGGTAAGTTCCTGGCGGAACGTTATAAAGATGAGCCGAACATTATCTGGTTTATCGGCGGGGATATTCGCGGCGACGTGAAAACAGCCGAATGGGAAGCATTGGCTACCTCTATCAAGGCAATCGACAAAAATCACCTGATGACTTTCCATCCGCGTGGCAGAACAACATCGGCAACCTGGTTCAACAACGCTCCATGGCTGGATTTCAATATGTTCCAAAGCGGACACCGCCGTTATGGACAACGTTTCGGTGACGGCGATTATCCTATCGAAGAAAATACGGAAGAAGACAACTGGCGTTTTGTTGAACGTAGCATGGCTATGAAGCCGATGAAACCTGTGATTGACGGAGAACCTATTTACGAAGAAATTCCTCACGGTCTGCATGACGAAAATGAATTGTTATGGAAAGATTATGATGTACGCCGCTATGCTTATTGGTCGGTATTTGCAGGTTCTTTCGGACATACTTACGGTCATAATTCCATCATGCAATTTATCAAACCGGGTGTAGGCGGTGCTTATGGTGCAAAGAAACCCTGGTACGATGCTTTGAATGATCCGGGATTTAACCAAATGAAATATCTGAAAAACCTGATGCTGACTTTCCCATTCTTCGAGCGCGTACCGGATCAGTCCATTATCGCAGGTCAGAATGGAGAACGTTATGACCGCGCCATCGCTACACGCGGTAATGATTATCTGATGGTATATAATTATACCGGACGTCCGATGGAAGTTGATTTCAGTAAAATCAGCGGTACAAAGAAGAATGCGTGGTGGTACACAACAAAAGACGGTAAGCTGGAATATATCGGTGAATTTGATAACGGTGTCCACAAATTCCAGCATGATAGCGGTTATTGCAGCGGAAACGATCATGTGCTGATTGTTGTAGACAGCAGTAAAAATTATCTGAATAAGGATTGGACGGAAATCAATGCTCATGAATAAAAGAATATTTATATCATCTATATTTTCTCTTCTGCTCTTTGCAGGTTCGCTACATGCAGCCATAAGCATAGCCGACTTGCGGACAGAGCAGTTGAAGAATCCATTAGGTATTGACACGCGCCACCCCCGACTAGGTTGGCGCATCGAATCCAATGAACAGAATGTGATACAAACAGCGTATCACATTCTTGTTGCATCTTCTCCCGAGCTATTGGCACAGGGAAAAGGTGATTGTTGGGATTCGGGAAAAGTAGAAACGGACGCATCCCAATGGATCACTTACCTGGGAAAATCATTAAAGTGCAATGTTCCCTACTACTGGAAAGTGAAAGTATATACCAACAAAGGTGAAGCAGACTGGAGCACTCCGGCTTTTTGGACCATGGGATTACTCAACGAAGCAGATTGGCAAGGTCAGTGGATTGGATTGGACCGTGCCGCTCCGGATGATAGTGAAACCCAATGGAGCCGTTTGGCAGCCCGTTACCTTCGCAAAGAATTTGCTTTAAGCAAAGAAGTGAAACGTGCAACGATACACATTGCCGGAATGGGGCTTTATGAATTGTTTATCAATGGACAGCGTATCGGCAATCAGGTATTGGCGCCCACTCCTACCGACTACCGGAAAACAATTCTGTATAATACCTACGACGTCACTTCGCAACTTCAAAAAGAGAACGCTATCGGAGTTACTTTGGGTAACGGCCGCTTCTATACCATGCGTCAGAATTACAAACCGTACAAGATACCGACATTCGGTTATCCCAAGCTTCGGCTAAACCTGATTTTGGAATATACGGACGGCAGCAAAGAAACAATTTCCACTAATACTTCGTGGAAACTGACTACCGAAGGTCCCATCCGCAGCAACAATGAATATGACGGTGAAGAATATGACGCCCGCAAGGAACTGGGAAACTGGACGCAAAACGGATACGATGACAAGAACTGGATGCCTGCCCAGCGCGTCAGTATCCCTTCGGGAACATTGCGTGCCCAAATGATGCCGGGGATGAAAGTCATGGATACCTTGAAACCCGCTTCTATCAAAAAGCTCGGTGATAAATACATTCTGGATTTTGGTCAGAATATGGCAGGTTGGGTACGTTTCCGCATTAAGGGACAGGCGGGTGACAGCATCCGTCTCCGCTTCGCGGAAACTTTGCAAGCTAATGGTGAACTATTTACCAGGAATTTGCGTGATGCCCGTTCCACAGACGTATATATTACAAGCGGACACGAAACAAAAGATGCCACTTGGGCACCCCGTTTTATTTATCATGGCTTCCGCTATGTAGAAGTTGGCGGTTATCCGAACGCGAAAGCTGAGGATTTTGTAGCCGAAGTAGTGGAAGATGAAATGGAACATACAGGTTCTTTCAATTGTTCCGACGAGACTTTGAACAAGATTGTCCGTAATGCGTTTTGGGGTATCCGGAGCAATTATAAAGGCATGCCGATAGATTGCCCCCAACGCAATGAGCGCCAGCCTTGGCTAGGTGACCGCACCATGGGATGCTGGGGAGAAAGTATGCTGTTCAATAATCATGCCATGTACACCAAATGGGCGCGTGACATCTGCGAAGCACAACGTGAGGATGGCTGTATCCCCGACGTAGCCCCTGCCTATTGGAACTATTACTCGGATAATGTGACCTGGCCTGCTGCACTGCCTATGGCTTGCGATATGCTTTTCACCAATTTCGGAGACAAACGCCCGATAGAAGAGAATTATCCGGCTATCAAGAAATGGGTGTCTCATATCCGTGAATACTACATGACAGAGGATTACATTATCGCCAAAGACAAATATGGTGACTGGTGTGTTCCGCCCGAATCATTAGAACTCATCCATAGCAAAGACCCTTCCCGCAAAACGGACGGATCACTCATTGCCACCGCTTATTATCTGAAAGTGCTACAACTGATGCATCGCTTCGCTACCCTGCAAGGGTTAAAGGCTGATGCGGAAGAATGGGAAGAGTTGGAACACCGCATGAAGGATGCCTTCAACGCCCGTTTCCTGCATATCAAAGAGGGAACGTCTCCCATGCCGGGACACACGTTGTATCCGGACAGCATCTATTACGGCAACAATACAGTCACCGCCAATATCCTGCCACTTGCTTTCGGACTGGTTCCGAAAAATTACATCGAAGAGGTAGCCAAGAATGCCGTAGCCTCCATCATCACCACCAACAAAGGCCACATCAGCTCTGGAGTGATAGGTGTACAATGGCTGCTGCGCGAACTGAGCCGTCGCAGTCATGCCGATGTAGCTTACCTGCTTGCCACCAACAAGACCTATCCTTCGTGGGGATACATGATTGAGAAAGGTGCTACCACCATCTGGGAGTTATGGAACGGTGACACGGCAAATCCCGAAATGAACAGTGGCAACCACGTGATGCTTTTAGGCGACTTATTGCCATGGTGCTTTAATAATCTGGCAGGTATCCGTGCCGACCGTTGGAAATCCGGTTATAAGCATATTGTTTTCCAGCCAGCTTTTGAAATTCAGGAGTTAAGCGATGTAGACGCATCCTATATGAGCATTTACGGAAAGATAACCAGCCGATGGAGCAAAACACCCACATATCTGGAGTGGGACATCGAACTTCCCGCCAATACAACAGGCGAAGTACACCTGCCGGATGGACGAAAAGAAAAAATAGGTTCGGGAAAGTATCATTTCAGTGTAGATATACCTACTAAAAACACCGCTATCTTAAGCGATGAGTTTCTATACCAAAAGGCATCTTTTCCTGAATGCCATGGAGCGACTATTGTTGAGATGAAGAACGGCGACCTTGTAGCCTCTTTCTTTGGCGGAACAAAAGAACGTAATCCCGACTGTTGTATCTGGGTATGCCGCAAGCCGAAAGGCGCAAAAATGTGGACTGTTCCCCAACTTGCCGCCGACGGGGTATTTTCACTCAAAGATCCACAAGCTATTTTAGCAGGAATTGATTCTACCTGTACACCTGTAAAAGACGCAAAAGGAAAACTTATCGCCCGCCGGAAAGCTTGTTGGAATCCGGTACTTTTTCAAGTCCCCGGTGGTGATTTGATTCTGTTCTACAAGATAGGTCTGAAAGTAAGTGACTGGACAGGATGGCTGGTTCGTTCGCGTGACAGTGGAAAGACATGGAGCAAACGCGAACCTCTCCCGAAAGGTTTCTTGGGCCCTATCAAGAATAAACCGGAATATGTCAATGGTCGTATTATCTGTCCCTCCAGTACGGAGGGCAGTAAGGGCTGGCGCGTCCACTTCGAGATTTCCGATGACAAAGGAAAGACCTGGAAAATGGTAGATCCATTGGATGCCGAATTATCCGTACCTACCCAAAACCGTAAAAAGGGAGGAATGAACGTAGATGACCAAGAAGGTGGAGAAGCCATCAAAGGAGAAGGCGCAAAACCTATTTATGCTATACAACCCAGTATTCTGAAGCATAAGGACGGAAGACTGCAAGTGCTTTGCCGTACACGTAATGCACAAATTGCGACTGCTTGGAGTAATGACAATGGCGATACGTGGAGTAAAGTAACACTGTTGGACGTCCCGAACAACAATTCCGGTACAGACGCAGTGACGATGAAAGACGACAGACATGTACTTATCTATAACAACTTCTCTACATTGCCTGGAACTCCGAAAGGCCCCCGTACTCCGCTCGGCATAGCCATATCAGAAGATGGAATCAAGTGGATGCCTGTTCTTACATTAGAAGATAGCCCGATCAGCCAATATTCTTACCCTAGCATTATTCAAGGAAAAGACGGCAAACTGCATGCCATTTACACCTGGCGTCGCCAACGAATCAAATATGCGGAAATAGATCCGGCAAAGTTTTAAATATCGAACGATAGACTGAATGAAATCGACCGCCCGTTCTAACAGAAACGGGCGGTCGATTCTTTGCATATATCCTTTTTATATTTTACATTTGCCAATAAAAAAAGAACAATGGCAGATAATTATATAGAGAGACAGCAGGAACAATATGAAGCCAGAAAAGCAGCTTGGAAACAAGCTCAAAAGTATGGTAAGAAGAAACCGGCAACAATCCGCCCGGCCCAATCAGCCTCACACTTCCCAATGGCTTCAAAGTCAGATGACTCAAAAAGAAGAGTCTTTATAACAGGAGGAGCGGAAGGAATAGGCAAAGCAATAGTAGAAGCATTTTGCCGGACTGGTAGTCAAGTCGCTTTCTGTGATATAAACGAAACATCGGGACAGGAGACAGCTAAATCAACAGGAGCCATATTCTATAAAGTAGATGTTAGTGATAAAAATGCACTTGAAAGTTGCATGCAAAGCATTCTTACCGAATGGAACGATATTGATATTATTATCAACAACGTCGGCATCAGCAAATTTTCTTCTATCACAGAAACAAGTGTAGAGGATTTCGACAAAATCCTGTCTATTAACCTGCGCCCTGTATTCATCACTTCCCGACTGCTTGCCATCCATCGCAAAGGGCAACCCTCTCCTAACCCATACGGTCGAATCATAAATATCTGCTCTACGCGTTACCTGATGAGTGAACCGGGAAGTGAAGGTTATGCAGCTTCGAAAGGTGGCATTTATTCTTTGACTCATGCATTGGCTTTGTCTTTATCCGAATGGAATATCACAGTTAACTCGATTGCTCCAGGATGGATACAAACGCATGATTATGACCAACTCCGCCTGGAAGACCATTCACAGCATCCTTCACGCCGGGTAGGTAAACCGGAAGATATTGCCCGCATGTGTCTGTTCCTCTGTGAAGGAAACAATGATTTCATCAATGGAGAAAACATCACTATAGACGGGGGAATGACGAAAAAGATGATTTATATAGAGTAAATAAAGTTACTGAAGACATAAATTATAGCAGCGTTTTTTGAGGGCTAAAGCATAGCTTTAGATACGATAAAGCTATGCTTTGTCAGTTGCAAAGCATAGCTCTATTATATTCTTCTTAATTATCCCAGATATACTCCGATATATATGACGGCTAAAGGCGTACCCTCATTTTATTTCTTCTTTCCCTGAGCCTTCTTTTCCGCGTTTCGTTTATTCACATAATCTTTGAACATCTGACGCCAGTTGCGACCATGTTCATTGAAATACTGTTCGCATTTGGTTTTATAGATTTCAAAGACAGCAGAAATCTGCTTCATGTTCTTATAGTCAATAGCCTGTTCACGCGCCAGTTTCAATTGTTCCAGGACAAACGCAGTTTCTTCTTCTGTCATATTGGGTACAATAGCCTGATAGCCTTTCAATGTAAATGCCACCTTGCCAACTGTATATTTATCAAGTATCTGCTCTATCTGTTCTTCTGTCAGCACTCTGTGCAAGCCTTTCATCAGTCTTTCATGCACTTCTTTCGGCATGGCGGAATCGGCAATCATTTCGCGTTCGAGCTTACTTAATGGCCTACCTGTCAATGGATTGATACCGGCAGGAATCGTTGTATAAGGATGGCCATTATGCCAGTCGCGCACTTGACGCAAATGATTATAAATAGTTGTTACGGCAAATCCGGCTTTCTTTTCATCTTTCAGATTTAACGAAGCAACCCAATCTATTGCTTTCTTCTCAAGAGAAGTATCTGATTTTAGTTGGGCAAACGCCTTCTTGTCAAAGTAAACAGCTACTTTATCAAATGAACGGATAGCATTTTCAGGAAGCAGTTCGCCTTTTTCTCCGAAACTGTACATCGCAGATTCCGGCTCAATTGTAACTTTGCTTTCATCCAGCATCTTTTTATCCAAATTGAATACGTCCGCGAAGAAGTCATAAACTGCATTCCGCTTATTAGGACCAAAGTCGTGCTTTTCTTTCGGAAGATGCACATTGGTTACTTTATCCGTTGCATTGTAGAAGCCGTATATCCGTTGCAAATATGGATATTCCAAAGCAGGTACGCTTGCCGTCCAGTCACCGCCATCCGAAACAATTAATTGCGGACGGGGGGCAAAAGCAGCCGCCAACTCCGCATTGCAAGTCCCACCTGCCGAAAGTTGGATAGGCATCCCGCTTTCACAAGGACATCCGCCATCGAAATGAGAAGCCAGACTTACAACCGGTGCGGAAGCCGTAAAACGGTCATCCAGCACACCTAACAAAACAGTATGCGTGCCGCCGCCCGAACCTCCATTCGCCCCGATACGGCTAGTGTCAATATCCTTGCGGGAAGCAAGCATAGATTCAAGAATCAACAAACCATTCATAGCCTGAATAGTATGCGCCGCACTGCTACGATGTGCCGCACTTCCTACTTGCAGGATAGATTCGCCCCATCCGAACAAATCATAATCGACACAAATAGCCCCCATACGGGCAAGTGTTCCCATACGTTGCTGTTGGTCTTTACGATAGCGACCGCCACCGAAATGTCCGTTCGGACAGATAATCAATGCATGTTTTCCTTTTGATTGGGGTGTATAGATCGAACCGCAGACATATAAACCAGGCAACGTTTCAAGCGCAAAATTCTGTACGGTGTATCCGTCAAACTTACGTATCTTTGAAAGGATAGGCTTTGATTTCACACATTGAGCCAGTAAAGCATCCATCCCCAAACGTTGGCGGACTTCCTTTTTCAGGGAGTCGGCACGAAGCTGGAAAGCTTGTTTGTCCGCATATAGCGTATTAAGATAAGCCAGCATCTTTTCCCCGTCCGCATCTGTACGACGTGGATACTCATAGGCTTTCAGCTTATACATATTTCCTTTCTGTTTGACAAACTTATAATCAAAAGGAGCCAATACATTTGTCAGCGACTCTTCCACCGAATAAGGGCGGATACGGAAATCAGCATAAGGCAATACTTTGCCTACCGTATCAATATCATACTTCAAGCGGATTCCAAAACGGTTTTGAATATCCGTCAACACTTCATTCAAGGGACGGGCAAATTCCGTCTCGTATGTTTGTGTTTGCGCTTCTACCGAAAGGGGCGCGGCAAGAAGCATCGTGAAAAGGATTCGTTTCATATTCTAATTGATTTGATTCTGTTTTAATCCAGTTTGATTTTTTCGCCATTGACGGTTACATCATCCATCGTGATGCGTTCGCAATTTTCAAAGATACATTTCTGTTTTCCGCCCTGAATATGTATGTCACGCAATACAATATCAGAGATAGGAGCTTCTTCTAGTCCTACGATTTTGATAGGAGTCTTTACGTCTGTAACAGTCATCCCGCTGATATGTACATTGCGGAATACCGGAGTACGTTCGCTCTTTGGTTCTGCCGGCATTTTGCTGTATTTCAAATTCAATACGACAGCTTCCTGCTTGATATTACTCATCACAATATTGCTGACACGGATATCCTCAACGACTCCACCTCTTCCACGGGTTGACTTGATACGTATGCCACGGTCTGTTCCGTCGAACACACAGTTGGAAATAGTAACTTTACGTACACTTCCGCTCATCTCGCTGCCTATCACAACGCCGCCATGCCCGGAAAGCATTGTACAGTTCGTTATGGTAATATTCTCACAAGGCACCCCCAGACGGCGGGTTTGTGCATCCCTTCCCGATTTGATTGTGATGCAATCATCACCAACAGAAATATGGCAATCGCTGATATGTACATTCCGGCATGATTCGGGATTAATGCCGTCCGTGTTGGGAGAAGGAACATTATGGATGGTAATACCTTTTATAGTCACATTCTCACAAAATTCAGGATTCACTGTCCAGAAAGGGGAATTGACAATTTTTACTCCTTCAATCTTCACTCTCTTACAACGAACCGGCTGTATAAACGGCGGGCGGAAAAAGCGACGCTGCAAGGTGCTCACATAATCTTTATTCGTTTCGGCATAAATGGCAGTCGTATCGTTTTGGGTATCCCACATGGACTGGTATTTGTTTATATCACGCATACCATTATCTTTCAAGTCAATCATGACACGGAAAAACTCCATCCACCATTTCTTGCCTTGCCCGTCCAATGTACCCTCTCCTTTGATAGTTATGTTCTCGGCATCTACCGCATAAATCAAAGGTTGGAAACTTTTGTTTCATCCGCATCATCTCCTTTTTCACAAGCAGCAAAAAGAGCAAACAGCACCATCAAGGTCATGCTTGTACTCTTTTTATGCAAGAATCGGAATTTGTTTTTCATTGCGTAAAATTTTAAAATTAATAAATTATATCTTCTTATTTTTAGATGCATATTCAAATAAAGGACGTATAAATAATAAATATGTAATCACATAAAAAAGAAAAAAACTGTTTTTAACATTAACTTCTACAGTATCAAATTAAAAAACATAATCAGTTGTATACCCCATCATAACCAATCGTTCTTATGATACAAGTCAACCATATATTTACTCCAAACAAGTAATCGTTTCCATCAGACCAACCGCCTAATCATATCTATAAAATTTATTGTTGGAATACTTTTTTCAAATACTCTATATTTGTCCCATAATTCTTCCTCACATTCCGTACATCATCTTTATCCCGCGAACGTTCTACAACCAACCATCCACTCCACCCCATCTTATCGAGTGTCTTTTTCACCTTATTCATATCCAATCTTTTATTAAAAGGTAAAGTCACCCCATCGGTATCTGTACAGTGAATCTGGCAGATTCTCTTTTTCCCCAGAATCTTGAGCTCTTTACACAAATCCCTGCCATTCTCTAATGCATTCTGGAATTTAAAATAGATTTTAATACTGGGCGAATTAATTTCTCTCAACAGTTTTACATCTCCTCTAGCATCCAATTGGGTTTCAATACCAATAACTACTCCTTCAGAAGCAGCCATATCTCCTACCTCTTTCAAACGATTGACCACTTCCGCACGCAGTTCCGGTTCCTTTTCCCAACCGGCTTTTATTCCACCTAACGGAAGAAAAGCGACTTTAGCACTCATTACCTTCATTGCATTCAAGCAATCTTGTACCAGTTCCTTATAATTAGCACGTTCTAAAAAAGACTGTCCATAGAAACCGGACATAGCAACAGAAGGAACTTCCAATTGGAACTTCCGGGCAGTTTCACGAAACAGTTGTTGGAAATGAGATTCGCGCAGTTTGTTATCAAACATCTCCCTTTTACCAAGACCACCCATATCCAGTTCTACACCATCGCCATTCAATTCATGTACCAACTGGAACGAGCCTAACTTCTGACGCTTCAAAATCATCCAGTCACATACAGCAATCTTATAACGTTGCTCTTTTTGCTGTGACGCCGCAACAGCCAATAAAGGAAAACACTCCACCCATATCAGTATCCAAAGGATTTGTCCGAATAAATTCTTTTTCATTTTAATTCTATTATATGCTATTTGTATAATAGACGAATAAAGGAAGGTTTTGTAATCGCTTATGTAACAGAGAATAAATAAAAGAAGAAAGAGCAGATAAACAAGAAAGCAGGATTATGACGGTATCCGACTCGGATAGTGACGCTATTCCATCCATATAGTGACGCTATATCACGCGTATACCGTCACTCTTTTTACTGGATATAATGACAAGAACAAATGTAAAAAAAATGGGCTGCCGAACCCTGAAAAGTCCGACAGCCCTGTCAACCCAAAAACAATACCTATGAAACACTGTGTGTCACTTCAAATCAAAAAATATGCGTTGACCATGAACAAGTTCATCGTGTGTGATATGATATTTATTGAACTTCTTGCCATTCAATAACACCTTATTAATATATAGAGTGCCCGGTTGAGTACGATTAGTCTCAATCACCAATTCTTTTTCCTTATACCATTTTGGATTCAAACGAATTGTGACCTTGTCAAATACCGGAGTCGTCAATGTATATTCGGGCAGTCCCGGACAATCCGGATAGAAACCTATCATGTTGAAAATAGCCCATGAGGACATTGTTCCTGTATCATCATTTCCCGGAATACCATCTGGTTTTGTTGTGAAATACTTATCCAACAGACGTTGAGTCTCTTTCTGTGTACGCCATTCTTCACCTTTAAAGTATGAGAATAAATGAGGATAGGCAATATCCGGTTCATTAGCCGGATCATAAAGTCCTTCGTCAAAAACCATTTGCAACTTATCGATAAAAGATTTCTTTCCACCCATCAATTTAGCGAGCCCATATACATCGTGGGGTACATAGAATGTATAGTTCCACGCACTACCTTCATGGAAACCGGGATTCGGCTCGAAATTCTCTCCTTGTCTCGGATTAAACGGACTGTAAAAGGTTCCATCAGGAAGAATTGGACGGAATGTACCAAATTCTTTACTATAATAATGTTTATAGCCTAAAGAACGTTTATAGAACATTTCCGCATCTTTCTTTTTACCTAAAGCCTCAGCGAAGCGGGATAACGCAAAGTCTGCAATGTAATATTCCAACGCGTGGGATACGGAATTGTCATACTGTTCACGAAGAGGTACATACCCTTTTGACATATAATCATCATTATCCGGGCGCATCAGATTCTCCGCTCCCGGCAAAGTCGCTGATTTGTACATTGCTTCGTAAGCCAAGTCAACATCAAAGTCACGCAATCCTTTCATCCAAGTATCTACAATTACCGGAATACTAGGGTCACCTTCCATCGTCAATGTCTCTCTTCCATATAATTCCCATTTAGGCAACCAGCCGTGTTCCCGATACATATCAAGCATGGTACGGACCATCTCCATCTGGCGTTCCGGATAAACCAAGGTCAGCAATTGATGAACATTGCGGTAGGTATCCCAAAGAGAAAATACCGTGTAGCGGTCTCCCTTTGTTGTCATAATCTTATCGCTTTCCATTGCCGGATATTCTCCGTTGACATCTTGCAGGATATTCGGATGAATCAACAAATGATAAAGTGCCGTATAAAATACTGTTTTCTGAGCATCTGTCCCGCCTTCTACAGTTATACGTGACAAATCATCATTCCATTTTGCACGTGCGTCAGCATGGATTTGCTCGAAATTCTTCCCCGATTGTTCACGGTCCAGATTCAAGCGGGCATTCTCTATGCTGACAAATGAAACTCCCATTTGCACTTCCACTTGTTCACCTTCTTCCGTATCGAAAGAAAAGTAAGTGCCGATGTCATCACCTGCTATTTCTTTTCCATAACGGGTATACAATTTATACTTCCCTTGATCAGGATCCCATTCGGCTTCCACACCCGTCATCGGACGTTGCTTCTTCCAATATCCGGTTGCAGCAGGTGTCTTTTTAACCCGCATTACAAAATAAATAGGAAATACAGCCTGAGGATTATAACAAAATGTACCAAGCAATTTTACGCCTTCCACTTCACTATCGCTTACACGACGAAGCATGGCACCGCTTTCATTCGTCAGTCCTTCTCCCAGATTCAACAATATATGACTTTTGCCTTTTGGGAAAGTAAAACGGGCAATACTAGTACGTGGAGTGGCAGACACTTCTGTCTTTACATTATACTTAGTCAGATAGTTGGAGTAATAACCCGGTGAAGCCTGTTCATCCTTATATTTACTGCCGTATTCTTTATAATCTACATTCAGTTCTCCGGTAGTGGGCATCAATAATAAGGAACCTAATTCAGGACAACCGACTCCACTCAGATTCACATGAGCATATCCGGTAAAGAAACAGTTGGTATATTCATAAGGCGTAGACCACCATCGGGCATCTTTGTCATACGTATTCTCAGAAGAGCCCATCACGTTGAAAGGAACCACAGACATCATGCCATTCGGACAGATTGCCCCTGGGTTGGTAGTTCCGAAATTAGTAGTTCCGATAAAAGGATCTACGTAATCTATTAAAAGATTCTTTTTAGCAGGAGGGCTTCCCCCTTCCCCCGCATAAGCGGCAAGAAGGGAAAAAGCAAGTGTGTAAGTTAATATAATGCGTTTCATATCTTTATTAAATGATGCTCGTTCGTTTCGTGAAATCGATAATCTCTTTTATATACCCGAAGGCCATACCTACAACCGTATCTGCAGCGCCATAATAAACAGCAACACGTTCACCATCTTGCAAAGCAGCACAGGGAAATACGACATTAGGAACGTCACCCTGAAGTTCGTAAGGAGCAGCCGGACCAAGCAGATATTCACGTGTACGGTAAAGGACTTTTTCCGGATGATCTTTATCCAATATCGCAGAACCCATTGCATATCGAAAACCGTTGCAAGTAGTGATAACACCGTGATAGAAAAGCAACCATCCTTCATCTGTAAGGAAAGGTACTGAACCAGCACCAATCTTTGTACACTGCCAAGCGCTTTCCGGGAAAGGAGTCACTTTCATTACACAACGGTGTTCACCCCAATACTTCATATCCGGGCTATAGCTGATGTATATATCGCCAAACGGAGTATGTCCATTATCACTGGGACGACTCAACATCGCATACTTGCCATCGATCTTCTGCGGGAAAAGTACCCCGTTACGATTGAAAGGCAAGAAAGCATTCTCGCACTGGAAAAACTCCTTAAAGTCAAAAGTATAGGCAATACCAATCGTAGGACCATGATAACCATTACACCAAGTCACCCAATAACGGTCTTCAATCCATGTAACACGAGGGTCGTATTTATATTCCGACTCGATCATTTCCGTGTTGCCTGCTTTAAACTGAATAGGTTCATGATTGATATCCCAATGAATTCCGTCCTTACTAAAACCTGCAAAGATATTCATCTGTACAGCTTTGTTATCACAACGGAATACACCGGCAAAACCATCCTCAAAAGGAACAACAGCACTATTGAAAATACTATTAGATGAAGGAATATGATAACGTCCGATAACTGGATTTTGTGAGTAACGCCACATTACGTCCGTACATCCGACAGGACGATCTTCCCAAGGAATTTGAATCTTATTCATAATCAATGTTTTTTATATTATTTATTTTTTTGAATCATCATACGTAAAAGGTATGAAGTAAGTAATCAGAAAAGCAGGAATAGTCGCAATCAAGACATAAATAAAGAAGTTCCGATAGCCCAGCAAGTCACTAAGATAGCCACTCGCCATTCCTGGAAACATTACTCCTAAGTTCATAATTCCTGATGCAAATGCATAATGCGACATCTGATGTTTTCCCGGAGCAATCTGTTGCATCATAAACAATGTCAGTCCGACAAAACCAAAACCATATCCGAAATATTCCATCGTTATACATGTTCCTATCAGATACACGTCAGTAGGCTGTACAACTGCCAGGAAAGTATATGCGACAAACGGAAGATTAAATATACAACAAAGAGTAAAAAGTGTCTTCTTCAATCCGAACTTGGAGACATAAATACCTGCCAACAAAGAGCCAAGTACAAAAGCTGCAGAACCAAAAACTCCATTTAACGTACCAATCTCCGTCAAGGACAATCCTAACCCACCGACATCTCTTGAAGCACGCAGAAATAACGGCGCAATCTTCATGATAAATCCTTCCGCCAGGCGATATAAAACAATAAAGCAGATATAATAGAAAATATGTTTCTTTGTTAAGAAGGCTTCAATAACCGTCATCAATTCTCTTTCAATCTCTGACGTCGTTTTCTTCGTTGTTGACGGAATTTGTGAAGAGGGCAAAACTTTTATATGGTAGATGCCAATCAGCACCATAATCGCTGCAATCACCGCAAAAATGATCATCCATGCAGATGTATATGCTCCTTTATTAGCTTCTATAGAAGCGCCTTCTATGGCTCCAAAATGTTCGGCCAATGCGCCTGCCATAGCAACCAATCCACCATTGGCAACTAATTTGGCTACATTATAAAAAGCACCTTGTACTCCAATATATTTCGCTTGATCTTCTTTGTTTAATTCGGCCATATACACACCGTCACAGGCTATATCGTGTGTTGCTCCACTAAAAGCTATTATAGCCATTGTAGAAATACTTATGGCAAAAAAGTAATCGAAGAATAAAGAAAAGGCTACTATACCAAACAAGATTCCACTCAGCAATTCTGTGACCAATACAAAGAATTTCTTTGTTCGATACATTTCAAGAAAAGGACTCCATAAGAATTTAAATGTCCAAGGTGCCATAATAAGGGAAGTCCACAAGGTGATTTGTGTATCGGAAATTCCCAAATCCTTAAACATGAATACGGAAACCAGATTAATAGCAATAAAGGGAAGCCCCATTGCAAAATAAGCGGTAGGAACCCAGCAAGCCGGGCTGATAGACTTTTGTTGAGAAGCAGTTTTATTCTGTTGCATAAATCATAGTATATAGATAAAAAAAACATTTTTCTAACTCATCTATATATAATACAACTAAAAGGGAGAAACTACTAACGTCTCCCCCTACTTTTTTTTATTTTATTATCACTTCGTCTATGAAAAACCATGAAGGATGCCCGACACCATAATGCCAGGTCGGACATTCTTTCGTTCCTGTAACTTCCACTTTTACATAACGTGTCTTTATCGGCGTTGCAGATTCTGTCTTGACCCCACGGAATCCGACCTTACCGGAGCGTTCCTCTGCCAAATCAGTCGTGCCCCACAAAGTATATTGTTCTCCATCCGTCGAATAAGAATAGGTAACTTGCAAAGGAAAGAGAATCCACGCCCCTATCTGATGTAAGAAATCTGTTTCTACACTATGAATCTCCTTTTCTGCTCCTAAATCTATGATGAACGCACCATCGGTTCCTTCCCAGCCTACCCAACTGTCAACAAAAGTAGCTCCGCCAAACAGTCCGTCCACTAATGCCGTCTTTCCTATTTCTACATATTTTCCGGTAGGCGGAATAATATAAGAAACCTTGGCTCCTAATGCCAAACTCCGTTCGGTCTGCGGCATATAACGTTTACGGTATAGATCGCAGTACTCTATCGGTGAATTAGAACGTTCATTCAATGTAGGAACATTAAACTCTTTCACTCTCTCCTCAAAAAGTGTCAACTTTTTATCTATATCAGCTAAGTCTTTCACGGTTTCCGTACGCGCTATTTCCAACTCAGAATACTGAAGCGGCAAACGGGCACGCTGAACTCTTTTCAAGAATGTATCATTTGCTTCAACTGCTTTTTCCGCCAAGTCAAACAAATCATTGTAACGACGCATCAAGACCGGTTTCAACATTCCATATTTATGGGAGACAGGCGAATCATAAATCCATAGTCTTTGTCCACTGCCAATCAACGCACCTTCCATCACTTTTATATATTGATAAAGATAAGGTGCAGCTTCGCCATAGTAGCCATGCAGAAAATGTTGCATTAATGAGTCTACATTAGCTTCCGGATTCCACATCAACTTCGACACCAGATAAGCACGCAACTCTGCAAAGTCTCCACCCCTGCTTCCTGCTATCTGAGAAAAGTGCATGGTGGCATGATTCTTCTTGAAAAGGCGGATATTATCCTGCAAGATATGGAAATTGGGGAATGGAGCAAGATAATTATCAAAGTTAATACCATAATCCCAAACAAATATATTATCAGTTATAGCAGACCAGCCCTCCATTGCCTTCACAAATTGCTTACCTGAAGCATTCTCAGTCAATGTCACTTCGCGGTCACAATCAATATCACAAAGCATTATATTTACATTAGGCAATGGTTTCACATGCTTCGGCGGGTTCATTGTATATAAATAAGCCAAGGTAGAAAACTCCTTATCAGGAAAACGGGTAGCCAATTTATTCAAAAAGGTGATTATACTCCCTGACAATGCCCCTTCCCTATCATCAATAGCCTTACATACATCACAAGTACAATTTGTATAGTTACCGTCATTCTGGCTTACAGACATAATGTGTTTATCAGGATTTGCCTTAAAAATAGAATCAACGCGTTGTGCTACAATCTCAAAGACTTCCGGGTTACTCAAGCACCACTGGCTAGCCTTTCCCGGATGACGCTTCCCCTTAAAATAAGAATAATATTCAGGATGTTCTTTTCCATAGACAGAGGAAGGTAATAATTTATCAAAAGTATGTACCCAGTAACCGGCAGCAAACACCTCATCAGGTTCTTCCAAGCGATTCCACCATTTATAGACGGAATCTGTACGGATGGCATAACACTGTGTCTGGCGATAACGGAAAGCCGGATTATCTGTTTTATTAATTAAAGGCAGAATTATCGTTTTTTGAGGAGTAAAAGAATATTCATTTTCTCCCCAGTAATCAACACCTAAGTATTGTTCTAATAGAGATACAATTCCATAAACAACACCGTTGTCCTTACCTGAAACTCTCAAGATACCATCTTTGGTGGAAATAGAGAATCCATCCTCTGTCACTTCTTGAGCAGTCTCTCCACCAATAAGGATATCTCCTTTTTGTGGAGTCTGATTTATGACAATAGGCAAAGTTTTACTTGTAATCTTTTGAAAGAAAGATTGAAAGAGATTAGCCGCTACCTTATTTACTTGGATGTCTTCTTTTAATATAATCTTTACTTTTGTTTTTCCGTCTTTTATTAAAAGCGTTTGGGCATATGCAAAGGACGTGCATATCCATGCACTCAAAAAGAACATTAGCGTTCTCAAAACCGGTTTTAGATTCATGTTTCTCATGATTATTGTTAATGGTGTTATATAAAGAATACAACTAGATGAACTACAAGACTAAACCAAAGCCTGTTCTTTTAATGCTTATTAAGAATTTAGAGGTTAAACCTTCCTATATAATTAAAACAATCCTCAAACTCTGCATATTTCTTTACTATCAAGTACACAAAAAGTTCTCTTTATAACTTTGATAAAGAGAACTTTTATTCATTTAAGAAAGACTCGTAAAATCAATCTTACATTACCTAATTCTTATAACTACTCATTTTTCAATTCATAGACATTAAATTCTGTAATATCTGTTCGTCCGCTTGTAGCAATCGTAAGAATCTGATATTTCAAATAACGAGTAGTTATAGGAGAAATAAATGTAATATTCTGTGCAGAACCAGATGTAGCTAAAGTACTTAATGATTTCCAAGTAATGCCATCTGTAGACTGGAATATTTCTACTTCTCTGGGAGCATACGCATTCCCCCAATGGTTTGTTTTTATACCGGCTAATACTTTAGCTTCTCCCAAATCAACAGTAAACCAAAACCCTACATTATCACGGGCAATATCTGAATTTCCACCGTCAATCAACTTATCTCCTGAACCTTCAACCCCTTCTTCTACATTAATTATCCAACCTGAACGGTCACTAATAAGTTGGCCATTAGTAGGAATACCACCTTTTAAATTACTATAAGCAGCTTTATTTATAACAACTGGCAAGGTACTCAAGCTGTTGCTAATTACTGTGTTTTTATCATTGGTGGTTACATTGCCAATTGATACATTGAAAGAAAAACTTGTTTTCTCCATGACACTGGCAAATATCGCCGGTTCAACTGTTGCAGTGATTTCTTCAGAAATCATCTGACCTTCTTTAAGGGTTACTTGTGAGGAACTTAAAGTAATCTGGTTTGCATCAAGCCCTTCGGTTTCACTATTTACACTTAATGTGACAACCATATCAGTGGAGACTGCTTTCTGTGTTTTTACAGTAAAAACCATTTTAATTTCATCTCCCCCAACCCCATTCGCATCATGGGTTAGATTGAACTTCTTTACATCCCCTGACAAATAGTCATTTCTCTGTAAAGACACATACGTAGCATTCCACTCATTAAAAACTTCTTCGTCATCACTACAGGAAGAGATGAAAGGGACAAACAAGCCGAGTAGAGTTGCTATTGATAATGATTGAAATATATTTTTCATATACACATACAATTAAATTATTACTATTTCCATTCGGTAGCCTTATCCGTAGACAAAATACCGTCAATCCATGTAGGAGTAGCAGAAGTAGTTAAAGTATGCCCTTTACCGGTTGCATCTTCAAACACATTACCCTGTCCTTCATTGAAACGCCAATAGGCTTCCAATCCCACAGACTTAGGACTAACCTGAGTCATATTATTCTGAATCTGAGAAGCAGTACGAACTACAGACCAGATACGTGCCTCACTCATCAATATTTTACAGTTTCCCCATCTACTATAAGAATCATCACCTAAACTGAACCAATTTACATCGGAGAAAGTTGTTGCTCCTGTTGGGATACTCAGTACCCCCGAATCAACTCCGTTTATGTAAAGTCGATAGCTGGAACCATCACAAACCAATGCCAGATGTTGCCATTCGTTTGGCTTGAAAGAATTACTTGGATTCAAATAAAGTCGGTTGCGTCCTACAATCTGTACTAATGAGTGTGCCTTATAATTTTCATTATCACTTTGAGGGTCCTCAAAACGTAAAAGTATAAAGCTTGCATCATCTCCTCCGTTCTTAAATACTGCACGGTCACGGTCAGCTGTGTTAGCTACCTGGAAACGAACCTCTATCGTATATTGGGAATATGTTTCAGGGGATTCTGTGAATTTATTAGCTTTTAAACTAGGAGCACCAACGAACATCGGAGCTGAAAATTCGATAATACTTTCTGCCAAAATAACAAAAGTTCCAGTATTTTCCATCGGTGAAATACTTCCATCTTGTAACACCAGTTTAACAGGTAGTGCGTATGATTCTCCCGATTTCATCATTTCTTGGCTGAAAGCCTTCAAGGCAATAGAGAGAGCATCGGTCGCATATTGTCCGGCTTTCACTGTAATAGTCTCCGGTAATGTATAATAGCCTTCCGGCAACATTATATATCCTGTACCATTAATGTGATTATAAGCATCCAATACCGATTGGTCTGTAACCAATTTATAATGATTGTCTGTAGAAGAAATATTACTAAGGTGTACATTTAAAGTCGTAAAACTTTCTCCAGTAGCCTGTACTGTCACTTTCTGGCTTGTGCCCGAAAGCGCTTCTTCAATATAAGCGTGTGTATCCAAGGTATCATATTTCGCATCTCCGCAACTTACGATACTTCCTAATCCTGCTATTACTGCGAAGAAGCATAAGATTTTTATATAATTCATACGTTTCATAGTTTACATTAATTTTTAAGTAATGAATGTGATGAGGGATTCATGATTTGAATAGCATGACGTATATTTTTATATTCAGGTGAAGTTCCATACTCTGCTTCCATATGATAGGTTCCTGCACCACCTTTGCGGAAACCATTACTTGGTTGCCAGCGCGCCATTCCTTCGAGAGATTTCATTCTATTACCATAACGATCAGTGTAATCATATCCGCCGTTCATAGCAGCGTCGGTAGCCTCGAAATTCTCGGTCATGATGGTCATCTTTGTAATTTGTTCTTCAGACATGACACTACTATATGTTTGAACAAGTCCTGCACCTGCCACACCACCTGTAATAAGACGTTTGTCAAGTTTTGAATCACTACCAGGACTGCTGTCATTGTAAGCCTGAATGATAAAATAGTCAAAATATAGCCCGACTTCAGGTCTACCCGTTATGCTCTGTGGTTCACCGTCAATAACTAATAATTTGCCGGTTCCTGATTTCGGACCGAAATATTTGCCTAGCTCATCAACGAATGCAAACATTCTATCATCTTCGTCTACGATATTACCAGAATTACCGAAATTGGGTTCATAGTCGATATCAAACCCATCGTAACCATATTTGTTTACTGTATCGGCAATGGCACTTGCATATTTGCGAATGGATGCTTCAATTGCTTCCTTATTTGATTCATCGGAAGGCCATCCCCAAAAATCGTTTACAGCTTCTTTTTCGGATGAAAATCCCATATTTTCCCAATTATCACGAATATTCTGCGGAGTAATTTGATCGCCCACACTTCTGATAATAAAGCACATAGTAAAACGAGTTCCTTTAATTTGTTGGCAAAATTGTAGATCTTTTTTTTGAGCTTCTGTTATGTTCGACCAATTTCCCCAAATAGAAACAATATCTACACTATCAGGAATACCGGCTAAAGAACTCTTCATAAAAGCACCTTCACCACTCCAACCACCGAACCAACCGAAAGCAACTTGATGATCAGTTTTCTTATAAGCCCTTAAAGCTGCATAATATTCATCTGACACGATTGATTCCGGAAAAGTTTTTGCTTCCGACTCCGTCCAATCACTGCAACCTATCAAAGATGTTGTTGCCAATGATATGAGTACAATGTATAATAAATAAATTTTCTTCATAAAAGTCCTTTTTATGTATTATATAAATTAGTTCTTTTTCGCCCATTTCAGATCAGTGGCTTCATTATCAGCACCGCCAAGTTCTGCAACCCCTTGATCATAATTGGCTTTATTATTCTGCGCCTCTGTATAAGGAAAACTCAAACGACGCATACCACGCTGGCTGCTCACGCCACAGTCAGATAAATTGTCGATACAAGGATAAAGTTCCGGATAGCCTGTACGACGATATTCAGCCCATGCCTCGAGTCCCAGCGGATAATTGGCAATCCACTTTTGAGTAATGATACGCTGGAAATTCTTCCCATTTACATTGTCAGCTTCGCTATCATCCCACTTCACACTAACGGTATTAGTAATCGTAGCAGTAGCGTTTTGTACAGCGTCACTTTCATGTGATACCACTGGAGCTTCATCTATCTTCAGATATTCGGTAGCTGAAACCTGATACTGCTCCATAGACAAATTGATGCCGTCTTCATAGTAAACTTTTGCCGTTTTAGTGCCTACATTCCAGCCACGCAATTTTCCTTCAGCACGTAAAAAAGCTGTTTCAGCAGCACAGAAAACCATTAATTTAGAAGTTGCCGTATAGGCAGGAATAGAGAAACCTGCTGCGTCTGCCTTTTTAAAATCAGCATCGCCTGTACGCATACCTACATATTGATCTGTTTTTCCGGTAAGAGTAGATTTATTAAAAAATTTCGACATACGCGGGTCATCATATGCGTTCATATAATCTACAATATTTGCATTCACCCGCAAATCTCCCCAACTGACAGCAGCCAGCTGATATGGATTACTTTGTGTTCCACAAGAAAGCATGGCATTGTCCGAATTACTTTCAATCAAGCCGGCTTTATGTATTACTGCAGCTTCAGCCGCTTCCTTAGCAATACCAGGCCATGTTCCGCTAATTCGCATTGCAACACGTAAGCGCATTGAATTTGCCAATTTCGCCCAACCGGAATAATTTCCCTCAAAAACAGGATCATTAGCTCCTAATGGTGCATTACCATTAGTCTCCACATAATAATTATACAGAACGTCAGCAGCATTGGCTAAATCACTTAATATATTTGTGTAGACCTGTTCCTGAGTATCATAAGAAACATAAAAATTACCTTTCTTCACTTGGCTATAGCATCGGTCCATAACAGTCTGCAACACGGAGCATTGTTATGGCACGTATCATGCAAGCAAAAGCATAATAATGTCCCGTAGAATTTGTCGCTTCTTGTATCTGAAAAAAGTTTCCATATATTTTTTCAAACGGAGTATTCCAGGGAGTAGCATTCCATGCATCACTTTGATTGAATGTACTAAAATTAGTTCCACTCCATGTGTTAGAACAACACAAGTAACCGCCTAACTGTCCCACCATCTGGTCTTGCATTTGAGAGTCATTCTGCTGAATATTCACAATTGTTTCAATCATAGATTTCATCAGAGTAGCTGGGTCAGCATCATGGATTTGATATTGATTCGTGTTATACTCTTCAAATTTATCAGTACAACTTCCTGCCAGCAACAAGAGAGCGGCACCGACCGTGATATTTCTTAAATATTTTCTCATAACATTAGCTTTTTCTTTTAGAATTGAACTTTCACATTAAAACCGAAATTACGCAAGCTAGGTTGCATAAAGTAGTCTACATTCATATAATAGTTACTGGAAGTAGAAGCAGACAATTCCGGATCAAACGGAGCTTTACAGTAAATCATCCATAGATTACGTCCTACGACACCCAAAGTAACATTTGCTACATTTTTAAACCACTTTCTTGGAAGTGTATAATTCAAGCTTAATTCTTGTAAACGTACATTGGTTGCACTATATAAGTAGTAACGACCATAACCACCTTCACCTGTACTGATAGTCTGATAATACTTCTGGGCATCAACCTTACCATTATTGATGGGCGTACCACCATTATCACGGACAGAAGCAGATACTTCAGACACTCCATAATAATCCAAAATACCTTGAGTAGCCGAGTAAGCTAATCCACCTACACGTGCGGACAACACAACCCCCAAGTCAATACCTTTGTAAGTGAAATGATTGATCCATCCTAAATTGAAGTCAGCATCCAGATTACCGACTTTCACTGGAGTATTTGATGAAGTAATCCCCAGATTACCATTCTGGTCAACTTTTATATTACCATTATTATCCTTGGTCAGTTGGTTATATACATAGATATCGGTCATAGAACCGACTTCTGTCAAAATAACACGGGGAGCTACATTTTCTTTACCTAACCAACCTACATTCATCTCGTCCATCTGAATAGCCTCTCCGGTCACCGGATTAACACTACCACTAGCTAACCGTTTCACCTTGTTGCGATTTAAAGTAAAAGTTGCATTAGAAGACCAACCGAAACCTGCCCATTTATCACTAAAGCCTAAAGCCAGTTCAATACCTTGATTCTGCACATCACCTGCTTGAACTATTGCTTGTTTATAACCGGAAGATGACGGAATATCCACCTTAAATGTCTGATTCAATGTATTGGAACGGTAATAAGTAGCATCCAGGCTAAAGCGATTCTCCCAGAATTTCAAATTTAAACCAATTTCCCATGATTTTGTTTTTTCCGGTTTCATGTTTTCCATCGGATAAACGGTTGGATTTGCCCAATTATGTGTCTGGCTATTGTATTCATATCCGGGATTAGTAAGGAAGCGATCGAAAGAAGATGCTACCACTGTATAGGAACCACGTACTTTAGCATAAGTTATCAACTCCGGAAGTTCAACCATTTCTGACAGTAAAGCCGACAAACCAACTGATGGATAGAAGAATGATTTTTGTTTGGAGAAAGCTAATTTAGAATCCCAGTCATTTCGTCCTGTCAATGTTAAATACAACTGATTTTTCCAACTTAATTCTGCGCTGGCAAAAATACTCTGAATTTCATCTTTATATCCGGTAGGATCCGGTTTGTAATTAGAAGAGAAATTTATATTATTAACCTGAAAGAAGTTCGGAATGACCAAGTCACCGGCAAAATACAATTGATCCATTGAAGTATGGTAAATGGAAGCCCCCACATTGGCAGTCAAATGGAAATCACCGAAAGTCTTGTCTATATTAGCCAAAACATCTGCATACAAAGAACGTTCTTGCCTCATGGCATCCTCGAAACCACCACTTACTCCACAAAATGTGGTTAATGTAGAAGCTGACTTCTCATTCTTGTTCCGATAGTCAGAGTTGTCCAGATTCACACGTCCTACGATGTTAATCCAATCTGTCACCTTCCATTTCAAAGAAGCGTTCAGCATATAACGTTTTTTATCGGAAGTACGGATTATACGGTTCTGTACCCAATACGGATTCTGTAATGACAAACTTGCGTCTCCATAAGGCCAATACTGTTCCATATAACCGTAATTTGTGTTGTAACGTTCATACAAACGGATTTCATCAAAATTATCTCCGCGGGGAAATAAATACAATGCAGGAAGTGGATTATAATACTGCCCTTGGGAAACCATGTTTTTATTATTTTGAATAATATATTGCGCACCAATATCCAAAGTCAATCTGTCATTCAGGAAATTCGTAGTATTACGTGCTGTAAAATTATAACGATTATAAGAGTTGTTAGGAAGAATACCACCAGAATTAGTAGTAGAAGCTGAAAGATAAGTCTGATTCTTTGAATTCCCGGTAGACAAAGCTACTGAGTTGATAACATTCGTACCAGTTTCAAAAAAATTAGATGGATCATATCTGCGGTCTGTCAGTTCTCCCCAACTAAACAATCCAGAGCTTGTACCATAACGATTCTGCATATCAGGCATAATATATGCTTTGGAAAAAGTAGTGCTATTAGACACCGTAATCGTAGTTTTCTCAGTCTGCCCTTTTTTAGTAGTAATCAAAACCACCCCATTGGCAGCAGAAGAACCATAAAGAGCAGCTGCAGAAGGTCCGGTCATCATACTGATACTAGCAATATCGTCTGGATTTAAGTCTGCTACGGCATCCGACCCACCCATGTCACCAAATAATCCTTCACCACCGCTTTTACCTGTATTGAAGATAGGTACACCATCAATCACATATAATGCATTATTGTCTTTAGTTAATGATTTCATACCACGCATTACGACACGTGCTGCACCACCAGCGCCAGTAGCACCACTACTGATTTGAACCCCTGCCACCTTTCCAGCTAACGAATTCATAAAGTTAGCATCCTTTACAGCTGTTATTTCGTCGCCTTTTACCTCTTGTACATTATAACTTAATGCCTTTGTTGCACGCTTGATACCCAAGGCAGTAACAACCACTTCATCCAATGTTTGAGTATCTTCTCCCATTACAATTTTCAGGGGTTGTGTATTAGCTAGCGTGATTGCTTGGGAGGCATAACCGATATAGGATACTTCAAGTACATCACCTTTTGCAGCTTGTATTTTGAAATTTCCATCCATATCAGTAATAGTACCATTTGAAGTTCCTTTCACTAAGACACTAACCCCGATCAACGGTTCACCTTTTGCGTCTGTTATAGTACCACTTGCAGCAATCGGTGTTTTTTTCTGTTGGTCTACTTTCGTATTTTTAGCAGAAAGTACAATATGGTTATCGACTATTGAAAAACTGGTATTGACACCTTTGAACAATTGATTCATTACATTATTCAAAGATTCTTTTGATACTTTGATAGATATGATGCGATTAATATCGACATCATTTGTGTTATATACTACTGACATTGAAGTTTGCTTCTCTATTTCTTTCAATGCAGTGTTTAGGGGTACTTTTGATAGATTAAGAGTAATTGTCCGTTCTTGCCCATAGACTGAAGCAAAACACGAAAATAACAAAAGGAAGAATAACAAGTACGGAAACTTGTGTTTTATAATTTCTTTCATCTTATTCTTATTAATTAGAAATAGTTTTTTAGATAAAATTCAATAAACGATAAGTAGTATTATCGCTTTTTACACGAAGGCTTCATGTATTTCTGTCTCTCATAATCACTAAATTTAAAGGTTACACTTAAAACATTTTTTCATAAGCGCTTATTCAACAGTAATACAATTTATATTGTAACCATACTAAACGAAGATAAGATTTTTTTTTGAAAAAAATAAGGAAATCAATATTACAATCGAAATATGAACACATAAATAATTGATAAATAAAATTTTATGCGATTTATTATAATTAGGCTGATTTATTACCTTTGCATGCATTTTGCATACAATTTCCATATGCTTAGATTAATGTATAGATATAAACATTCATTTTATGTTCAAATATTCAAGAGATGGAGTTTCAGTATTAACCATATTAGATACCAGAAGAGCCAAAAAGAGTGGAATGTTTCCTATTAAAGTCCAAGTAGTATTTAAGAGAAAACAAAAATATTACTCGACTGGGAAGGAGTTGTCAAAAGAAGATTGGGAAAGATTGCTAAAAGCCAAAAGTAAACTTTTGACTGAAATACGGTCAGATATTGAAAGTAGTTTTTCTACTATTAAACAACAAGTTAACGAGCTGATACAGAAAGGAGAATTTAGTATTGAAGCTTTGAATATAAGGTTAGGTAGGCAGCTGAAAGATATGAATCTGCATAGTGCTTTTAGTCTAAAAATGAAAGAACTAAAAGATAACGAGCAAGCGAGTACTTACTTAAACTATCAAAGTGCTTTAAAAAGTTTGGAGAATTTTGGAGGTACATGTGTCCCATTAGAAAGGATAACAGTTGATTGGCTAAAACGCTGCGAGCGTTATTGGCTTTCAGAAGGCAAAAGCTATTCAAGTATCAGTATTTATTTTCGAGCTTTGAAATGCATATTAAATCGAGCTGTACGTGATGGTCTTTTAAAAGAATCATCTTTTCCTTTTGGAAAA
The DNA here is from genome assembly GCF_024623065.1 of Bacteroides acidifaciens. Classification (GTDB taxonomy): domain Bacteria; phylum Bacteroidota; class Bacteroidia; order Bacteroidales; family Bacteroidaceae; genus Bacteroides; species Bacteroides acidifaciens. Next base: position 50,275 of record NZ_JANJZR010000030.1, read on the forward strand.
AATAGATATGAGATTCCTGAAGGATGTGGACGCAAACTAGCACTTAGCCTGCCAGAAATAAAGAAAATAATGTCTTATCAAGATGAAGTAAAAACAGTAGAAGAGTTCCGAGACCTATGGGTGTTTTCTTATTTATGCAATGGAATTAATTTTATGGATTTATTATTTCTTCAATATTCAAATATCGTGGATGGAGAAATATGTTTTGTGCGTTCTAAAACATCTAGAACTGCAAAACATAGTAAAGAGATACATGCCACCATTACACCTGAAATGTGGAATATCATTCATAAATGGGGGAATCCACAGGTAAGTCCACAAACATACATCTTTAAATATGCAAAAGGAACTGAAAACGCGTTTGAAAGAATCAGACTAGTCCGACGCATTGTTACTAAATGTAATAGAAGGCTCAAGAAAATAGCTCAAAGTACAGGTATTGCTCAACTGACAACTTATACCGCCAGACATTCGTTTGCCACAGTACTGAAACGTGCCGGTGCTAAAACATCTTATATTTCTGAAAGCTTGGGACACTCTAATTTAGCTGTTACAGAGAATTATTTAGCTTATTTTGAAAAGGAAGAAAGAATCAAAAATGCTCAATTATTAACCGACTTTAATCTATAAATTAAGATAATGTATGCAAATTGCATGTACAACTCTTATTTTTTCATGTAAATCGACAAAAAGATTTGTGAAAAAATAAGAGTAATATATATTATTATATCGTAACCATTCTATTTTCCGCCTTGACACGCATCGCAACCCAGCATATCTTTGCGGCATAACCAATTACTAACAAAGA
>NZ_JANJZR010000031.1 GCF_024623065.1 Bacteroides acidifaciens
CTTATCGGAGCTTCACCTTCGGGCTGTCTCACTTCCATTTTCACGGTTGGACTGTTGCAGGGATTGCCGGTTATCTGCACCTTGGCTACCTTGGGCTGTTCCACCTGGACTGTCTTGCCTAACTTCTCACTCCATAGCTGGTGGCGCTGCCAGTTCATGAACTTGTCGTAATTCACTCCATAATCCGCACAGAACTCGCGAAGGTCTTTGGTTTCGCAGCACAGCTGATAGAGGTCGTACACCTCCTGGTAGTTTACTTTTTCTTTTGCCATAATCTTTGTTAGTAATTGGTTATGCCGCAAAGATATGCTGGGTTGCGATGCGTGTCAAGGCGGAAAATAGAATGGTTACATAGTTCACTGTCTGAATTAATCCATACATCCTAAATTCACCAAAACGAAGCGGTTAACCATTCTACCATATCAACCGGCTGGTTGATATGGTAGCTTTCTTTATCATACTCAATCTATCATATGATATGCAAAAATACATCTTTTTCTTTATTTTATGACAGATTGTTACTTTTATTCATCATATAGAAAAGTCCAGTCTTTAACAGCATATTCCTTTTCAAACTCCGCCAAATCTCCCTTAATGCGTTCACGGAAGCTCTCTTCGCTATCATCGCCACTCATCATCCAATCTACGCGAGTTGCATATATTTCTGCTATGAGCATTTGCCGATATGCCTCCTTCATTGCATTTGTCGTCTCATCTGACAGTTCCAATACATCAGCATCATCCGGATAACGATCATAACAACAATGATAGATTGAGTATAATACTGGAATTTGTTCACCATCAGGAGTATCAGACATATTATGCGTTGTTGACTGGAATATTATGTCATCTGCGATAAAAAGGTCTGCATATTTTTGTTCTGCCTTGATGATAGTTTTATCTCTCAGGAGAAAAGATTCTGCATCTTCATAACTAGCAAACTTCATATAGCTGTTATAGTTATGGAATGAGCTAAAGCTGTCTTTCTCATAAATTACCCAATAATCCATATGCTCCTTCTCTGGCTTTGGCTGTAAAGCTCTCGCAATATCACGCTCCATAGTATCTGCGATTTCACGCATTGCATATGTGCTCCTATCAAAATATCCTCCACTCATAGTTATTTTTCTCCTTATCAAATTTAAATACTACCATATCATTCATCCAATACTCCTGAAAACATATCCATCTCTCTTTTGGAAATACTCAATCGTGTTGCCAGTTCTCGCCATCCTTTCACGGCTTCAATCACTTCTGAAATAATCTTTTCTGCCGTTTTTGGGTTAAGCATATAATCTTCGCTGGCATCCAGCAAAATACTCAGCTCTGCTTTATTAGAAGTTGATGAAACAAGCAAACTTTGATATTCATTCAAAGTTGGATTCATATCGTATGCAGGAGAAAGCGTCCAACCTTTTGCAGTCAAAAGAAAACCGTGATTACGGAAATGGTCATCGCTATTACCAATGCAGATATTGAAAGCCACACGGCGATAGAGTTCCTGCAGATTCTCTTCTACATTCGTACAGTTCTGGATTATGAAATCTACTATATCCAGATAACCGTGCCCTGTAGTTGCATTATCGCCGTCATTAAGACCCAATAAAGTCATGGCAGAAGCAAAATGAATCCGTTTCCCCTCTTGGGTTCTGTCGAAGCGTTGCGAAAGCAACGTATGATATTTCTCTCCTGTTGCCAGCACTTTGGTCTTTGCGGCATTTATACCGGATTTTGCAGCAAGAAGATGGCTGAAATGCTCCCAAAGTCCTGCATCGTAATCATCTTTGCGAGATGGGAACTTGGCTATACAAAGCGTTTTATCCGTGTCTATCACACTGGCTTTAGGTCTTGCGCCACCCAGTGAAGAACCGGGCTGCACGAGTTGGGCAACCCATTTCCTGTCAGGCAGGACATTCCCCTCTTCGCTTTTCTCGATTTCCGCACTGGCTGCAATCAACTCCCTTATATCCGTCAGAGGTGGGATTTTCAACGACTCACTTACATTTATAAATCCTCCGTCTTTTGACTCCTTGAAACGGAAAGCACCCATTCGGGAAAAGTCATCGATACCAGTCAAAAAATCGAAAGAAGACAGTCTCCGTACCGGTCGCTTCTCTTCCATCGCAGCAATCTGCTCACGTCGCAACAATAGCGTTCGCCCCCAACGATCCGGCAGGGCATCCGAGAAACATCCGAATATATCTTTCTCCGGTTGCGTATATTGCTGTCCCGGATAATTATTCAGGTCATCACTCAGGAACAAATCTCCATGTTTCTTCAGCCATTCATCGCTGAAGGTAAAGCAATAGCTGTCCGAGCCACGAAGAGATTCATAGCCTAACTCGCCAACGAGTTCTGTTTCCTTGAGCCAATCAAAATCGGCATAAACACATAGCGTCTTCATCGTTTACTCCTTTTTTGAAGCACGTTCCCTCGTCTTCAAACTCAAATCCTGCAAGGTTTTTCCCAATTTGTCTTCTTTGGCCAACCACAGAATATCATCATCAAGCTGTAAAGCATACAGCACACGCAAATAGATTCCGATTGCTACGGTCGGTGCACCTTTCTCTATTCGGGACACAGTCAATGGAGAGCAAGTGGCACGTTCCGCCACCTGAGCCACACTCAGATTCCTGCGCAAGCGAGCCAGTTTAATCTGCTCTCCCACAACTGACATTTTCTGCTCCAACTTTCGGGGCAACTTGGTTCCCATTGTATTTTTAGCCATAATCAACTTATCATATAAGATGCAAAGATATTACTTTTTACCTATTTAATGATATATTGCGGACGCAAAAATCACAAATTCAAAAGATACGACTATTAAATACTGATTTTGCTACCAAAATAGAGATTTCAAAGAAGCAGACTTCTACCTTTATCTATGTTATAGTCAAGATAAAAGCCAGCTTCTTCAATTTAAGCATCACTCGATGGGCTTCACCAATTCTTCATCCTGCCATTCCGCAAGAGAAACAATCGCATTGTATTGCTCCAAAGTCAAATCCGATTCACTATCGTCTGAGCATTCGTATTCCCACGGCAGTTCGTAAACAGTACCTTCTTCCTGATAACCCATATAGTTATGGTACGTATTAGGAATTAACCGCACATAATCTTCTTCGCGCAGAATCCTCAAAAGTTTCTCGGCATCACGAATCAATAATGGCACTCCGACCTTATATAGAGCAGTGGCAACCTCAATGGCCAGCTCGACATTTGCCGAGTAGCTATTAGAAACAACTATCATCCAACCCTGCTGTGGCACCTTCGATGCAATGATGTTCAAGCGCGAAAACCCCAACTCGCCATAGTGGTCTGTTGCAAACCGTATAAAATCCTCCGGGCTGTCAATGTCATAGAGTTTATCTACATCTACGAATTTCACTCGTTTGTAATAGACTACATCTCGCAGTTCTTCCGGGATATTCGGTTGTTCTTCGTAGAGACGGTTTCCAATACTTCGCTTCCGGTAGTATGCCTCATAAGCCTCGTTAGCGATACGATAATATGTGCAATATTGCCGAATGGTCATAGTCTTCAGATGAAGTGCGGAATGTTCCTTCGCAGAATCCTCCAAAGCCTTTATCGCTGTTTCCCGATCTTCCACATTAATCTTAAAGCTCGGAGCTATCCTATTGAGTTCCTTTCGTGCAATCCGCCCAATCCGTTGCTGGCACGGCAGATTGTGCGCCACATAGTCGTTGAACCCATCAGGATTTGCAACAATAACATCAACCAGCCTCTGCAAATAGCAGAAAAGTCGGGCAAGGGAATCCTGATACCATCCGTCATCTGATTCTCCGTCGGCACAAGAGGAGCGATTTGTTATGACGAAATGCGCATGTTTTCGGTCTGTAATGCGAATCGACCGAAACTCTTCGTATTTATAAGAGGTAACATGAAACCACTGCGTTTCCGTTGGATTGAACGCAAGCCAGTCCGCAAGGAAGGCTTCTTTGCTTTGATACTCTCCCGAAGCAATCAGTTCCTCGACATCACCCCATTCCTCTGGAGTGGGTCGCGGTACCACAATGTAGAAGCCACGGTATTCATCATCCCCCATTACGGTAAGTTGCTCGAACTGATGCTGAATTTCAACTAGACGTTCCAGCATATTGCCGCTAACTGTGATTTCACAATGACGCATTTCACCCATTGCTTCTATATGCGAAGCGTTCAAGCCAACCTCATTTGCCAAATCAATAAAGAGTTTTCTCATCCATTGCTTAATGATCATTAAATTTCAACATGCTTTTTCGGATCAAACCCATTCACAATGTGCTCATTCGCAAAAATATATCCCATCTGATTACAGATTACTTTTGTACTACCAATCTCTGTGTCTATATTGGTATGTGAATGTCCATAAATCCAAATATCTATCCGACTGTTGGCAATCCAATCACCATATTCGCTAGCAAATGCACTATTCAGTACGGAGTTCTTGTGCTGTGGATCAATCACCTCCAAAGTAGGCAAATGATGAGTAACCACCACAATATGACCAGCCGTGCTCTCTTCGACACTTTTCCGGATAAAATCAATACAGGTCTCATGCATCCGATTGAATTCCTCTACCTGTAACAATTTTCCGTCAAATTTGATTTGGCGAAAGTCATTCATACCTTTCCACACGAAATACTCGTCATTCGGGTTAATCCGTGACCATAGCGTACTCAGGACAAAATCGGTATCATCGATACGGATTACCTGATTCTGATAGAACCCTACATTCTCACGGAACATCCACTTCCATTGTAGCCCTCGTTCCATCACGTCCGAATAATTATAGTATTCGTGATTGCCGGGAACAATCAGAACCTGCCTGTAATTATCCGAAGCCCATTTCCAGAATTTCATCATAGGAGCTATCCTATCCCTAAGATAGAATATATCTCCAGCCAAAACCAGCACGTCACCGGTAACAGGCAATTCATTATGCTTTAAATATCTGCTGTTCTCCCTGAACTCCAGATGTAAATCGCTCATGTATTGTATCTTCATTGCTCTTTCATTTTTGATTCTTCAACTTGTTTTTCAATAATTGTCTTCACCTGTGCAAATGAAACCGGCATAAAGTTGTTGTTATCAACACCTACGTCATATTGTGTAGGATAGAGGTACTGAAGCCGTGTGGCATCAATCCCAGTGTTATTCTTCCTCGTATGTACATGACCGAACAGTTGCCATACATCTTTATAGCCGCCATCAAAGCACAGAAACGGATAGTGATTCAAATATATCTTCTGTTTATCCACTTCTATATGCATCTGCATGGTCACATGCTCAAACCTATCGATATACCCCTGCCTCAAGTTCTTTAAATCATGGTTGCCGAGAATCAGATATATCTTGCCATTCAATCTATCAAGAATTTTAGTCCATTCAGCTGAACCGCCCAGACAGAAATCACCCAAGTGAAAAACAGTATCATCCAAGCCAACTGTATTATTCCAATTGGAGATAATCGTTTCATTCATCATTTCCACATTCTCAAAAGGTCTGTTGCAGAAACGAATGACATTTCCGTGATAAAAGTGGGTATCAGATGTAAAAAATACTTTGCTGCCATCAAATTTATAATTCATTTCTTCTCAATTTATGTGCATCACTGCACGTTAATAATCTGTTTGTCAATCACCCATCAGACGGAAATGACAGAAAAGCATCGTAAGGTAACTGTCACAAATGGGTATAAAAACAAAATAGTTGGAAAGTTCGGTAAAGACTCTCCAACTATTCAGTTTATATTTTCAATCAGGGTAGAATAAACTACACCATGCTATGTTCTTCGTTGGAAAGTATTTATAATACAAGGTTCAATGCCAAAGACATGAACACACAACACAGATTCAGGACGTTTGTTACCCCAAATTGTGACCTTAGATAATATGTTCATTCTATTTCTCTGCATTGCCAGTTTTTATATCGTTTCAAAAACAGCGCAAAATTAGCAAATAAATCCTATATCACACATTACTTTCCGAGAAAATCCACGTAACCTTTTGGTCTATATGCCACATAAAAACTGAACCTATACAATTAATGCACAGATTCAGTTCCTTATCATTTAGCTCACTCCATTGATTCCCGAATAATCCGCCGAGTCTCTTTCTTATACTCCTTGCGGTCATATTCGAATCCCCTGCACATCCAACAGCTACACGGAGTACCTGTTGTTTTGTAAACTTGTGCCCATTTCTCTTTTGCCAATTCAAACCAACGGGGATGCTCATAATAGCTTCCATCCTCACGAATGATGCAATGACCATAAGCGGCATAAAGAATCATGCGAGCCTTAAACACACGAGCCATTTGTTGGCGTCTCCAAAATTTGTTTCTTTTGTCCATCGTCTCTTTCTATTAAAGTTAGGATGAACGATGATGTTACTTTGGTGAGACTTAATATATCCATAGAATTATACCTTTGAATGTTATTCAGTTTGATGACGCAGAATCTCTTTATACCTTTCCGGGTATAAAGTTGGTACAAATATTCGATATTATATCAGATAAGGTATAATTTACAGAGATTTTGAGTTGTAAATTATGAAGGCTCAGACAAGCACAATATAACAGCTCTACACTTTTTCAAGCGAATAAATCGGATTCGTTACACTTTTTCCAACGAATCACTCCCATTATACGACATTTTTTCAAGCGAATCACAGCATAAATCACCGAAACCAACTTTACTTTATCTCCGTATTCATATATACGTGCATTAAAGTAAAGCTAACAGAGGGAGAAAAAGAAATGGCTTCGCCAAAGCCGAGCCGAACCATATCTACCGATTTTCTTTTTTGGCTGCAAAAGAATCCGAAATCCTAACTCAAAAGCGAAGCAAGATTCGCCCCTCATCAAGACACAAAAGCAACCTGCAAATCCGTAAATCCATCTCCGATTTTGCAGCCTGAATCGGCGAAATAATCACCAATATGCCTTATCTTTGCGAACTGGAGGTTTCGGAGCAAAAGAGAGCCATTTTCCTCTTTTTCCCTTCGTTTGAAGACAAACTAAGGTTAAAAGTGTTAAATCTTCGATTTTTGACGAAAAAACAAGTAAATTTTCGATCAGTCTATCTTTTAATCCATAAACTATTGATAGTCAATTAGCATAATATGCTGCATCGGAATTTATAGAGAAATACCTGAGTGATAATCTTATATTCGTTACCATCGTTTCCCATACCGTATGATTGGCAGGTGGCTTTAAGTCCGTCGATGAGCCTTAATGTTTTTTCTTTAATATCTGACATAATCTTTATGAAATGCCGTAAGTGGCGTTATATTGGTTGATATACTGTTGTGAAATGCGTGTCTGAATAAATTTGTAATCCTCCATTTCGGGCTTTATTTGTGGGAAATGGAACAGACATCCATTGATAAGAGCCATTACCGTACGCCCGAAATAAGCATCCTTTTTCAGAATGTCGTTACGATCATACACTTTGGCATCCACATCCTCTTTTATAATATTGAGAATGGCAGCAATCTCTTCGTCAAGGAAAGAGAACATAGGCTTCTGTCCCTTATCTTCCCTCTGCTTATTCACTTCACGAATACGCTTGTGTACACGAGCAAATTTTTCATCGCCCTTGTACTTTTTCAACAAGACATTATTGCGTTTTTGTAAGTCTTGCAAACGACCGATGATTTCATCCAAAGCCTGTGTTTCTTCGTTGAACTTGGCTATCGTGTCAATCACAAAACCGTGTTCCTTGAAGCGTTCCATAAAGGCTTCACGCAACGAGATAAACTCCGGATCGTCTTGGTCGAAGTTTTGGGTAAATGAAGAAATGGTACGTTGCCATTTCTCTTTCAATTCCACACCACCGGATATAAGGCGCATTTCCTCTTGTCCTATTTTGGAGAAAGTGAATTCTATATCCATCATTGCCTCATTGATTAGAGTTTTCGTTTCTTCATTTGTATTGAAAGCCTCTTTCTGATTGATGATACTTATCCGTCTTTGCACCTCAGAGAGTAGTTGCGGCAACTTGGTGATTTCGAGTTTGGCAAATTGCTCTTTCATCTCATCATCACCAAATGTACGCACGATGTTCGCCATGTTCTTGGCTGATTCCAATGCCTGTTTGAGGTTGAGCAATACAGCTTTATCCTCTTCGGTAGAGATTTCAGAAGAAAATTCTTCCGCATTATCGTATGTGTAATTGAAAAGCGTTTGCCGAACTTTCTTCATCTGATTCAATATCTCTTCCTTGTCCTCAATGACTTGGGTAAAGGTATCGGTGGCAGCAGATTCGCCAGTCTCATCCACGTCATTAAAGCGGTTTAACTCTTGCAAATATGCTTCATTGGTTTCCTTGAAGTTGCGCTTGATGTCGGCAAAGTCAATGACAAAACCGTAACGCATACCGGGATAAGGACGGTTTACACGTGTTATGGCTTGAAGCAGATTGTGGTCTTTCAATTTGCGCCCGAAATACAGGCGTTTCAAACGCGGCGCATCAAAACCAGTCAAAAGCATATTGAAGACAATGAGAATATCCACTGTCATATTTTTCTTGAAGTCCTTGACTATCTGCTTGCGAGTTTCCTTGTCATCCGTATCGTGAAGAATGATTCCGGCTTTCAGCGGTCTGTATTTTGATTTGTAATCCACTTCCGGTTCACCCGCTACATACGAACCATCGGAAAGTTTTATCTTGATGGGCTTCGGCTGATACTTCTGCCATTCTTCTTGAAATACATCATAAAGCCGCCTTGCCTGTTCGCTGGTTTCACAAATGACCATACCGCCTAAAGTATCATCTCCTTGTATCTTGCGAAACTCTTTTAAGTCCGTCATAATGTAACGGGCTAACTCGCTTACATAACTTGGATGCTCTATGATTTCCGACTTACGAATGTCTTTCTTTTGCACAAGGGTTTCCAGTTTATCGTACACATCAGACAAACGCTCTTTATAGGAAGTTTCTATATCTTCACGTATGATTTTCAGCGTGTAGCCATCCGCAATGGATTTATCGTAATAATAGGTATGCAAATAGTTTCCGAACACCTTGCAACTAGCACGTTCCTCTTTTAACAACGGGGTACCTGTAAGTGCGATTTTAACCGCATCGGCGTCGGCATCAAAGAGATTGGCAAGAAAGCAGCCACCGGGTTTATATCCTCGGTGTGCCTCGTCAAGAATGAAGATGCGTTGAAGATTGGTTGCATAATCACTGATGCGTACTTTTTCTTTATCCTCGGCAAAGCGTTGAATGTTCACAACCGTGATTTCTGCCTGTCCGCTTACACCTTGTTGTGCCTGATTACTGCGGAATTGCTCAATCAGTTCGGCTCTTGTATTGGCGGTAGATACAACCAATTCACGAGCTTCAAACTCTTGTGTGGCTTGTTCCAAAAGGTCAAGGCGGTCTACTATGAAATAGAATTTGGCAACCTTATTCTGTTTGGAATAGAAATCGTTGAGAATATAGGTCAGATAGTATGACAAGGCGGTTTTACCACTCCCTTGTGTATGCCAGACTACGCCCGATCCCCCCCTCCGCCAGTTTTTGGCGAATAGCTAACGATGCAAACAATTGTTGGTAACGCATGATATGCTTTTGGTCGGTAGATTCTATCTTGCCATCCACCTCACGCTCCATACGGACATAGGCAATACCATATCTAATGATATACAACAACCGTTCAGGCGAGCACATGGATGTTAGGATTCTGTTTGTAGGGGTGTTGAAATCGAGATTTGTCTGGTACTCAGGACTTGTATGAATGACTTGGCAATTGTAATCAGACAATATCTGTTTTTCCACCGTCTTGTCAATCTCCTTATACGGATAGTCACGATGGAACGGTGCTATTTTCTGACCGCTTAAATTTTCTTCACGGAAGCAATTGAATGGTGCGTATGAACGTGCCCCAGTACAATAGAAAGCCCCTTGTATGGGTACGATACCGCCCAACGCATCATATTCCATATTATTGCTGAATATCATCAACTGCGTAATGTTGATGAAGCGGCGAAACTTTTTATTCGGGAAGCGTTCTTTATTCATTCGTGCGCTCTCTGCCAACATACCACCATGATTGTTGGGTTTCTTCACTTCTACAAAACAAAGTGGCAATCCGTTTACGAATAAAGTAATGTCAGGACGAAATTCGTCCTGTCCGTTCTTACAGGTAAATTCGGCTGTGAAATGAAACGTATTATTCCCAATGTTATCAAAGTCTATCAGCTTTACAGGCGAAACAGCTTTGAGACGGTTATAAAAGCCTCGACCGAGGTCATCATCGTTCAGTTCCTTACGAATATCTTTCAAAACTTGAAGAAACTCTCCCTCATGTCCGGGATTCAGATTCTTAAACTGCCGTTCAAATACCTGCAAAAGAATATTCGTATCACCGTCATAGACCGTGCCATTCTTATCTTCACTCAACTTGCCGAAGTAAGTATATCCTATTCGGGTGAGGTGAACCATTGCAGGCATCTGCACCCGTGTCGCTTCCGAAAACTGCTTCATGTCACCTATCCTTATTTGTCGGTTATCAAATCCTTCAAATCGACCTGCAATATCTCTGCTATCTGTTGCAAGGTCTCCAAATTTGGTTGAATCCTATTACAGGCATAAGCATTTACCATACTAAAACTCTTGTTGAGTTTCTTTGCCAACCATGTCTGAGAGATACCTTTTTTCAGATAATACAGCCTTTATTCTATTCAATTTCATTCTTTGATACGATTCTATAGTGCAAATAGAGCGAATTATATTCGATAATAGTGTATATTTGCATTAAGAAAAGTCAGTTCTTAAATGAGTTATACCTCAAAGTAATTGAATTTAGACATATTTATGGGAAAGACTGTAACAACATATTTAATTGACGGAGATCCTAAAGGAACTCAATACGCATTCATTAGCAACAAAATTTGCCAAATGTTTGTCGTACCACGTTCTAATCTCTCCTATTTGAATACACAAGAGAAGTTACAAAAACCTGCATTTTATATATTACTGGGGGAAGATGAATTAACAAAACCGCAGGCATATATAGGTGAAACGGAAAATTTCAAAGAACGTGTAAAAGATCACGACAGCAAAAAAGCGTTTTGGCAAAAAGCACTCATATTCGTATCGAAAGATGCCGATATGACTAAAGTTGATGTGCAATACCTAGAACATAAAGCGATAGCCGAAGCCAAGAAAGCAAACGCTTTTGTTTTAAGCGATAATAAACAAATCCCTAAAGCACCGAATCTACCAGAGCATCAACAGGACTCAATGGATGAATTTTTCGAAGATGTGAAGTTTCTGGCATCATTTATCGGTTGCAATATTTTTGATGTATCACAACCCAAAGAAGAACATCTATTCTACACCAAAGGTAGAGGATGCAATGCAAAGGGCTTCTATAGTTCCGATGGCTTTACAGTCCTAAAAGGAAGTACTGTTGCCAAAACAATGGTTCCGTCTTTCAACTGGAAAGAAAAACGAGAAAAAATGCTTCAAGATTACACTTCTACTGAGAACGGAATATTGGTATTGACATCAGATAAAACTTTTTCAAGTCCCAGTACTGCCGCAGATTTCTGTATTGGTAGCAGTAATAATGGCTGGTTGATATGGAAAGACAAAGATGGAAACACATTGGATTCAGTTTATAGAAAACAGCTGGATTAATAACATATCAATTGGAAGCATATATGGAAGAAAAAGGATTGTTTGGAAATTAGCAGGAATGTAAAATACACAATCAATTGAAAATCAATCTATGTCAAAAGCAAAGCTAAAAAAACACTTGTTGTCACTTACAAAAGAACAGATAACCGATATTGTTCTTGAACTATACGATGCACGTAAAGAGGCAAAAGATTATCTGGAGTTTTATCTTGCCCCAGATTGCAACGCTGAATTAGAAAAGAGCAAGAAAGCTATCAGAAACGAGTTCTTCCCAACTCGTGGATTTTCCGAAAAGCCGTCATTTGCCAAATGTCGAAAAGTCATTTCCGATTTTCAAAAGCTAAAACCGGAGCCGGCCACTGTTGCCGATTTAATGTTGTTCTATATCGAACAAGGATGCGAATACACACTTGAATTTGGCGATATGTGGGAACAGTTCTATACAACACTGGAGGGAAATTTCGACAAGGCTATGCGCTTTATCTTTCTCAACGGATTGTTAGCCTGTCATTACGAACGGATTGAAAAGCTTATTGATAGCGTATCGAATTGTGGCTGGGGATTTTATGATACATTACAAGATATTTATTCTGAATATCGGTAGTGGTTTTTAATCTTTGATAAAGTCTTGCCCTACACAAATAGTAAGGAACAGAATCTGTGCGCATAATGGCACAGATTTAGTTCCTATCCTGTCCCTTTAAACTACTCCATTGATTCCCGAATAATACGCAAAGTTTCTTTCTTATACTCCTTGCGGTCATATTCAAATCCCCTGCACATCCAACAGCTACACGGAGTACCTGTAGTTTTGTAAACTTGTGCCCATTTGTCTTTTGCCAACTCAAACCAATGAGGATGTTCATAATAGCTTCCATCCTCACGAATGATGCAATGAACATAAGCGGCATACAGAATCATACGAGCCTTAAACACACGAGCCATTTGTTGGCGTCTCCAGAATTTGTTTCTTTTGTCCATCGTCTCTTTCTATTAAAGTTAGGATGAACAATAATGTTACTTTAGTGAGACTTAACGTATCCATAGAATTATACTTTTAATTATCAAATTATAGCAAGCCGTATATCATTCCTAATCTTCCATTTTAAGCATTTCTGATTAGAGAGACCCTTCGTCTTCTTCCTCCTCGAATCCTTCCGATGCATTCGCTATCAAGGCCCTCCCAATTTCCATCTGTAGGTGTTTCGGAAGACGAAGCAACTTTGCCATCAACTGGCTATAAGTGAACTCTACTTTAGTGTCGAGTATTGGTTCTTCTTCAATGCTCGTATCAATTTTCTCAACGATTCCGACCCCCTCTATAAAATCAGAAAAGTCTGGCTCATCAGGCCAATTTTCTATCGTGCCGTCATAGTTGATTCTTAAACGGATATAATCCCCACAATCATCCGTCTCTGGTATTAAGCCATTGGGAACATAACCGGCAATTTTGCATATCACCTTTTTGTCTTTATCAAGTAAGAAATAGGTTCCGCTATCACATACCTTGACTTGAAAATACAAACACCCAAACTCTTGCTTCCAATTCAAGAGCTTATGCGTTTTCAAGTCAATTATAGCTGACCACATTCCCTTAGAGACCAAAGGATACTTGTTTTCATAAAGTTCACCCAACCAATTATCGGTATAACTACACAGTTCCTCATTGAATGGGAGATATATCATAAGATAATGAGCAACTTCGTTCAAATCTTGTTCTCTGATTCCTACTAATATTTGCTTTGCCATAATGCCTTTATTTATAATTAAATGGTAGTCAATAAACTCAAATCAACATCAGGAATGATAACATCCGTTAGCCTATCCTCAACAAGGAATCCCATATAAAGCGGAATGGTGAGTATATCCCCCTCACGTCCTACATTATATTGGCCCAACTTGATTGCATTCTTGACATGATACACATCCTTGTTCTTCAGAACCGTAGTCATGCTTTTTGCCTTACCCGACTTTACCTTGACTTCAAGGATAACGCATTATCTGTACAACAGCTCCATCATTGCCTTGTGAATCCCATTTGGAACAGTTTTTTCGTTCTCAAAGCATGACTTGACAGAATCAATAACCACCTCACCGATTCCGTTTGCCCATAGAAATTCCTCAAAATCCAATGGGTACATATCAATCACGGTTTCATATCCGACAGGAACAGAATCTTGTCCGACATCCTCTTTCTTTTTCTTGCTTTGACCATAGCCTTTCACCCCTAAAAGAGAACCTGTTGCAATAACATCAAAACGTCCGTCTATATGAAATGACTTCAAGGCTGTCCTTGCTTCCTTGCATTCTTGAATCTCATCAAGGATAATACAGGTTTTCCCTTCAATGAAACGACTGCCTTGAATCAGAGCGGAGAGATTGAGAATGATGGTATCGACATCTATATTGCCAGTAAAGGCAGACTTCTTGTCAGCTTCAAGAATGAAGTTCATATAGACCACACTCTCATAATTCTCCCTTGCGAATTTCTGGACAATATATGTCTTCCCACACTGGCGGATACCTTTTATCACAAGGGGCTTTCTGTCCTCAGTCTGTTTCCAGTTGGCTAAATATGTCTCTATTTTTCTTTTAAGCATAGGGCAATCTTATTCTTTCCGCTATAAAATTACACTTTTTCGAGCGAATAAATCAAGATTGAATACATTTTTTCAAGCGAATCACAGTATAAATCACCGAAACGAACTTTACTTTATCTCCGTATTCATATATACGTGCATTAAAGTAAAGCTAACAAAGAGAGAAAAAGATGGCTTCGCCAAAGCCATATCTGCCGACTTTCTCTTTTGGCTGCAAAAGAATCCGAAGTCCTAGCCCAAATGCAAAGCAATACTCGCCCTTCCAAACCACAAAAAGTACACCCCAAAATCCGTTGAAGAATCCGTAAATCTGCCTTCCATTTTACAGCCCGAATCGGTGAAATTATCACCGATATGTTTTATCTTTGCAAAGCGGAGGTTTCGGGACGAAAGAGAGCGGTTTCCCCATTTTCCCTCTGTTTTGAGATAGGCAACGAAGGAAAGTGTTAAATCTTCGATTTTTGACGAAAAAACAAGTAAAATTTTGAGCAATCTATTTTTAAGTTGTAAGCCACTGATAATCAATTATCATAATATATTACATCTGAAAATAGAATCATATTAGAATTCATGAGATATGATAGACTTTACATTTCGTGAATAACAACGCTGCATTGAATCTAATAGGATTTGAGTTGTTTCAAAACTACGTGGAACAAAATAGAAATGAAACTATAATAATATGTGGAAACAAGTAGAATTTGAATTACAGTCACGCAGACGTGGCTTTCATCTTATAACGGGAGAAATACTGCGTAATTTGCCACCATTGCCCAAAGTAGGGTTATTGCATTTATTTATCAAACATACTTCTGCCGGTTTAAGTATTAATGAAAATGCAGATCCTGATGTTCGGGTTGATATGGAAAGCATCTTCAACCACTTGATAAAAGAACGTGAACCATATTATCAACATACTTTAGAGGGAGATGACGACATGCCGGCTCATGCAAAAAGTTCCATTATAGGAACAACCGTCACAGTACCCATTACCAATGGAAAGCTGAATCTCGGAACTTGGCAAGGCATCTATCTCTGTGAATTCCGGGATTACGGTAGTAATCGGAGAATTGTAGCAACTATCAGTGGAGAATAAGTATATGGTTATTATAACTTTGGTACACACTAATCTCAAGATTGTGGAGCACGAAGTTGCCAAAAGGCCACAGCGGCCGCAGCAGCTACATTGAGCGAATCGACGCCATGCGACATAGGGATACGGACTACATAGTCAGCCTTGGCAATCGTTTCACAGGAAAGTCCGTCCCCCTCATTCCCCATCACGATAGCTAATTTAGGTTCAACAGCCAGGATAGGATTATCAATAGAAATAGAGTTGTTCGTGAGTGCCATAGCAGCCGTGCGAAACCCTAAATTCTTCAGTTCAGAGAGAGAACCATCCATCCAAGTCCATGGTACAAAGAAAACACTTCCCATAGATACCCTGACTGCACGGCGGTTTAACGGGTCGCAAGAGGTGTGCGTCAGTAATACGGCATCAATGCCAAGAGCGGCTGCCGAACGGAAAATAGCACCGATGTTGGTTGCATCAACCACATTGTCAATTACCACAATACGCCGGGCTTCTTGACATACTTCTTCCATACTTCGTGGCGTGGGACGACGCATGGCACAGAGAACACCACGTGTCAAGACATAGCCGGTCAGCGTAGCAAGCAATTCCCTGCCACCGGTATAAACAGGTATATTAGAGCAACGCTTAATGATTTCAGCAGCATCACCGACAATATGTTTACGCTCACACAAAATAGCCAAAGGTTCATAACCGGAATCCAAAGCTCTTTTAATAACCTTCGGACTTTCCACAATAAAAATGCCCTTGTCTGGTTCGGTGCGGTTACGTAACTGAGTTTCAGTCAGAGTACTGAACACTTCAACTCCGGGATGGGATAAAGATGATATTTCGATAACAGGCATATTATTACTTATAACTTTCAATTAGACATACAATCGCTTCATTCATCATAGCAGTTCATTAATAAATGGCTACCTTAATGACTCCGTCCAACTTATTTTCAAATATACGGTAGGCTTCCTCAATCTCGTTCAACGGAAATCTATGTGTAATAAGAGGAGTAGTATCTATTCTGCCCTCCTCAATCAGATTAAGAATCTCAGCACAATCACAACCGTCCACTCCGCCAGTTTTGAAAATCAAGTTCTTGCCATACATATCGGGCAAAGGAAGAATTTGTGGTTCGTCATAGAGAGCTACAATAGTCACAATAGCATTGGGACGGGCACATTCCCACGCCAGGCGGAAAGTATCTTCACTGCCAGCCACCTCTAATACAACATCAGCACCCCCATGTTCACTGTTTTGAATCACAAAATCCTTGCAGTTTTCAGGTTCCACTACCAATACATCAGGATAATGTTCACGCACAAACTGGATTCTTTCAGGTGACTTTTCACAGACAATAATACGTTGTGGTTTCTTCAGCATCACACACAATAAAGTACAGATTCCAGTAGGACCGGCGCCAATAATAAGCACAGTATCATCCTTGGTAATCTCCGAGATACGGGTTGCCCAAAAGCCTGTTGCAAGCACATCGCCCACAAACAAAGCCTGTTCGTCACTGACTGTATCAGGAATACGGTTCAGTCCCTGGTCAGCATAAGGAACTCTGACATATTCTGCCTGACCGCCGTCAATGCGGCAACCCAAAGCCCAACCGCCATTTGGGTCGGTACAGTTGTTGACATATCCCCGCTTGCAAAAGAAACACTCCCCGCAGAAAGTTTCGACATTCACAGTTACCCTATCTCCGGGCCTGACTGAGGTGACATCAGCCCCTATCTCTTCTACGACACCCACCATCTCATGTCCGACTGTCGTTCCGGGTACAGCACGCGGCACACTGCCATGTTTGATATGAAGGTCACTAGTACAAATACTGCCAAGAGTCACTCGCACGATTGCATCCCGTGAATCTATTATTCCCGGTTTCGGCTTCTCCTGTAATTCAAATTTCCCGTGTTCAACGTATGTGTATGCAAGCATAATATCTTCTTTGTTAATTAACAGTTCCATTTCATTGCAAAGATAATGATTTCATCAGTAAAACATAGGCCTTATATCACGTTCGGCTATATGAAACGAAATCTCACCCTACCCGGCAGCAATAAACAGCCTGATAAAGTAGTTTTGCATTTTTTTCATTTCTATTTTGGGTATTCAAGAAATTACTTTTACTTTTATCTGCGAAATAACCGATAAATAATAAGAACACAAACCGGATCCTACCAATTATCAAATAGCCACTCCAAGAAGAATCTTATCAAACATCGAGACACTATCCATTTTAAGAGCGATTTAGAAAATTAGAAAAGGAACTAGCCAACAAAGATGCAGCGGAAATGGCTAATAAATGGCTGATGCATCGATGAAGTATCTGAAAAATAAGTTATTCCGTACTTATGGCAATAATCATGACAAATCAGCCTTTACTTTAGAAGACCTGAAAGATAATTAGCGGGAGGTACAGAAAGAGTATCCGATTTATACTAAGCACTACATTTTCATCAGTAAGTAGCCTGCATCGGGATGCCGTATATGATTATCTGATTATGGATGAAGCTTCACAGGTTTCGGTAGAAACAGGAGCTTTGGCATTATCATGCGCTAAAAATGCAATCATTGTCGGAGACACCATGCAGTTCCCCAATGTAGTCACGGAAGAAGATAAGAAAAAGTTGGACTTTATCGCTAACGCATGTCTGATTAAGGCTGAATATGATTGTGCCCGTATGAGTTTCCTACAATCTGTCTGCAAAGTGATTCCGAATGTACCGCAGACTTTATTACGGGAGCATTATCGGTGCCACCCTAAAATCATCAACTTCTGCAATCAGAAATTTTATGGCGGGAATCTTGTTATCATGACACGTGATAAAGGAGAAAAGGACGTAATCCGTGCCATAAGAACCGCCAAAGGCAACCATTCCCGCAATCATCTGAATCAATGGGAGAAGACATTCTGCAAGAGAACATCAATATGCGTCATTTGAATATCATTTGCCATTTACCTCTTTATATGTTGATTCAGGACTATTCTCTGCTAAATGCTGAAGAGAGCAAATATGCTGCAAATATTAATACCCATATCGACTTTCTGATTTATAATCGTGTGAGCAAACAACCGATATTGGCTATTGAGACAGACGGTTATATGTATCATAAATTTGGGACAAGGCAGGCGGAACGTGATGTTAAGAAGGATCATATATTGGAGTTGTATGGTATTCCGTTGGTGAGATTGTCTACTATTGGTAGTAATGAGAAGAAAGTTATTGTAGATAAGTTATGTGAGGTATTACATTTATAAATAATAGGAATAACATCTCAAATCATATTTTTAACGTACATTTTTTGCTCAAATAAGAGTTTTTGCGTGCTCCAGCCACAGAAAGAAGAAATTTTACTCCATTTATAATAACAACATCAGTAATAATGCCTACATTTACTCCCAATTTAAAGTACGACAACATTATGGAATATAGATTATCAAGTCATAGCGGAGATTTATTCTTTGATCTGAAAGAAAATAATGAAGAACAATATCTCAAAATAACCCAAAGTAAAAATATAGGTTCCGGAAATTTCAGAAGAGAAAAAATATTCATAGACCGTTCAGAGCTATTACAATTCAGAGATGCTATCAACAAAGCTATTGAATATTGGTCTTTAGAAACAAAAAAAGAAAATAAACCAGAGAAAAAATATTCTTTAGAAGAAAAGAGACAAGAATACGGAAATGCTTATTTACCTTGGGAAAAAGAAGCTGACGAATATTTAATTCGCTTATATGAAGAAGGAAAAAGCATCAAAGAATTAACAGAAATCTTTGAACGTAATAATGGTGCTATCCGTTCAAGACTGAAAAAACTCGGGAAATTATAACAAAAACACAGCAAATGTTAAGATAAACATTACTGATTATTCCTATTTTTGCAGGATTGACATCAATGTTTTCCAAAAACATTGAATACATATAAAATATAAATCGCAATAGTAAAAAAATAGCTATAAGTATGGCAAAGACAAATACAGCCGAATTAGGATTTGAAAAACAAATATGGAAAGCAGCTGATTTATTACGTGGCAACATGGATGCATCAGAATATAAATCAGTCGTTCTAGGACTTATTTTCCTTAAATATATATCAGACAGTTTTGAAGCAAAACATCAAGCTCTTATCAATGAAGGAGAAGGCTTTGAGGAAGACAAAGATGAATATTCCTATGAGCATATTTTCTTTGTACCCAAAGAGGCTCGTTGGTCGGTCATAGCAGAAGCAGCGCATACTCCGGAGATTGGCACTGTCATCGACAATGCCATGCGACTGATAGAGAAAGAAAATCCTCGTTTAAAAGGGATTCTTCCTAAAAACTTCGCACGACCAGAATTAGATAAACGCCGTTTAGGGGATGTTGTGGATTTATTTACAAACGTTCAAATGAAAGAACATGGGGACAGTAAGGACATACTAGGGCGTACCTATGAATATTGTCTCTCCAAGTTTGCAGAAGCAGAAGGAAAACTTGCCGGTGAATTTTTTACGCCATCATGTATTGTCCGTACATTAGTTGAAGTGCTTCAACCATATAGTGGACGTGTATACGATCCGGCTTGCGGCTCTGGTGGAATGTTTGTACAATCAGCCAAATTTATCGAACGGCATCATGGAAATATCAATAACATATCAGTATTCGGTCAAGACAGCAATCCCACTACATGGAAAATGGCTCAAATGAATCTGGCGATTCGAGGCATTGAGCCCGACCTTGGAAAATTCAACGCTGACACATTTTTTGATGACCAGCATCCTACACTAAAAGCTGATTACATTCTGGCAAACCCTCCGTTTAACCTAAGTGATTGGGGAGCTAACAAACTTCAGGATGATGTACGCTGGAAATATGGTATACCTCCTGCTGGAAATGCCAACTTTGCCTGGCTTCAACACATGATTCATCATCTTTCCCCAAAAGGACGTATAGGAATGGTACTTGCCAATGGTTCTCTATCCTCGCAAACAGGCGGTGAAGGAACTATCCGCGAAAATATTATAAAGGCAGATCTAATAGAAGGTATCATAGCATTACCTTCCCAACTTTTTTATACGACAGGTATTCCGGTCTCTTTATGGTTCCTCAACCGGGCTAAAAAACAGACGAATAAAATACTGTTCGTTGATGCCCGTAATATGGGTAGTATGGTCACTCGCAAACTCCGTGAATTATCCGAAGAAGATATAATGAAAATAGCGGGTACTTTTGATGCTTTCAATTCAGGAACTTTAGAAAATGAAAAAGGTTATTGTGCTGTTGTATCAATAGAGGATGTAGCCAAACAAGATTATATCCTCACCCCGGGGCGGTATGTAGGAATTGCAGAAACAGAAGATGACGGGGAACCGTTTCAAGAAAAAATGGAACGTTTAACTTCTGAATTATCTGATTTATTTGCACAATCCCATGACCTCGAAAAAGAAATTCGCAAACAATTATCTAGTATAGGATTCACAATCAAATAAATATTACTATATTCTTCGATTCATTAATCAACCCAAATAATAGAAGAATATGAAAGAAAATTTGATTCAAGAAATTAGCAATGCGATGACAGATGTTTTAAGTATAGAACAAATGGCTCAACTTAATGGAGTATTACTTCAAGTTATAAGTAAATACACTATTACAAAAGACGGTGAGAAAGAGCATGAAAATGCTGCTACAAACGACCGTCTGCTTGAAATCTTTTTGTCCGCAAAGCAAGTTGAAGGCTGTACTACTCCGACTATCAAATATTATAGTTCAACAGTCAAACAACTTTTCAAGACTATGCCTAAAAAAGTAGTAAACTATTCTACAGAAGATATACGAGCATACTTGGCTGTATTCCAACGCAAGCATAAGTCCAGTAAAGTGACAATAGATAATATTCGACGAATCTTTTCTTCCTTCTTTTCATGGCTTGAAGAAGAGGATTATATTATAAAGAGTCCTATACATAGAATCCATAAAGTAAAAACCGGCACACAAATCAAAGAAGTGCTTACTGATGAGAACATCGAGCACCTTCGCGACAACTGTACGGAAATTCGTGACCTTGCAATGATTGATCTCTTATGCTCAACCGGAATGCGTGTCGGTGAATTAGTAAAACTAAACCGAGAAGACATCAATTTTAATGAACGAGAATGCATTGTTTTTGGCAAAGGAAATAAAGAACGGATAGTGTATTTCAATGCAAGAGCTAAAATACATCTGCAACAATATCTTAGCTCCCGTAAAGACAGAAACAAGGCATTATTTGTCTCTCTTGCCAAGCCACATAATCGACTGCAAATATCGGGTGTAGAGGTTCGGTTACGTAAAATTGGGCATTCTTCAAAAATTGCTCGTGTCCATCCTCACAAATTCCGACGAACACTTGCTACAATGGCTATAGATAAAGGAATGCCTGTAGAACAAGTACAAAAGTTACTTGGTCATGTAAAAATTGATACTACCATGCATTATGCTATGGTTAATCAAAATAACGTAAAACTATCTCATCGTAAATACATTAATTAAAAATGCGGATAAGATACAATACATATAACAATAAGAATCATCTGTTTTACAAAAACAGGCAGATAAATGATAATTTAGAGCAGCAGGCACAGGCGTTGTTCAAGGCGTGGTTCGTGGATTTCGAACCGTTTAGAGGTGGAAAGTTCGTAGATTCTGAATTGGGAATGATACCTGAAGGATGGAACATACAATCTATTTCTAGTATCTTTAATTTTCAAGAGGGCCCAGGAATTAGAAATTGGCAATATGTTAATAATGGTACTAAATTTATCAACATTAGATGCATCAATAATGACATCATTAATATACAAAATGCCAATATGATTTCGGATGAGGAGGCTCAAGGTAAATATGCTCATTTTATGCTCAAAGAAAATGATATTGTTATATCTTGCTCAGGGACATTGGGCAGAAAGGCTTTAGTACTTAAAGAATATCTTCCTTTATGTTTGAATACCAGTGTCATCCGATTTACTCCTCGAATTAATAGACAATTAGGTTTTTTATACGGATATTTAGGTTCTTCTCTTTTCCTCAATAAACAAATAGAGTTAGCTTCTGGCAGTGTTCAAGCAAACTTTGGTCCAATACATCTAAAAGGAATGTCAATAGCGATTCCTGATAACAATGTATTAAATCAATTTTCTGACATAGTCAATTCTATAATACAAAAGAAAAAGAACATTATATCCGAATCGCTGCGACTTACGAATCTTCGAGACTCAATTCTACCCAAATTGATGTCTGGAAAGATTAAAATTGATAAATTAAACAGCTAAAAACATTAGACGATGAATGACTTTGAAGAATATATAAGACAAGGAGAGCCTCAAAAAAGAGAAAAAGGCTATGCTTGGCAAACCGCTATCGGCTTGCAGGCGGTGGATGATTTAAAACCGTCTGAATATCTGATACAAACGGCACGTCAGCATATTGAGGGTGATATAACTATCGAAGAAGCCAAACAACTTATTGATAGCTACTATGAGTCTAAGACCGTCAGGGCAGACATAGAAGACAGAACGGAAGAAGCCGATAAGGTATCGGCACGTATTGCCGAGATATTATCGGAGAAAACATTCACATTCTCGCCTGTTGAGTATATCACCATTCATCGCCGCCTTTTTCAAGGTATCTATAAATTTGCAGGAAAGGTCCGGGATTACAATATCACCAAAAGGGAGTGGGTGCTGAAAGGCGAAACTGTTCTTTATGCCAGTGCCAACAGCATACGCGAAACGCTCGATTATGATTTCATGCAAGAGAAGAATTTCAGTTATAAGGATTTGAATATCAACGAGGCTATCACACATATAGCCAAGTTTATATCCGGAGTTTGGCAAATTCACGCTTTCGGTGAGGGGAATACCCGTACAACAGCAGTGTTTACAATCAAATACCTGCGCACGTTTGGCTTCGACATCAGCAATGAAGCGTTTGCCAATCATTCGTGGTATTTCCGTAATGCCTTGGTTCGCGCCAACTACAACAATTTGAGCAAAAGCATTTATGCTACTACAGAATATATTGAAGCATTCTTCCGAAACTTGATTCTACATGAGCATAACGAGCTGAAGAACCGGACAATGCTTGTGCAAGAATCTTCTTCACAAAACATTCAAAGTGCAAGTGCATCCAATGACGCTGCCTCAAAGTGTAATATTTGCACTTTGAATTGCACTTTGGAAGAAATAGCTGTGCTTAACTTCTTGCGAGAACAGCCTAAAGCCACGCAAAAAGAAATTGCTGCGCATATAGGAAAATCTGAGAGAACAGTCAAGACCATTACCGTAAATTTGACCGAAAAAGGCATCATCGAACGCAAAAACGGCAAAAGAAACGGTTTTTGGGAGATTAAAACCAACGATTTAACCCGCTAAATTCTCATTTATGGAACAATGGAAAGAAACATATAATACAGGATGGAGTGATTGGAAATCTTTTCCAGACCCGAGAAAAGGAGAATACATAAATGCCCCATTGGGAAGCGGAGTGTATCAGCTTAGGAACAAGAAAACTAATGGATATGTTTTATTTGGAACCAGTAAACATTTGGCACATAGGATGACATCGCTATTACCTAAGCCACACGGTGCTGGAACAAGAAATAATGAAGACAAACAAAATTATGTTTTAAGTAACATACAAGATATAGAGTATCGAACAATATCGTTTATAAATAATGACGATGCAAAACGATTTGAAACCTATATTAAGTTTATAGAACAATATCTTTTTAACACATAATTAGATATCTTTTTATGGAACAGTGGAGACAGGATAGACTTATAGATATTTTAGACACCTTGATTGATTATCGTGGTAAGACTCCCAATAAAGTTGATTGTGGTATCCCTTTAATTACAGCTAAAATAGTCAAAAATGGAAGAATAGATACTCCTACTGAATTTCTTCCGACAGAAGATTATAATGGTTGGATGGTTAGAGGGTTTCCGCAGGTGGGAGACGTTGTTCTTACAACAGAAGCTCCATTAGGCGAAGTCGCACAATTAACGGATGAGAAAATAGCTTTAGCCCAAAGAATAGTCTGCCTACGAGGTAAAGAAGGAGTTTTGGATAATACATATCTAAAATATTTCTTTTTGTCAAATATTGGACAAAATAGGTTAAAAGCGAGAGAAACTGGCACAACGGTAACTGGTATCAAGCAGTCAGAACTGAAAGAAATCCTAATTGACTATCCTAAGATTGATACTCAAAAAGCCATAGCCTCCGTTCTTTCCTCTCTCGACTCCAAAATCGAGCTAAACCGTCGGATAAATGATAATTTAGAGCAGCAGGCACAAGCGTTGTTCAAGGCTTGGTTCGTGGATTTTGAGCCGTTCAAGGATGGGAAGTTCGTGGAATCGGAACTGGGGATGATTCCTGAAGGGTGTCGCGTTGGTAAAGCCGAGGATTTTTATAATATTAATATTGGTAAGACCCCACCACGAAAAGAGCAAATATGGTTTTCCAGTAATTCATCTGATTATACATGGGTATCTATTTCAGATTTAGGATCATGTGGAAGATTTGTTTTTACATCATCTGAATTCTTGACGCATGAAGCCATTAAAAGGCATAATATTATACTTGTTCCCAAAGATACAATTCTACTAAGCTTTAAACTTACAATCGGAAGAGTTGGAATTGCAGGAACTGAATTAACAACTAATGAAGCTATAGCAAGATTTATCACATCGGATGAAAATAGGGAATATACATATTTCTTATTAAAAGGGTATAATTACGAAAAGCTTGGAAGCACATCATCCATTGCAACTGCTGTCAATTCTAAAATAATTAAGGCGATGGTAGTTTTGATGCCTGATAAAGAAATACTTAAAGCATTCAGTTCATTGACTAAACCGTATTTCGACCAAATACTAAGAAATGAACAGGAAAGTATTAGGTTAACAATTCTACGCGACACACTTCTCCCGAAGCTGATGTCAGGAGAACTAAAAATTAACGCAACTGAAGTATTATAGATTACGATGAACAAGTCAATAAACATACTTGATAAAGAATATCTGCAATGGGTGAAAGACCTTTGCGGTCGCTACCGTCAAAGCCAAATAAAGGCAGCGGTGAAAGTAAATGTGGAACAGTTGAAATTCAACTGGTTTTTAGGTCGTGACATTGTTGAATTGCACGTAGAAGAACGCTGGGGCGAAAGTGTTATCACTCGATTGAGCAAAGATTTACGTGAAGCTATACCCAATGCGGCTGGTTTGTCAAAGAGCAATATTTACTATTGTAGGAAGTTTTATTTGTTATACAAGGATGCTCTAAAAACTTTCCACCAACTTGGTGGAAAAAATGAAACGGAATTATTCCACCAAGTTGGTGGAATATTTGAAGTCCCATGGAGACACCATTGTTTGATAATGGATAAAGTGAAAGACGATATAGACAAAGCTCTGTTCTATGTTCACCAGACGGTGGAGAACGGCTGGAGTCGTAGTATGCTGCTCAATTTCATTAGCACCGACCTTTATGAGCGGCAGGGCAAGGCACTGACTAACTTTACAAAAACATTGCCCGATGTGATGAGCGACCTTGCACAGGAACTGACTAAAGATCCTTACAACTTTGCTTTTACCGGAATAACAGGACGTTACAATGAACGGTTACTCAAAGATGCACTATTGAATAACATCACCCGTTTCCTTATTGAATTAGGGACAGGGTTTGCTTATGTGGGCAAAGAATATCGTTTGGAGATAGGTGAAACTGAAAACTTTATTGACTTGCTCTTTTATAATCTTTCCCTCTCTTGCTATGTGGTAGTGGAAGTAAAGATTGGCAAATTTGCGTTTGCTGACATCGGGCAATTAGGGGGTTATGTGGTAGCTTGTAATCATATACTACGTAAAAAAGGACGAGATAATCCAACCATTGGCTTACTAATTTGCAAAGAGAAAGACCACATACAGGCTCAGTATGCTTTGGAGTCAAGCAACCAACCTTTGGGTATATCCGAATATGATTTGGAAAAGTTCTATCCCGAAAAAGTGGAAGGTACTATGCCTACCATTGAAGAGATAGAAGCTAAATTAAGAGATACTGATGATAGTGAAACCAACGATTTAACCCGCTAAATTCTCATTTATGGAAGAGTGGAAGAAATATAAGTTAGGAGAAATAACCAGTAAAATAGGTAGTGGCGCAACACCTAAAGGAGGACGAGATTCCTACTTAGGTGGTAACATCGCATTGATAAGAAGCCAAAATGTACTGGATTTTTCATTCTCC
Organism: Bacteroides acidifaciens; assembly: GCF_024623065.1. Lineage (GTDB taxonomy): Bacteria > Bacteroidota > Bacteroidia > Bacteroidales > Bacteroidaceae > Bacteroides > Bacteroides acidifaciens. The sequence goes on from NZ_JANJZR010000031.1 coordinate 26,618, forward strand.
AAATTAGGTTTGGCTTATATCAATGAAGTGCAAGCTGAAAAACTTAGTAATGTTGAAGTTTATGAGAAGGATGTACTACTTAATATAACAGGAGATTCTGTTGCAAGAGTATGTATTGTACCTAACAATGTACTTCCGGCAAGAGTAAATCAACACGTTGCTATTATAAGAGGAAACGATAAGGTAGATTATAGATACTTGCTGTATTATCTGCAATATATTAAACCTCAGTTATTATCCTTATCACAAGGTGGTGCTACAAGAAATGCACTTACTAAAAAAATGATTGAGGAGTTAGAGGTAAAAATGCCTTCAAAAGGTATTCAAAAAGAGATAGTATCTATCTTGTACGCTCTCGATTCCAAAATCGAGCTAAACCGTCGGATAAATGATAATTTAAATTAATCGCCTAATATATTCACTATGCTTTGGATTCGAAAATATATTAACCAAACACCGAGTTTCAACTACTTTGAGACTCACATTTCAACCATCGAAAAGACAGTTGAAACGAATCCTGCATTATGTATAGAAACCTGTAAAAGTTTAGTTGAAAGTATATGCAAAACAATACTTACTAATCAAAATATCGAACACGATAACTATGGGCAATTTCAAGCTTTGGTAAAGCAAACAATAAATTGTCTGATAGATGCAAATGAATGCTATAAAGATGATTTATGTGAACTCGCCAGGAGAATAGCGTCAGTCTCCCAAAAACTAGCAGAAATAAGAAATATTTCCGGATTTGCGTCTCACGGTCAAGACATTAACCATATCTCAATGAGTACAACAATGTCCTTACTGGCATACAAAATAACAGATGTGTTAGGTGGGTTTATTATACATTATTATATAAATCATGCAAGTAAAAGAGACTCACGCATACATTATGAAGACTGCCAAGAATTTAACGAACTGTTTGACGAAGAAAATCCTCTGGAATTAGGTGGAGTTATTTTATCTGCTTCCGAAGCATTATATAAACAAGACTATCAAGCATACAAAGAAATATATTTTTCATATTTAGATAACTTAGCAAAAGAACGAAAATATGTCATTTACAGAAGGTAGTTATGAAAAAGCATTGATAGCTCTCTTCGAGAACTTAGGCTATCAGCATCAATATGGTCCCAATATTGAACGGGACTATTATGTACCTTTTTATGAAGAACAATTAATTGAAAGCTTAACCACTATCAATTATGGAAAACCTCGCCCGGCAATTGACGAAGCCATATCTAAACTAAAAGATATCGAAATAGGTAGCCTGCCACAAAGAAATGAGCTTTTCATGGACTATCTTCAACATGGAATCGAGGTCTCTTTTTTCAACGGAAAAGAACAACGTAACGATATCATCTACCTGATAGATTACAATGACAAAAACATCAAGCGTAATGACTTTAAAGTTATTAATCAATGGACGTTCGTTGAAAATTCAGAAAAGCGTGCTGATATTATTCTATTTGTCAATGGTTTGCCACTCGTTGTGATTGAGTTAAAATCTCCATCAAGAGAAGAAACAAATGTATCTGAAGCCTATCTTCAGTTACGTAATTACATGAAAGAAATTCCCTCACTTTTCGTATATAATGTCTTTTGTGTAATGAGTGACATGGCTTGCTCAAAAGCGGGAACGATCACCAGCAATGAAGACCGTTATATGGAATGGAAAACCAAAGACGGGAAATATGAAAGTTCCCAGTTTATTGATTATGATACCTTTTTTGAAGGAATATTCATAAAAGAACGTTTCATTGACATTATCAAGAATTTCATTTGTTTTTCTAAAGAAGAGTCAGGTGCTGCAAAGATTTTAGCCGCCTATCACCAATATTTTGCTGTGAAGAAAGCAGTAGAACGAACTAAAAAGGCAACACAAGGTGACGGAAAAATCGGAGTCTTCTGGCATACGCAAGGAAGCGGAAAATCACTATCAATGGTATTTTACGCTCATCTTCTTCAGGATGAATTAAGCCAACCAACTATTGTAGTTATTACCGACCGGAATGATTTGGACGATCAACTCTATACTCAATTCTCCAAATGCCAACAATTCTTGCGCCAAATACCCATACAAGCTAAAAGCCGGGAAGATTTAAAATCACTATTAGCCGGACGAGAAGCCAACGGAATAATCTTCACTACAATGCAGAAGTTTGAGGAATCTGACGAACCTCTGTCTCTAAGAAGAAATATTGTAGTCATGACTGATGAAGCACATCGAGGACAATATGGATTTGAAGAAAAAGTAAACGAAGAAACTGGAAAAATATCAATCGGTACTGCAAGAATTATACATAATTCATTACCCAATGCGTCCTTTATAGGTTTCACAGGAACGCCCATTTCCACTAAAGATCGAGATACAACAGAAGTGTTCGGCGACTATATCGACATCTACGATATGACACAAGCAGTATCCGATGGTGCAACTTGTCCTGTGTACTATGAATCTCGTGTCATCAACCTGAATCTTGACAAAGATACATTGAAAGCAATAGATGACGAATATGAAATACTTGCGTCGGAAGGTGCTACTGAAGAACAGATAGAAAAGAGTAAAAAACAAATGTCGCACCTTGAAGAGATACTTGGCGCACCTGCTACCATAGATTCACTGTGCAAAGATATTATAAATCATTACGAAGAAAACAGGCAATTTGAATTAACAGGAAAAGCAATGATCGTCGCTTATTCCCGCCCTATCGCAATGAGTATCTATCATAGAATCTTAGAACTTCGCCCCGACTGGACTGATAAAGTGAAGGTGGTAATGACAGGCAGCAATAAAGATCCGGAAGAGTGGCATGACATTATTGGCAACAAACAATACAAGAAAGAACTTGCCAAGAAATTCAAAGACAACAATGACCCTATGAAAATAGCCATAGTCGTAGATATGTGGCTTACAGGCTTTGACGTACCATCTCTAGCGACAATGTATGTCTATAAGCCAATGAGTGGGCACAATCTCATGCAAGCAATAGCTCGTGTGAACCGCGTCTTTAATGACAAAGCCGGTGGACTTGTTGTCGACTATATCGGAATAGCCAAAGCATTGAAACAAGCAATGCACGACTATACAGTGCGAGATCAAAAAAGATTCGGCAATCCCGATATCAAAAAAACTGCTCTTATTAAGTTTCAAGAGAAATTGGAAGTTTGCCGAGATATCTTCCACGGTTTTGATTATAGCAACTTTCAATCCGGCACAGATAACGATCGTGCACAAATTATCAAAGGGGGAGTCAACTTCCTCATGGACAGTAATAAGAATGATAAAATGCAACTATTCCAAAAGGAATCGTCCCTATTACATAGTTCAATCACATTATGCCGTAGCCTGCTTAATGAGCAACAACGCTATGAAGCAGCTTTTTTTGAGACAGTACGCATATTACTATCCAGAATGACAGGCAAAGGTAAAGTTTCCAAAAAAGAAATAAACGCCCGTATTGGCGAACTTATCAAACAAAGTGTAAAAAGTGAAGGTATAATCAATTTATTCTCGGATGTAAAAGCCGAATTCTCCATTTTTGACACAGCATTCTTGGAAGAAATATCCAAAATGAAAGAGAAAAATATAGCAATAGAGCTATTAAAGAAACTTTTGGCGGAAAGAGTTACCATATATCAAAAAACTAATTTAGTTCAAGCGGAAAAGTTTTCTGATTTATTAAACAGAGCATTATCTAACTATTTGAAAGGATTACTTACTAATGAAGAAGTCATTCAAGAGTTATTAAAGCTTGCTGCAGAAATCTCGGAATCAGAAAATCAAGGCAATGAATTAGGACTTACTGCAGAAGAAAAATCATTTTACGATGCTTTGACCAAACCGAGAGCAGTACAAGATATATATACGAACGAACAACTAGTTGCGATGACAAAGGAGTTAACAGACGCTCTACGCAAAAATCGCACAATTGACTGGCAGAAAAAAGAATCCGCCAGAGCAGGGATGCGCCGTATGATAAAAAGACTTTTGAAAAAATATAAATATCCACCAGAAGAAGCTGAAAATGCACTGGAAACAGTTATCCATCAATGTGAGCAATGGACTGATAATGATTCTGATGAATACTCTATCAATGAAAGTATACAAAAGTATAACTTTCAACCAAGCTACTACTCAATAGCTGCTGATGAAATACAAGAAGGATATAATAAAAAAAATCAATGACTTTTAAAGATTTAATTGAATAACATATGAAAGGACATGAAATACCTCTTAGTAAATATATTGAAGGAAACAAAATGCAATTAATTATTCCTGTATATCAAAGGAACTATGACTGGAAAAAAGAAAATTGCGATCAGTTGTTTAACGATCTGAAAAAGCTAGTCCATTCCGAAAGGAACCATTTCTTCGGATCTATTGTAACAGGAGTAGCTGATTCAATTGGGAATAACAGGCTTGTTATAGATGGTCAACAACGTATTACAACCATTTCTATTCTTCTTTTAGCAGCGATACATGCTTCAGAAAAAGGAGAAATGGAGATAAGTGATATTTATAAAATAGATGAAGCCACAGAAATTTTCCTAATGGCAAAATATTGTGCATCTGAAAGGAAATATAAACTTGTCCCTATAGAAAGGGATATGGAGGCTTACGATAAAGTATTTGCTGGCGACCCGACAAAGTTTGTGACGGACTCCAAAATTACCAATAACTACATTCATTTCTATGAATTACTTACAAAAGGAAATCGGCCTTTCACTTTTGATGAATTGCTGAATGCAATCGAAAAACTTCAAATAATTTCTATTGAGCTCGAATCAAGCGATGATGCACAACTTATCTTCGAAAGTTTAAACTCAACCGGCCTTGCTCTTACAGAAGCAGACAAAATTAGGAATTATCTCCTAATGTCACTATCAAGAGAAGAGCAACAAGAGTATTTTAAAAAATACTGGCAAAAGATTGAACTGTCAACTGGGAATGAGCCTACAATGTTCCTAAGAGACTATCTAACTATAATTCAACAACTCCAACGTCCGCCACGTATAAATCTATTATACTTTGAATGGAAAAAGTACATGGAGGACCGTGATAGGAAGGTTGAGCTTGCTAAGATGTTGGACTATGCAAAATTCTATTATCAAGCGACTAATGCACAACTATCTACCGAAAAACTATCAAAGAAAATGCGACAAATATGTAACATCCAAACAGATGTTTTTAACGTGTTTTTCATTCCATTTTTAAAATATGCCAAAGATAAAGAACTATCAGAGTCGGAAATCTATAATGTGATTGACCTAATAGAAAACTTTATGGCAAGACGTATTGTATGCAATATTCCCGGTAACGCTTTGACACAAGTATTCTGCGCTCTACACAAAGATGTATTGAAAAGTTATGAGGAATATAAAGATGCCGGTATAGATTGTCCGTACAGATACGCCGAAATTTTAACATACCACATTATGAGAAGAGATGGTAACTATCAGTTGCCTCGTGACACACAATTTATTGAAGCCATCAAGACTCGTGACGCATATCACATGCCAAAACCTTTCCAAGTATTTTTATTTGAACGCCTCGAAAATGCTATTTCAGGTGAGTACAATGACGTTGCTAATCAAATGAATAAAAAAAATGCAAGCATTGAACATATTATGCCACAAACACTTAATGACGAATGGCGCCAGATGCTTGGCAGCAAGTATGAAGCTCTAAAAGAGAAATACCTTCATACCTTTGCAAACCTGACTTTGACTGGAATCAATAGTGAACTTAGTAATAACTCATTTATTACTAAACGTGACGGTAAAATGAAGAGCGGAACAAAATATCCAGGCTATAAAGATTCCATATATCGCCTTACACGTGGAGTAACAGAATGTAATCAGTGGACAGAGGCTGAACTTATTAAACGTGGTCAAGAAATAGTTGACATTTTTATGAGTTTATATCCTCAGCCAAAAACAGAATTCAAACCAATTCCTAAGCCTATTGATGAAATTAGTCTTGAAGATGAAACATTTAATCCAGCTAATAGATTATTGCGTGGATTCACACTATTTGGACAGACGTACACTGAGACAACATGGAAAAGCATGTTATTACGCATCGTGAATATTTTATCTGACAAGTATCCAGACATAGTGGAATCACTGTATGATGCAGGAAGCTATTTTTGGAAAACACCAGGCGATAATGAACAATATTGCACAAAAATTTCTAATGGCAAATACCTATGGACCTCAATGGATAATAAGAACAAACTTCGTTGTCTACGATATTTGTTTGAAAAGTGCGATATAGCTGAATCCGAATTAACCATTCAGCTAGAAGTTCAAAAAGAGCAAGAGGAATAAATTAAGATTTTAGAATACAAAAAACAGGATTCAAATATAAACAAAATCATAACTGAATCCTGTTTCTATTTACACAAATTTTGAAAAGGACTTCTTACATATCAGTAATATTTGTCCAAACGTTTCTCATTCCCAAAATAAAGCCCTACTTTTGTGAAGAATATTTTCCCGTATATAAACGTATCAACCAAATATTTCACAAATAAAAGAATCCCTACAAAATGAAAGAAGAATCCGACAGTCTGTCTGTCCCCTACAAATTCGCCCGTTGTTACAACGACCGATGCCCGCAAGCCGCAAAATGCTTGCGCTACATAGCTGCACAAAGTGAAACAGCCGATTACCTTTATATTCCCATCGTTAATCCGGCACGTTATCCTGCGGATGGGAACCAATGCGAATGTTTCAAGACTGCCGTCAAAGTTCATGTGGCGTGGGGGCTAAAACGGTTGCTCGACAGAATCCCTTATGAAGATGCGGTCAGTATCAGAATACAATTGATAGGACACTATGGGAAAACAGGATATTACAGGTTTTATCGTGGAGAACGGGGACTTATGCCTAAAGACCAAGCCTACATCAAACAATTGTTCCGCAATAAAGGAATCAAAGAAGAACCAACTTACCAACGCTACACAGAAGAATATATTTGGTAAATTGCTGTCATCTGTCACAGATTAGGGGTTAATACATTCGTAATGAACCGATAAGACTGTGACAGCAAGAGGTGACAGCAAGGTGACGGCATTTTTTGCCGTCACCGGCTCATGAGTCTTACCACATGATAGAGTGTACCGCTACGCGTATGTTTGGAAGGGATTTCCTGCTTTTTCAGTATTCTCCCGAAAGAATTAACCCTTTTGACAGACATCGGGATGGAACTGCCTTTTTGGATTTCTTCCATAATCTCGGCAGGAGACAACCACTCCCCTTCTTCCGACTGCGCGGCACGGAAATAACGGAAGAAAAGTTGCTCTTCCGGCGGAACTTGTTCAAATTCACGGTTGTTTTCCACCATAATCTTTTCTTCCTCCCGGTCGAACCAGTAACGCTCGCCATGTTCCAATTCATACATGGCTTGCGCATAAAGCTGCTCATAGTCTATCGGACGGTTGGTGTCAATCACTCCGGTCACTTCGATGCAAATAAAACGACGGCTACCGGAAGGGTCGGTCAACAAGTCTTTTTGGTTACTCGTAGCTATAAACGAGGCGTAACGACGCATTTCGAGCACGGCACTCCCATGGGGTTTCCTCACATTCAGTACAGGCTTTTGCAAAATATGTTTCAGGAAGCCTTGTTGCGTCGAACTCACCTGATCAAATTCATCTATGTTGATGAGCGCAAAACGATTAAGATAAAGTTCGGCATCTTTCTTTCGGGAGAAATCAATGCTGTCGGTATAGTAGGCACGCTCGGAAGGGGGCATTATGCTCCGGCAAAAGGTAGATTTGCGCGTTCCTTGCGGACCGACCAATAAGGGCGATACACTGTTGGCATACTTTTTATCGCTTCCTTTCCAATGAGAAACCATATTGAGGAACCAACGGTGGAATAAATCCGTCCAATACGGATTCTTACAGGGAACGGTGGCTGCCAACGCGCGGATACGGTCTTTGCCGTCCCACCCGGGAAGCCGGTAGAGAAAATCTTCCAACGGATTGAATACGGGCACGCGATTGGAGTAGACATAACGGCTGATATCCCTGTCCCACAACGGAATGCCTTCCATTTGCGCATCCAAGGCAATGCTGTTCAGCGCACGTTTGTCAAGAGGATTGAAACGGAAACGGAAAGAAAGCCTTTCACGATATTCCACCTCGCCGATTTGGGTGTTATGGCGGAATTCATAGCGGCGTTTCATGAATTCTTCGGTCTGCAAGGCGAGTTGCTGCTCTTTGGTCAGACTGATATGCTTGCCGAAACCTTTGCATTCGGTATATATATTGCCAATCATTTGTCGGATAAGCGCTTCCTGTTTGTGCATATAGAAATGGAAAACGGTACGTTTCACGACTTCTTCCTGGGGAAGTCCCGAAGCAAAACAGTTTTTAGCCAGTTGTACGACTAAAGGATGCCATGTGTCTTCGCGCAATTCGAGTCCCGCTTCCCTAAGATCGATGTATGCTTTGCGCAAGGCAGCCTCGAAAAGCATCAGGAAAGCCATTTCAGCATCATATCCCGGCATGGCACGGATCAATGGAGATTTTTCCGACTGAACCGCTTCGCGGAAAGTGGTTTCTTCGGGCATGGATGACGGTTGGGAGAGATAAAACTGAACCGAATCCGGACGATAGATAATGTCCGGGTCGTAGGATAAGCGTGAATATTGTTCCAAAGTCGGTTCTTTGGGAAGGATATCGAACGGGATTTGGGGCTGATAACACTTCACAGCCAACCGATAGGCGTGGGCATGGAACAGTTCCGCCTCTTCCTGTGTTTTGGGAAGGGAGTTGTCCGGTCGGGTGAAGGTAGTCCATATTTTCACCGTTTTGCCACTTGAACCTACGAAAGCACAACGAGTTTGCGGTTGCTCGCAGGCTTTTCGTTTCACTAAAGCGATTTCGGACTTATTGGATAAAGGACCGACAGTCAGTTCCACCATACCATTGTAGGTTTTCATCTGCTTCTGACCGTTTACTTTTCGGAATTCGGCGGCGGGAATTATCTGAGGAAGTTTATCGGCAAACACACACCGTTTATCGGAAAGGGTATATCGCAGATGCTCTCTGAAGGTAGAAACAGGACGGGATTTTATTTCCGTCTTTATCTTATTCACCAGTATATCAAGATCCATTACGCTGAGCGCTATCGTATCTTCGTTCTTACGAAATTGAGTGATTTTCATTAATTTGATAATAAGTATGTTTGTCAGCGTCTTTATGAGCGTTGAGATTGCTAAGTTAGTCATAATATCCGAGACCGGCAAGGATGACAAGTTATTAATTACAGGTCAACTGATTTTCTCCTGCATGAAATTTTAGTTCCAATTTATAGAAACAATAGTTCCAACGAATAGAAACTATAGTTTCAAGTAATTGGAACCAAAGTTTCAAGTAATTGGAACCAAAGTTTCAAGTAATCGAAACTACAGTTTCAAGCATACGAAACTAAAGTTTCAAACAATACAGAAACTACAGTTTCACCACTTGTCACTATTGATTTCAAGACAGGACACCATTCAGAGATATAGAGACAGCCGATTGAACGTTCTATCTTTCCGGTATTCTTTGTTTCTTATGTGACAGCATTATTGCCGTCACACTGCTGTCACCTTGTGCTGTCACACCATTAAGTGCTTATAATCTGCAAATTAGAACACAATTTGTGACAGATGACAGATATTTTTCATTTTTTTATTTTGTAGAGAGCAGAAGGGGACAACGTTCTCAAAATTATCCAGTGTAATCATATGACTAGTTTAATACTTTATATATCCTTCCTGTTCATACGCTTTCCCATATTTATGAATCATTGCCACCAATGGGCTTAGACGTTCGTCAGAAACCAACATGGCCCGATAACGCAAATACTGATTATCATAAAGCTGCCGGTTGCCGTCCTTGAGGCGTTTCTTCACATCCGCAGGAATGAAAAACTCCGCACGATTGCCCAATTTAGCATAAAATTCATTCAGAAAGAATTTCATAAACGACAACAAATGCCGGACAGAGTAGACTCCTTATTCACTAATTGAGGTTGCAATTCATTGTTGTACAGCACTAGTTCCTCATCCGCCACCTTGCCTATCGTCTCCTGCCAATCCGGTTTATTCTTCTCCAACCATTCGCACAACGAACCTTTTCGTTTCTCAATCAAGGCATCCAATGTCTGCAACTGTTCTTCAATCGCGCTCCGCTCTGTGCAGACAGACTCCATCTTTGCCTGAAATTCCCATTTCAATTCTTTTACTTTCCATTCACACTCCTGTCTCAACTGCTTTATATCTCCTTGCTGCTGACGAATATTAAGTTCCAGTTCCTTGTCTTTTTTGCGCAGTTCGTTGATACCGTCTTCACAATCGGACATTTCCTTTTGATGGGGATGTTCGTATTTCACCTTTTGAAGTTTCAGGTTACACTGTGCCTGTTCATCGCGCAACTGCCGGATACGATTATCCACTGTCTGCACTTTCTCTTCTTGCGTTACCCTTACTTTTTCTTCTTCCACACGAAGCTGTTGCATCAATTCCTCCTGCTTACCGGCAATCTCTGCATTCCGGACATTTATCCGTGCCTGCTGGCTATTCTCAAAAGTACGGAAATCAGCTTCCAGTTTTTCAAACAGCAATCGGTACTTACTCAATACATCCTCATAAGCCCTTGTCAGTTCCGATTTCATATTCCGGACTTGTTCCAGTTCCTGAACCAATAATTCTTCGCAAGATACCCGTTTGATGATTTCTTCAATCTGCATCTGCTCGTAATGCAGACGTTTCTCACGTATCTTTTTGAACAAATCGTTTATTACACCTATCTCCGTAATCAATCCATCACGTTCTTTGGTATACTTTTGTTGCAGTTCACCCATAAGCCGCAACAACCGTTCACGCTCTGTCTCCGCTTTAGCCTGTTCCTCCTTCACTAACGGAATCTCATGCAAAGCCCGTTTCTCCGCAAAGTTAAGCTCCGCACGCCCTTCACCAATCTGCTTTTGGGTATAAATCAAGTCACGATAGGCGTTCATTACTTTCTCCGCCATCTTCCGGACAGGCACTTCTCCATTCTTGTTCTTTGTAAACCAAAGCATCACGTCCCTGTATTCCTGCTCAAACTCCTTAATCTGGCTACGATAGAAATCCAAATCGACAGAGATATCCTCATCACTCATCGAACGGATAATGGTATCTTTTATAAAATCGGCATCCAGTTTGGAATTCAAAAAGACGTTCTGTATCGTACGGGGAATATTCTGATATTTCGCACTTTCCACAATGGCAAACTTGCGGTAAGGTATCATCTCGTGCTTGCGGTTATTACCGAAAATAATGTCCCGATACATTTCATAGCTAGTCACTTGTGCAGTAATCTGAATCTTCGCACCGATGTGTTCGCGGATACGTCCCCATTCGGAATGTACCACATTATGCTCGTCAATAAACCAGTCCTGCTGGAATGGCGCATCAATAAAACGGAAAAACACCCGTCCCTGAGATTTGGCAGCTACCACACAATACGCCCCATTCTCCCGCATCACCTCATAGATAATGTAAGAATTGGCATAAGGAAAATAGAAAGCATCGAAACTTTTCTTCTCTTTCGGAATGCCCAATCTTAGTTTGTCAGCATTGTAAAAGAAGAGGATAGCACGAAGCAGCGTACTGAATTATGCACTTCCTGCAGGTTTACGGTATCTATCATTTGCGACTGCCCATCCAGGTATCCTTCCGGAATGGCATCTGCCAATTGTTTCATTCCCTTCGGAGTATTTTTCTGCCGTGCGACAAGTTTCTTCAAAATCTGAAAAGCCTCATCGGAAGTACGTAGATTATCAATGGAGAGTTTGATGCGATAGCCGACCTGCGGCTCCATCCAAACGGGATTTTTTTGTGCAGCAACAGAACGGATACTTGTATGCTCTTCCAACAGGAACTGGTCTTTCAAATACTTCAGTTTCTTTACTTTTTCAAGGATACGGTTCTGATAATCTATCAGATTCAGATAATGGATGATTTGCTTCTGGATTACTCGTATAGATTTCCGTTACTATAAATTGTAAAGTAACAAGATTCCACAAATATAACGGAAAAAGCATATGAAACCTAATTTTTTTGTTTACAATTTTGTTATAACAGAATTTAGGATATCATCCTCACTTTTTCAAATTTCTATTCATACCTTTGTGATTTCAATAGAAAATTAATAACCCGCTAAAAGAAGAAATTGATTATGCGATCATTCATTGTGTTTCTTTGTTTAATTCCTATCCTGCTGTTTTCCTGTCAGAGTGTCCCTCTTGAGGCACAATTAAAGGAGGCTATCAAAGACAAGAAAGCCGAAATAGGGATTGCCGTCATCATAGACGGAAAAGATACGATAACAGTCAATAATGACAATCATTATCCTTTAATGAGTGTTTTCAAATTTCATCAGGCGTTGGCACTGGCTGATTATATGGCGAAACACAAACAGTCATTAGATACGCTGCTAAAGATAGAGAAATCGGATTTGAAACCGGATACGTATAGTCCGCTACGGGATAAGTATCCGCAAGGCGAGATTGAGATGAGCATTGCCGACCTGCTAAGATACACGCTTCAACAGAGCGACAACAATGCCTGCGATATACTATTCAATTATCAGGGTGGAACGGATGCCGTAGATAAATATATCCATTCGTTAGGTATTCAGGATTGTGCCATCGTCGGTACGGAGGCTGCCATGCACGAAGATTTGGATTTGTGTTATCAAAACTGGAGTACGCCGTTGGCTGCCGCCGAGTTATTGGAGATTTTCCGGCGGGAACCGTTGTTTGCAAAAGAATATAAGGATTTTATCTGGCAGACAATGGTAGAATGCCAGACCGGGCAAGACCGTTTGGTTGCTCCATTGCTTGATAAAAAAGTAACCGTAGGTCACAAAACCGGAACGGGAGACCGTAATGCGAAAGGACAACAGATTGGCTGTAACGACATCGGTTTCGTTCTTTTACCCGATGGACGCACTTATAGCATAGCTGTCTTCGTGAAAGATTCTGAAGAGAGTTTTGCGGACAACAGTAAGATTATCGCTGATATTTCACGTATCGTTTATGAATATGTGATGCAGTCAACTAAAAGAGGGAATAATAGTTAACAGCCATAACGATAAAAAGAATATCTGATTCAAAATGAAACTACATCATATCGCTATCCGGACTTCTCAGTTGGAGGAATTGAAAGAGTTCTATATCCGCTTTCTGGGTGGAAAAAGCAATGAAAAATATGTGAATCCCAAGAAAGGATTCGAGTCTTACTTCATATCTTTCGGTGAAGGACCTTCTTTGGAATTAATGAGCCGCCCCGATGTACAGAATACGGTGATGGAAGAAAACGGTTATTTTGAAAGTATAGTCCTTGACCCAGACGGGAATCGTATAGAATGTGTATATAAGAAAGAAGATGGAAAAGAAAACTGAAACAGGGGAAACTGTGACGCCCTGTAGCCTTGAGACGGTACGGCTGCTACTCCGCCCTTTCCAAGAAGAGGATGCGGAAGTTTTCTTTGCCTGTTGCCAAAACCCGAACTTAGGTAATAATGCAGGATGGGCGCCACATAAGACGATAGAGGAATCGCGGGAGATTCTTCAGAATGTGTTTATCGGCCAGGAGAATATTTGGGCAATGACACTGAAAAACACGCAGCTGCTTATCGGTTCCATCGGAATCGTCCCCGACCTGAAGCGGGAAAATCCGCAGGTGCGTATGCTGGGATACTGGCTTGACGAAGCGTATTGGGGCAAAGGATATATGACAGAAGCGGTGCAGGCTGTACTCAATTACGGGTTCAACGAACTGCAACTCAGCCTCATCACCGCCAATTGCTACCCGCACAACAAGCGGTCTCAGCAGGTGCTCGAACGGAACGGTTTTATCTATGAAGGCGTGCTGCATCAGGCGGAACTGACATACAACGGGAATATATTCGATCATTTGTGTTACTATCTTCCTAATATATGCCGGGCTACCCCGCAGGATTACGACGAGATTCTGGAAGTCTGGGAAGCATCGGTACGCCACACACATCATTTCCTCACGGAAGAACATATCCAGTATTACAAGCCGTTGGTACGTAATCACTATTTACCGGCGGTAGAACTATACATTATCCGGGATGCCGGTAGAAAGATTGTGGCTTTTATGGGACTGAGCGACGAACAAATCGAGATGTTATTCGTAAATCCCGATGAGCAGGGAAAAGGATATGGCAAGCGGTTACTGGAATATGCTACCCAGAAAAGACAGATGGACAAAGTAGACGTAAACGAACAGAATGAAAAAGCACTCAGTTTTTACCTTTATATGGGATTCCAAATCACCGGAAGGGACGAAACGGACGGTATGGGCAAACCTTATCCGATTCTACATTTACAGTTGAAAGAAGCGAATATCAAAGAAAGTGAAAGTTAACCCTAAAAAGAAAGCCACATGAACCTGCGTGCAAAATTATCCGAGCGTCTGCATATCGAAGATATCAGAGAGATACTTCACTTCATACAAGATGACGGACAGCTCAGAGAAGAAGTCTATCAATTTATCTTTGACGAGGACGAGATTGTCTCTTATCAGGCATTATGGGTTTGTACGCATTTCTCAAAGGAAGATGTGGAATGGTTGAGCCGGAGACAGGATGAACTGATTGACGCGGCGATGTCCTGTCCGCATTCGGGAAAACGAAGGATGCTCCTGAACCTGCTTAGCCGGCAACCGGCAGCCAATCCGCCACGAATGGATTTCCTCGATTTCTGTCTGGAGCGTGTCATAACCCGGCGGGAACCGGGCGGAGTACAGTCTCTTTGCATAAAACTTGCCTATCAACTGACTTGCTCTATTCCGGAGTTGCAACAGGAGTTACGCACAATGCTGGAAATTATGGAACCCGAATTATTAAGTCCTGCTATCCGTGCTGTGCGCAAAAATATACTAAAGGCGATGAAAGCTAAGAAGTAGAACATATCAAAAACAAGAGAAGCTGTCTCCCGTCAAAGAAACAGCTTCTTTATTTATGTTATTCATGAACTAAATCAATTGAAATAGTACAAGAATACGGCGACTCCTTCGAGTGCCTTCTTCGGTTGGTCCTTGATTTCGATGGCAAACTTGATTTCGGCTTTTGCCACACCACGGAGATTGGTCAATGAATGAAGTGTAGTCACCAGGCGGATGCTCTGTCCTGCCAACACAGCCTGACCGAATTTCATCTTATCCATGCCGTAGTTAATCATCATCTTCAGATTGTTCACCTGGATTATCTGGTTCCACATATACGGCAGCATGGATAATGTCAGATAACCGTGAGCTATTGTGCTATGATAAGGGCTGTCCACTTTGGCACGTTCCGTATCTACGTGAATCCATTGGTGGTCCAGTGTCGCATCTGCAAAAAGATTGATACGTTCCTGAGAGAGTTCCACATAATCAGAAACGCCTATTTGTTTGCCTACCAGTTTTTCAAATTCTTCGTACGAATTGATAATTACTTTTTCCATAGTCTTATCGCTTTATGGGGGTTATTAATCTATTAACTGATGGCAAAATTAGGAAAAATAAACTGATATACCATCTATTTTTACGATAAAAGCAGCAACAAAAGAAGTCGGGTATCACTCACAAACCGACGGCTTGTTTCACAGCTTCGGCCAGTATGCTGTAACCTTTGCCATTCAGATGCAGGTCGTCGATGGTTAAATCCGGATTCAGCCTGCCGTCCAGCAACAGGCGGTCGAATACATCAAGGTAGATAATATCCGTCACAAATATAGAACAAAATTCGCGGATTTACCTTACTTTTGCACCAATAATCACATTCAAATATAAACCGATGATACATTTTTTCAAAAAGCCCGTTTCACACATTGCGCTACCGGCGAAATTCACTTATCCTTTCCATTATACGCCCCATCCGTTGTGCGTATTGGCGGCAGAGGAAGTGAAAGAGTATATCGCAGGCCGGAAGGAATGGCAGGAAGAATTAGCTCTTGGAAAGATGTTCGGGGTGTTGGTTGTAGTGCAGGAAACGGAAGGAACCATGAACAAAGCCAAAGAAAAAGGTACGGACGAAAAAAGCAGGATAGGTTATTTAGCCGCCTTTTCCGGCAATTTGGCAGGAAAGAACCTTCATTGTTATTTCGTTCCTCCTGTTTATGACCTGCTGCAACCGCAAGGATTTTTCAAGATTGAGGAAGAACAGATTTCCGCTATCAATATCCGCATCAATGAATTGGAGAATAGTCCCTCCTATCTTGAGATGAAAGAAAAACGGGAGATAGAAACCGAACAGGCACAGGCGGAGTTGAATCAGGGCAAGGCGGAACTAAAAGCCGCGAAGGAGGCCAGAGAGATTCGACGCCAGTCTCCAAATGGTATTTCCGAAGAAGAACAAGCTATTTTGATTCGGGAAAGCCAATATCAGAAAGCTGAATATAAGCGAAAGGAGAAGTATTGGAAAAAGCGGTTGGAAGAGAGAGAAACGGAAGTTAATCGTTTCAAGGATGAAATAGAAAGATTGAAAGCAGAACGGAAAGAACGTTCGGCGGCTTTGCAGCAAAAGCTGTTTGGAGAGTTTCGGATGTTGAATGCGAAAGGAGAAGTGAAAGACTTATGTACTATTTTTGAGCAGACTGTACGGAAAGTACCTCCTGGCGGTGCAGGTGAGTGCGCGTTGCCCAAATTGCTGCAATATGCGTATCTTCATCGACTAAAGCCGTTGGCTATGGCTGAGTTTTGGTGGGGAGATTCTCCGAAAAATGAAATCAGACATCATGGTTATTACTACCCTTCCTGTAAGGGAAAATGTGAGCCGATTCTGCAACATATGCTTCAGGGGTTGGAAGTAGACGAGAATCCGTTATTGGATAATGTTCATAAAGATACGAGACTGGAAATCGTGTTTGAGGATGAGTGGTTATTGGTAATCAATAAACCGGCGGGAATGTTGTCCGTTCCAGGAAAGACAGAGGATATGGATTCCGTCTATCACCGTTTGAAGAAAAAATATCCTGATGCAACGGGACCTATGATTGTACACCGGCTCGATATGGCGACTTCGGGATTATTACTTGTCGCAAAGACAAAAGAAGCGCACCGGCATTTGCAGGCACAGTTCGAGAACAGGAGCATAAAAAAACGATATATCGCTTTACTGGACGGGGGCATAGCAGAGGCCGAAAAGACAGGAATAATCTCACTTCCTCTCTGTTTGAACCCGCTCGACCGTCCCCGCCAGATAGTAAGTGAAGAATACGGGAAAGAGGCTGTTACTGAATATCAGATAATCGCAAAATCAAAGCAATATACCCGCATCGCCTTCTATCCGCTGACCGGACGCACCCATCAGTTACGTGTACATGCCGCCCATCCGAAAGGATTGGACTGTCCCATTCTTGGAGACGAACTTTATGGCAAGAAAGCGGACAGACTCTATCTTCATGCCGAGTATATAGAATTCCGCCATCCTGTCTACGGAGACATCATCTGCATACAGAAAGAACCGGATTTTTAAGTTTCCGCCCTCTTTCAAACATCGCACCGGGCAAAAAAAAGAATCTATTACCTTATCTTTTCACCAGTCTTTTAGGAGAGCCATGCCATGAACAGCCTAAACAATAGACTTCTGTCAAATCGAACCCCTCCATGGAATCTGCCGGATTCTTGGGTACAATTTCTCCATCTTCCATCACATAGACCAACAACCTCTCATTCCGGTCGTTCTTTACATATAGAGCAGCAATCTTACATTGCGGACATAATAATTTTCTCATGCCGCAAAGATACAAAACAGAATTGGATAAATTCTCTGTAATCTTCCTTATCTTTGTACAGTAAAAAAAAAGATGAAAAAACAACGTATCACACACGAGAAGAGAACCGTAGAACTGATGATTCGGCTCTACTGCCGCAAAAAGGAGAAGAATACCGCCCTTTGCCCTGATTGCGAAGAGTTGCTCCGCTATGCACACGCGCGTCTCGACCATTGCCCGTTTGGGGAGAAGAAGAGTTCGTGCAAGAAGTGCACGGTACATTGCTACAAACCGGCAATGCGTGAACGGATGCGGCAGGTAATGCGCTTCTCCGGTCCGCGAATGTTGCTATATGCACCCTGGGAAACTATCCGGCATTTGCTGGATTTATAGGAAAACAACGTTAATCTAAACATATATATTTCTAATGAAACGAGCCATTATTATAGGAGCCACCTCCGGCATCGGGCAAGAAGTAGCAAAATGCCTGTTATTGGAAGGCTGGCAAATTGGAATAGCAGGCAGACTATGGAAGTGGAGCTGAATACGGCACGTACCAATGTAGAGGGATTTATCCGCATGGTGGATACCGCTTTTGCATATTTCAAGAAAAATGGCGGCGGATATCTGGCGGTTATCAGTTCCATTGCAGGAACGAAAGGGTTAGGCGTCGCTCCTGCCTACTCGGCAACCAAACGTTTTCAGAACACCTATATTGATGCCCTTGAACAACTTGCACATCTCCAGAATTTGAAGTAACAACACGATACCAGTTTTCAATATAGCCACTCGGAACACTCCATACTCAGATCCTTTTGTTCTTTTTTATCCCAGTTCAGGGTGGCGCTCTAACCACCTCATGGCATATGAGCAGGTGGCTTTCGGTTTCATTCCGTTAGCCAACGCGTAGTCATAAGCGGCTTTCACCAATGCAGCAGCTACTCCGCGGCCTTCTATCGGACGGGGAACAATCGTGTGGATGATGTCGAAAGAATCACCTAAAAGGCGATATTGTACAAAGGCGGTGCGACCGTCTACTTCTGTCTTGAACAGTTTCTGTTCGGGCTGATGAATAATTTTGTAATCCATAATCTTGTTTTTTTTAGAATTGCTCGATCCATTGCAATCGGTTTGTATCGTAGCCACGGCGTTCGGCAGCGGTTCTCGTAGCGGGCTATTTCATATCAAAGCCCCATATAGCGGTTCAAGTCGAGGGTTCGAAAGACTGTTTGAGGAACAACGACTGTTGCCCACGCGTGGTAGGCTTTCGCCATTTCACGGATGAAAGTATATTGGAAGATTTGTTGCGGAGCAACCAGGTTAGAATGATGCGATGTCCGCCCTTTTCGGTCAGATAGTTGGAGAGATGTTTACCTATATATCCGGTAGCTCCGGTCATTGCTATATTCATTTTGATTCTATTGTATATTTAACTATACTAGCAAAACGTATAAAATACAGGAAAAGTTCTTTGAAAAAAACAAAATAAGATTATCTTTGCAATCGGTGTAGTGCTGAAGCAAGGTTTCCTTGCAGCATAATTGCCTTGGGCATGGATTGCTTCAGGTATGAACTATGCTAAAAGGCTGCTTATTTTAAATTAAATAAAGAATTAAAATGAAGAAACAAACTAAAATCAACTATATCCTAACTCTTATATCTGTGTTCTGCATTGGTGCCACTATCCCTACTCTGATAGGTAGCAGCCATGTCAATGAACAACATTCGGCCAAGTCGGAAGTGCCCTACTGCGTCACCTCGCCCACTGTGCCCACCCAAGTCACTTTCGACGGAACCACCATCGACCTTCGCCGCTATGACCGCCGCGAACGGATGGACCGCGAAATGATGGCATTCACCTATATGCACTCTACAACCATGCTCCTGATAAAGCGTGCCAACCGCTACTTTCCTATCGTGGAACCGATATTGAAAGCGAACGGTATTCCTGATGATTTTAAATATCTGATGGTGATTGAAAGTAACCTGAACAACATCGCCCGCTCTCCTGCCGGAGCAGCCGGACTGTGGCAGTTCATGCCTGTCACCGGACGGGAATTCGGCTTGGAAGTGAATGATAACGTGGACGAACGTTACAACATCGAGAAGGCAACCGTTGCCGCCTGCAAGTATTTCAAACAGGCGTATGACAAATATGGCGACTGGTTGACAGTGTCTGCTGCATATAATGCCGGACAGGCTCGCATCTCTTCCCAACTCGACAAGCAACTGGCAAGCCATGCCATGGACTTATGGCTGGTGGAAGAAACGTCACGCTATATGTTCCGTCTGCTCGCTGCCAAAGAAATATTAAGCAACCCGCAACGGTATGGATTCCTGCTGAAAAGAGAACATCTCTACCCGGCTATTCCATACAAGAAAGTGACTGTCAGCACTTCCATCGACAACCTGAGCGATTTTGCCAAACAACAAGGTATCACTTATGCACAACTCCGTGACGCCAACCCATGGCTGCGCGACACTTCGCTGAAAAACAAAACCAGTAAAACCTATGTTCTCCATATCCCCACACAGGAAGGAATGTATTACAACCCGCAAAAGACTGTTGCCTACAACAAGAATTGGGTGATTGACTAACACCATTTTTTCTTTATTATGAAACTGAAAGAAAGAATCCAACGTTTTCTGCATGATGAGAAACTGAAACGAAAGTTATACGTCATCATTTTCGAATCGGATACCCCTGCAGGGAAATTGTTCGATGTGATTCTTATCGGCTGTATCCTGGTCAGCGTGTTACTCGTCATTATTGAAAGCCTGCAAGGACTTCCTTCATACCTGACGACTCCGTTTGTCGTGCTGGAATATCTGTTCACCGCTTTCTTCACGTTCGAGTATCTGACGAGAATTTATTGCTCGCCCCATCCCCGGAAATACGTTCTTAGTTTTTTCGGCATCGTTGACCTGTTGGCTACCCTGCCACTCTATATCGGGCTACTCTTCCCAGGTGCACGCTACCTGCTTATCATACGTGCTTTCCGGCTGATACGGGTATTTCGTGTATTCAAGTTGTTCAACTTTCTAAACGAAGGCGAACGGCTGCTCACAGCCCTGCGCGAGAGCAGCAAAAAGATTGCGGTATTTTTTCTGTTTGTTGTGATTTTGGTTACTTCTATCGGCACGTTGATGTATATGATTGAAGGCACGCATCCCGGCTCACAGTTCAACAATATTCCAAACAGCATTTACTGGGCAATTGTCACCATGACTACTGTAGGTTACGGAGACATCACTCCTGTCACCGGTTTTGGGAAGTTCCTTTCTGCCTGTGTGATGCTTATCGGTTACACCATTATCGCCGTGCCGACAGGTATCGTATCGGCTTCGATGATGAAAGATTATAAACGAAGAAGGGACAAGGAATGTCCCAACTGCCACCGTTCCGATCATGAAGACAATGCGGAATTTTGCAAATACTGTGGAAGCAGTCTGAATCCACCCGAAACAAAAGACGAAGTGAAAGAGGACACATAACTTAAAAATCAAAAAGAAAAACAATCTTTACCCATATATTTATGAATAAACATCTTAAAATCGCAGTAGCTCTATTAGCAGCTTTACCGACATTTACAGTCGCACAAGTGCGCATCGAACAGACCTTTGAAAAGGGATGGAAATTTACCCGCGAAGACAACAAGGATTTCAGTCAGAAAGAGTATGATGACACCAAATGGCAATCTGTTACCGTCCCGCACGACTGGGCTATTTATGGCCCTTTCAGTATCGACAATGACAAACAGAAAGTAGCTATCACCCAAGATGGTCAGAAGGAAGCAATGGAACACGCAGGACGTACAGGCGGACTTCCTTTTGTCGGAGTGGGCTGGTATCGCCTGAATTTTGAGGCTCCGGGATTCTCTTCCGGCAAGAAAGCAACCCTTATCCTTGACGGTGCCATGAGTCATGCCCATGTGTATATCAACGGACAAGAAGCAGGTTGCTGGCCTTATGGCTATAACTCTTTCTGCATTGACGCCACCCCTTACCTGAAAGCGAACGGGCAAAACACATTAGCCGTCCGTCTGGAAAACGAAAACGAGTCTTCACGCTGGTATCCGGGAGCAGGGCTTTACCGGAATGTTCATCTGGTGGTTAACGAGGATGCCCATATCCCGACATGGGGAACGCAACTGACTACTCCTGTCGTGAAAAAGGAATTCGCCAAAGTGAACTTGAAGACCAGTCTTAAGTTTCCTTCCGGCAAGTCCTTTACCGATTACCGTATCGTGACCGAACTGAAAGCTCCCGACGGAAAAGTAGTAGCCACCAACGAGAAAAAGGGGACTAAGTATGACGAAAAAGTCTTTGAACAGAATTTCGTGGTGGATACTCCTTTACTTTGGTCGCCCAACTCACCGTCACTCTATTCTGCCGTATCCAAGGTTTATGAAGGAAATACGCTGAAAGATGAATATACTACACCCTTCGGTATCCGTTCTATAGAAATCATCCCGAACAAAGGATTTTATCTGAATGGAGAACGTACTGTGTTCAAGGGTGTATGCAATCATCATGATTTAGGTCCTTTGGGTGGCATCGCCAATGAAGCCGGCATTCGTCGACAGATACGTATATTGAAGGATATGGGTTGCAACGCCATCCGTACTTCCCACAATATGCCTGCACCGGAATTGATTCGTGCTTGTGACGAGATGGGCATGATGGTAATGGCCGAATCATTCGATGAATGGAAAGGTGCTAAATTGCAGAATGGCTATCATAAGGTTTTCGATGAATGGGTGGAGAAGGATTTAGTAAATCTGCTTCATCAGTTCCGCAACAATCCCAGTGTGGTGATGTGGTGTATCGGTAATGAAGTTCCCGACCAGTGGAACGGCGACCGTGGTCCTAAGCTCTCCCGCTTTCTGCAAGACATTTGCCATCGTGAAGACCCGACACGTCCCGTCACTCAAGGGATGGATGCTCCCGATGCCGTAGTTAATAACAATATGGCTGCCGTGATGGATGTAGCCGGATTTAATTATCGTCCGCACAAATATCAAGAGAATTACAAGAAAATCCCACAACAGATTATCCTGGGTAGCGAGACTGCTTCAACGCTCAGTTCGCGCGGTGTGTACAAACTGCCTGTTGCCCGCCGTTCGATGCATAAATATCCCGACCACCAGGCTTCTTCTTATGACGTGGAACACTGCGGATGGTCTAATCTGCCCGAAGATGATTTCATTCAGCATGAAGACTTGCCGTATTGTATCGGAGAATTCGTATGGACCGGATTTGACTATCTGGGTGAGCCGACGCCTTATTATACGGACTGGCCAAGCCATTCTTCCTTATTCGGAATCATCGACCTTGCCGGATTGCCGAAAGACCGTTATTATCTCTATCGCAGTCATTGGAACAAGAAAGAAGAAACGCTCCATATCCTGCCTCATTGGAATTGGGAAGGACACGAAGGGGAAGTAGTACCTATATTTGTCTATACCAACTATCCGTCTGCCGAGCTGTTCATCAACGGCAAGAGCCAAGGCAAACGCACGAAAGACCTCTCTGTAACAATTGACAACAGTGCCGATTCCGTTTCTATGGCCAACCTTAAACGCCAGCAGCGTTATCGCTTGATGTGGATGGATACGAAGTACGAACCGGGTACAGTGAAAGTGGTGGCTTATGACAAAGACGGCAAGGCTGTCGCTGAAAAGGAGATTCATACAGCCGGAAAGCCTCATCATATCGAACTGACACCGGACCGCGCACAAATTAAAGCTGACGGAAAAGACTTGTCATTTGTAACTGTCAGAGTAGTGGATAAAGATGGGAATCTCTGCCCGCTAGCCGACAATGTTATCAACTTCAAAGTGAAAGGTGCGGGAACATACCGTGCAGGAGCCAACGGAAATCCTGCTTCGCTCGAATCGTTCCAGACACCGAAAATGAAGGTCTTTAACGGTATGATGACTGCTATCGTTTCTTCTTCCGACAAGCCTGGAAAGATTATACTGGAAGCTTCCGGAAAAGGGTTAACGAAAGGTGTGTTGGAGATTGAAAGTAAATAGGAAGTAACGCTCTTATAAAACAAAAGACGGGGTGAGAATCGTAAATACGATGTACAACCATCACCCCATTTTTTGTTATTTCCGTTGAAACAAGCGCTCAAATAAAATTATGAAGTAACCATTCTATTTTCCGCCTTGACACGCATCGCAACCCAGCATATCTTTGCGGCATAACCAATTACTAACAAA
>NZ_JANJZR010000032.1 GCF_024623065.1 Bacteroides acidifaciens
AGGAGATTTCAACAATACTTCTGCGTCCGACTTATACCCCAAAATTCGATGTTTTCAAATTTTTGTCATGTACTTAAGTTCTGTAATCTTATTTTCTATGGTGTATTAAGCCATACTCACGGAGGACATTATGATATAGGGGCAGAGGCGTTAGCATTTTTAATGCAGCAACGTCATACCTATTTATGGTTTTTGCCGGTGCTTTTCCTTTCGGAACTTTGTGTGTATGTATTGAGTAGAGCTAAATTAACGGCAAATATTAAATTAGGGGTAATCTTGTTAATTTTGGCTTTAATTCATTACTTGACTATTTGTACTGGATGTGTAAACTTGATTTGGAATATTGATTTAGTTCCGATGGCAAGCGTTTATATTATTCTTGGTATTTTATATAAAAGGGTATCTGTTAAGTGGACCTTTGAAAATAACAAGTGGATAGCAGGTCTGCTGTTTTGTTTTTCATTGTTGGTATCGACTATAAATTTTGTCGTATGGGATAGAGTTGATATTTGGGGAAATAGTTATGGCTGTTTACCCTTGTTTTATCTCGGTGCTATTAGCGCTACCTACGCCACAGTATTACTTTTAAAACAAATATCGATTCCTCGCATGTTAATATTCTTAGGCGTGAATTCCTTGCTGTTGTATGGTTTACATCGTATGGCGATAGAAATCTTTTTTATTGTTTGGAATAAACTGGGAATTCCATATGATGGCATTTCTTGCCTTAGTTTGTGTATGGCTGTTTGTAATGTTTTACTGACTTGTGTTTTATTATATCCGGTAGTATCCTTCATTAATAGACGATGCCCGTGGATTCTCGGAAAATTCTAAGTTATAAGTAATATGATAAGTATCATTGTTCCTGCCTATAAGGTTGAAAAATTCTTGCCTAAATGTATAGAGAGTTTAATTAACCAAACATATAGAGATTTGGAAATCATTTTGGTAAACGATGGATCGCCAGACAACTGTGGTAGAATCTGCGATGAATATGCACAGCAAGATAGTCGTATTCAAGTTATCCATCAGCCTAATATGGGTGTTTCTGCAGCTCGCAATGCAGGCTTGTACAAGGCCCACGGCGAATATATCGGATTCTGTGACCCGGATGATTTTTGTGCTGCAGATATGTATGAATGTATGCTAAGAGCCATGGAGAATCATCATGCAGATATGGTTGTGTGCGGATATGATTATTTCAACGAGGAGTATCAGCGTGATGAAAGCAGAGCTTATGAGGTGAGGGAAGATGAGTTGATGTCTCGTGAGGAGATATATCGCAAGCTTGCAGATATGCCTCCGACTATTCGCCATGGAGTGGTAACCAAGTTGTTCCGTAAGTCAGTCATGGGTAATTTGCAGTTTAATACGAAGCTTAAATCAGCAGAGGATGGTAATTTTCTGTTAGATTATTTGCAACATGTCAGTTCTGCGGTTTTTGTGCATCATCCTTTATACTGTAATCTTGTGCGTCAAGGTAGTGCAACACATGGGGGGCTAAACGTACAAAGTCTGAAGGATTCATTTGAGGTACACGACCGGATGTATTGGGACACTGTCAGTGCTTACCCACATCTTAAGGGTTATGCAATAGCCTTTTTGTTGGATGTGTGCACTTTGAAATATAACGAAAGTAAAGCACGTATGCAGCAAGTAGAAAACCAATCTCAAACAGCAGACCATTTATTGAGCTATATGCGCTCGTATATTAGAAGAAAAGCGCTGGAGGGAATTCTTAGTAATTATATTCATTGGAAATTAAAAATATATTATCTCTTACTATGGATACGGAAGTAAGAAAAATTCAAAAGAAGTGTCTGGAGATACTGGATATTGTTGACGGTATTTGTCATAAGTATGGAATAAAATATTCTTTATGTGGGGGAAGTGTAGTGGGCGCATATTTGCATAACGCCTGTCTGCCATGGGATGATGATATAGACTTGATGATGACACGTGATAATTATAACTGTTTCATTCAGGTAGCAAAGAGCGAACTACCAGAAGGATTTTCTATACACAACTATCAGACAGGGACTGATTTTGACACTCCTTTCACTAAGATTATGAATGATCATACAACTATCGTTCAGCAGGACGGTTGTGTGTCGGGGGTATTTTTGGATATAACTGTTTACGATAGGATTCCCACTAATTTCTTGGCTTCCATGAGTACTTTTTTATGGAAAGTATCGCAGGTTGTCATGATAGGAAAGGTGAAACCTACTAATTTGCAGCAGAGGTTACGTAACTTGATGTTAAGTACGATTCTTCGTAGCAAAAGACTTTATTTGAAGTTCTTTCAG
This sequence comes from Bacteroides acidifaciens, assembly GCF_024623065.1. GTDB lineage: Bacteria > Bacteroidota > Bacteroidia > Bacteroidales > Bacteroidaceae > Bacteroides > Bacteroides acidifaciens. Next base: position 2,310 of record NZ_JANJZR010000032.1, read on the forward strand.
TTCGTAGTGGAACTTAGTAGCAAATCTTCGTCGAAGTATACCTATTCGGAACTGTTTGGTGCTTATGCCAATACCACACGTTTTGCTCCCGAAATATTCGAGAATTATGTTATGGTTAGATTTGAAGAACGAGAATATATGATTGTTCGTGATATGTATGAGTATCTGCATACTAGATACAACCGTACTGATTTTCGCGAACCAAAGGAGAAGCAATTTGCGCCACATTATCAATATGTGAATTTTGAGTTGCCATACAAGGAATATCTCTCTAAAAGTAAGCGTAAATGAATAATAAGCAGAAGAGTAAACAGATTCTAATTTTTGGTATCATTTCGCAGGTAGTAACCCTTTTGCTTGGCATACTGTTGCCTAAGTTGCTGATTGGAGGATTCGGTTCAGAGGTTAATGGATTACTTTCATCAGTTAAGCAAATTTTCGTATATGTAGCCTTGCTGGAGGCGGGCGTTGGAACAGCGGCACTTCAGGCCATGTATGCGCCCATAGCGATCAATGATACGCTGAAAGCATCTGAAATCATGGCAGCTACTAATCGTTATTTCCGGCGGACTGGATTTCTGTATGGACTCGCTGTATTGGTATTGGCTTTTGCATATCCATACATTTTCAAAGTAGAGCTTGCCCCACTAACCGTAGCTGCCATTATCTTGCTGCAGGGATTTGCAGGTGTGATACGTTATTTCTTTCAGGGTAAATTGGTCATTTTGCTTCGTGTAGATGGTCGAAGTTATGTGACTACTAATATTCAAACAGCCGTAACTATTACATCTTATATTGCTCAGATTCTTCTGATAGTACTTGGATTTGACATTATAGCTGTCCAGATAGCCTATTTCTTGACCAATTTGTGTCAAATGATTTATATAACATGGTATGTTAAGAAACAATATCCTTGGCTAAACCTTTCTGCAAAACCGGATTATAAAGCCCTTGGGCAAAGTAAATTCGTGATTGTTCATCAGCTATCAGGTCTCGTATTTAATAATACGGATATGATTGTGCTAACCTATTTTTGTGGTTTGAAGACGGTAAGTGTGTATGCTTTATACAATCTTATTTTCTGTAGTGTAGGTAATATTATTGATACATTATGCAGTTGTGTTGAGTTTGTTATGGGGCAGGCGTTTAACTCTGATCGTAAACGGTTTATGAGGCTGCAAGAAGCCTATGAAACGTATTATCTTGGCTTTTCTTTTGCATTGTTTACGATAGCATTGATTATGATACCTTCTTTCATGGAAATTTATGCAGGTGAGTTTACGGATGCCAACTATACTGACGAGTATCTGCCTTACCTGTTTGTGGCAGTTAATGTGTTGATGTATGCTCGCCGAACATCCAGTCAAATCATAAACTTTGCAGGTGCCTTTAAGCAGACTCAATGGCGCTCAATCATCGAGAGTGTTATCAATTTGATGGTCAGTCTTATTATGGTACAATATATAAGTATTTATGGTGTATTAGTGGGCACAATAGCTGCCTTGGTATATCGTACGAATGATGTTATTATTTATGCTAACTGGAACATTCTTCATCGCTTACCTTGGCAGACTTATAAGCGGTGGGGTATTAATCTAGTATGGATGGTGGTATTGGTATATTTAGCTCAATGGTTCCTTCCTGAGATTGATTCATTTATTGAGTGGTGTTTGGTTTCAGCAGTCGTTGCGATTGTAACAGTGGTATCCTTTCTAGTGACTGATACTTTATTTGATTTTAAGTCTTTGATTGTGCTCAGAGAGTTTATTAGAAAATAATTTTTTTTAGATAAATAAAAGTTGCGTCAGTAATTATGATTGACGCAGCCCTCCTTGTATAATATTGTTATATATGACAAAGAAAATTTTACTAGTTGCAACAGTGCAAAGTCATATTGCCCAATTCCATAGACCTTTGTCTGAAGTATTACATGCACATGGATATGAGGTGCATGCAGCAGCACGAAATAATTTGGCGGAGAAGAATGGATTACAGCTGGATTTTGTTGATAAGGTTTTTGATGTACGTTTTTCACGTTCCCCAAAGAGCAAAGAGAATATAACAGCTTACAATCAACTTAAGACAATTGTAGATTCAGGTAATTATGAGGTAGTACATTGTAATACACCAATGGGTGGTATGATAGCAAGATTAGCTACACGTGCTGCTCGTAAGAAGGGTACAAAACTGTTTTATACGGCTCATGGCTTTCATTTTTATGATGGGGCACCTAAGAAGAATTGGATGATTTTTTATCCAATAGAAAAATTCTTTAGTAAAATGACTGACATTCTCATTACTATAACACATGAGGATTATAAAGTTGCTTCTGAAGCATTTCATTGCAAGGTAGCATATATGCATGGTGTAGGCGTGAGTGGAGAACGTTATAAACCTGTAACCATTGAAGAGAAACTGTCTCTGCGTGGAAAAATGGGGTACTCTAAAAATGCTAAGATATTGCTCTGTATTGGTGAACTAAATGACAATAAGAATCAGTCAATGGCTATACGAATGATGCACAAGGTGGTTGCTAAATATCCTGAAGCTATATTATTGTTGGCTGGTAATGGGCCAAAGCAGAAGTTTTTGGAACAATTAATCAAACAAGAAGGATTAGAACGGAATGTAAAGTTGATTGGCTACGTGACCAATCTTCAAGATTATCAACATATCATAGATGTACAGGTGAGTTGTTCGTTGCGTGAGGGTTTACCTCTAAATATTGTTGAATCAATGCTCTCTGGCAATCCTGTAGTGGCAAGTTTGAATCGCGGTCACAGAGAACTTATTCAGGATGGTATAAATGGTTATATAGTGGATCCAAATGATTATGAGGCAATGGGTAATCGTGTATTAAACTTATTGGATAATGATGACTTATGTAAGCGGATCGTTCAAAACGCTATAATTTTTGCTCAAGATTTCACTTTTACTTCTGTGAAAAAAGAACTTGAGGAAATCTATTTTGGAAAATAATAATATTATGATGAACTTAATGTATATCACAAAACATCCAGAGATTGCGCAAATTGCTGAAGAAGCAGGTGTAGATTGGATTTTTGTGGATATGGAATTTATTGGTAAGGATGTCAGACAGTCAGGATTGGATACTGTACAAAATCACCATACGGTAGATGATGTCCGTAGTATCAAAGCGGCTGTCAAAAAGGCAAAGGTGCTAGTACGTGTAAATCCCATACATGATACAATGCCGGATTATGTATCATCGGAAGATGAAATAAATGGAGTAATTGAGGCGGGTGCAGATATTATTATGTTGCCTTTTTTTAAAACAGTAATTGAGGTGGAGCGTTTTGTTAAGGCTGTAAGTGGTCGCGTAAAGTGCTGTCTTCTTCTTGAGACACCTGAAGCAGTTGCTATTCTAGAAGATATTATTGCTGTTCCTGGTATTGATATGATTCACTTGGGGCTTAATGATATGCATTTAGCATTGGGAATGAAGTTCATGTTTGAATTATTGGCTAATGGATCGGTAGATAAGTGGACAAATTTCATTAAGAAGAAAAATATTCCATTTGGATTTGGTGGTATTGCAGCTTTGGACAGTGGTGCTGTACCAGGACGTATGATTTTAAAGGAACATTATAGATTGGGTAGCCAGCAAGTAATTGTGAGTCGTTCTTTTTGTAATACAGACCAGGTGACTGACATAAACAAAATACGGGAAATATTCCAAAATGGAATTAGTGCAATACGAGCTTTAGAATCGGAATGCAAACAGCAAACAGCGGAATATTTTGAGCAAAATCGGAAAGCCACCAAAAAGGTAATCGAAGAATTTGTAAAAAACAATAGATAATGAATTTACTTTTAACAGGATGTTTTAGTTATTCAGAACTACAGATTCAAAAGTTGAAAGATCTTGGTTATTCTATCTACTTCATGCAACATGAAGCAGAGGGCGTACCTTTGTCTGTATCAGAAGTTGATGCAATAGTTTGTAATGGATTTTTTTTGCATCATGATATTGATACTTTTAGTAATTTGAAGTTTATTCAGTTGACAAGTGCTGGATTTGATCGAGTACCAGTAGATAAGATTAAGTCTCGTGAGATAAAATTATTTAATGCTCGTGGTGTATACAGTACTCCGATGGCAGAATGGGCTTTATTTCGAGTTTTAGAATATTACAAACGAGGATGGTTCTTTGGTCAAGAGCAGAAATCTGGCCGTTGGACTAAGCATAGAGAATTGAAAGAAATTTTCGGTACAAAGGTAGCTGTTATTGGGGCGGGGAATGTAGGACAAGAGGTAGCTAAGCGTTTTCATGCATTTGGCGCTGAAACTGTAGGGTTTGATATTCATACAAATGAGACCTTTGGGTTTGATTATATGGCTTTAATAGAAACTTTAAAAGAAAGTGCAGAGGAGTTTGATGTAATTGTTGTGACTGCTCCATTACTGCCGTCCACTAAAGGCTTGGTGAGTTGTGAAGTATTGCAGGCTATGAAGAAGGGAGCTGTTCTCGTAAATATTGCAAGAGGTGGATTGATTGATGAGCCTGCAATGTGTAAAATTCTTAAAGAACGTAGGGATTTATTTGCAGCTCTTGATGTGTTTGAAACAGAACCGTTGCCACAGCATTCACCATTGTGGAAGTTGCAGAATGTAGCTATTAGTCCACATAATTCTTTTGTGGGGGATGGTAATAATAGACGTATGTTCGATTTAATGTATAATAATCTTAAAGCATTCATTGAACAGTAAAGCATTATTGTATTTAAGTTTTTTATTTAATATTTTCTATGAAGTTCCATCAGTCAAGAATCTTATGGTGAATATCTTTGGGGAGTATGGTTAGTAATTGGTTCAGTTGGATGAAAAATTCATAATATAGATAAGCGGAGCGTATAATAGTTATAATTTTAATTGATAGTATGTATAAGTATTTCAAAAGATTCATTGATTTTATGATTGCATTTGTAGCATTGATCGTTCTGTTTGTACCTTTGGTGCTAGTAGCAATTCTGATTAAGTTGGATTCAGAAGGTCCTGTTGTCTTCAAACAAGAGCGATTGGGTAAAAATGGTGTGCCTTTTAAGATTTGGAAATTTCGTTCGATGTGTGTAGGTGCAGAGAAACAAGGCACCGGTGTATACTCTTACAAAGGTGATAGTCGCATAACTCGCATAGGGAAACTTCTTAGAGTTACCTCTATAGATGAATTACCTCAATTGGTGAATATTCTCAAAGGTGATATGGCGTTGATTGGTCCTCGTCCTGCATTAACTTATCATCCTTGGCCCTACGAGCAGTATGACGAACATCAAAAGCACATGTTTGACGTGCTTCCTGGTGTTACCGGTTGGGCACAGGTGAATGGTCGTAAAGAAGTGCCATGGCCTGAACGTATCGAACTGAATGTTTGGTATGCAAAACATATGAGTTTTGCTCTTGATCTAAAAATCTTCTTTATGACCATCTTCAAGGTAGTGATCAATGCCAATAATGAGAATGTTGGCGAGACGGGCTTGAAGAGTACGGTCACTTCAAAGAAAGTTTGATTATATTCTAAATCGAGTGCTTACCTCCTTCACACAAGCGCTTCGGGTGAAAAAGTCCGCATGAAAAAGCCTGTAAAGTTAGGAAATCTAAGAAAGAATTAGTTCTTTTGTACGATAAAGCCATAACAGAATAAAATGAAGTTAACTCAGTTTACATATAGAGGAAAAGATTGGAGATTGGCATCGCCTATCAACTTACAGGAAGTTAATTTATTAGTAGGTAAGAATGCAGTAGGTAAGTCCAGGACAATTCGTGCCTTGGGGAATGTATTGCTTTTTTTGATGCAGTTATCTGAACGGAACACATTAGATATATTTCGTAGTGAGCTTCTTTTTGAAGATGAAAATGACTCGATTAGTTATGAATTTCGTCTAAAAGGGGCAGATGTGGTTTACGAGTCCTTGAAAGTAAATGGGGAGACTTTATTGTCTCGCAATGAAAATGGAACTGTTTTGTGTGGTGAATCTATCAATCCTCCTGTAAGTAAATTGACATTACATGTTCGCCGTGATGTAGTGCAATATCCATTCATTGAGAAAATTATGTTATGGGCAGAGCATGCGTGTGGATTATGCTTTAATGAAATAGAGATGGCAGGGGATAGTGCTATACCTTTTTATATATTAGGGCAAGGGCAAACTCTCTTTGCGATGGTTAAATCTTTACCAGAAAAATCCATTCAACAGGTTATTGACCAGGCACATGAACTTGGTTATCCCATTCAAAGAATCGAACTGTTTGAACATGGTAGTAATTTGAAAATGGTGTTGTTTCACGAGGAAAATGTCAAGAGCCAACTTTTTGATGCTTTGATGTCAAAAGGAATGTTCCGTGCTCTTTATCTTCTCATTTACGCACAATATATGTCTGTTCGAGAATTCCCGTCCTTGTTACTGATTGATGATTTGTGTGAAGGATTGGACTATGACCGTTCTACGAAACTGGGAAAGATTCTTTTTGATTTTTGCATAGAACATCATATACAGTTGATAGCCAGTTCTAATGATACTTTTTTGATGGATGTAGTTGATTTGAAATATTGGAATATCCTTCAACGTGAAGGGAGTGAAGTGTCTTCTATAGATATTATCAAGAATCCGGATTTATTCAATGATTTCCTATTCACGGGTTTGAGTAATTTTGATTTCTTTTCTTCTGATTATATTACCCGGAAAAAAAATTGTGGAAGATTTGGTAGGTGAATAGCCGATATATTTGTTGAGAATAAAATAGTAGAATATAGTATAACAAGTAAAGGCGGTCATTTGTGAAGTGACCGCCTTTACTATGAAATTTCCCTCTTTTACAAATCTGAATACTCCTTCACACACTCAAAGCACGGACATCCCTTCATCGGATTCAAATCATGATGCCCCACAATCAACGCTTTCGGAAACTGTCGCCGCAACTCCCTCAACAAAGCAAGCAACGAGCCCTTTTGCTCCAAAGTGCGCGTATCCTTCGGCTTTCCTTCTGCATCCAGCCCGCCTTCGTAGCAAATGCCTACCGAATGGGCGTTATGATTCCGGCAATGTGCCCCAACCTTTTCAAGCGACCGTCCCCGATGGATTTCCCCGTCACGTGTGATATAGAAATGATAACCGATGTCGCGAAATCCACGGTGGTGGATATGGTCTGAACGACAGGCTTCCGCCGAGAGGGATTTCCCCTCCGGCGTAGCGCTGCAATGAATGATAATTAGCGTAATGGTCCTCATTGGCCTACATACAGCTTTGCACTCCGAGCACACCGCCGATGGCAGTGGCTACAGTGATGATAATCTTGAGAACCAGGCTCCATACGGAGCGGCGTGATGATGAATTGCTCATAAGTCGATTTTTTTTTAAGATTAAAAGATTTGGATATTAGCGAGCCCTTCGCAAAAAGAAGGGCTCACAGAAAATAGGAGAGACAGGAGATAGAGGCAAGGATTAAGCTGCCGGATCCGGATCGGGAGTCTCTCCGCCACCATCCGGGTTAGGGTCGGGCGTATTGCCGGAATCCGAACCGGAATTGTTGCCGCCGGAAGTGCTGGGTCTCTGATACTCAGCCTGCTGTCTCAGTTGGCTGTCGAGCTTCAGGTTGGTCGTCGACAGATTGCCGGTGGCACGTGCCTTGAGTCTCATGCCGATGATATTCTTCTCCAGCGAGAACTCTTCCAACGTTTCGGCAGCCTTGCTGCGGATGCCCACACCGAAAATGGCAAGGTCATCGATTTTCACACATTTGCCGTCGAGCAGCAACTCCTTGATGCACTCCACCATATCGGTGAGCACACCCTTGATGACACCGCCGGAATACGGTGAATTGTGTTTCGACATATGTTCGGCAAGCTTGCCCAAATCATACGTCTCATCGCTTACCGCACGGGCGAACCACTTGCCCGCATTCAAGCCTTTCTTCTGCTGGTTCTGATAAATTTTGTAACGAATCATAAAACAATAAATTAAAGGGTTATACATGGTGTCTCCGGGATTCTTTCCCCTTTCGACGATACAAAGATACAACTGCTGACTACCGGAAAATCGCTTGTGGACCGTTATGCTCATACCTTGTCGGTTATATGCAATTAGGGTCGGTTATTCAATGCAAAAGCGTTGGTAATGTGGAAATATTTTGTTACTTTTGTGACAATAAATCAGAAACTTATCTATTATGAACGAATTCAGAATACGTGCGTATGGACGTATGGAGTTGGCGCAACTCTACTCTCCCGAACTTACCGGTATTGCCGCTTACCGGAAAATGAAGAAATGGATCCTACGGTGTCCCGGACTTTTACAACGCTTGTATGATTTGGGTTATCAACCGGAGCATCGCTCTTTCACACCGTTGGAAGTGAGGGTGATTGTGGATGCGTTGGGCGAGCCTTAGGAGAGCGGCGTTTTACGAGTGCTAAAGCGGTGCTTTAGAGGGCGTAAAGCTAAGCTTTAGCACTCATAAAGCGCCGCTTTAGTATAGACCAATCACTGCGTTGTTAATAACGGGCGGGTACAGCAGGTGCACTTTTCGGGGGCTCCCTCACACACGCACACGCGCGAGAGAGTAAGTTCCTTTTCCGTCTATACTGATAAACACTCCTTTTTTGGTCAATCGTTTCAACCAGCTGAGGGCAGTGTTTTCTTTGATTCCTATGGCAGCTGCCTGTTCCAACAACTGTGCGCGGGTAAATTTTTCACCCAACTGCTCGAAGAGGAAATCCCGGTCGGCATTAGAACGGTGACTGATTTCTACAGCAGGAAGGAAAGACAGGATATGCGTGGCATGACAGTAGAGAGGTTCGGCAAGTGAAAGCACGGCTTTAAAGTCCTCGGGAGTAATCGTTACGTCCCAACGGGTAATAATGCCGTCATTGATGTTGTCGGTAGGAATCTCCTTGTCGGGAGTAAAGCCGGAAGCAGGGGATACCTTGAACTGATAAGAATGCGGACTTTCGAGAGCACGCAATACAGCCACTTCAGCCATGATGCGACACAGATTGACAGCCAGGCGGGCTACGAAACTGTACATCTCCCTGCCATTGGCTATGCTCGAACGGGAGAACAGGCGGGAGAAGAGTGCATCGAATTCTTCTTTCTGTTCAACCGTGAGCTGGAGTGTGTGAATTCCATGTGCTTTTATCATATCCAGTTTCTCTTTCCATTCCAAACCCATAGCGGTAAATATCTCTTCCAAATTTATATTGTCTTCTGTAAACTGGCTCACCCATTTCCAGATGCCGTGCAGGTAGTAGAACAGTTGACGGGAGAACGCACCGTCTTCTGTCGTCGGAATAAAAGTTCTGACTTGTGAGGGTGTTCCGGAAATCAGGACGGAAAGAAAGCTCTTTTTTACTTCCCGGTATTCCTGGTCCGTACGGCGGTTGTAAGACAAGCGGTCGTGGTCGAACGCTTTGCGGAGCGTGTCGCTCCAGTGGCCGTAATCCGAGCCTATGGCAGTGGAAAGGGTATCCGCTTCGGCTTCACAGATAAGTCCTGTTCCTTCGGAATCCATGATGTTTTGCAGGATACCCGTACCGGTATTATTACCGGAAATGAGAAACATCCTGTTGGCGGGAATTTGCGGAGCTTCCACTTTTGAACGCTCTTTGCCCATGGCTTCGTAGGCCGCTTTCTCTCTCTTATATGCTTTCATCTGTACGGCCACTTCTGTACGAATCTGGTCGTGGATAGGTTCTACGAGCAACCGGATATAGGAAAGGATGCTTTTGCCGGAAGCGGAAGGAGCGATGACGAAACATTGCATGCAGGGATACTGGTATTTGCCGCCATAAGAACAACGCACATACCGTTCCATGGAAGAGCCTAAGGCTGTCAATGCTCCCAATAGCATGATGTCATGTTGGGCCGCAGTCTTTCCATAGCTTATGATACGTTTCAGAAACTCCGGCCAGTCTGCTTCGGGGAAGGTAGGTAGCGGATGCTGCGGTTCGCTGCCCGGCAATAATTCTTCTTCTCCGTTTCCGTCGTTTTCGTCATTTCCCACCTTATTACGCGCGCACGTGTGTGTGAGAAAATTGCGGGGTGCACCTGCTGTACCTTTTGTACCCGCCGGGCTGTTCATAACTTCTTCTTTGCGGAGGGTGACCCCTGCGGTTTCGGCAAGGTGGAACACTGTGCCCAGATGTATGTCGCCATGTTTCGTGGCGAGTGCGTTGGAGAATACCCTGTCGGCCTGTTTACGCTGATATTTGGCGGACATGCGGCAGAGACGGTGAAAATAGTCGCGTCCGGCTTCGCCGCAATCTGTGGCGATGGCAAATGCCAGTTGTACGTACTCAATGTAAGTCGGGGCGATATCCGCTCCTGCCGTTTCGACTGTCTCGGTGAGGCGGCTTAGTGATTCAATGTTGTTCATTTTTCTTGGATTGGGAATTATACAATTGAGAAATATAAATTCGTATATGGTCAGGCAATGACTTATAAGTCATATCAGATGTTTCTGAATAAGGCTTCGGGGTCGTGGCTGAGGAAGCAGGCTCTTGCCAGGTCTTTCCCCGAACCGTCTACACCTTTGGCAGTTGCTCGGGCAGTGATGTCCGTTGTCGGGGTGTAGGCCATTTCGACATATTGCATGGCTCTGTGGATGCTTTCTGTGATATTCCGTATCTCGTCTGCCGGAAAGGACGTGCCGGTCGGGACGAATGCCTTCACGCCCCGGCCGCTGGGGCTGATATACGTAAGTACAGGGCGGAGGAAGGGATCGTCGAACAAGGTGCGGCGCATTCCGGCGGCTTCTTCGTAGGAGTCGAGGTGGTCTACATCTATCACTATCAGCCGTGAGGGGGATAGGAAGCATTGGCTGTTGCGACGGGTGAAGGTGCCGCAGGGAGTCACGTAAGGCAGGAGCGTTGCTTTTGCCGTCCGCATGTCCGGTGCGTTGCGTACTTGTCCGGTCAGGAGCCTGAGGTCTTCGTTGCAGGTGATCATCTGGAAAACTTGTTCCACGGAGATTTCGCAGAAGGGGAGAAGGGTGGCGGGGGTGACCATTCGTCCTTCTTCATTCCTGACGGGGGCGATGGGTGGCATGAAATAGGACATTCTGTAGTTGTTTGGCATATTTTTTTGTTGTAATGAGTTTAAATTTTTACTTTTGCGAAAAAACACAAACGTGCTTTGAAACACGGTGTAAAATTAGCAAAGACAGAATAAACATCATCCCGACATACGGGATGAAAGTTAAAATAATTAATCGTTATGGTGTGTTTTTAACAATAAATAAGAATGAAAAAAGAAAAAGCTTGTTATGAGAGTTTGGGCGCTTGTATTTCAGAGTTGCAAGGCCGTTTGGGTTTGAAGAATCCTGAAGTGTATAAGGCAATAGGTATCGGGCATTCTACCTACAATGATGTAAAAAAGGGCTGGATGGCAGATTGAGTCATTACGTAGAAGTTGTCGATTTCTTTTTTGACTCCTTTAGTGAGGAGGAAATCGAGGCGTATTTGGATAAATGGAAGTTGCTGTATCTGGAGTACAGGAAGAGAAGAGAGGAGGAGCGGGGAGAACAGTGAAAAAACAGATAAAGTGAAAGAGTTGCAGGCGGGAAATTTTTTCCCGCCTGCCTTTTTTGAACGGATATTTTTTGTAGCTTTGTGGAAAATATGATTGATATGGAAGATTCGCAAAGATTATACCCTATTGGGATACAGACATTCTCGGAGATACGTGAGGATAATTTTCTCTATCGGGATAACACAAGATTTTGGATATAGTTGTAACTAAGGTCTTATTTCTTTGGCTTTAAACTTAAGAGTTGTTATCTTTGTTCTCTAGAATTTATAGTACAAAATGAGAATACAAGAAGAATGGTTGGAAAGTGAGTCCGGATTGGATATGGAACAAAACAATTCGTCGACTATTTATCCCAATGCGGAAGTGCGGGTGGAGAAAGCTCAGTTTAGTATTTTGCACTTAAGACGTTTGTGCGTAGAGAGAAAAGAAATAATTATTTCCCCCGATTTTCAAAGAAATGACGTATGGAAAGGCCGGCAGGCATCTGAATTGATAGAATCAATATTGATGGGAATACCCATTCCTATTATGTACTTATTTGAGGCTAGAGATGGAAAGAAGCAGGTGGTTGACGGACGACAGCGTATCAATACAATATTAAAGTTCTTAGAGGGAGGATTCAAATTAAAGGACTTGAAAATATTGCATACCTTAAATGGAAGTGCATTTGCTGATTTGGACTTAAAATTGCAAGGGATATTCGAAGACTACCAACTGTTTTTCTATATTATTCAGCCGCCGACTCCGGAACGTGTGAAATATGATATTTTTGATAGAGTAAATCGTGGTGGAACCCGATTGAATAATCAAGAAATGCGCAATGCCTTATATCGGGGTAATGCAACTGCACTTATAGATGACATTTGCAATTCGGATGAGTTTAAGGATGCAACGGGAAGAGGTGTAAGTCCTACCCGAATGCGGGATCGGTATATTGTATTGCGGGCAATAGCTTTTTATCTGTTAATGACACAACAATTGCGAACGGCCGATTTGGGTAAGCCGATAGAGTATCGAAGCGATATTGATGATTTTTTAGCTAAGGTGATGATATTTATCAATCAATTCATGACAGAGAATGAGGTTGGAATGTTGAAAGAGACATTTTTAGTCGCTTTAAGGAATATCTATTTGATATTGGGAGAAGATGCTTTCCGTTTTTCGGGTATAAGTAAACGTCGCCCGATAAATATGCCTTTGTTTGAATGCCTCATATATCTATTTATGTTTGAATGGAATCTGGATTATAAAAAAGAGATACGGCTAGCTATAGAAGCTTTGAAGGAGTCGTTGGACGAAAGTGGTTATTTCCAGGGAAATGTTGATTCTGTTACTAGCTTGGGATATAGATATTCACGTATAAATCAATTTTTAAAAGAACTAAGATAATGATACAAGAACTGACGATAAGTGGTTTGAAGAATATTAAGCATGAAAAGATGGCGTTGAAGCCGTTAACTTTGTTGACGGGGCTGAATTCGACTGGAAAATCGAGCGTATTGCAGGCCATTTTATTGGTGAATAAGGCTACCACCAAGAGCGGACAACTACATTTGAGCCAGTTGCTTTCTTCTTTTTCCACTCTTAGGAATATATATGAGAATGCAAAAGAAATTGAGATTCGATTGGATATAGATGGAACTATTGTAGGATATAAACTCTCAGAGAAGGAGGAAGAGGAGAATATGACAGGATGTGCCGGATTGGAAATAGAGAAAAATCTATTTTATCTGTCGGCTAACCGTGTGGGGGCCGAGAATTTGGCAAGTATGTCTTCTGTAACGGTGTGTGGTGTTGATGGAAATTATCTGTTAGGTACTTTTGAAAGAGAGAAATCTAAAGCCTTGATTAGTGCTTTAGTAAAAGATGAAAGTTCGTTTACATTGGCTGCCCAACTTAATTATTGGCAAAGTTATATATTGGGATTGAAGCTGGAATTGAAAACGGAAAAGAGGAATGAGCAGATAGTGGAGGTAAAATATAATAGTGACAATATTCCGGGAATCTTACCTACACAATTGGGGGCTGGTGTGAGTTATCTGGCAAAAGTGCTTATTTTGTGCTTACGTTCCCAACCGGGAGATGTAGTAATGATTGAGAACCCGGAAATACATCTTCATCCGGCTGCTCAATCCCGCTTGGGGGATTTCTTTGCTTTTATCGCCAATGCCGGTATTCAATTGATTATAGAAACGCATTGCGACCATTTGATTAATAAATTGCAATATTTGGTATTTAAGAAGAAATTTGATGCGGAAAAGGCAATTATATATTATAAGAAAGAAATTGTTGACCCGTTTGAAAGAATTCAGCTAAATAGGGATGGGCGTTTTCAGCCTGAGTTTCCGAGGGGCTTTTTTGATGCAACATTGGCTGAACTTTTAGAAATGGAATGATATGGGAAATTATAGTTTTGTATTGAGTGATGAGTTACAAGAAGAGTATTGTAACTTTAAGGAGGGACGAGATTATGATAGAAATTTGATTGAGAAACTTTTGCATTATTATAAACCTTCTATTTTAACGAATACTAGCCAACTCAAGAGGATCGGGAAGGGTATTAGTGCACAATTAGAGACTACGCTTAGAAAAAGTGGCTTTACGACGCAACCCTTAGAGGATTTAGCTCAAAATACATTGTATAAGATTATTTTGTGTACAGATAAGGATTATTATCCTTATGTGAATATTAATGGAGATAAAATCGAAAATAATCTGACCGCTTGTTTTTTCAAGCGTGAAAGCCGGCAGAAAGCTATAGAGCATATTGCAGCACTATGCAGAAAAGCTAAAACTATTTATGTATATGATAAATATTCTTTTCAGGGTGGTGCCAATGTAGAACTTTTGAAGGCTATTTTCCCAACAAAACAACTGACTGTAGTCTATGATTCTCAGTATCTGGATGTAGCTATGTTAAGAGCGCATTGTGAAAAATGGACATTTGTAGATCGTACATTACCGGAGTATCACGACCGTTATTTGGTATTGGATGATGAATTGGAAATAATATTGACTAGTGGGTTCGATTATTTGATAAAAACAGAAAAGGAATTTACCTATATTGTCCGTCCTGTTTCGAGGCGGCGTTTTCAGCTATAATAAAATAACAGAATACTAAAAGGCAGGCGGGAAAAAATTTCCCGCCTGCCTTTTTTTGTTGCAAACATATCAAATAGTAGCTATATCTTTTTCCGTGTGCGATAACGAAAATGGAAGAAATAACAATTTATTATGTAGAAAAAATATGGGGAATGCTTCGTAGTTCACAAATAATGATTAAATTTGCCGCGATTTGTAATGTTGAGTTTGCAAAATGACGAATAATACTATAAAGCATCTGGGTATTGTGGAAAACATACAGGGTTCTCATCTGTCGGTGAGGATTGTCCAGACATCGGCTTGTGCGGCTTGTAGCGCAAAGGGGCATTGTTCCTCGGCGGATAGTAAGGACAAAATCATAGATATTATAGATACCGCAGCTTCTTCCTATCAGGTGGGGGAGAAGGTGATGGTGGTCGGCGAAACATCGATGGGCATGATGGCAGTGTCATTTGCTTTCGTACTTCCTTTCGTACTTCTTATATTTTCATTGTTTCTTTTGATGGCGTGGATAGAGAATGAGTTGTATGCAGCACTTCTTTCTCTGGCTGTCCTCGCGCCTTATTATTTCGTCTTGTGGCTCAATAAAACACGATTGAAGCAAAAATTTTCATTTACTATAAAACCAATAAATAACTAAAAACATTATGAATTTGATTCTGATTGCAGTGATTTCATTGGGAGCTATAGCGCTCGTATTGGCCGCTATTCTTTATGTGGCTTCCAAGAAATTCGCCGTGTATGAAGATCCGCGGATTGCCCAGGTGGGGGAGGTGCTTCCTCAGGCGAATTGCGGCGGATGTGGCTATCCCGGTTGTAGCGGCTTTGCCGATGCTTGCGTCAAAGCCGGTTCGCTGGATGGTAAATTCTGCCCTGTAGGCGGACAACCTGTCATGGCGAAAGTGGCTGATATCCTCGGACTGGCAGCTGGTGAAGCTGAACCGATGGTAGCAGTGGTAAGATGTAACGGAACGTGTGCGAATCGTCCGCGTACCAATTTGTATGACGGTGCGAAGAGCTGCGCTATCGCCGCCTCACTATATGGTGGTGAAACAGGTTGTAGCTACGGCTGTCTGGGGTGTGGCGACTGTGTGGCGGCTTGTCAGTTCGATGCCATTCGCATGAATCCTGAAACGGGTATTCCCGAAGTGGACGAAGCGAAATGTACGGCTTGTGGAGCTTGTGTGAAGGCGTGTCCGAAAGCGATTATCGAGATTCGTCCGCAAGGCAAGAAGTCGCGCCGTGTGTACGTCTCTTGTGTGAATAAGGACAAGGGTGCCGTGGCACGCAAGGCTTGTACCGTTAGCTGTATCGGCTGTGGCAAGTGTGTGAAGACTTGTCCGTTTGAGGCTATTACGCTGGAGAACAACCTGGCTTACATCGACCCGGCCAAGTGCAAATCTTGCCGCAAGTGTGAGGAAGTCTGTCCGCAAGGAACCATTGTCGCATTGAATTTCCCGCCGCGCAAGCCGAAGACGGAAGAGGCTACGGCTGCTGCTCCGAAGGCTGCAGTTGCTCCGAAAGAAACGGCTGCTGCTCCGAAAGAAACGGCTGCTGCTCCGAAAGAAACGGCTGAAGCTCCGAAAGTAACAGAATAATAACAGAATAAAATACAGAATTGTATGTTAAAGACATTTTCAATTGGTGGAGTTCATCCACACGAAAATAAATTGTCGGCACATCAACCTATTATCACGGCGGAAGTTCCTGCAAAGGCAGTTATCCTGCTGGGGCAGCACATCGGTGCGCCTGCAAAACCGATTGTTGCGAAAGGTGATGTGGTAAAGGTGGGCACTAAGATTGCCGAACCTGCCGGCTTTGTTTCGGCAGCAATTCACTCTTCGGTCAGTGGTAAAGTGGCGAAGATTGATACTATAGTCGATGCCAGCGGTTATGCGAAACCTGCCATCTTCATTGATGTGGAAGGCGACGAATGGGAAGAAACAATCGACCGTAGCACCACACTGGTGAAAGAGTGTGAACTTTCCACAGAAGAGATCGTGAAGAAGATTGCCGATGCCGGAATCGTAGGTCTGGGCGGTGCTTGTTTCCCTACGCAGGTGAAACTTTGTCCTCCTCCTTCTTTCAAGGCTGAATGTGTGATTATCAATGCCGTAGAGTGTGAACCTTACCTGACTGCCGACCATCAGCTGATGCTGGAACACGCGGAAGAAATTATGGTAGGTGTTTCTATCCTGATGAAAGCGGTGAAAGTGAACAAGGCATTTATCGGAATCGAAAATAATAAGCCGGATGCTATCGAACTGATGACCAAAGTGGCTTCCGGCTATGCTGGCATCGAGGTAGTGCCCTTGAAGGTGAAATATCCGCAAGGAGGTGAAAAACAGCTGATCGATGCGATCACCAAACGTCAGGTGGCGAGCGGCGCATTGCCTATCTCTACGGGAGCAGTCGTGCAGAACGTGGGAACAGCATTTGCCGTTTATGAAGCTGTACAGAAAAATAAGCCGTTGTTCGAACGTGTGATTACCGTGACAGGAAAGTCGGTGGCGAAACCTTCCAACTTCCTGGCTCGTATCGGTACGCCGATGAAGCAGTTGATCGACGCTTGCGGCGGTCTGCCCGAAGATACGGGAAAAGTAATCGGCGGCGGTCCGATGATGGGTAAGGCGCTCGTAAATATCGAGGTTCCTACTGCGAAGGGCAGTTCCGGTATCCTGATTATGAATCGGAAGGAAGCCAAACGCGGTGAGGCGCAGACTTGTATCCGTTGCGCGAAGTGTGTGAGCGCTTGCCCGATGGGACTGGAACCCTACTTGCTCGGAGCTTTGTCCGAAAACGGAGATTTTGAAACAATGGAAAAAGAGAGAATCATGGATTGTATCGAGTGCGGCTCTTGCCAGTTCACTTGTCCTGCCAACCGTCCGCTGCTCGACTATTGTCGTCTGGGCAAAGGTAAGGTCGGAGCTATGATTCGCGCACGTCAAGCTAAAAAATAACGAATATGGAAAATAAATTAATCGTATCACTATCACCCCACGTTCATGGCGGAGACAGCGTGAAGAAGAATATGTACGGCGTGCTGATTGCACTGGTTCCGGCTTTTCTGGTGTCTCTCTATTTCTTCGGACTGGGTGCGCTGATTGTTACAGCTACTTCCGTTGCGGCTTGTTTGTTCTTCGAATGGGCGATCGGAAAATATCTACTGAAGAAACCGGCCACGACCATCTGCGACGGCTCTGCCATCATTACAGGTGTGTTGCTGGCATTCAACTTACCGTCTAATCTTCCTATCTGGATTATCATTCTGGGTGCACTGTTTGCTATCGGTGTAGGCAAAATGTCTTTCGGTGGATTAGGCTGCAATCCTTTTAATCCGGCACTGGCAGGACGTGTGTTCCTGTTGCTCTCTTTCCCGGTGCAGATGACCAGCTGGCCGGTAGTCGGACAGTTGACCGCTTATACGGATGCTACCACCGGTGCCACTCCGCTGGCATTGATGAAACAAGCGATTCATGCTGCAGATAAGAGTGCGGCTATGGATGCTTTAAACCGGATTCCGGATGCATTGAGTTTGCTGATCGGACAGAATGGCGGATGCCTGGGTGAAGTGAGTGCATTGGCTCTATTGCTCGGACTGGTTTATATGCTCTGGAAGAAGATTATCACGTGGCATATTCCTGTGTCTATTCTGGCTACCGTGTTTATCTTTGCGGGTATCATGCACCTGGCAGATCCGGAAAAATATGTTTCTCCGGTATTGCAGTTGCTCTCCGGTGGTCTGATGCTGGGTGCTGTCTTTATGGCAACCGACTATGTGACTTCTCCGATGAGTAAGAAAGGAATGTTGATTTATGGTGTATGTATCGGTCTGCTGACGGTTGTCATCCGTCTGTTCGGTGCTTATCCCGAAGGTATGTCGTTCGCCATCCTGATTATGAATGCGTTCACTCCGCTGATTAACACCTATTGTAAACCAAAACGCTTTGGGGAGGTAGCGAAGAAGAAATGAAAAAGTTAGAATCATCTTTAAAGAATATGTTGCTGGTACTTACGGGCGTGACTGCTGTTTCCGTAGCGTTGCTGGCTTATGTGAACGAACTGACGAAAGGCCCTATCGCCGAAGCGAACGCAAAGACGCTGAACGAGGCTTTGAAGAAGGTTCTTCCCGAATTTACGAACAATCCGGTAGCGGAAAGCGATACTATTTTCGGTGAGAAAGACGGAAAGAAATTCGTTGACTTTATCGTCTATCCGGCAAAGAACGGCGAAGAGCTGGTCGGTACGGCTGTTGAAGCCAAGTCGATGGGATTCGGCGGTGAACTGAAAGTGCTGGTAGGCTTTAATGCCGAAGGCAAAATCTATAATTACTCTCTGCTGGCTCATGCGGAAACTCCGGGGCTGGGCTCGAAGGCCGACAAATGGTTTGGTGCTTATGACCCTGCCAAAAGCGAACAGGCGGTGTCGCACGAAGAAAGTGCGAGGTCTATCCTGGGCATGAATCCGGGTGAAGCTCCGCTGACTGTCAGCAAGGACGGCGGACAGGTGGACGCCATTACAGCTTCTACTATTACTTCACGTGCATTTCTGAATGCTGTAAATGCTGCTTATCAGGCTTATAAGGCAGAAGGTGGTGAAGTGAACGGTGTCAGCGGTGCTTCTCAAAAGGCTACAGGTGCAGACTCTGACGCTGCTACGGGAGCTACGATTAAAGTTGAACTTACTGATTCGGTCAGTGCTAAATAAGAAAGGAGACAGATATGAATAACTTTAAAGTAATGATGAACGGGATTATCAAAGAGAATCCTACGTTTGTACTCCTGCTCGGTATGTGTCCTACATTGGGTACGACTTCGTCGGCCATCAACGGTATGGGTATGGGACTGGCTACCATGTTCGTTTTGATTTGCTCGAATGTGGTGATCTCTTTAATCAAGAACCTGATTCCGGATATGGTGCGTATCCCGTCGTTTATCGTGGTGATCGCGTCTTTCGTAACCTTGCTTCAAATGGTGATGCAGGCATACGTGCCGGGACTGTACGCTACGCTCGGTCTTTTCATCCCGTTGATTGTGGTGAACTGTATTGTGTTGGGACGTGCCGAAGCCTTCGCTGCCAAGAATAACGCGGTTGCTTCTATGTTCGACGGTATCGGCATGGGACTTGGTTTTACCATTGCCCTGACATTGCTGGGTGCTGTTCGCGAATTCCTGGGAACCGGTAAGATTTTCAATCTGACCATCATGCCGGAAGAATATGGAATGTTGGTATTTGTATTGGCTCCGGGTGCTTTCATCGCTTTGGGATACCTCATTGCGCTGATTAACAGTCTCAAGAAAGCCTAATTCAATTAAATAAGAAAAGAATATGGAATATATATTGATATTTATTTCGGCAATCTTTGTAAACAACATCGTGTTGTCGCAGTTCTTGGGTATCTGTCCGTTCCTGGGTGTATCCAAGAAGGTGGAAACAGCGATGGGTATGAGCGCTGCGGTTGCTTTCGTGTTGACCATCGCTACCATTGTTACTTTCCTGATTCAGAAGTTTGTATTGGATGTCTTCGGGCTGGGATATTTGCAGACCATTACATTCATCCTGGTCATTGCCGGACTGGTGCAGATGGTGGAAATTATTCTGAAAAAAGTATCGCCTGCCCTGTATCAGGCGTTGGGCGTGTTCTTGCCCTTGATTACAACCAACTGTTGTATCCTTGGTGTGGCTATCCTGGTGATTCAGAAAGACTATGACCTGCTGACGGGTGTTGTATATGCATTCTCTACGGCTATCGGCTTCGGGCTGGCACTGGTGCTCTTTGCCGGACTGCGCGAACAGATGAGTCTGGTGAAAGTTCCGAAAGGAATGCAAGGCACTCCGATTGCCTTGATTACCGCCGGTCTGCTTGCTATGGCATTCATGGGATTCTCCGGCGTAGTGTAAAGACTTACAGTTGATAATTGATTGATAGGAATTGGAAACCCTGTTGTGTGGCGACATGCAGACTGCGGGTTTCCAATTCTTTTTTTTATATCCGATTTCCGTAAAATCGTTCTTTGATTATTTTTTATTGAAATAAATGGCCGTAAATTGTTGGATTTTCATTTTATTTCCATAATTTTGTAGCTCAAACGACAAAAAGCCGGAAAACTAACCATTTATAAAGAATATGAAAGAAAGAATTTTAGTAACGGGCGGGACGGGATATATTGGTTCTCACACCGTAGTGGAACTACAAAACAGTGGATATGAAGTAATTATCATTGATAATTTATCAAATTCAAGTGCCGACGTTGTTGACAATATAGAGAAAGTATCAGGTATTCGTCCGGTGTTCGAGAAATTGGATTGTTTGGATTTTGCAGGGCTGGATGCCGTATTTACAAAATATAAAGGAATTAAGGCTATTATTCACTTTGCAGCGAGCAAAGCCGTAGGAGAGTCGGTAGAGAAACCGTTGCTTTATTATCGCAATAACCTGGTTTCTTTGATCAATCTTCTCGAATTGATGCCTAAACATGGAGTGGAAGGTATTGTGTTCTCTTCTTCCTGTACAGTATACGGTCAGCCGGACGAACTGCCGGTGACTGAGAAAGCTCCGATTAAGAAAGCGGAATCGCCTTACGGAAATACCAAACAGATTAATGAAGAGATTATCCGCGATACAGTAGCTTCCGGTGCTCCGATCAATGCTATCATGCTGCGTTATTTCAACCCGATTGGCGCGCATCCTACCGCATTGCTGGGTGAACTGCCGAATGGCGTTCCTCAAAACCTGATTCCTTATCTGACTCAGACTGCTATGGGTATCCGTGAGAAACTTAGCGTGTTTGGTGATGATTATGATACACCCGACGGCTCTTGTATCCGTGACTTTATCAATGTAGTCGATTTGGCTAAAGCGCACGTGATTGCTATCCGCCGTATCTTGGAAAAGGGACAGAAAGAAAAAGTGGAAGTATTCAATATCGGTACGGGACGCGGTGTTTCCGTATTGGAATTAATCAATGGCTTTGAAAAAGCTACCGGTGTGAAGTTGAATTATCAGATTGTCGGGCGTCGTGCCGGTGATATTGAGAAAGTATGGGCGAACCCCGATTTCGCCAATAATGAATTGGGGTGGAAAGCCGTAGAAACTTTGGAAGATACTTTACGCTCTGCCTGGAACTGGCAGCTGAAACTTCGTGAGAGAGGTATTCAGTAAAGAAGGAAACAATTTTAATCTACATAAGAGTTTAAACAAATCGTGCATGCGATTTGTTTAATTGATGCTAATCGTCCTGAAGCTGGTTATGAGTATGTGAATATACATAAGCAGTACTTATACCTCCCCGGTATAGACAGGAGGTTGCATAGTAGTTTTGTCGTGTTTTATTTTGTGTTTGTGTTGTGACGGTACTACGACGTGAGTCGTGGTACCGTTCTTTGTACGGGTGTTACTTGGGTTTTGAATTATAAAACATTTAGAGCCTGTTTAAAAATAGCTCGCATGCTTTGTCGTGTGCTGAATATACATCCTGCTGCAATGTTAGGTTTCTGAAACTTTGCCGGAACATAATTTCCGGCAAAGGACTATTGGCCTAACGTGCCTTTAAAACAAAACGAGTTACTTTCCCGGTTTATTTCCGGCAGCGCAGCATCCGGTGCGAACAGCCCGAACACGGAAGAACCGGAGCCGCTCATGGAAGCATAGATTGCTCCCTGATTATAGAGTTCTTGTTTGATTTCTCCGATGACGGGGTGCTGCGGGAAGACGCTTGCCTCGAAATCATTGATTAATATATCCTTCCATTCTGCCACCGGACGACGGATTACCTCTTTGACCGGATATTCGGGATGATGGGGATGAATGTTCGCGAAGGCTTCGCGGGTGGAAACAAAGACGTCCGGCTTCACAATCATAATCTGATAACCTTTTAATGAAAGTTCGATTGGCGAGAAGATGTTGCCGATGCCTTCGGCGTAGACAGGCTTGTTCTTGATAAAGAAAGCACAGTCTGCCCCCAAAGTAGCGGCGTATATTTCGAGTTGCTCTTCGGATAAGTTCAGGTGGAAATGCCCGTTGAGCAGTTTCAGCATAAAGGCGGCATCTGACGAACCGCCGCCAAGACCGGCTCCCGAAGGGATATGCTTATATAGATGAATCTCGACAGGGGGAAGGTGGAACTCCTTGTCCAGAAGTGAATAAGCTTTTGCCACCAGATTGTCTTCCGGATTGCCGGCTATCTCCATTCCATATTGGTGGAGAGTGATTTTCTTATCTGCTTCGGAGAGACTTGCTTCGGGGAGAGCGCGGATTTCGAGAGCATCCTCGAGGGCTACCGGATAGAAAACAGTTTCGAGGTTATGATAACCGTCCGGGCGTTTCTCTGTGATGGAGAGCCCCAGGTTTATTTTGATATTCGGAAAAACGATCATATGTACTATTTTACGATTTACGATTTACAATTTACTATTTGTAGTGGTGCACACCACAATTAATCGTGGCTTAATGTGATTCGGGGGCAAAGTTAGTAAAATCTTCATTTTTCCTTATTCATTCTTCGTGATTATATTCTATCTTTGTCGTCCCGACCGGAGAAGCTCTGTTATAAAGGAACCTGTCCGGTCGCAAAAAAATAGTAAATTACAAAATAGTAAATATCTCCATGGCTGAACAGAGAAAAAATACCCGCAATACAAAATCTGCCAAAGTACAACCGGTAAATGATTATGGTCGTATCCAGCCTCAGGCGCCTGAGCTGGAAGAAGCTGTGTTGGGAGCTTTGATGATTGAGAAGGATGCCTACTCGCAAGTGAGCGAGATTCTTCGTCCCGAATCTTTTTATGAGCACCGTCACCAGTTGATTTACGCAGCTATTACCGACCTTGCCATCAACCAGAAACCGGTGGATATTCTGACGGTAAAGGAACAGCTTAGCAAGCGGGGAGATTTGGAAGAGGTCGGGGGGCCGTTCTATATTACTCAGTTGAGTAGCAAGGTCGCCTCTTCGGCGCATATTGAGTATCATGCACGTATCATTGCGCAGAAGTCGCTGGCACGTGAGTTGATTACGTTTACGAGCAATATCCAGAGCAAGGCTTTTGATGAGACGCTGGATGTGGACGACCTGATGCAGGAAGCGGAAGGTAAGCTTTTCGAGATTTCGCAGCAGAACATGAAGAAAGATTATACGCAGATTAATCCGGTGATTGACGAAGCCTATAAGCTGATTCAGAAAGCTGCGGCACGGACCGACGGTTTGAGCGGTCTTGAAAGCGGTTTTACCAAACTGGACAAGATGACTTCCGGCTGGCAGAATTCCGACCTTATTATTATTGCCGCCCGTCCTGCCATGGGTAAGACAGCTTTCGTGCTTTCTATGGCAAAGAATATTGCCGTTGATTTTCGGAATCCGGTGGCGTTGTTCTCGCTTGAAATGAGTAACGTCCAGTTGGTGAACCGTCTGATTACGAATGTCTGCGAGATTCCGAGTGAGAAAATCAAGAGCGGGCAGTTGGCCAATTACGAATGGCAGCAGTTGGACTATAAGTTGAAGGATCTGATTGATGCACCGCTTTATGTGGATGATACCCCTTCTTTGTCAGTTTTCGAACTTCGTACAAAAGCGCGCCGTCTGGTGCGTGAGCATGGGGTGAAAGTCATTATTATCGACTACCTTCAGTTGATGAATGCGAGCGGTATGGCGTTCGGAAGCCGTCAGGAAGAGGTGAGTACCATTTCACGTTCGTTGAAGGGATTGGCGAAGGAGTTGAATATTCCGATTATCGCGCTGTCACAGTTGAACCGTGGTGTGGAAAGCCGTGAAGGTATCGACGGCAAGCGTCCGCAGTTGAGCGATCTTCGTGAATCGGGAGCCATCGAGCAGGACGCCGATATGGTGTGCTTTATCCACCGTCCGGAGTATTACAAAATTTATCAGGACGACCGCGGGAATGACTTGCGCGGTATGGCGGAGATTGTGATAGCCAAGCACCGTAATGGTGCGGTAGGTGAGGTGCTGCTCCGGTTTAAGGGTGAGTTTACACGATTCTCGAATCCCGAGGATGATATGGTTATCCCGATGCCGGGTGAGCCTGCCGGAACGATGCTGGTTTCTAAAATGAATGCGGGAAGCCCTGCTTCCGTACCGCCGCCACCGGCACCTGATTTTGCTCCGCAGACAAACAATCCGTTTGCCGCGCCGATAGGTGGGGATGGGCCGTTGCCGTTTTAGTTGCGCATTATTTTACCACAGAGGACGCAGAGGACACAGAGCTCTTTCTTTTTACTAAGTACTCATGTTGAATTGGTTTGTAAATTAATTATACGCATTTGCTTATTAAGGATTTGCACTTATTTTTCATCTTTCCGATATCCTCTGTGTCCTCTGCGTCCTCTGTGGTGAAATAACGTGCAATTTTTTATCAAACCTTTTCGGTCAACCGAAAAAACTTATTAACTTTGCGAATCTTTTGAGAAACAATAAAAAATTAATCATATGAATATCTCTTATAACTGGCTGAAAGAGTATGTCAACTTCGATTTGACGCCTGATGAAACGGCTGCCGCGTTGACTTCTATCGGCTTGGAAACAGGCGGCGTGGAAGAAGTGCAAACCGTCAAAGGTGGTTTGGAAGGTCTTGTGATCGGCGAAGTGCTGACTTGCGTGGAACACCCGAATTCCGACCATTTGCACATTACTACTGTCAATCTGGGAGAAGGCGAACCGGTACAGATCGTTTGCGGCGCTCCGAACGTGGCTGCCGGACAGAAAGTGGTGGTAGCTACCTTGGGTACGAAACTCTATGACGGTGACGAATGTTTTACCATCAAGAAATCAAAAATCCGCGGCGTGGAATCTACCGGCATGATTTGTGCCGAAGATGAAATCGGTATCGGTACGGATCATGCAGGCATCATTGTATTGCCGGAAGATGTTGTTCCGGGTACGCTTGCCAAGGATTATTATAATATCAAGAGCGACTATGTGCTTGAAGTGGACATCACGCCCAACCGTGCGGATGCCTGCTCTCATTACGGCGTGGCCCGCGACCTGTACGCTTATCTGATTCAGAACGGCAGACAGGCAACTCTGCAACGTCCATCGGTAGATGACTTCACGGTTGAAAACCGGGACTTGAATATTGAGGTGAAGGTGGAAAACACGGAGGCTTGCCCGCATTATGCCGGTGTGACCGTGAAAGGGGTGACCGTGAAGGAAAGCCCGGAATGGTTGCAGAACAAATTGCGCCTGATCGGTGTGCGTCCTATTAATAATGTAGTGGATATTACCAATTACATCGTTCATGCTTTCGGACAGCCTTTGCACTGTTTCGATGCTGCCAAGATTAAAGGCAATGAGGTGATTGTGAAGACCATGCCCGAAGGGACTCCGTTCGTTACGCTGGATGAAGTGGAACGCAAGCTGAGCGACCGCGACCTGATGATTTGCAATAAGGAAGAGGCGATGTGTATTGCCGGTGTATTCGGCGGACTGGATTCCGGCTCTACCGAAGCTACGACGGATGTTTTCATTGAAAGTGCTTACTTCCATCCCACATGGGTGCGCAAGACTGCACGCCGTCATGGACTGAATACGGATGCTTCTTTCCGTTTCGAGCGTGGCATCGACCCGAATGGCGTGATTTATTGCTTGAAACTGGCTGCCATGATGGTGAAGGAACTGGCCGGCGGTACGATTTCTTCTGATATTAAAGATGTATATACTACTCCTGCGCAGGATTTCATCGTAGATTTGGCTTATGCTAAAGTAAATTCACTGGTAGGCAAAGTGATTCCGGTAGAGACAATCAAGAGCATTGTGACCAGCCTGGAGATGAAGATTACGAATGAGACGGCAGAAGGGCTGACCTTGGCTGTGCCGCCTTATCGGGTGGATGTGCAGCGTGATTGTGACGTGATTGAGGATATTCTCCGCATCTACGGATATAATAATGTGGAAATCCCGTCTACTCTGAAGTCTAGTCTGACAACAAAGGGGGAACATGATAAATCCAATAAATTACAGAATCTGGTGGCAGAACAGTTGGTGGGCTGCGGATTCAATGAAATACTGAATAACTCATTGACTCGTGCCGCA
Source organism: Bacteroides acidifaciens (assembly GCF_024623065.1). GTDB lineage: Bacteria > Bacteroidota > Bacteroidia > Bacteroidales > Bacteroidaceae > Bacteroides > Bacteroides acidifaciens. Next base: position 28,993 of record NZ_JANJZR010000032.1, read on the forward strand.
TACTATGACGGTCTGGAAACTTATCCGTCAAACCGACTGGTGATGTTGCTGAACCCCCTGAGCGCGGATTTGAACGCTATGCGTCAGACTTTGTTGTTCGGTGGACTGGAAAGCATCGCTTACAACACGAACCGTAAGAATGCCGACCTGAAATTCTTTGAATTCGGTAACTGTTATTATTTCGACGGAGACAAGAGGAATGAGGAAAAGGTATTGGCTCCTTATTCGGAAGATTATCACCTGGGATTGTGGGTAACCGGCAAGAAGGTTTCCAACTCGTGGGCGCATGCAGACGAAAACAGCTCTGTTTATGAATTGAAGGCTTATGTCGAGAATATTTTGAAACGTTTGGGACTGGATTTGCATAATCTGGTTGTAGGCAACTTGACCGATGATGTCTTTGCTGCCGCACTTTCCGTAAATACCAAGGGCGGTAAACGACTGGCATCTTTCGGTGTGGTGACTAAGAAATTGCTGAAGGCGTTCGATATCGATAATGAAGTTTATTTTGCCGACTTGAACTGGAAGGAGCTTATGAAGGCTATCCGTTCGGTGAAGATCAGCTACAGGGAAATATCCAAGTTCCCGGCTGTGAAACGTGACCTTGCCTTGCTGCTTGACAAGAATGTGCAGTTTGCCGAAATCGAGAAGATTGCTTACGATACGGAGAAGAAGTTGCTGAAAGAAGTGGAACTTTTTGACGTGTACGAAGGCAAGAACCTGGAAGCAGGCAAGAAATCTTATGCAGTGAGCTTCTTGCTTCAGGATGAGAACCAGACTTTGAACGACAAGATGATTGACAAAATCATGTCGAAATTGGTGAAGAACCTGGAAGATAAACTGGGCGCCAAACTAAGATAATCAGATAAACTTAAAATTGTTATTATAAAAATATAAACCAATGGGAAGAGCATTTGAATATAGAAAGGCCGCTAAACTGAAAAGATGGGGCCACATGGCTAAAACTTTTACAAGACTGGGCAAGCAGATCGCTATCGCTGTAAAGGCGGGCGGACCGGAACCGGAGAATAACCCGACCCTGCGTTCGGTTATCGCTACGTGTAAGCGTGAGAATATGCCGAAGGACAATATCGAACGTGCCATCAAGAACGCTATGGGTAAAGACCAAAGCGACTACAAGAGCATGACTTACGAAGGATACGGCCCTCACGGAATTGCTGTTTTTGTGGATACGTTGACAGACAACACGACTCGTACGGTGGCTGACGTCCGTTCGGTATTTAACAAGTTCGGCGGAAACCTGGGTACAATGGGGTCGCTGGCTTTCCTTTTCGACCACAAATGTATGTTTACTTTCAAGAAGAAAGACGGACTGGATATGGAAGAGCTGATTCTTGACCTGATCGACTATGATGTGGAAGATGAATATGATGCCGATGAAGAGGAAGGGACAATCACTATCTACGGTGACCCGAAGAGTTACGCGGCTATTCAGAAGCACCTGGAAGAGTGTGGCTTTGAGGATGTCGGCGGAGACTTTACTTATATCCCCAACGATATGAAGGATGTGACTCCCGAACAACGCGAGACACTGGACAAGATGATTGAACGTCTGGAGGAGTTTGACGACGTGCAGACTGTTTATACGAACATGAAACCTGAAGAAAGCGAAGAATAAGCCGGTATGGAGTATGTTTATAAAACCAAAGGCACTTGCAGCACGAACATCGAACTGAATGTGGAAGATGGAGTTGTGAAGGAAGTTGCTTTTTGGGGTGGATGCAACGGCAACCTGCAAGGTATTTCGCGCTTGGTGAAAGGCATGAAAGTGGAAGAGGTGATTGCCAAGCTTGAGGGTGTACGTTGCGGTGGCAGACCGACGTCTTGTCCCGACCAGTTATGTCGTGCATTGCATGAGATGGGATATTAACGGACAACGTTTTTTTTTATAGTTAATCTCAGAAGGGGGGGAGCAAAGAGCTCCCCTTTTTTTGTTCGGGCACGGATTACACGGATAGCACGGTTTTATTGATTTTGAACCAAAATCGGACTCCAGTCGTTATTAATAAGTATATTTGTATTGGATAAACTATTATGCAAGAGATGAAGAATGTTTTTCAAGATTTAAAACGCAAAGATCATAAACGCTATTTGGGCGGGCTGGATGTGTTCAGATATATCGGTCCGGGGCTTTTGGTGACGGTAGGATTTATTGACCCGGGAAACTGGGCGTCTAATTTCGCTGCCGGTTCCGAGTTCGGGTATTCGCTGCTTTGGGTAGTCACCTTGTCCACTGTCATGTTGATTGTGCTTCAACACAACGTTGCCCACTTGGGGATTGTTACCGGGCTTTGCCTTTCGGAAGCGGCCACCCAATATACTCCCAAATGGGTGTCCCGTCCCATACTTGGCACGGCGGTGCTGGCTTCTATCTCTACCTCGCTGGCGGAGATTCTGGGTGGTGCCATTGCGCTCGAAATGCTGTTGGATATTCCTATCATATGGGGGGCTGTATTGACAACGCTTTTTGTATCTATCATGCTTTTCACCAATTCTTATAAGAAGATAGAGCGTGCTATCATTGCGTTCGTTTCCGTTATCGGGCTTTCTTTTATTTATGAGCTGTTTCTGGTGGAAATAGACTGGCCCGCTGCAACGGCGGGGTGGGTGACTCCGTCATTCCCGAAAGGCAGTATGCTGATTATCATGAGTGTGCTGGGGGCGGTGGTGATGCCTCATAACCTGTTTCTCCATTCGGAAGTGATACAGAGTCACGAGTATAATAAGAAAGACGACGCGTCGATAAAGAAGGTGTTGAAGTATGAACTGTTTGATACGCTGTTTTCGATGATTGTCGGCTGGGCGATTAACAGTGCGATGATTCTGCTGGCTGCCGCTACTTTTTTCAAAAGCGGTATTCGGGTGGAGGAATTGCAACAAGCCCAATCGCTGCTCGAACCGTTGCTGGGAAGTCATGCTGCAATCGTATTTGCGTTGGCTCTGCTGATGGCGGGCATTTCGTCGACTATCACGAGCGGGATGGCGGCAGGCTCTATCTTTGCGGGTATCTTTGGCGAATCCTATCATATCAAAGACAGTCACTCGCAGGTGGGGGTGCTTTTGTCCTTGGGCATCGCCTTGCTGCTGATTTTCTTTATCGGGGATCCTTTTAAGGGATTGATTATCTCACAGATGATACTTAGTATCCAGTTGCCCTTTACGGTCTTTTTGCAGGTGGGGCTGACCTCTTCCCGGAAGGTGATGGGGGATTATGTGAATAGCCGCTGGAGTACGTTTGTACTGTATGCGATTGCGATTATCGTATCGGTGCTGAATATCATGCTGTTGTTTTCCTGAGATGAACATGCATCAATACATACTTTTTTTTGTATTTTTGCATGAAAATAAAAAGCGGAAAATAGTATGGAAGATAGAATACAGAAAGCGGTGGAGCTTTTTAGGAGCGGATATAACTGTTCGCAGTCTGTTGTGGCTGCCTTTGCAGATATGTATGGATTTACACAAGAACAGGCCTTGCGCATGAGCGCTTCCTTCGGTGGGGGGATAGGCAGGATGCGTGAAACGTGTGGAGCTGCCTGCGGCATGTTCTTGCTGGCAGGCCTGGAAACCGGGGCGACGGAAGCGGCAGACCGGGAAGGCAAAGCTGCCAACTATGCGGTAGTGCAGGAACTGGCGGCTGAATTTAAAAAACGCAACGGTTCGCTGATTTGCGGCGAATTGTTGGGATTGAAGAAAAAAGAACCGGTTTCTACCGTGCCGGAAGAGCGTACTACTCAATATTATAGCAAGCGCCCTTGCGCGAAAATGGTGGAAGAAGCGGCAAGAATCTGGTGTGAATATCTTGAAAAGCATCCAAAATGAGCTCTTAAAATGCTTTTTTATTACAAAAACGGTAAAAAAGTACTCAATAAAATGTTATATAACATAAAAATAGCTATCTTTGTCTCCGAAATAAAATCTGAAAGTCTTTATGGCTGGAAGGATTTTAAGCATGTCTAACTAAAATTGCAAAGCAAATGTTGAAAGAAAAAGCTGGTGTAATTGCAGGTACTATCTGGAATGCACTGAATGAAACAGAAGGAATGACTGCCAAGAAGCTTAAAAAAGCGACTAAATTGGTTGACAAAGATCTGTTTCTTGGTCTTGGCTGGTTATTGAGAGAAGACAAAGTCTCTGTGGAAGAAGTTGAAGGTGAACTCTTCATCAAATTGATCTAAGCGAGTAACTCACTTAAGCAATAAAAAAATGCGTTGGTACATTGTCAGAATGTTATCAACGCATTTTTTTTTATTCCGCCATTTACGTATATTTGCACACCGAAAAGATAAAATAATAAGAATTCAGAATGAAGAATATACGCAATTTTTGTATTATTGCTCATATTGACCACGGTAAATCGACTTTGGCCGACCGCCTGCTGGAATATACCAAGACTATTCAGGTGACTTCGGGACAGATGCTTGATAATATGGACCTGGAGAAAGAAAGGGGAATCACGATCAAGAGCCATGCTATCCAGATGGAATATACCTATAAGGGTGAGAAGTATGTCCTTAACTTGATTGACACTCCGGGACACGTGGACTTCTCGTATGAGGTGTCCCGTTCGATTGCCGCTTGCGAGGGTGCGTTGCTGATTGTCGATGCGTCGCAGGGTGTACAGGCACAGACGATTTCCAACTTGTATATGGCGATTGAGCACGATCTCGAAATTATCCCGGTTATCAATAAATGTGATATGGCAAGCGCCAATCCCGAAGAGGTGGAAGATGAGATTGTGGAATTGCTGGGTTGCAAACGTGAAGAGGTAATCCGTGCGTCGGGCAAGACGGGTATGGGCGTGGAAGAGATACTTGCCGCCGTTATCGAACGCATCCCTCATCCCGAAGGAGACGAGGATGCCCCGTTGCAAGCGTTGATTTTCGACTCTGTGTTCAACTCTTTCCGTGGAATTATAGCCTATTTCAAGATTGAGAACGGTATAATACGCAAGGGTGATAAGGTGAAATTCTTCAATACGGGAAAAGAGTATGACGCCGATGAGGTGGGGGTGCTTAAAATGGATATGGTTCCCCGCAACGAGCTTCGTACGGGAGATGTAGGATATATTATTTCGGGTATCAAGACTTCCAAAGAGGTGAAGGTGGGAGATACCATTACGCATATCGCCCGTCCGTGCGACAAGGCTATTGCCGGTTTTGAGGAAGTGAAGCCGATGGTGTTTGCCGGAGTTTATCCGATTGAGGCGGAGGACTTTGAAGACCTTCGTGCGTCTCTGGAGAAGTTGCAGTTGAATGACGCATCTTTGACTTTCCAGCCGGAATCTTCGCTGGCACTGGGTTTTGGTTTCCGTTGCGGATTCCTGGGATTGCTCCATATGGAGATTGTACAGGAACGGTTGGACCGCGAGTTTGACATGAACGTGATTACCACCGTGCCCAATGTGTCGTACAACATATTTGACAAGCAAGGCAATATGAAGGAGGTGCATAACCCCGGAGGTATGCCCGATCCTACATTAATAGATCATATTGAAGAACCGTATATCAAGGCGTCTATCATCACTACGACCGATTACATAGGACCTATCATGACGCTTTGCCTGGGCAAGCGCGGCGAGCTTCTCAAGCAGGAGTACATCTCCGGCAATCGGGTGGAGATCTATTATAATATGCCTTTGGGAGAGATTGTCATCGACTTTTATGATAAACTGAAGAGTATCTCCAAAGGTTATGCTTCGTTCGACTATCAGCCCAACGGCTTCCGTACTTCCAAACTGGTGAAACTTGATATTTTGCTGAACGGTGAGCCTGTGGACGCGCTTTCTACATTGACGCATATCGACAATGCGTATGATATGGGCAGGAGGATGTGTGAGAAGTTGAAGGAACTTATTCCTCGCCAGCAGTTTGAAATTGCCATTCAGGCAGCTATCGGTGCCAAAATTATCGCTCGCGAAACCATTAAGGCAGTCCGTAAGGATGTGACTGCGAAGTGTTACGGCGGTGACGTGAGCCGTAAGCGTAAACTGCTTGAAAAGCAGAAAAGAGGTAAAAAACGAATGAAACAAATCGGTAACGTGGAAGTGCCTCAAAAAGCCTTCCTTGCTGTACTGAAACTGGATTAAGAATATTGCCGCAAGCAGTTTTTCAGAGTATTTTCTGAACAAATTGACTTGCGGTTGCTTTTTGATTGGAAAAAATCCGTATATTGCGAATCTAATATTATAAATACATTTCGTTATGACTATTTTGCGGACTATGCGGAATTTCTCATCCATGAATATCACAGCGAGTATTCTTCTGTTTCTGGCTGCTATTTCGGCAGCCGTCATTGCGAACTCTTCTGTGGCTCCGGTGTATCAGGCGTTCTTATCGCATGAACTTCATTTGCAGATTGGTAGTTTTAATTTACTTTCGCACGGTGGGGAGAATCTACGGATGATTGAGTTTATCAATGATGGCTTGATGACGATTTTCTTTTTGCTGGTGGGGCTGGAAATCAAGCGGGAATTGCTGGTGGGCGAGCTTTCTTCTTTCCGCAAGGCTGTGTTGCCTTTTATCGCTGCTTGTGGTGGCATGCTGGTTCCTGTAATTATATATATGCTGATTTGCCCGCCGGGCAGTGTCGGCGGACAAGGGTCTGCCATCCCGATGGCAACGGATATTGCTTTTTCATTGGGTGTGTTGAGTTTGCTGGGGAATCGCGTTCCGCTGAGCCTGAAAATTTTTCTGACGGCTTTTGCGGTTGTCGATGATATTGGCGGTATTCTGGTGATTGCCATTTTTTATAGCTCACATGTCTCTTACGGTTATCTTCTGGTGGCTGCGTTGCTTTATGCTTTTCTTTACTTTATCGGAAAATGGGGGGCGACAAATAAGATTTTCTTTTTAGTGATTGGGGTCGTTATCTGGTATTTATTTTTGCAATCGGGTATTCATAGTACAATCTCCGGGGTTATCCTGGCTTTTGTTATTCCCGCAAAGCCTCGTTTGAACGTAGGGAAGTATATTGAAGATATCCGCCGTATAATAGCCGGCTTCCCGACAATGGAGTCGGGAAGTATTGTGTTGACTAATGAGCAGATTGCCAGACTGAAAGAGGTGGAGTCGGCTTCCGACCGTGTGATTAGTCCGTTGCAATCATTGGAAGACAATCTGCATGGGGCGGTCAATTACCTGATTCTTCCGCTTTTTGCGTTTGTCAATGCCGGCGTTGTGTTTAGCGGGGGCGGCGAGTTGGTCGGCAACGTGGGTATTGCGGTGGCAGCCGGTTTGCTGTTTGGCAAATTCATCGGTATTTATTCGTTCACCTGGTTGGCTATCAGAACAGGACTGACTCCCAGACCATTGGGAATGAACTGGATGAATCTTACCGGAGTTGCATTGTTGGGTGGCATCGGTTTTACCGTATCGCTTTTCATTGCCAACCTTTCTTTCGGAACTGATTATCCGGTCTTGTTGAACCAGGCTAAGTTTGGAGTATTGTCGGGGTCCATACTTTCCGGGTTATTGGGGTATATGGTGCTTCGGGTGGTGCTTGCAAAGGGGCAGGGGCGTTGACTATTCGTCTGTAAGTTCATCATCTATTCCGTCAATCGGCAGAATCTTCCGACTTTCTTCATGTGGTAACTGCTCTACTTGCCGCAGTTTCCGTTCGATGGCGCGTGTCCGTTTTCCCATTACTTCTTCCAGTTGGTCGCCGGCACTTTGCAGGTTCTTCTGTACTTTCTCAAGCAATCCGCCGAACTTGCCGAATTCCGTTTTGACGGCTCCCAATACGGTCCAAACTTCGCCGGTACGCTTTTGGATGGCTAGTGTGCGGAATCCCATTTGAAGGCTGTTCAAGATAGCTCCTAGTGTCGTCGGTCCGGTCACTACGATCTTATATTCTTTCTGAAGCGTCTCTACAAGACTTGTTCTTCGGATTACCTCAGCGTAAATGCTTTCGAAAGGTAAGAACATGATGGCGAAATCGGTAGTAAAAGGGGGATCCACATATTTATCGTGAATATCCTTGGCCATCTTTTTAATCGTGCTTTCCAACTGCTTGCCGGATGATTCCATCAACGCGGCATCTCCCGCTTCGAAAGCATCGTAATATTGCTCGTATATGTCTTTCGGGAATTTGGCATCAATCGGAAGGTAAACGGTGCTGTTGGCATCGTCCTTTCCCGGAAGTTTGATGGCAAATTCGACGAATTCGGTTCCGCTCTTTTTCGTCTTGACGTTTGCGTCATACTGTTCAGGGCTCATCATTTGTTCGAGTAATGCTCCGAGCTGTACTTCACCGAATGTCCCCCGCATTTTTACGTTGCTCAATACTTTTTTCAGTCCGCCGACATCCTGTGCCAGGGATTTCATTTCTCCGAGTCCCTTTTGTACATTTTCGAGCTGCGAACGGACGATTTCAAACGACTGACCGATTCGTTCGTTCAGTGTCTTTTGCAACTTTTCTTCTACCATCAGGCGCATGTCGTCCAGACGTTTCTCGGTCGATTTAATCAGAACTTCCTGCTGGCGCGCCATTGTGTCGAATTTCTGGCGTTGCAGCTCTCCACTGGTCATCATGTTCTTGTGCAGGGCATCCTGGAGTTGCTGCATATTCTGGTTGAGCGTTTGCGTCATCTCCATGCGAAGTTCCCGGATGCTGCGGTTCAGTTCTTCCCGGTTCTCCTGCATTTGTTGGCGCAAAGCTATCTGTAATTGTTCCGCTTGAGTCTGGTTGTTGCCTTTTGTCAGTGATAATACCAGCAGGACTGTCACTAATATGGCAATTATAATAAGTAGAATCAGTTCCATCAATATGTCAGAATTTCGTTTCCGGTTTCAGTAATCAGTATCATGTTTTCCCATTGGGCTGAGGGTAGCCCGTCGTCGGTGCAGACTGTCCATCCGTCAGCTTCGTCTACAAATACTTCGTAGGTTCCCATATTAATCATCGGCTCGATGGTAAAAGTCATGCCGGGTACGATCATCATTCCTGTGCCACGGCGTCCGAAGTGTTCTACATCCGGCTCTTCATGGAACTTCATCCCCACACCGTGTCCGCAAAGGTCACGGACAACGCTGAATCCGTTCTTTTCTGCATGCTCCTGGATGGCTGCGCCCACATCGCCCAGTTGCTTCCAGGGCTGTGCGGCGGCAATGCCTATTTCCATACATTCTTTGGTCACCTGAACGAGTTTGCGCATTTCGGGACTTACCTCGCCAATCATAAACATGCGGGATGCATCGGAGAAGTATCCATTGTAAATCGTGGATACATCCACATTGATAATATCTCCGCTTTTCAGGATTTCATTCTTATTGGGTATCCCATGACATACCACATCATTGATACTCGTACAAACGCTTTTCGGAAATCCTTCGTAATTGAGTGGGGCAGGGATGGCTCCATGTCCGGTTGTGAAGTCATAAACCATCACGTCAATCTCTTCGGTAGACATTCCTTCACGGATATTTTCCGAGATATAATCCAACAATGCCGTATTGATTTTGGCACTTTCACGGATACCTTCCAGTTGTTCGGGGGTGCGGAGTACTTTACGTGGTGGAAGCTTATATCCTTGTTTTCTATATTTCTGTATTTTCTCTTCTACTGCTGCCGGATAATTGGAGGGGGTAAACCGGAATCCCTTGATAAAGTTCTTCATTATTATAGGATGTTTTTTTAATCGTTCTGCAAAGGTAGAGAATAAAATGGAAGATATGCTTTCTTGTTTTCTAAAACTTTTCTATATCGTTGGTTTACTTCATTAAGAACCGGCGTATAGGATAATAACGTATATATGTCCACCACGTGGGCAAAAGTGAAGTAAGATGTGGGTTTGTTATCAAGAGGAGAAGCGTATAGTAAAAAGAATGAAGAAAGTTTGAGACTAAAAGACAGATGATTAAATACCCTGTCTGTATCTATTAGAAGTATATCTAGAATAATTTATTAGCTTTGAAAACCGGTTGTATCTTCTGAATTTCCGATTCAAAACCGAACCAGTATCCATGCTCTTCTTCGTCAACGGGAAGAAAACATAATCGTAGATTCTCACGATATGAGCCATATTCCACTTCCCAATTTTCAGGGGGAACTTGTCTTTTTGTCCTTACTCTTTCTGCCGGAGTTTTTTTAAGCGACATACCTGCTTCTATCCATGCGATGCTGACTTGTGTCAGGTAATCCGGATAATGATTTTTACAGAAATCATATAAGATAAGTCCTCTTTTTTCCAGACTTAAAGGAGTGTCGATGACATCGGTTTGCACCAAATGATTGAGGAATTCACGTAAGAAATGCGGATTCTCCAGAATGAGTGTCCGGGTAATCTTTTGCCAAGTAGAAGTATTGTAGAATCCGTCTAACATACGGGATAGGTAATGGGCCGTTTGCAGTTCGTCTACTGATATTTCACGGGTCTGTAATACTTCATAGGGTGGTAGCGGTGAGTATTGGATACCTAATTCTTCTGCTCTTCTTCGCATTTCTGTGCCGGGGAGCAGCTTTAGGGATTCCAGTTGGATTTCTCCTGCGCCATATTCCGCTAAGGTGCGGACATCTTCGAATATTTCTGATAAGTGATAGAGTGGGAGTCCTGCTATTAAGTCGGCGTGTGTCTCCATATTTTTCAGGGAGCAGAGGTATTTTAATCCTTCAAGAGCGTCGGATAACTTTCCGATGCGTCGGCTTTGTTGTAGAACAGGTTCTTTTAAGCTTTGAATTCCGGCTTCCAAATGCAATAGACCTTTCGGTAGGGCGGATAACTCCTGCTTTAATTCTTCGGAAAGGAGAGCCGGATGGATTTCAAGATGGAAACAGATGTCCGGATAGTTACGGAATAAGTCGAGTAATTCTTTTGCTCGCTTATTGTTGTAATTAAAGGTACGGTCGAGGACACGTACATTCTTGATTCCATGCTGGTGAATGTCATTCAGACGTCCACGGATAGCTTCCAAAGGAATGGTGCGGACAGGCTTTTCACCGCCACTGACGCAAAAAGCGCATGTGTTGAAACATCCCCGGGTTGTTTCAAGTTGGACAAAGGGCTTGCTCCAATTGAAAAAACGGCTCTTTTCAGGAGATATAAGTTGTGAGAAATTCATGACGCGGGCGATGCCGTTGTCTTGATATTGATTGTTTTCATCAAGATAACAGAGACCTGTTATTGATTTCCACTCTTCTTTTGAGTGATTCCACACTTTTAGCCATAAAGAGAATACTTCTTCGCCTTCTCCGCGGAACACTCCGCTTACAAATTTGTTCTTATATAAGAAAGCAGCGTTATCTCCTAAAAACTCGGGGCCGCCGAGTATGATACAGCAATGAGGTAATAATGCTTTTGCACGTGAAACGATGTGTAATAGTTGCTCGTGATTAAATAGCCAGTTGGTGGCTGCAATGATATCCGGTTGGTGACGGTAGATTTGATTGACAACGCTACCGGTATTTTCATTAATCGTGGCAGAGACTACGCACCATTCAATAGTGGTATCGTCTGCTATTTGAGCATGGAGTGCAGGGAGTGCCAGTGAGGAGTGTGCATAGGAGCTATTTAAATCGAGCCAAAGAAGTTTCATGTAATTTTTTAAATATTATCGGGGCAAAGGTACAAAAAACTTATGGCTTGAAGTGTATAGTAAAATAAAAACGCTAAATTTGTATTTATAAACGCAATAAACTGGAAGATTATGAAAATGGTTAAGAGATATGCAGGTATCTTAATGATGCTGACTTTATTGGTTGGCTTTACTTCGTGTGAGGACGATGAAGACTTAGAAGAGCAGATGTTCGGCAGGATATGGGCAGGAGATGTCGGCATGAGTGCTGCCAATGGAAGGTATATATATAGTAAGTTTACTTTTGACCCGGACGGCTTTGGTGAAGAATATCAATATTATCGTAACGGTGAACCATGTGACTATTTTCGTTTTCAGTGGTATTGGGAGGATCGTTACAGTAATAACCTTGTTTTGGATTATGGTAGAAATGGAATCTCCTACATGGATGATGTGAATATACGTCGTGGATTAATGACTGGAATTTTTTATTTGACAGGAGATTCAGAGGGTTTCCCTTTTACATTGGAAATGCAATAGAAGATGAATATTTTAATATAAATAAAAAGCGGAAGTCTCTTTTTTAAAGAGTTCCGCTTTTATTTTTTATTTCTTCAGAAACAGCTTCTTGAAATCTGCCGGATAAGGTGTCTCAAACTCCATCAAATCTCCCGTTACCGGATGATAGAAACAAAGTTTGAAAGCGTGAAGTGCCATGCGTCCGATAGGATTCGAATAGTTTTCTCCGCCATATCTTCCATCACCGACAATCGGATGACCTAAATCCTGCATATGCACACGAATCTGGTTCTTGCGCCCTGTCTCCAAATCAAGTTCTACAAGAGAATACCCGTTCGCACGTTTGATGGTTCTATAATGTGTGATTGATTTGGAACCACCGTCGTCGTATTTGCTGGAGCTTACATACAAAGTCTTATCTGTCAACCAGGATACTATCGTATCATAGTCTTTCTCCATATTTCCTTCCACTACGGCCACATATCGGCGGTCGGTCACTATCTCATGCCAGTTGTCGCGTAGCGTCCGCTGTGTTTTTTCGTCTTTGGCAAACATCATCAAGCCGGAAGTGTCTCTGTCCAGACGGTGAACAATATACACACGAAACTGGCGTCCGGAGCGTTGTACATATTCATTGAGTATTGTATAAGCGGTACGCTCTTTCTGACGCTCCGTATTGACGGACAAGAGTCCTTGCATCTTTTCGACAACAATGATATAAGCGTCCTCATATACGATTTTCAGCAATCTGTTATTAAACTCTTTCTTTCCCTTTTGCTTGCTGATTTGCACCTTCATTCCCGGTTGAAGAGGGTAGTTGAATTGTGTAGTGATCACATTGTCAACAAATACCACCCGCTTGCTTAACAAAGATTTCAGCTTTGTGCGGCTTGCGTCCGGCATTTTGGCAGCGAGGAAATCCATGAGTTCCATCGGTTCCCTGACTGCATAGTTCGTATATTGGGCACGTGCTCTTTCAGCAGGTGTCTTTCTAGGTCTTTTTTCCATTTCTTTTTTCTTTTATCGAAGTTCTAGTAATACTACATTCTCCACATGATGAGTGTGAGGGAACATATCTACCGGCTGCACAGCTTTCACCTTGTATTTACCATCCAGTAACTGCAAATCGCGTGCCTGAGTAGCAGGATTACAACTTACATAAACAATCCGTTTGGGTTCGGCAAACAAAATAACGTCAACCACATCTTGATGCATACCTGCGCGAGGGGGGTCTGTTATGATAACGTCTGGGCGTCCATGCTGATTGATGAAGTCCTGAGTCAACATATCCTTCATGTCGCCGGCATAGAACAAGGTATTTTTAATATCATTGATTTCCGCATTCACCTTTGCGTCTTCAATAGCTTCCGGCACATATTCGATACCAATCACTTGGCGCGCCTGGCGTGAGACAAAGTTGGCAATCGTGCCTGTTCCGGTATAGAGGTCGTACACCAGTTCATTTCCGGTCAGTCCGGCAAAGTCACGGGCTATCTTATATAGATTATAAGCCTGTTCCGAATTGGTCTGATAGAATGATTTCGGACCTACCTTGAAACGCAGGCCTTCCATCTCCTCAAAGATATGATCTTTACCTTTAAATACGTGCACATCCAAATCATTGATGGTGTCGTTGCACTTATTATTAATAATGTATAGCAAAGATGTAATTTCCGGGAAAGAATCAGCGACAAACTGAAGCAGTTGCTTGAACTGTGTCATTTCGTGCTCTTCCGTAATCTTGCAAATTACGATTACCATCAATTCGCCCGTTGAAGAAGTACGGACAATCATATTCCGCAGCATACCTTCCTGTGTACGCAGATTGATGAATGAATAATCATGTTCGTAAGCATAGTCGCGTATCGCATTCCGGATACGGTTGGATATATCGTCCTGCAGCCAACATTTCTCGATAGCCAGCACCTTGTCGAACGCTCCCGGAATATGGAAACCGACAGCATTCATCTGGTCATACTTCACATCCTGGCGAACTTCTTCGTTGGTCAGCCAACGTTTATTGGAAAATGTGAACTCCAGTTTGTTTCTGTACCACTCCGTTTTAGCCGAACCGAGAATCGGGGAAATCTCGGGAAGCTCGATTTTTCCGATACGTCTCAGATTATCTTCCACTTGCTTCTGTTTGTATCTGATTTGCTCCGGATAGGGGAGCACCTGCCACTTGCAACCGCCGCATACGCCATAGTGTTGACAGAAAGGAACGGCACGATTGGGCGATAGTTCATGAAACTTCACCGCTTCTGCTTCGGCATATTTATTTTTCTTACGTTTGATCTGAAGGTCTACGACATCGCCCGGCACTACGTAGGGAACAAAAATTACCAGGTCGTTTACTTTTGCGATGGCTTTTCCTTCGGCAGCCACATCCATGATTGTTATCTTCTCCAATAAGGGAAGTTCTTTTTTCTTTCTTGCCACTTTTACACCAGTCTAATAATTACTTTGCAAAAGTAGGTATTTTTTTTGGAAAACTTTCGTGTCTGTAGAAATAATACAGATTGTAATGTCGAAATTGCATTTTGATAGAAAGTTTTTTCGCAAAAAGTTTTCTGATTTGCGAAATATCCTTAGATTTGCGAACAGAAAAAAGTCATAATGTAACTTTAAACACAATATTATGGATAAAAAAAGAGTTTATACCTTTGGAAATGGTCAGGCAGAAGGAAAGGCCGACATGAGGAATTTGTTAGGTGGTAAAGGTGCCAACCTTGCCGAAATGAATTTAATTGGAATTCCAGTCCCTCCCGGATTCACAATAACTACAGATGTTTGTACGGAATACAACACGTTAGGACGTGATAAAGTGGTTGAGTTGCTGAAAGATGAAGTTGTAAAAGCAATCACTCATGTGGAAGCGTTGATGAAATCTAAATTCGGTGATGTCGAAAATCCTTTGTTGGTATCTGTACGTTCTGGTGCACGCGCATCTATGCCGGGTATGATGGATACTATTCTGAACCTTGGTCTGAATGATGAAGTGGTGGAAGGAATTATCCGCAAGACTGGTAATGCACGCTTTGCATGGGATTCTTACCGTCGTTTTGTACAGATGTACGGTGACGTGGTTTTGGGAATGAAACCTACTAATAAGGAAGATATTGACCCGTTCGAAGCTATCATCGAAGAGGTGAAAGAAGCGAAAGGTGTGAAACTTGATAACGAGCTGGAAGTGGAAGACCTGAAAGAGCTTGTGAAGAAATTTAAAGCTGCCGTAAAAGAACAGACAGGAAGAGATTTTCCGACTTGTGCATACGAACAGCTTTGGGGGGCCATCTGTGCAGTATTCGATTCATGGATGAATGAACGTGCTATCCTTTACCGTAAGATGGAAAGTATTCCTGACGAATGGGGAACAGCCGTAAACGTACAGGCAATGGTATTCGGTAATATGGGAGATACTTCCGCAACCGGCGTTTGTTTCTCACGTGACGCAGCTACAGGTGAAGACCTTTTCAATGGTGAATACCTGATTAACGCGCAAGGTGAAGACGTAGTAGCCGGTATCCGTACTCCGCAACAGATTACTAAGATCGGTTCCCAACGTTGGGCCCAACTGGCGGGTGTAAGCGAAGAAGAACGTGCTGCAAAATATCCTTCTATGGAAGAAGCTATGCCGGAAATCTATAACGAACTGGATGCGCTTCAGACAAAATTGGAAAATCATTATAAAGATATGCAGGACATGGAGTTCACCGTTCAAGAAGGTAAGCTCTGGTTCCTTCAGACACGTAACGGCAAACGTACGGGTGCTGCCATGGTGAAGATTGCTATGGATTTGCTCCGTCAGGGTATGATTGACGAAAAGACAGCCTTGATGCGCGTTGAACCGAATAAGCTGGATGAATTGCTCCACCCTGTATTTGACAAGGATGCTTTGAAAAAAGCAAAAATCCTGACTCGTGGTCTTCCGGCTTCTCCGGGTGCTGCAACCGGTCAGATTGTATTCTTCGCAGATGACGCTGCCGAATGGCATGCTGCCGGTAAACGTGTGGTGATGGTTCGTATCGAGACCTCTCCTGAGGACTTGGCGGGTATGGCTGTCGCCGAAGGTATCCTGACTGCCCGTGGAGGTATGACTTCTCACGCTGCTGTGGTAGCCCGTGGTATGGGTAAATGCTGTGTGTCGGGTGCTGGTGCATTGAATATTGACTATAAGGCACGTACGGTGGAAATTGACGGTGTGGTGCTGAAAGAAGGTGATTACATCTCTCTGAACGGAAGTACGGGTGTAGTATATAATGGTAAGGTAGAGACGAAAGCTGCCGAGCTTTCCGGTGACTTTGCAGAATTGATGACACTGGCTGATAAATATACCCGTTTGCAGGTACGTACCAATGCGGACACTCCTCATGATGCGGAAGTTGCACGTAACTTCGGTGCGGTGGGTATCGGTCTTTGCCGTACGGAACATATGTTCTTTGAAGGTGAAAAGATTAAGGCAATGCGTGAAATGATTCTGGCAGAAGATGCTGAAGGGCGTCGCAAGGCATTGGCTAAGATTCTTCCGTACCAACAGGCGGACTTTAAGGGTATCTTTAAGGCAATGGCGGGCTGTCCGGTGACTGTACGTCTGCTCGATCCTCCTTTGCATGAGTTCGTTCCTCACGATTTGAAGGGACAACAGGAGATGGCGGATACTATGGGCGTAAGTTTGCAGTATATCCAGCAACGTGTAGAATCATTGTGTGAACACAACCCGATGTTGGGTCACCGTGGTTGCCGTCTGGGAAATACATATCCTGAAATTACTCAGATGCAGACACGCGCTATCTTGGGTGCTGCATTGGAATTGAAGAAAGAAGGAGTGGAGACTCATCCGGAAATCATGGTTCCGCTGACTGGTATCTTGTATGAATTCAAGGAACAGGAAAACGTGATTCGTACAGAGGCAGCGAAGTTGTTCGAAGAGTTGGGAGACAGCATTGACTTCAAAGTAGGTACAATGATTGAAATCCCGCGCGCAGCTTTGACAGCCGACCGTATTGCTTCTTCTGCTGAATTCTTCTCATTCGGTACAAATGACTTGACGCAGATGACCTTCGGTTATTCTCGTGACGATATTGCTTCTTTCCTTCCTGTTTATCTGGAAAAGAAGATTTTGAAAGTAGACCCGTTCCAGGTTCTCGATCAGAATGGTGTGGGACAATTGGTTCGTATGGCAACAGAAAAAGGCCGTGCTATCCGTCCGGATTTGAAATGTGGTATTTGCGGTGAACATGGTGGCGAACCTTCTTCAGTGAAGTTCTGCCACAGAGTAGGATTAAACTACGTTAGTTGTTCTCCATTCCGCGTACCTATTGCAAGACTGGCGGCGGCGCAGGCTGCAATCGAGGAATAAGCGATTAGATAACTAATTATTGTATTAGGCTGTAATGCACTGGAAAATAGGCATTACAGCCTAATCTGTTTTTGGACGGTTCGTTCATTTGACCGCAGAAATCGAGCCAAATAAACGGGTAACACATACCAAATACATACAAAAATGAACATGCGCACATACACAACACATACAAATGAATTTATTAACTTAAATAATTGATTATGATTACATTCAAAACTGTTGTAAGAAGGAAAAGAGCTGATGGTTTTTATCCGGTGTATATTCGCGTGGTTCATCGGACTAAAATGGGGTACATTAGCACAGGCAAAATTGTTACCGACAAGCAAATACTAAAATCAGGTGACATCAAAGACCCTGTAGTAAATGAATACTGTTCACGCCAAATTTTACGTTTCAGTGAAATCATGAACAAGAAGGACTTTACCAACTTCTCCGTATCTGATTTGATAGACTATTTCCTGACTTCGTCACTTTTTTGAGTTCCAAAATAAGGATGCCTGATTTTCACCAATATAGGCAAATTCAAGGGTGATT
>NZ_JANJZR010000033.1 GCF_024623065.1 Bacteroides acidifaciens
CGGGTGCAAAAGTACACCCTTTTGGAATATCATCCAAATTTATTCAGCTCTTTTTTTTGATTATTTTTGAATAAATAGGCTAAGTCGTTGATTGATAATGATGTTGTAGAACATGTTTTCTTTATCATAAAAGGATTGGGGAGGAAACGGTAAAGGAAATGCACATTATTATATTGCAGGCGGGTACACGCGTGCGCATGCGAAGAATCGCACACATGAAAAGAATAGAGCGAAAGGGATAAACAAGAGAAAAAAGGTAGATTAGACAACGGATTGTTGATTAAAGAGATCCGTCAGTTCCGGTTGTCCCACATATTGTGGGAAAGTATTCCCGCATATTATGGGAATTTGTTCCCTATTAATAGGGAATCTTTTCCCAAGCAGTAGGGAAACTTTTCCCACAATATGTGGGACTGATACACTGTATATGGAAACAAGCAAAAGGAAGAGGGCGGATACGATATAACTACACTTGGCAAAAGCCGGCAATTGAGGCATATATCAGGCATTCAAGCGATAAAAAAACGCGAAATGCCATAAAAACAGAGGAGTGCTTGCAGAGGTGCAAAAACAACATATATCATTATCAATCAATGGATTGAATCAAAAAAGGGAAATTCGGATAGTGAGGGCAAACGCCTGCCCTCACTATGCTATCACACTTGCCCTAATAGCGGAAAGCACCATGAATAAAGGGATTGAAGAGAAATGTGAGAGCATGAGGGCAAAAAAGGGAAATAATTCCTATGGGAGAATTAAGAAAAATGAATTTAGGGGAGAATTGAGAAAGAGGAATTTTATCTTTTCTTATGAAAGTAAGTAAAAAGAGATAATTATTAACTTGGAAATAAAGAGATTATATCAATACGGTAGCACAGTGGATATATAGTAAATCAGCACAATTAGTTACAACTTCATACTAATACCTCCTCCCATCCTTTCATCATCATTGCAGAGTGATCCTCCAACAGACTTGCTTATAAAAATTCGACAGAAATGGGTTCTTCGTCAAATTTGGAGGTAAATTCTTTATCCCTAAGTTCAAGTTATAAATATAGAAAACTATCATACTAATCTTTTTCAAGAAAATGATAAATCGGATAAGTCCATATCATAGATTTATTTAGTATCTTTGTCACTCTATCTTATATAAAAGAAAAAAATGAGTAAAGAATACACACTCGCAGATTTCACGGATATTTTTGATTACTCCACAGGCTGGTTCAGCGACAGTAGCATTAGTAGTCTATTCTATCAGATATTCAAACGATTCCCTTCCATGAAAATGGTGAAATATAAAGTAAACCAGGATTTCCTGAAAGAAATCAAAGAACTTTATCAGCAAGACGATGCGTTCGATATATTCGAGCATATATATTGCAATCATTTTGAGAATGAAAAAGAGGAAGAGGAGGAGGAAGAAGAGAATACATCTACAGAAGAGTTATACGATTGCATCGTTATCTGCAAAAGGAATTTAATGATTGGCTATTTTGATGATTGCATAAAGATTGTCTATTCCAATATCGACCAAGAAGAAATCGATCATATCAATCAGATTTGCGAAAACCACAAAAAGGAAAATGAGAAACTGAACAATCTATTTATAGTAACATACATTCATAACTATTTCACCCTGAAACAATCGCAAATCAATAAGCCCGCCATTCAGATTGACCGCCACTATAACAATGATTTTGTTCCCGTCGCCGCCGAAATCGAAAAATTCTTATTGGAGGAGAATAAAAGCGGATTAATCATTCTGCATGGAAAACAAGGTACGGGGAAAACAACTTATATCCGCCATCTCATCAATCTCGGGAAAAAGAGAATGATTTATATGAGTGGCGACCTGGTAGATAAACTTTCAGATCCTAGCTTTATCACTTTTATCCGCCAACAAAAGAATTCGATCTTTATCGTAGAAGATTGCGAAGAACTATTATCAAGCCGCAACGGAAGCAACCGCATGAATGCCGGACTAGTCAACATATTGAATATCAGCGACGGACTATTAAGTGATGAATTATGTATCAAATTTATCTGCACATTCAACGCTCCACTAAAAGATATCGACGAAGCCTTGCTTAGAAAAGGACGTCTGGCTGCCCGGTACGAGTTTAAAGACCTGGCAACAGACAAAGTAAACCAACTGATAAAGGAAGAAGGGCTGGATATCCCCCAACAGACACACCCCATGACGTTGGCCGAAATCTATAATTACGAAGGTATGGATTTCTCCTTAGGAAGAAAACGGGTAGGATTCTGAGCGAATCCCCCCCGAAATGTAGGCTAAAGCAATGGAAAATATAACGAAGAATAAAATCATCGCAAATAACGGTTGAATTATTATTTATTACTATAACTATGAAAGTATATACTCATTTTTTCAAAATCAATGAAACGGAAAGATTTCGCTGGAGAACACTATTGCACTTCGGAAATTCTTGGGATTGCATAGGTAGTATTGTGATGAAAAATCCAGGATCTTCTACTTTTACCAAAGAAGCCCCCGTATCTAAACCAGAAGTCTTAGAAGGATTATCTCGTTATAGATTCAAAGAACTAAATTGGTATGAATTCTCCATTGATCCTACCATGAGATAGGTGGCTAGTCTTTTTGCTTATAAATATGGGCTTGACGATCCAGCCCAACTATCTGGCGTAATACAGATATTCAACCTCTTTTACATAAAGGATGCTGATTTGACAAAAGCCAAGCAAAAAGCGGAAAAATATGGTATTCCACCACTATTCAATGATGCCCTACAAATGACTCAATATGATATTGATCATTTGATTGCTCCTGTGTATTTGGGGTTCGGAAGTTTGGCTTACAGCAAAGAATATGGAGAAAGAGCAAAACTTATCTTTGATGCAGCAATAAAACTTGAAGGGTGTAACTATCTTTCATGCAAATTCCATGAGAATTTCTATTATCACCCACAATGGCTAATTCCTTTTGGCAAGAACTATCATAATGGTTTGCTAACACTTTTGCGATTCAAGCAAGAAACTTTTTATCCTACAGATACAGATAATGCCATATTGAACATACCAAGAAATACTATAAGCCCCAGCAGAGTGAAAAACATTGAATCTGCTGTACTTGAAAACTTTCCTACCTGTAGATACGATAATAGCAGAAGACTGAAAAGTAATGAAAATGCCGCATACGGCATTACCATTGCTGAAGGTTATATCGAGGTGCGGCAGGCTTTTGAAGGTAAATCAAAAACTGCCCAGCCAAAAGTTTCCGACAGCAAAGTGAAAAAGACGCTGGAAGATAGAGGATATGTTAGCGAAAAGAATTGGTTAGGACGAAAAAGGTTAATTGATTTTGGCAACACGGATTCTGAGATTATCGAACACGTACGTACGGAAATCCAAGAATTATTCAAAGAACTTGAAATATATCACTGAAATTCTTGAAAACACATCACTTCTTGCAGCCTGTGCCCATATTCGGCATAGGCTGTTGTTTTTTTTGCACCATAAAATCAATAAACGAGGATTTATGGTAAGGAATTCATAACAGAGATGTATCCAGATATGAAGAATTGGAGTTGATACCTCATTAGGCAATCAAGTCATCATACGTTATGCAGCATACGATTCAAAAACAAATATAATATGACAGTACAAGAGATATTCGACACTCCTGCTATCAAGAAGGTTGAGAATGAAATGATTGGTCTGGAGGAAAACATTGAACGACACCATGTTGACAAACCGAGTGGACTGGAGATGATGCGTGTGCTAATTGGATTGCGTCGCAATCTCCTTGCCGATATGTTTGTGATGGATGAGAATTACAAGCGGTTGCTCTCAGACTTCAACGAAACCATGAAGCAGCAACTTATTCGAATGCGTCATGAAACTATCAAGGCTGCACATGGTGTAATGAATGCCGATGTGACAGGCGAGATTCAAGCCATAGGCAAGTGTTTCCTCGGTTATCGTTATTCCAAACTTCATCCCGTGCAAACTATGCAAGCAAAGAAAATATGGGCTATCCTTAATGGTTCAATTGATGATTACGTCCAGTTTTATAGTGATGGAGTGCTGATGGGAGGCTATGTGTATGACAGCCGAAAAGAGCAGGAATCTGAGAACCAAATGCTCTATTTGCAGGAAGAGCCGGATAACTGGAATGAGGGTCTCGACATGGAAATAACTAAGGATATGTATCTCATTTAGGGGAAAGCATCTTCCTGCTTGGTCCTCTAGGAACTGCAAAAAGTATGGTCGCACGCAGATTGAAGTTGGTGTTCAAAGGGGCAAAGTCCTTTGAATACTTCATGTCTCGTTTCTCCACTCCGGATGAAATATTCGGTCCTATATCTATTTCAAAATTAAAGAATGAGGATAAATGAGAAAGAAATATCCGAAAATGAGGACGTACGGATTATGAACGACGTAAGAAGATTGATAAATTATTTCACCACTATCCCCCACTCCAGGAGACTGTTCGCATAAAACAGGGTGTGTAAATATAAGTTTTTTCAATAAATCCATGAACATTTTACCTATGTAGTTCGTTATTTCCTTAGGAAACTATTTACATTAATAAATATATGAAAGTAATCATTATTGGAGGCGTTGCAGGTGGAGCTACCACTGCTGCCCGAATCAGACGAGTAGATGAATCAGCAGAAATCATTCTTCTGGAAAAAGGGAAATATATATCGTATGCCAATTGCGGCTTACCCTATTATATAGGTGGAGTCATCGAAGAGCGCGAAAAACTGTTCGTTCAGACTCCCGAAGCATTTTCTACACGCTTCCGTGTTGATGTCCGCACGGAAAATGAAGTGATTTTCATCGACCGGAAAAGAAAGACGGTCACAGTACGGCAAAGCAGCGAAGATACGTATGAGGAAAGTTACGACAAGTTGTTAATATCAACCGGAGCTTCCCCTGTACGCCCGCCCCTGCCGGGAATAGACCTGAGCGGAATCTTCACGTTGAGAAACGTTGCGGATACGGACAAAATCAAAGCATATATCGACAGCCATGCTCCGCGAAAAGCGGTAGTGGTAGGAGCCGGATTTATCGGACTCGAAATGGCGGAAAACCTGCATGCGCAAGGGGCGAAAGTGTCGATTGTGGAAATGGGCAACCAGGTGATGGCGCCTATTGATTTCTCAATGGCTTCACTGGTGCACCAACATCTGATGGATAAAGGAGTGAATTTATATCTGGAACAAGCCGTAGCTTCTTTTGAGCGCGATGGAAAAGGATTGAAGGTCAACTTTAAGAACGGTCAGTCTATTGCTGCCGATATTGTTATCTTATCTATTGGCGTACGTCCGGAAACGAACCTGGCACGGGCTGCCGAACTGACTATCGGTCCTGCCGGCGGAATCGCCGTGAATGCTTATCTGCAAACGTCCGACGAATCCATTTATGCGATTGGCGACGCGATTGAATACCGCCATCCGATTACCGGAAAACCTTGGCTCAATTATCTTGCCGTCCCTGCCAACCGGCAGGGACGTATCGCCGCGGACAATATACTGGGAGCTAAGATTGCTTATGAAGGTTCCATCGGCACTTCCATCGCCAAGGTTTTCGACATGATAGTGGCTTCTACCGGTTTGCCCGGAAAACGACTGCGGGTGGAAGGTATTGAGTATATGTCATCTACCATCCATCCGTCTTCCCATGCCGGATATTACCCGGACGCTATGCCGATGAGTATCAAAATCACTTTCGACAAGCAGACGGGACGACTGTACGGTGGACAGATTGTAGGCTACGACGGAGTGGACAAGCGAATTGACGAACTCGCTCTTGTCATCAAACATGAGGGAACTATCTATGACTTGATGAAAGTGGAGCAGGCGTACGCACCACCGTTTTCTTCCGCCAAAGACCCGGTAGCACTGGCGGGATATGTGGCAGAAGATATTATTACAGGCAGAACGAACCCTGTGTACTGGAGAGAACTGCGAGACATTGAAATGGAGAACAAATTCCTGCTGGATGTCCGCACTCCGGATGAATTTGCTTTAGGTAGTTTGCCGGGCGCCGTTAATATTCCGCTGGATGAACTTCGCGACCGACTGGCGGAACTGCCGAAAGACCGGATGATTTATACGTTCTGTGCTGTCGGGCTGCGGGGGTATCTTGCTTACCGTATTTTGACCCAACACGGATTTGATAAGGTACGCAATCTTTCGGGTGGACTGAAAACTTACCGTGCCGCCACCTCTCCTATCATCTTGCACGAAGACAATGAAAATGAAACGGGAAAAGCGCCTATACAGCAAGAGCCAACAGCACAAACCGGACAACCTGTCGTACCTGCCTCCCCTGTTGCAACCGCCAAAACCATCCGGGTAGATGCTTGCGGACTACAATGTCCCGGTCCGATTCTGAAAATGAAAAAGACAATGGACGGACTGGCTTCGGGCGAACGGATAGAGATTACGGCAACCGACCCGGGATTCCCGCGTGATGCCGCTGCATGGTGCAGTTCGACCGGAAATCAGTTGATTTCTAAAGAGGCATCCGGAGGAAAATCTGTTGTTATTATAGAAAAAGGAAAACCAAAATCATGTAATATTGTTACTTCTTATGATGGCAAAGGAAAAACTTTTATCATGTTTAGTGATGATTTGGACAAAGCTTTAGCCACCTTTGTGCTTGCTAATGGCGCGGCAGCCACCGGACAGAAGGTTACAATCTTCTTTACCTTCTGGGGATTGAACGTTATCAAGAAGTTGCACAAGCCGAAAGTAGAGAAAGATATTTTTGGAAAGATGTTTGGTATGATGCTGCCTTCAAGCTCTAAGAAGCTGAAACTTTCGAAGATGAGCATGGGTGGAATAGGCGGAAAAATGATGCGGTATATCATGAAGGAGAAGGGAATCGACTCGCTTGAATCGCTGCGCCAGCAAGCTCTGGAGAATGGAGTGGAATTTATCGCTTGCCAGATGTCGATGGATGTGATGGGAGTGAAAAAAGAAGAACTCCTGGACGACGTGACCATCGGCGGTGTAGCAACGTATATGGAACGAGCGGATAATGCCAACGTTAATCTGTTTATTTAACGGAAATAACTAATAAAATTATATTCAAATAAGAGATGAAAACAATATGTGCAATGCGAGACGTATTCAGAGCCATGACAAGCTTTGAAACAGCATTTGAAAAAGTCTACCAGATATCGCTGAATGAGGCCATGATATTGTGCACTC
The DNA here is from genome assembly GCF_024623065.1 of Bacteroides acidifaciens. GTDB lineage: Bacteria > Bacteroidota > Bacteroidia > Bacteroidales > Bacteroidaceae > Bacteroides > Bacteroides acidifaciens. The sequence continues at coordinate 7,206 of NZ_JANJZR010000033.1, forward strand.
TCAAGTGCTCTACGGAGAGGATGACAGCCACCAGTCTGTCAAAGCAAACGGACATGAGCCCATCACATACGTCGAAGATACTTCGGATACTGGAAGAAAAAGAACTGATTGTCCGGACACTCGGAAATGAAGACCGCCGACAAATGTATTTCCACCTGTCTCCGGCAGGCAAACAACGGGTGAACGAGCTGGAACTTGATAAAGTTGAAATACCGGAATTATTAAAGCCTCTGTTTTAACAACCGATTTCCAAACAAATTCCAGTAAACTATAAAAGATGAGCAATCCGCCTAATCATCGGCAGATTGCTTATCTTTTTTGATGACGGGAGCGAAAAGTAAGATGTTAATTTTCCGGCAAAACTATTTTTCTAGCGAACCTTTTTATTTTTTTCTTGTTGTTTCTTGCAAAAGCCCCAAGGTACCAGGGTATGATTTTTATATAACCTAAACATTATAAAAATATGAAGAAATTAATTCCTATTTTATTGGCGGTCTTTGCACTCGCTTCTTGCGAAAAAGACCCGGACATGGGTAAGCTGGATGACAACTATCTGGTGTACACTAACCACGACGAGAAAGCTGACTTCAAAGTTCCTACATTCTTTCTGGCACCTCAAATCCTGGTGATTAATGATAGTAAAGAGCCTGAATATCTCGAAGGAGAAGGCGCTGAACAAATTCTGGCCGCTTACACGGAAAACATGGAAGCCAGAGGCTATACAGCCGCTGATACCAAAGAAGATGCTGATCTTGGTATCCAAGTAAGCTACATCGCAAGTACTTATTATTTCACCAGCTACTCTCAACCTGAATGGTGGTGGGGTTATCCCGGTTACTGGGGTCCCGGCTACTGGGGTGGAAACTGGGGTGGCGGATGGTACTACCCGTACGCTGTGACTTACAGTTATAACACCAACTCATTCCTGACAGAAATGGTGGACTTGAATGCCGACCAAGGTGAAAACAAAAAACTACCTGTTGTATGGACAAGCTACCTGACCGGATTTGACACTGGTTCTAAAGCTATCAACCGCACTCTTGCTGTGGAAGCTGTCAACCAGTCATTCGCTCAGTCCCCTTATCTTACTAACAAATAATCAACTACAACTGTTATGAAAACAAGAAAAAATATATACTTCAAGGTGGTAGCCTTAGCGGCTATTGCCATCGCCTTCGCCATGCCGGCTAAGGCACAGTTATCAGACAATGGATATGCCAATATCGACTGGCAGTTCAATGCCCCGCTAAGCAATAATTTTGCAGACAAGGCAAGTGGCTGGGGTATGAACTTCGAAGGTGGTTATTTCGTAACTCCGAACATCGGTTTGGGACTTTTCCTTAACTACCACAGCAACCACGAATATGTAGGCCGTGAAACGTTCAAAATGGCAGGCGGTGATGTGACTACCGACCAGCAACATGCTATTTTCCAGTTGCCTTTCGGTGCTGCTGCACGTTACCAGTGGAACCGCGGCGGTTCCTTCCAACCTTATGTCAGCGCTAAACTAGGTGCTGAATATGCGAAAGTACGCTCCAACTTCAATATGCTTGAAGCAAGAGAGAACAGTTGGGGCTTCTATGCTTCTCCTGAAGTGGGTATCAACGTATTCCCCTGGGTATACGGTCCGGGCTTGCACTTTGCCTTATACTACAGCTATGGTACCAACAAGGCTGATGTACTGCATTATAGTGTAGACGGATTGGGCAACTTCGGCTTCCGCTTGGGTGTATCGTTCTAAAAAAGATGCCCTTCTACTGTTGCAAGTGGAAGGGCATTTCTTTTTTATTTTCTATCAGAATGATTACTTTTTCTTCATTGCGCCATAAATCGCTTCCTGTATCCGTTCGCGAATATGCAGTTGATTGAGTTTGCGGTTGGTGACATCGGGATAGATACGGTTACTCAAAAAGACATAAACCAATTCGTTCACAGGGTCTACCCATGCGCACGTACCGGTAAATCCGGTATGACCGTAGGTTTCGGCAGGCACGACGGACGCACAGTTTCCTTTCTTCGGGTCTTTCATATCCGGCTTATCAAATCCTAGACCGCGACGGCTTATCTTCGACACTCCTGTCGTAAATAACTGGCAGGTTTCTTTGCTCAAATAACGTTGTCCGTCTATCTCTCCCCCATTCAGCAACATCTGATAGAGATGCGCCACTTCACGGGCGGTAGAGAAAAGTCCGGCATTGCCTGCCAGCCCGCCGAAGAAAGAGGAAGCCTCATCATGTACGAATCCTTGCAAGGTTTCTTTCCGCAAGAAACAATCCTTATTGGAAGGAACGATTTCCGATTTAGAGAAACGCCGCAATGGCAGGTAACCTGTACGTTCCATCCCCATCGGTCCGTAAAACTCACGTTGCAAATAGGCTTCCATAGGCATACCCGCCAACTGCTCTACCAACATTCCCAACAGAATAAATCCTATATCGCTATATACGTAACGTTTCTGTTTCAACGGAGCTTCCACTATTTTCTCTTCTATCACTTTCCGGAAAGAACGGTTCAACCACAGATTGTCGCAAATCTGAATTGTATAGTCACCCTTTTTAATAGGAGAGATGTATTCACTTTTAAACTTGAATTTCGGATTCGCCCAGGTAGCTGTTCCAATCCGCACCGGATGCTGAGCATCTTTGCGTACGCTGAACAATCTTCCGTCGTAACTCTCTTTATCAATGACTTCTTGATAGAAAGGAAGCCAGGACGGCAGCCCGGACTGGTGGTACAGTATTTCCTGAATCGTTATATCTTTCTTATCAGTACGTTGCAGGAACGGCAAATAACCGGATATCTTATCGGTCAGGTTAAAACGTCCCTTATCGTAGAGTTTCATAAGCGCAAGCAGCGTCCCCGTTGTTTTGGAAAGGGAGGCCAAGTCGTAGATGTCCGTCGATTCGACACGGGGACTGCCTTTTCCCGCATAAGTGCCGAAAGCCTTATCAACCATGACATGCCCGTTTTTCAAGACAACCACCTGACAACCGGGATAAGCGCCCTGCTGAATACCGTCTAACGCAATAGTGTCAATCTTTTTGAGAAGGGCGGACGAAAGACCATATTCTTCGGGGACGAAATGTGAAGGAGTTTTTGGCGTGATAGTCACTCCCGCACCTGTCGGGAACAATCCGCCTAAACTTGCCGATAATCGTCCGTCGGCAGTGGCTTTGGCAAACAATATATCCGCCGTCTGACGCTGTACATCACTGTTGTGACTATGTCCCAATACCACTGCCGAAGCGTGAGACACCGAATGGTGAATCTGCAACATCATTTTACCGGGAGTGAAGAACAGGTAAATAGCCGGACTTTCGGGAGCGAACTTTGCAAAGAACGGCTGATAAGGAGCCAAGCGTTGTTCGCTGACGGCTATAATTATCCGTTTATAAGTAGCCAACGAATCACGCAACCGCCGACTCTCTTCTTCTGTCTGATTGGGACGGAGACGAAAACGCGCCAATGATACATAGCGGGACATTTGTTTGGCTAACGCTTCCGTTTCTCCCGGTTTTCCGACTTCGAGCAGAGCAATTGTCTGCGCTTTGTCGGCATGAAGCGGCAGGATATGGTTCTTGTTGTTCAGGACAGTAATTGCCGCCTGGTTCAACCGACGAACCAAATCACGTGCCTGAGGACTGTTGACACGCTGTTCCAAACCGGACAGTTGTATAAACGGTTTTTTCTTGAGTCCCAATACATATTTATAAGTCAGGACTTTACGGCATTTATTTTCAATATCCTCTTTACCCAATTCTCCTTTTTCAACGGCTTCGAGCACGGCAGAAACTTCGTCTTTTAGGTTGCGAGGAGCCAATACCATATCATTACCTGCTTTCAATGCTTGCAAGCTGACATTACCGCTGCCTGCCACTCCTTTCATGGCAAGTGCGTCGGTGAATATCAATCCTTTGAAACCCAATTCGTCCGTTAGCAAACCGGACACGACATTACGTGACAAGGAAGAAGGAACTCCGCCTATCGGCTCGATAACAGGCACTTGCAGATGCCCCACCATCATACCACCCAGTCCTGCACGAATCGCTCTTTTAAAGGGATAAAGCTCTACACTGTCCAAACGCTCGCGAGTGAAAGGAAGCACTGGAAGTGCTTTATGTGAATCGACATCAGTGTCGCCATGACCGGGAAAATGCTTACATACGGACAATACTCCCCCACCTTCCAGACCGTAAGCGTAAGCGATTACCTTATCTGCTACCTGTATCGGATCTTCTCCGAAGGAACGGGTATTGATGACCGGATTCTTGGGATTGATATTCACATCCGCTACCGGAGCAAAGTTTACCTGTACCCCAATCTGCCGGCATTGACGGGCCACTTCACGCCCATATTCGTAAATCAGTTGATTGTCACGGATACATCCCAATATCATATTTCTCGGGAAAACAGGTGTTCCACGCAAACGCATCGCCAACCCCCATTCTCCGTCGAAGGTAATCATAACAGGTACTTTCGCCAGTTTTTGCGCCCGGTTTGTCAAGGCGACCTGAGTTTGCATCTTCCCACCGGAGAAGAGAAGTCCGCCCACCTTATAGGTATCAACGGCTTCGCACAGCAGTTCCAGGTTCCGTTTGGTATCTATCGGCGCAATGGTATAGATAAATAACTGTCCCACCTTTTCTTTAAAGGAGAGTTTGTTCATCACCGAGTCTACCCAGTGACGGCAATCTTCATCCTGAAGAGCTTTAGACACCAGCAGTGGTTCGACAGTGTCAGTGGTAACATTCTGAGCCGAACCTGTGACTTGTCCGGCTGAGAGTAGAAATAAAATCGCTAAAATTGAGGGAATTATCTTCATTTACGTTTCAAAATCAAATCGAGACGACCTACACGCACACCACTTTTTCCGGAATGCATGATGGGAATCTCTTTTCCGTCCATATTCAAATAAATTTTCGGGCCTTTCATAAAGGTATGTGAATGTCCGCCCAGAATGGCGTCGATATTGCGCGTTTTCGCAACCAGACGTTCGTCCATCTGAATGCCCAGATGAGACAGGCACACCACCACGTCACAGCCCTTCTTTCTCAACAAGGCGGCTATTTCGTTCGATACTTCAATAGGGTTCTCATAAACTACTCCTTCACATTTATCTGCCTGAATCAAGCCTTCGGGCCTGGCTCCTAATCCGAATACGCCAATCTTCAAACCATATCTTTCGAGAATTACATAAGGCTTTACGATGTCTTTCAGTGGGGTACCATCGAGATTGTAATTGGCGCAGACCACCGGGAAGTTTGCCATTTTGAAAATGCGGGCCATATTGTCCAGACCGAAATCAAATTCATGGTTACCGATAGTCATAGCATCGTACCCCATTTCATTCATCAACTTGACTTCCACTTCTCCCTGAAACATATTATAATAAGGTGTACCCTGAGAAATATCTCCGCAATCGAACAGCAGGACATTCTTATGATCTTTGCGGAACTGTTCGAGAAAAGCAGTCCGGCGGACAAAACCACCTTTGTCATAATATCGGTCGCCTTTCTGATTGACAGGTTCGATACGGCTATGCACATCGCTTGTTTGTAAAATGATCACTTCTTTGGTTTCCTGCGCAAAGATTGAAAAAGTGAAGCCCAATGCAAGACATAGCAGGAATAATATCTGAAATCTTTTCATATTCAATATTTTTAGATTCTCCTTTTTATTTTATGGTAATACGTCCGTCCAGTTTGGAGGTAATCACTTTGCCTTCGGCTGTCTGTTTGCGTACATAATCAAGAAATAGCCCACGCAAGGTAGCATTTTCGGGACATACTCTCTTTTCTGCCTGCAGGAAAGCATCCATCTGTCCGTTTCCGTCTGCCAGATAGTCGATAGTAGCTACTGTATAAAGCTGGTCATCTTTTAGCGGTTTTCCGGCAATAAATGCATTCAGCAGCTTTCCGTCTTTTGTGATTTCGAGACGGACACCGCTCACTCCTTCGCCATGCAAAGATGCAATTGCTTCAAACAGATGTCTCAAATCTGTCCCTTTCATAGTCAACACACAAAGTGAATTCTCGAAAGGAAGAATTTCAAAAATATCTCCTACTGTGATATCTCCTTCAGGCAAGATATTACGCAGACCGCCCATATTTACCAATCCCATATCAGCCGGTTTCCCCAACACCTGAACAGCCGCTTGTTGCAAAACACCTGCAACAAGGTTGGAAAGTAAACTTTCGGGACCTCCTTTGTCCATTTTCATCGCACTGGTGCCGATGATCTCATACATCATCGCATCCACCTTTTCCTTATAAGGTTTTAAAATTTCGGTAGCTTTCACGTCAGGAGTGGTGTCCCAAACAGAATCAATCGTTATCATGCCACCCTCTACTTTGGTTACTTCGTACTGTACCGTATTCTCGCGTGCGGTTCGACAGGAAGTAAACAGAAAACCTCCTGTCAACGCTACCACCATCAGATACTTTACATAAGTCTGTTTCATGTTCGCTCTTTTTTAGATATGCTACAAATATACGAAAACATTTGGCTATCTGGCAAATAATTCGTTACTTTGCACCGCTTTCGCGCAATCGCTGTCAAGAGAAGAGATACTTGGTATGTTGCGTTGTAACGATGAAACAATTTAATAATAAACAACAATGGATTTAATTAAAATTGCAGAAGAAGCATTTGCTACCGGAAAACAGCACCCGAGCTTCAAAGCAGGAGACACTGTAACAGTGGCATATCGTATTATCGAGGGTAACAAAGAACGTGTACAGTTGTACCGTGGTGTTGTTATCAAAATCGCCGGTCACGGAGACAAGAAACGTTTTACTGTACGTAAGATGTCAGGAACTATAGGCGTAGAAAGAATTTTCCCAATCGAATCACCGGCTATCGACAGCATCGAGGTGAACAAGATAGGTAAAGTTCGTCGCGCTAAATTGTACTACCTGCGTGCTCTTACTGGTAAGAAAGCTAGAATCAAAGAAAAAAGAGTTAACGGCTAAGCGCCGGACCTTTCGATTCGAAATAAAAAAGGGGAACCTCATAATAAATGAAGTTCCCCTTTTTTATTGCTGCCATTCCCGCAAACATTTTCTCAACCATTTCACCCTTATGAGAAAAAATTCTCACTTCTATGGGAATAAAATCCTTTCCGAATAGGCTGTAGATGACTTTAAATGACGGAAAGGAATCATAAGAGCCTGTTTAAATTTTCCTGAGATTATGTTAGATAGGCTTTACCGACCTGTTTTTATTCGTCACATAGTCTCCGTCATGCTGCTGCTCACAACAACAGAAAATATACTCGAAAGCAACTCTCAAAACTGTGTCGGGCAAAACTCGGAGCAGGCTCTTAATAACCCACTTTTCATTCATTAATAGAAAAGTTCTCTTTCATTAATTGTAAACTTCTTATTATCAGCATGTAAACTTATTTTTCATTAACCGTAATCTATAAACGCAAGCTTCGTTTATAAAAACAAAGGCTTTGATTATAAAAACGAAGCTTGCAATTATATAATCAAAGCTTGCGTTTATAGTTTGCATCGAATGAAAAGAAAGTTTCCTTCCTGTCCGAAGGAACTTTATACTTAATGGGCGGGAAGTTTGCTATTAATAGCCAAGAGCGCAACTGTTAATACCCCTTCCGCCAACTACAGACGGACGCGACAAGAAGAGCCGGGTTAAGTTAAAATATCAGCTATAATATTATGACTGAAGAGAATTTAAACAGACTCTAAAACAAAGCCCCGAAAGTCATAGACTCCCGAGGCTTCATTACCTTTATTATAATAATGATATATTATTCCTTCAAATCTTTCAGTTCCCAAGCCAATGCACTGGCACCCAATACAGCAGCATCGGAGTCTTTCAGCTCGGAAACGAGCAATTTCGTCTTGCCTTTATAGATATTCAACACATTGTCGTCAATTGACTTCTGAATCGGTTTCATGATATAATCCCCCGATTTAGCCAACCCACCGAACAATACAATGGCTTCAGGGCTGGAGAATGCAATAGCATCCGCCAAAGCTTCACCCAAGATATTACCTGTAAATTCGAAGATTTCTTGTGCCAGTTTATCCCCTTGTACTGCTGCGTCATATACATCTTTTGAAGTAATGTTTTCTGCAGGAATGTTACGAAGCAAGCTGGCATCCGTACGAGCGGCAAGGAATTCGCGAGCTGTGCGAGCCACACCGGTAGCCGAACAGTAAGTTTCCAGACATCCCTTACGGCCACAACCGCAGATACGACCATCGCGACGAGCGATCACGTGTCCTAATTCGCCTGCAAAACCGTCATGTCCATACACCATCTGACCGTTGATAACGATACCACTACCCACACCGGTACCCAGTGTAATCATGATAAAATCTTTCATACCACGGGCAGCGCCATAAGTCATTTCACCGATAGCGGCAGCATTTGCATCGTTTGTCAAAGCAGTGGGGATACCCAGTCTTTCTTCAAACATGGCAGCCAACGGAAGAATTCCTTTCCAAGGCAAGTTCGGAGCAAATTCAATTGTTCCCGTGTAATAGTTACCATTCGGAGCACCGATACCGATACCTCTGATTTTATCAACGCCACCATTAGCAATAATCAACGGAAGCAGGTTCTTGCAAACTTCGTCAGCATATTCTTCGGCAGTAGGATAACCGGCAGTTTTGATCGAACTGCTGGCAATAATAGTTCCGCGTGCGTCTACAATTCCAAAGACGGTATTCGTTCCGCCTATGTCAATACCTACTACGTAGGGCTTTTCCATGTTTGAATTCATGATACTTTTATTTAAAAGGGTTAGTTAATCATTAAGTTTACTGCACACAAATTACGTAAAGAAGATTGAGTCTACAAAATGTTTTTCAAAAAAAGTTCAACCTCTTTGCAACTTTTCGTGTCTTGCAGTCGTCTAATAGTAGAAAATTATTAGAAAACAGAATCTAAATACAGAAAATTGTGATACTACTAACAAATGTCAACAAGACCTACAACAACGGAGCGCCTCTCCATGTGCTTAAAGGTATCAATCTTAATATCGAACAGGGAGAATTTGTTTCCATCATGGGAGCATCCGGGTCTGGGAAATCAACTTTACTCAATATATTGGGAATTCTCGACAACTACGACACCGGAGAGTATTATCTGAATAACGTACTCATCAAAAACTTAAGCGAAACCAAAGCTGCCGAATACCGGAACCGCATGATCGGATTTATCTTCCAGTCATTCAACCTGATTTCCTTTAAAGATGCCGTAGAGAATGTAGCACTTCCTTTATTTTATCAAGGGATAAGCCGCAAGAAGCGAAATGCACTTGCCTTGGAATATCTCGACCGTCTGGGTTTAAAAGACTGGGCACATCACATGCCCAACGAAATGAGTGGCGGTCAGAAACAACGTGTGGCAATCGCACGGGCTTTAATCACCCAACCGCAAATCATTCTGGCAGATGAGCCTACGGGAGCTTTGGACAGTAAAACTTCCGTGGAAGTGATGCAAATTCTGAAAGATCTTCATAAGCTGGGAATGACGATTGTAGTTGTCACCCACGAAAGCGGAGTTGCCAATCAGACAGACAAGATTATACATATCAAAGACGGAGTCATCGAACGTATTGAAGATAATATCGACCACGACGCCTCTCCGTTCGGCAAAAACGGTTTCATGAAATAAGTATTAAAAATGATTGATATTTGGCAAGAAATATACAGTACCATTAAGCGTAACAAGCTAAGGACTTTTCTTACAGGATTTGCTGTGGCATGGGGTATCTTTATGCTAATCGTCCTGTTAGGCGCAGGCAACGGATTGATCCATGCATTCGAGCAATCGGCTTCCGAACGTGCCATGAACTCCATCAAGATTTTTCCGGGATGGACCAGCAAATCATACGATGGACTGAAAGAAGGAAGACAAGTGCAACTGGATAATAAAGACGTGGATGCTACCGGCCATTATTTTCCGGACCATGTCATTAAAGCCGGGGCAACCGTGTGGCAAGGAGGCATTAATTTAAGCTTCGGGCAAGAATACGTCAGTTTGAATCTTTCCGGTGTATATCCCAACCATACGGAAGTAGAAGTGGTGAAACTCTTCAAAGGACGCTTCATCAATGAAATTGATATTAAAGAGCGCCGGAAAGTAATGGTGCTCCATAAAAAGACAGCAGAGATTCTTTTCGATAAAACGCATACCGAACCTATCGGGCAGTTTGTCAATGCCGGCAATGTGGTTTATCAGGTAGTAGGGCTGTATAATGATAAAGGAGACAGCGGAGACAGCGATGCTTACATCCCCTTTACTACCCTGCAAACGATTTACAACAAAGGAGACAAGCTGAATAACCTTGTCATGACTACCAAGAACCTGGAAACGATAGAAACGAATGAAGCATTTGAAGCTCATTACCGCAAGGTGCTGGGGGCTAATCATCGCTTCGATCCGACAGACCATAGTGCTATCTGGATTTGGAACCGGTTTACCAACTACTTACAACAGCAACAAGGCTCGAACATGCTACGTATCGCTATCTGGGTGATCGGTATCTTCACACTGTTAAGCGGGATTGTAGGAGTGTCCAACATCATGTTGATTACTGTTAAAGAACGTACCCGTGAATTCGGTATCCGCAAAGCTCTGGGTGCCAAGCCGCTTTCTATTCTTTGGCTGATTATCGTAGAGAGTGTCACCATTACCACGATATTCGGATATATAGGTATGGTGGCGGGCATCGGAGTGACCGAATGGATGAATAACGCCTTTGGCAATCAGACAATGGATACCGGAATGTGGACGGAAACTGTTTTCCTGAATCCGACAGTAGATATAAGAATCGCCATACAGGCTACACTCACATTAATAATAGCTGGTACGTTAGCCGGATTATTCCCTGCCCGAAAAGCAGTCAGCATCCGACCAATCGAAGCACTTAGAGCAGATTAAGACTATGAGAATAGATATGGATACTTGTGAGGAAATCCTCATTACCATTACAAGAAATAAAACGAGAAGCCTGCTGACTGCATTCGGTGTTTTCTGGGGAATCTTTATGCTCGTCGCCCTAATCGGCGGCGGACAAGGACTGGAAGGCATGATGAAAAAGAACTTTGAAGGATTCGCGACCAACTCCGGCTTCCTTGCCGCGCAGAAAACGGGCGAAGCTTACAAAGGTTTCCGCAAAGGCAGATGGTGGAATCTGGAAGCTATCGACATCGAGCGCCTCCGTTCGCAAGTCAAAGATGTGGAGGTCATTACTCCTTCCATTGCCCGTTGGGGTTCCAAAGCTGTATACGAAGATAAGAAATACGATTGCAGCGTGAAAGGATTATATCCGGAGTATCTCCACATCGAATCACAGGAAATGGCCTACGGCAGGTTTATCAATGAAGTGGATATACAGGAAGCGCGTAAAGTGTGTGTCATCGGAAAGCGTATCTATGAAAGCCTGTTCAAACCGGGAGAGGATCCTTGCGGAAAATACATACGTGTGGACGGAATTTATTATCAGGTGATCGGCATGTCTTCCTCCGAAGGAGATATGAACATACAGGGACGGGCTTCGGAAGCTGTCACCCTGCCCTTCACCACCATGCAGCAAACGTACAATTTAGGAGGACGGATCGATGTCATCTGCTTCACCGTGAAGCATGGCATCAAAGTGTCCGACGTACAACCGGAAATGGAGCAGATTATTAAAGCTGCGCATTATATCGCGCCTAATGACAAACAGGCACTTATGTACCTGAATGCGGAAGCAATGTTCTCGATGGTAGACAATCTGTTTACCGGCATCAACATACTGGTTTGGATGGTAGGATTGGGAACTCTGCTGGCAGGTGCCATCGGCGTATCTAATATTATGATGGTAACCGTGAAAGAACGTACCACCGAAATTGGCATCCGCCGAGCAATCGGCGCACGCCCCAAAGATATCCTGCAACAGATTCTATCGGAAAGTATGGTGCTTACCACTATTGCAGGAATGTGTGGAATCTCTTTTGCCGTCATGGTGTTGCAACTGGTAGAGATGGGAGCAAACGCCGACGGAGGAGACGTCCGTTTTCAGATTACCTTCGGACTGGCAATCGGCACTTGTGCTCTTCTGATCGCATTGGGAATGTTGGCAGGTCTGGCACCTGCTTACCGGGCTATGGCTATCAAACCGATTGAAGCTATCCGCGACGAATAAAGAGGTGCGAGGGATTTCAATTATTAATCGTAAACAATAGAAATATAAATAAAGTCATGAAAAAGTATCTGAAAATCACATTATTGGTAGTCATTGCTATCCTTCTTGTCGGAACATTCGTATTCCTTTATCAGAAGTCTAAACCCAAGGTAATCACTTACGAAATAGTAAAACCGGAAGTCACCGACCTCCAAAAGACCACAGTGGCTACCGGAAAGGTGGAACCTAGAGACGAAATTTTAATCAAACCGCAGATTTCGGGTATCATCGACAAAGTGTATAAAGAAGCCGGACAAGCTGTGAAGAAAGGGGAAGTGATTGCCAAAGTAAAAGTAATCCCAGAACTCGGACAACTGAATTCTGCAGAAAGCCGTGTGCGCCTGGCAGAGATTAATGCAACACAGGCAGAAACGGATTTTGCCCGCGTAAAGAAGCTGTACGAAGATCAGCTGATTAGCCGGGAGGAATATGAGAAAAGTGAAGTAGCTTTGAAGCAGGCTCGTGAAGAGAGACAAACGGCTAAAGATAATCTGGAAATCGTAAAAGAAGGGATTACTAAAAATAGCGCATCGTTCAGTAGTACGATGATTCGTTCTACCATTGACGGGTTGATTCTGGATGTCCCTGTAAAAGCCGGTAACTCTGTAATTATGAGTAACACGTTCAATGATGGAACCACAATTGCTACGGTAGCCAACATGAGCGACATGATTTTCCGCGGTAATATTGATGAAACGGAAGTGGGACGTATCCACGAACAGATGCCGATCAAGCTGACCATCGGAGCTTTGCAGAATCTGACATTCAACGCCATTTTGGAATATATCTCTCCGAAAGGGATAGAAACCAACGGTGCCAACCAATTTGAAATCAAAGCTGCAATTACTATTCCGGATTCCGTTCAGATTCGTTCCGGATATTCGGCTAATGCGGAAATCGTGTTGCAAAGGGCAAGTCAAGTATTGGCAGTGCCCGAAAGCACTATCGAGTTTAATGGCGACTCTACATTTGTGTACATCATGACAGATTCAGTGCCTGAGCAAAAGTTCCGCCGTACACAGGTGATTGCCGGTATGAGTGATGGAATCAAGATAGAAATCAAGAAAGGAATAACTGCACAGGACAAAATACGGGGTGCAGAGAAAAAAGATAAATAATTGAATTCAATGAAAACAATTCGCAAAACCATATCAGCCCTTCTGCTTGCCGGGGTCGGAATCACTTCTATCCAAGCGCAGAACAACTCTCCGCAAGCATGGACATTGCGGCAATGTATCGACTATGCCATCGAGCATAATATAGAGATTCGTCAATCCGCCAACAATGTTGAAGCCAATAAAGTGAGTGTAAACACTAGCAAATGGACACGTCTTCCGAATTTGAGCGGTAGCGCCAGCCAAAACTGGAGTTGGGGACGTGCTGCTTCTCCGATAGATAACTCGTATAGTGACATTAACAGTGCCAATACCAGTTTCAGTTTGGGAACCAATGTACCTATATTTACCGGTTTGCAACTGTCTAACCAATATTCACTTGCCAAGTTGGATTTAAAAGCCGCTATAGAAGATTTGAATAAAGCCAAAGAAGACATTGCAATCAATGTCACTTCCGCTTATTTGCAGGTTTTATTCAACCAAGAATTAAGTAAGGTAGCCCATAATCAGGTAAATTTAAGCAAAGACCAGCTAAAGCGTATCCAAGGGCTCCACGGAGTAGGTAAAGCGTCCCCTTCTGAAGTGGCCGAAGCACAAGCCCGTGTCGCACAGGACGAAATGACTGCTATACAATCAGACAATACGCACAAGTTGTCATTATTAGACCTCACCCAGCTTTTGGAATTACCTACGCCTGAAGGATTCGTGCTCGAAAGTCCTAAGGAAGAACTTGAGTTCGAATCTCTCACTCCACCGGATGATATATATACACAGGCTCTTGCTTACAAACCAAGTATTAAGGCTGCAGAATACCGTTTGCAAGGTAGCCTTAATAGCATTCGTATTGCTCAAAGTGCATTCTATCCACAACTCTCTTTCAGCGCCGGTTTGGGTAGCAATTACTATACGGTGAGCGGAAGATCAGGAAACAGCTTCGGCAGTCAGATAAAGAACAACCTGAATAAGTATGTAGGGTTCAACTTGAGCATTCCGATCTTTAATCGTTTTTCTACACGAAACCGGGTACGTACCGCTCGTTTACAACAAATAGACTTATCTTTGAGATTGGATAACGCAAAGAAAGCACTCTACAAAGAGATTCAGCAGGCTTGGTATAATGCTCTAGCTGCAGAAAGCAAATACAATTCCAGTGAAGTGGCAGTGAAAGCCAACGAGGAGTCTTTCCGCCTGATGAGCGAAAAGTTCAATAACGGCAAAGCTACCTTTGTAGAATATAATGAAGCCAAACTTAATCTGACTAGGGCTCTTTCGGATAAGTTGCAAGCAAAATATGACTATCTGTTCCGGACTAAAATTCTGGATTTCTACAAAGGACAAGTCATTGAATAAAAAGAAATATATTTGAGTTTAGTATAGTAGTTCCTTAAAACATATCCGTTTGCGACATCAGATAGATTACAAAACGTTTCGCACAGCAAGGAGTAATAAGTAAAATCGAGGCGGATAGTATCCGCCCCGATATTCCAAGTTACGGGCGACGCCCGGAATAGTCTAGCCGATAAAAAACCGGAGTCTAGTTCTCCTACCACTGAGGAGCAATGAGATTGATATAAATAATAAAGGAATAGGTTATCTTCTTGAACTGCTGCTTCTTTCAGAGGAACGGGAAGAGCTTTGAGTGTTATTACCTCTCGTACTTCCGGAAGAAGAACGTCTTTCTGTTTGTCCGCTGGAAACATTGCTCCGGGTAGAGCTAGAACTACTACGGCTAGAACTACTACGGCTAGAATTACTACGACTAGAATTACCACGACTGGAAGAACGATTGTTTCTTTCGGAACTGTTATTTCTATTATAGGAACCACTACTATTGTTTCGCCTGCTTGAACTTTCCCTTGAGCTGCTACTTGTTTTTCCACTTTCACGGTTCGGACCGGAACTTGCTTCCGGACGGGGACGAGTCGACGTCCCAGGTCGCGTTGTTGTTCCGGGACGAGACGTATCAGGACGAGTAGCTGTGCTTGGACGAGATGTTCCGGGACGTGTTGCCGATGCCCCCGGACGGGAAGAATGACCCGGACGCGTCGGTGCATTATGCGGACGCATGGAAGTATTGGGACGGAACCGGACAGAACCGAAGTCCGAACGACGGTAAGAGTGATATACTCTCTGATCTCTCACCCGGTGCGGTGCAGAGTAATGGTTGAAATTAGTATATCTTCCCCGATAATAGCTTGCATGGTGAAAGTGCGGACGATAATGCGCTCCACAATAAGTACGGTAATGATAAGGCACACCAAAATAAAACAAGCTATGGTTCGGGTAATGGATGTAAACCCTGAAACTCCATTTCCCTCCGGTTACATAAATCGGTCGATAGAAATACTCGGCACCCAAAAACCGGCGATACTGTGCATCGCTCAATACCCAGCGAAGATCGTCGTTACGGATATCCAAAGCTTCATAATAATCATCCAATGCCCATTCGTAACCACGTGCTACGTAATCCATTATATTACGGACAGAATAAATAAAGTCGTAATTAATCTCATACGCATCATTATATTGCTGTGTACTCAAGCTCAATTCATACGCCATCTTATCGGTAAGAAAACGTGTCTCCTTACGTACCTTGCTGGTGCTCATTCCAGCCATTACGGTCATATTGGCAGCCAGACCGACCGCAAAGAGTAAAAACAGTATTCGTTTCATCATTCAATCTCCTATCATTTATTATTCTGATAATATTCCTCAATAAACATGCGTAACATATCTCTATAATCGTACAGTTCTATAACCGTACAGTTAATATAGTATCAATGCTCACTGTATTTCTTCACAAAATCATACATCTTTTTTTTGTTAGAAGAAAATGTCAGACTATTAATCACCATAAAGAAAGCCTCTTTATCCACAATCCGCGGATATATCATTTTCATAATCTTCATTCGCTCATTATCGAACGCATAGAATTTCACCAACTGAAGACATTGATCGGCCGTAAAATCAGAACTAGCCAATGCAGCATTGATTAACGCGATGCGATCTTTCTCGAAAGGCTCATTCTTGACATTATCAAAAAACGCTTGAAAAAGCTGTTTGTTCATTACCCTGTCATACCGATCATAAACCGGGCGATGTCCGCCGTGTTCCGGACGTCCGGGTCTGTTGTCCGGACGCATCTCATCACGTCCATTCACCATTATTTCCATTACACCGTTTCCTTTGAAATAAACACGTTCATTATACAATCTTTCCCCTTTCCATACTCGTTCACCGGGCCGGGTAAACCGGGTGGCATACACTTCGACGGTATAATAGCCCGATTTCAAATTAGCAACGAAACAAGTGGTAGTTGGCAAACTGATTTGGTTTCCTCCCAGATAAACAAGTATCGGAGTATTCCCACCGTCAATACGGATTCCGTTAACAGACTGTGCTTGTAAGGAAAGGGCAGCGAACAGGATGCAGAAACTTATTATAATCTTACGCATAACTTATTTGGTTTTTATTATTTATATCTTTAATCTGATACCACAAAAATAGGGTGAGGAAACTCCCCACCCCAATGATTCTCTCTATTCGTATGTAGGGAAATCCCTATTCTGTTTAGGAATCCGCCAAAACAATGCCATCCTCGTGCAAGGTAATCAGACGTTTCTTATACAAGTCGCCCACTCCTTTCTTAAAGGTTTTCTTGCTGACACCAAACGTGCCGTAGATATCTTCCGCAGGGCTTTTATCATTCAAGTTGATTCGTCCCCCGTGCTCTTTGATATATTCTAGCAGCGTTTTCGAAAAATCGTCAATCTTTTCAAAACCGGGTTTCTGAAGAACCAAATCCACCTTGCCATCTTCACGAACCTGTTTCACAAAAGCTTTCATCTCCATCCCTGTCTCCAACGGACAGAATATTTCATTTTCATACAACAAACCGCTATACATATCATCTATAATTGCCTTAAAGCCTAAGTCCGTCTTCTGCCAGATAAGAATATTCACCTCTGCTCCCGAAGCATATTCCGGCTTTTCTTTCGACAGATAACGTTCCACTTTTGCCGAAGCTACAATACGATAACTCTCTTCATCCACATGTGCATGAACCACATACTTCCGTCCAACCTGCATTTTCATCTTCTGCTCACGGAACGGCACAAACAGGTCTTTCATCAATCCCCAGTTCAGGAAAGCTCCGTATTGATTTACCCAGGAGACTTCCAGACAAGCAAACTGTCCGACTTGCACTAACGGGGTCAGTGTCGTAGCAATCAGCCTCTCATCCATATCCAGATAAAGAAACACATTCAAAATATCCCCTATCTTACAATCCTCGGGCACATAACGGGTAGGCAACAAAATCTCACCTTCTTCCCCACCGTCGAGATATACGCCGAAATCGACTTCTTTCACGACTTCAAGCTGGTTGAACTTTCCTAATTCGATGCTCATATTCTTATCTATTTATTATATAAGATACAAAGATAATCTATTTTGAACAGATCTCTCAACGAGTCAGCTATAACTTTTCGTTATCAGGCAAAACTATTTGCAATGAACAATCTGCTTTCTAATATGTTAACTTTGTAGCGGCAAAAAAGAAAAAGTAAATTATTCACCTTTTAAACATATAAGTATGGAATTTCTAACCAACGAGAAACTTACAATTGTGGGAGCTGCCGGAATGATCGGCTCCAACATGGCACAAACAGCCATGATGATGAAACTCACTCCGAATATTTGTCTCTATGATCCATTCGCACCAGCTTTGGAAGGAGTGGCAGAAGAACTGTATCACTGCGGTTTTGAAGGTGCCAACCTCACCTATACTTCCGACATCAAGGAAGCGCTGACCGGAGCTTCTTATATTGTTTCTTCCGGTGGAGCAGCCCGCAAGGCAGGTATGACCCGCGAAGATCTGTTGAAAGGAAATGCAGAGATTGCCGCCCAATTCGGTAAAGATGTCCGTCAATATTGCCCGAATGTGAAACATATCGTTGTCATCTTCAATCCGGCAGACATCACCGGTTTGATTACCTTATTATATGCAGGCTTGAAACCTTCACAGGTTTCCACATTGGCTGCCCTTGACAGCACCCGCCTGCAAAACGAGCTGGTGAAATACTTCCACATTCCCGCTTCCGACATTCAGAATTGCCGCACCTATGGCGGTCATGGCGAACAAATGGCTGTATTTGCATCTACCACCAAAATAAAAGGAGAACCTTTGACCGATCTCATCGGTACTACCCGCCTTCCGTTGACGGAATGGGAAGCACTGAAAATACGTGTCATCCAAGGTGGAAAGCATATCATCGACCTGCGCGGCCGTTCTTCTTTCCAAAGTCCGGCTTATCTTTCCATTGAAATGATTGCTGCCGCTATGGGCGGACAACCTTTCCGCTGGCCCGCCGGAACGTATGTTTCCAATGGCAAATTCGACCATATCATGATGGCAATGGAAACTTCGATTACTAAAGACGGTGTTATTTATAAAGAAATAGCCGGAACTCCTGCCGAACAGGAAGAACTGGAAAAGAGCTACGAACATCTGTGCAAACTTCGTGACGAAGTGATTGAAATGGGAATCATCCCCGCTATCAAGGACTGGCACACGCTGAATCCTAACATCAAGTAAACATACAATATTAGCGGAAAGCCGGAAAAGAGAAAACACATCTCTTTTCCGGCTTTTATTCCAATTACTCACATATACCCCACGCTTAGTCTATAAATCTTTCAAGACTCCAATTCTAATGACCATGCAAAGTTGGGGATAATTCATCAATTAAAAAAACAGACAAAATGGAAAAAGTACCTAAACTGAAGTTACAGGTACTTAAAGTGCGAAATATAGTGCTTATCCTATCCAAATTAGTGAATGAAATAAACTCCCTATCAAAGTTTATAGAATATCTGTCATTTTTGAGAAGTACATTCGGAACAAATCCCTTTTAGTACATAGTTTATGCTGTGCAAAGTAAATCCTCCAGGCAAATCAATCACCGGGATATGGGTACCTTCCAGGCAGAATGTCCGATGACATTTCTCACAATAAAAATGCGAATGTAAATCCTGTACTACACAATTACAAGAGTTGTCGCAAACGGCATACTTCAACGAGCCACTTCCATCGTCTATGCTATGTATGAGGTGATGAGACAAGAAGAGAGCGATAGTACGGGATATGGTCGATTTATCGACTGTATCGAGCAATGTTTCGAGGTCAAGCAATGACACTGCACGCTCTGCCTGCATCATCTCTTTTATCACCAAAAGCCTTATTGCAGTTGGCTTGATATCTCTTCTGACCAGCTTATCCAAATAAATATCTTTTTCCATCTTTTTCCTATTTTATCATTTTCTGTATTCTGACGGCGTTCATTATGGCAAGTAACGCAACGCCTACATCTGCGAAGACAGCTTCCCAAAGAGTAGCGATTCCACCGGCTCCCAATATCAATACAAGCAGTTTCACTCCGAATGCCAATGAAACATTTTGCCAGATAATCCTGCGTGTCAGCTTTCCTACTTTGATAGCTTCGGCTACTTTCGACGGTTGGTCTGTCTGTATCACGACATCAGCAGTTTCAATAGCCGCATCGCTACCCAATCCACCCATGGCAATACCAACGTGACTTAAAGCAAGCACCGGCGCATCATTCATTCCGTCGCCGACAAATGCAATCCGGTTTGCCTCATCCTGACGCAATTCTTCCAAGTGTTTCACTTTCCCTTCCGGCAGCAAGTCGCCATAGGCTTTCGATATGCCGAGCTTCTCCGCAAAGTTAGTAACAATACTCTGTTTATCACCGGATAATATCTGAATGTTTTTAATATGCAATGCTTTTAAGCGGTCAATAGCTTTCTTTGCATCCTCTTTCAATGTATCCGCTAATAACAAATAACCGACATAATCTGTTCCGATGGCGCAGACTACCATCGTATCGGTAATCTGTAATAACTCTGCCGGATATTTGATATTAAATTTGGATAGCAGACGGCAGTTTCCAACCCATACCGGAGTTCCGTTAATCATTGCCTTCAAACCGAATCCGGCAAATTCTCTTGTACCGGTGACAGGTAGCAGTTCTACGTTTTGTAGCTTTGCATAGTTCACTATGGCTTTAGCAATCGGATGGGTACTGTTGCTTTCTACCGAAGCAACCAGCTTAATCAATTCTTTTTCTTTAATACCGGATGCGGATTTACACTCTTGCACTTCAAAAGTTCCCTGAGTCAGAGTTCCCGTTTTATCAAATACAACCGTATTGATTTTAGTGATTGCATCCAGATAATTACCGCCTTTGAATAAGATTCCCAACCGGGAAGCAGCTCCGATGCCACCAAAATATCCCAACGGAATACTTACTACCAAAGCACACGGGCATGAAATCACCAGAAAGACCAAGGCCCTGTACAGCCAGTCATTAAACACAAATGCAAACTGAGTGTCAATGAATGAATAAACAAACGGAAGGATAACTATCAATATCGCCAGTCCTATGACAATAGGTGTGTAGATGCGTGCAAATTTACGGATAAACAATTCTGCCGGGGCTTTTCGTTCCGAAGCATTTTGCACAAGTTCCAATATCCGGGCAAGCGCACTCTTATCGAATGTTCTTGTCACCTTGATCCGAATCACTTTATCCGTCACAATCATTCCGGCAAGCACTTCTTCGCCTTCGCGAATATTACGGGGGACACTTTCACCTGTCAATGCGGCTGTATTAAAGGCGGCCACTCCGTTGAGCATCACTCCATCCAAAGGAACTCTCTCGCCAGACTTTACCTCTATAATCTCACCGACTTTTACATTCTTCGGGTTTTCTATAATCAGATTGTTATCTCTAAGCACCAAAGCCTTCTCCGGTCTTGCATCCAGCAAAGCCCCAATATTACGTTTCGCTTTATCAACCGCCTTGCCTTGAAATAGTTCGCCGATTGTATAGAACAGCATCACGGCCACCCCTTCCGGATACTCGCCAATATAGAAAGCTCCGATGGTGGCAACAACCATTAGTGTAAACTCACTGAAATAGTCCTTTTCTTTCATGCCCTCCCATGCCTCTTTCAGTACAGGAAGCCCAACCGGGAGATAAGCCACGATATACCAGGCTAAAGCAACATATTCTTTATGAAAAAAGGCGAAATCCAGGGCATTCATTATAATACCGCTAATCAGCAGTATAAATGAAAGCCCTGCCTTCCAATATTCTTGAAATATAAAAATCTTGACTTCAACTTCCTTTTCGGATGCACATTCGTGTGCACAGCAACCACAATGTCCCATATCTTTCATCTTTTAGTTGCTACAAAGGTAGTGAATGATTCGTGCAACAAAGTTGCAAAATCGGTTTTAGCACCTTTCAATGTCAGCAATACCGCAACAGCCATTTCCAAACCGGCACGACTTCTATATCCAACTCATTCCCTGAAATTGTCCTTTCTTCATCCCAAGTAATAATAAAAGTCTTTTTTAAGCCAAAAACTTCCGACATTTTATATAAAGCCCTGACCTCCCGTTCCCGGGTAATCGGATCATCAATGCTATATGATACTTGTATAGCCATTCCTTCATCAGGAATATAAAAGTCTACCTCAATACCCTTATTATAAAAGAACACTCTATCTTCTTTTCCATATCGTTCTATTAAATTTACAGCAACGATATTCTCCAATAGTTTAGTTTCGGCATTTATCAGAAAATTACTAAGCAACCCGTTATCATAAAAATACCTTTTACAACTAGACATGCGTTCAGCTACTGAATCTGTAAAATTAGGAATGTTAAAAGTCAAATAAACATCATTCATATAGGTGAGATAATCTGCCAATGTATTACGGCTGATACCACTACCTGAGGATTTTACAATATGCAATAGTCGTGTCTGCGTAGTTGGCTGCATGACACTTTCAGCAAGCTTCTTTGCCAATAGCCGGATGGCACCGCTATTGCGAATCTCGTTGCGTGCTATAATATCTCCTAGTAAAATCTTTTGATATAACGAATTAATCCATTCCCGTTTATCTATCAAAGAGAACGTTTCGGCAAATCCTCCGAAATGAAAATAGGTATTGAACTGCTTAATGACTTCCAACCGTTGTTCTGGTTCAAATTCCCAGTTTGCTTTCAAGTGAATCTGATGAAAAGTGAGATACTCTGCAAATGAAAAGGGAAATACTTCCCGTATGATATATCGTCCACCCAAAGTAGTGGCAATATCCCTACTAAGCATTCGCGCATTACTTCCGGTAATGAAAACCCTATATTTAGAATCAGCCAGCCTACGAACAAATTTTTCCCATCCGTCAATATTCTGAATCTCATCAAGATATATCAAAGGCTTACGGTTATCATACATTTCAGCATAACACTCCAACAGAAGTCCTAGTTCCGAAGCTTCAATAGAAGAGATACGCTCATCCTCAAAATTAATATAAAGACAGTCTTCAAAAGTCACTTTGCCCAATTTTACAAGATTCTGTATATCCTGATACATTTGATAAGACTTACCCGCACGACGAATACCAACCAGAACATAATTCGCCTGCTCCTCAAAATATATCGGTCTTTCAACCAGCTGAATCTTACTAATTTCTTGCTGACGCTCGACTATAATTGCCTTTATTATTCGTTTTTCCATAAAATATGCTCTTTATATTGCACAAATATAGCAAAATTATGCTCAATATATTAAGCAACGCCCTCTTTTTCTCTATCGTAACAATCTTTCCTAGTTCTGTTTCGACCTTCAACCTATTTTTCAGAACATATATCCCAATGAAATCATCAGGTTTCTGTTCTTCATTCCTAAATCTTTTGCCACTTCTACCAAACCGAAATCATAGCTTATAGCAAACTGATATTTCTTACTGAACTCAACACCGGCTTTCAAACCAAGACCAAAATCAAATCGTTTTAATCCGTCATTTCCAAATATATCTTCGGATGCAGAGTCAGTGTCCAACTCTTCTAAATCGGCAATGCTACCGTCTACTTTTGCTTTTACCTTTCCAAACAAGCCGACAGCAATATAGGGTCCCACACTACCAAATAATGCAAAGTCGTCATTTACTGCATATTTATAACCAACATGCACCGGAACCTCCAAATAATACGGATTAAATTTAATACTTGCAAGTGAACCACCATCAACCTTCGCACCTTTTAATGTCAGTAACGCTGCAAAATCCATATATGCCCCGCTCGCTTCCTGAGACAACCCTAATTCGGCTTTTACACCTGCATGAAAACCGATCCTGCTGTCAAAGCCGGTAATAGTGTATTTGCTGACATTCATACCTGCCATCACACCCCATTTCAGGTTATCTTGCGCGTTGACACTCACTACACTCATCGCCACTAAAACGAAAAATAACAAAACTTTTTTCATAAGAATAAACAATTTAATTATTAGTTAGAAATTATATGCTGCAAATATAATGAAACAAGTTTGATCTATTACGGAAAATCAATAATTTCTCAACAATCAGGCAATGGTGGACCGCTTACGAGAAATCACCAATGAAAATATCCAAGAATGTGTTTTCAAAGATTTCGGATTATGGAAACCGGAGATCTTGAACGAGGTAAGTGATATATCAAATAAAAGGCATGCCATATACATTGAATTTCTACCGATTGCCTGGAAAGCTCCATGCGACGGTGTACAAATTTCTCATACATCAAAAATAGTATTCTCATAGTCTAATCATCAACGCTTAATAAGCTACAGCAAAGCCGCCGTCCGCCTTCATCATAACCAACTGATTATCAAAGATTATATTACTATAATCAATAGATTTTCAATAAGACATCTCTATCGTTCCACTCCAGTGAACAGACTCGTTCACTAGAGTGCACAGGTCTATTCACTCTAGTGCAACGTTCTGTTCACTGGAGTGGAACAATACATATGAAGGCAGAAAAACACAACAATGTCAGTTATGAAAGATATGTTATCTACTGAGTCAACATACAAACTACGGCTATGTTGACCTACACGCATTAGTATCCTGAAACAAAGACAAGCATAATATGCAGCATGAGAAATGCAAAATAAAGTATGAGAAATACCTTCTTTTAAAGCATTTTAGAGGTATAAACTATGAGAAATGCATGTAAATATTTTAATTCTCATAGTATATACACCTAATTATCAAGCAAATAACATTATTAATGAGAATATGAGAAATGATTTTGCTTTTTTCTTATAGGAGGGAATCCCTTCCCTAAGTTCAAAAATGACAGTCGTTACCGGTCGTCGTAGAATTGGGAAGACAAGCCTCATCATGAAAATCAGGCACGGATGATAGAGTTTCTATGAGAGCAGTCACTCATCACCTGTCATCCGTGCCCAATATAATATCATTGCTGGTTTTCTTCCTGGTCTGTACGGATAAACTCCAGCAATCTTTCTACCGCCTCTTCTTCAGGAATATTCTTTTCTACACAGGCCTTGCCTTTATAAAGACTGATTTTACCCCGTCCGGCACCGACATAACCGTAGTCAGCATCTGCCATTTCACCGGGGCCATTCACGATACAGCCCATGATACCGATTTTCAATCCTTTCAGGTGTGAGGTAGCAGCCTTGATGCGGGCAATCGTTGCCTCCAAGTCGTAGAGCGTACGACCGCAACCGGGACAAGAGATATATTCTGTCTTAGAGGTACGGGTACGTCCGGCCTGCAAGATTCCGAAAGCAGTGGCGTCGACAACAGCATGGCTCAGGTTACCTTGATTGAACAGGAAGATGCCATCGCAAAGTCCGTCAAAAATCAATGCGCCCATATCGGCGGCAGATTTTATTTGCAAATCCTCTGCATTATCTTCTGCATAATGTTGGAAGAAAACAACCGGATTCTGCAAACCTTCCGTTGTCAGTTGATGCACCAATGCACGGTGTTCGCCCAAACGGTTCGGATGATTGCTTTGGGAAACAATGACCACTTCCGGATGTTGCTTCAGACAGGCGATTACTTCTTCTGTCTGTGCCATATAAGGCATGAACAGGAATTTGAGTTCCGCATTGCATCCGCCCATCAGCGGTAATTGCACATGATTAAAGGCAGGCCAAGTTCCGGTTTCCCCTTGCCATACGTCTGCATCGAGGATATATTCCACGCCTTCTTCCCGTTGCTCGGGCAAGGCTCTTCCGGCATAAATATAGTCCGGAGTGAATTGCGGATTTACTTCCGTCTTTCCATCCATGCGGTCGGCAATGACTACGGGCACATGTTCGCCTCCGATGTTACGGACCGCTTTTGTCTTCCGGCGTTCAGGAGACAGGTAATTGAAATCCGGTGCTTCCAAGCCCGGAATATAGGGATGTCCCTGCCTCAACAGAACATAACCCACCAATTTACGGGCTACCGGAATTTCAGCTTCGGGTGCTTCACTCAAAGATACGCGGATGGTATCGCCCAACCCGTCGCTCAACAATGCTCCGATGCCGAGAGCAGACTTGATACGCCCGTCCTCACCGTCTCCGGCTTCTGTCACTCCGAGGTGCAATGGGAAAGCCATCCCCTCTTTTTCCATGACGTCCACCAACAGACGAACGGTTTTCACCATGACCACTGTATTGGAAGCTTTGATGGAAATCACCACATCTGTGAAGTTCTCCGCTACACAGATACGAAGGAATTCCATACAGGATTCCACCATTCCTTCGGGAGTATCACCATAACGTGACATAATGCGGTCGGACAAAGAACCGTGGTTCACCCCGATACGGATAGCCGTGTGGTTCTCCTTGCAGATATTCAGAAAAGGGACAAACCGGTCGTGAATCTTGCGTATCTCCTGAGCGTACTCTTCGTCTGTATATTCCAGTTTCTTAAAAGTACGCGCAGCATCTACATAGTTTCCCGGATTGATACGCACCTTTTCCGCATATTGGGCAGCTACATCCGCCACTTTCGGATTGAAATGCACATCGGCAACCAATGGAACCATATATCCCTGACTGCGCAGCCCGATATTGATATTCATCAGATTCTCTGCTTCCTTGACACCCTGCGTTGTGAGGCGGACATACTCGCCACCTGCATCAACAATACGTTTCGCCTGTTCCACACAAGCCGACGTGTCCTGCGTAGACGTATTAGTCATCGACTGGACACGAATAGAATTGGGGCCGCCCAACGGCACAGCCCCAATATTTACTTCTGTGGTTTCTCTTCGAAAATAATTGAATAGATCCATTAGTTCGTTTTATATTCAAACTTAACTTCTTTCAGTTCTTCGTTTGCTTTTACGATTTTCTTTTTCAGTCCTTCTTTGTAAGCAGCAAAAGCTTCCGCCAGTTTCTCGTCACTCAATGCCAACATCTGAATGGCAAGGATAGCGGCATTCATCGCTCCGTTTATAGCAACCGTTGCCACAGGAATGCCCGGAGGCATCTGAATGATAGAATAAAGTGCGTCTACACCATCGAGCACGGAACCTTTTACGGGTACCCCGATCACCGGCAGTGTAGTGTTGGCTGCAATTACACCGGGAAGGGCGGCAGCCATTCCGGCAGCGGCGATAATCACTTTAATGCCACGGTTGCGGGCATTCTTTGCAAACTCTTCCACAGCTTCAGGCGTGCGGTGAGCAGAAAGTGCGTTCATTTCGAACGGTACATGCATATCATTCAGCAGTTGCGCAGCCTTCTCCATAACAGGAAGGTCGGACGTGCTACCCATGATAATACTTACAATTGGAGTCATTTTGATTTACTATTTTACGATTTACTATTTACAATTTAAAGTGAGGTAAGAATTATCCGTTTACCACAGCTTTATACGCTTCGGCATCCAGCAGGTCCTCAACGGCTTTCGGGTCTGCCGGTTTCATTTTAATCAGCCAGCCTTCGCCATAAGGATCTTTGTTCACCAGCTCCGGATTTTCTTCCAATGCCTCGTTTTGTTCGAGCACCTCACCTGCTACAGGCAGGAAAAGATCGGAAATTGTTTTCACTACTTCGATGGTTCCGAATGTCTCACCGGCTTCCAACGTTTCGCCAACAGTAGGTATGTCTACAAATACAATATCACCCAGTTGTTCCTGAGCATAGTCTGTGATACCAACATAAGCAATTTCTCCTTCAATGCGAATCCATTCGTGTTCGCTTGTGTACTTCAAATTCTGTGGAAAGTTCATAATAATTAGTTTTTAGGATTTATACTATTTTAAAACAAAAATACTCGAAATAATAGGTTCATCATCGGATGGAGCACCAAAAGAGCACATATCAGTCCGACAGCAAAACCGGAAAGCACCTCACCCAACGTATGATGTCCCAAGATAATCCGTGCAGAACCGAGTATGCCGGCTATCAATATAAACAGGCATAACCACACTACCGGATTATAACCGAATAATGCACTGAAAGATACCAGTCCGCCTATCACGCCACCTATCCCGGCCATATGCTCGCTCAGTTTCCATTTTAGATTTACTCCGATACAAATGACGGACACGAGCAAAGAGGTCAGGATGATGCCTGTCATATACCAAGGGATATTCAGTTTGCGCATCATCAGCCAGCAGAACACGTATGAGATGATAGTCAGCAGAATCGGTATATAACGCTTCTTACGTTCGCTCAGTTCCTGACGGTCAAATCCATTGATTTTACGAAACAGGAAAATCGTGATGGTAGGTGTCAGTATGGTGAAACAATAGATGATTCCCAACACAATCAGCTTATACTGCATCGGCATGATACGAAGATAAGAAAATAGGAATAACACCAGGAATGATAAAAACGGGATAGAAAATGGGGTGAACACCATTGAAGTGATTCGCGCCACTTGCAACATTGTCTTATCCGCTATGATATGTTCTCTTTCTCTGTCCACTCTTTTTTTTATTACTGATTACTAATTACAAAATTATAATTCTCTTACGGACCCGAGCGACTATTATTTCCTTAGTCGCGCAACCGGAATATTCAACTGCTGGCGATATTTCGCTACCGTCCGGCGGGCAATAGGATATCCTTTTTCTTTCAGGATGTCTGCCAGTTCATCATCCGTCAGCGGTTTCTTCTTGTCTTCGCTGTCGATACACTCTTTCAGAATCTTGCGAATCTCGCGGACAGACATCTCCTCTCCGTCTTCCGTTGTATATCCGTCAACAAAAAAGAATTTAAGCTGATAGATACCGAAATTCGTCTGCACATATTTACTGTTGCTGACACGGGAGATGGTCGATATATCCAGCCCTGTACGTTCGGCCACATCTTTCAGAATCATCGGCTTCAACAGCGATTCGTCTCCTTCGAGAAAGAAAGGCCGTTGCAGGTCAACAATTGCCTGCATAGTAGTCATCAATGTATTCTGACGCTGCTTGATGGCATCGATGAATCCTTGTGCCGCGTCCATCTTCTGTTTCAGGAACATCATCGCTTCCTTGGATTCTTTCGACTGATTGGCCTTATTCTTGGTATGTTCTTCCACCATTTCCGTAAAGTCCCGGCTCATACGGAGTTCGGGGACATTGCGGTTATTGAGGCTTATATTAATCGTTCCGTCATCATATGTTTCTACGATGAAATCGGGAATAATCTGCTGAAGGTTTCTGCCGATTGCTTCTCCCAAAGAAGCACCCGGACGGGGATTCAATTTGGTAATCTCACTGATAACCTCTTTGAATGTCTCTTCGTCAATATCCAATTTCTTTATAATCTTTTCCCAATGCTTACGTGTGAATTCTTCATAACAGTCACGAATCACACGTTCTTCAAGGCCGAGTATAGGATTGGGCTCTTTTTCTTCATCTTTCTTCCGGCAAATCTGTATCAGCAGACATTCCTGAAGGCTACGGGCACCGATACCTGCCGGGTCAAAGTCCTGCAAGATGCACAATGCTTCTTCGAGTTCTTCCTCTGTCGATTCTATGCCGGCATAAATTGCCAGTTCGTCACAGATGCTCTCCAGAGACTTGCGAAGCAGACCGTCATCATCCAACGAACCGATCAGGTATTCCACCAGGTCACTCTGATGTTCGGTCAGGTTGCGTTCACGCAACTGTTCTTTCAGAATTTCATAAAAAGAGGTGGTGTCGGAGAAAGGTATATTTTCCGCCTGATCGTCCTTCGAGCGGTTGTTCTCCTGCAGTTTGTAATCGGGAATGTCGTCTTCGGTGAGGTAATCACTTAAAGAATCATAGTCGTTAGCATCATTCTCCATACCGTCTGCCACACTGTCGGCATCGGAATATTCATCGGTGGCATTTTCTTCTTTACCTTCTTCAAGTGCCGGATTTTCAAGCAGTTCGGCATGGATACGGTCTTCCAGCTCCACTGCGGGAAGTTCTAACAGTTTCACGACCAGAATCTGCTGAGGCGAGAGCGTCTGTACTTGCTGTTGCGCCTGAGATTGTATTTGACGGGAACCTTGTGCCATATTCGTTTTTGCTTTCTACTATTTCTCGCTACAAAAGTAACTTTTTAACGAGAGATTACACAGATTAAGGGGATTATTTTTAATCCTATAACACAAAATTCCTTATCTTTGTTGCATGAACTAAAAAAATTAGGACCATATGTTTGCCAAAGAAACGTATATGCAGCGGAGAGCCCTGCTGAAAAAGAATATAGGCTCTGGAGTATTGTTATTTCTTGGAAATGACGAGTGCGGATTGAATTACGAGGATAACACATTCCGTTATCGACAGGATTCCACTTTCCTCTATTATTTCGGACTTTCATGCGCCGGACTTTCAGCAATCATAGATATCGATGAAGACAAAGAAATCATTTTCGGTGATGAACTGTCTATTGATGCTATCGTATGGATGGGGTCACAACCGACATTGCACGATAAATGCGAACGTGTGGGTGTGGCTGATTTAATGCCGTCTGCCGAGATTGTAAGCTATCTTCATAAATGCGTGCAGAAAGGAAAAGCAATTCATTATCTGCCCCCTTACCGTCCCGAACATAAGCTAAAACTAATGGACTGGCTGGGGATACCGCCTGCACGCCAGGAAGGTTCTGTTCCATTCATCCGTGCCGTCGTCGCTCAACGTAATTATAAATCAGAAGAAGAAATCGTAGAAATAGAAAAGGCTTGTGACGTGACTGCCGATATGCATATCACAGCCATGAAGGTGCTTCGTCCGGGCATGTACGAATATGAGGTAGTAGCAGAAATGAACCGGGTGGCAGAATCCAACAACTGCCAGCTCTCTTTTGCCACAATTGCCACTATCAACGGCCAAACGCTGCACAACCATTACCACGGTAATCTCGTGAAACCGGGTGACTTGTTTTTAATTGACGCCGGTGCGGAAGTTGAATCAGGATATGCGGGCGATATGTCGTCTACGGTGCCTGCCGACAAGAAATTCACGACCCGCCAGCGTGAAGTGTACGAAATTCAAAATGCGATGCATCTCGAATCGGTGAAAGCTCTCCGTCCGGGAATTCCTTATATGGAAGTTTACGAATTGTCCGCCCGCGTGATGGTAGAAGGCATGAAAGCTCTCGGACTGATGAAAGGAAATGCCGAGGATGCTGTTCGCGAAGGCGCTCATGCCCTGTTCTATCCGCATGGATTAGGTCATATGATGGGATTGGATGTACACGATATGGAAAATCTGGGTGAGATATGGGTAGGATACAACGGTCAGCCGAAGAGTACCCAGTTCGGTCGTAAGTCACAACGTCTCGCCATTCCGCTGGAACCGGGATTTGTACATACCGTGGAACCGGGCATTTACTTTATCCCCGAACTGATTGATATGTGGAAAGCGGAAAAGAAATTTGCCGATTTCATCAACTATGACGTGGTGGAGACTTACAAGGACTTTGGCGGCATCCGTAACGAAGAAGATTATCTGATTACAGAAACCGGCGCTCGCAGACTGGGCAAGAAAATTCCTTTGACTCCGGAAGAAGTAGAAGCCTTAAGATAAAAGTTTTCTGTCGGAATCTAACGATATTATATCTATCATACAATAGCGGAAGTTTTTCACTCGGATGAAAAACTTCCGCTATTTTTGTCAAAGTACCAAATAATCCATTTAATTGCACATTTTTTCTACACTCTCTTTGCCGAATCTTCCGTAATATTGCATCAGAATTTAATTACTTACTTTTATATTTATATACAATGATGAACAATACCATGAAGAAACTACTCTTATCCGTATGTCTACTGTCAGCAATCTTGTTATCTGCCGTAGCCGAAAACTATCCTTATAGAAGCGATGTGCTTTGGGTTACTGTTCCCAACCATGCCGACTGGATTTATAAGACAGGAGAAAAAGCGACCGTGGAAGTACAATTCTATAAATATGGTATTCCCGGAGATAACGTAGTTGTCAACTATGAAATAGGCGGAGACTTGATGCCTGCCGATACAAAGGGAAGTGTTACACTCAAAAACGGCAAAGCCATAATTCCTATCGGCACAATGAAAGAGCCCGGATTCCGCGATTGCCGCCTGAAGGCAACAGTGGACGGAAAAACGTATTCGCATCATGTCAAAGTCGGTTTCTCACCGGAAAAGCTTAAGCCATATACTGCTATGCCCGCCGATTTCAACGATTTTTGGGAAAAGGCTAAAACGGAACAAAAAGAGTTTCCACTGACTTACACGAAAGAGCACGTAGAAAAGTATTCTACGGACAAAATAGATTGTTATCTCGTGAAATTACAACTGAATAAAGGCGGGCAATGCATCTATGGCTATTTATTCTACCCCAAGAAAGAAGGAAAATTCCCTGTGGTATTGTGTCCTCCGGGAGCAGGCATCAAAACGATTAAAGAACCTTTGCGCCATAAATATTATGCGGAACAAGGCTACATCCGCTTTGAAATAGAGATACACGGGCTTAATCCGGAAATGAGTGAACAGGAATTTAAAGAAATCAGCAATGCATTCAATGGCAGAGGAAACGGGTATTTAAACAATGGTTTGGACAACCGTGACAATTACTACATGAAACGGGTATATCTGGCTTGTGTCCGCAGCATCGATTTCTTAACTTCCTTACCGGAATGGGACGGCAAGAACGTGATTGTTCAAGGGGGAAGCCAAGGTGGCGCATTAGCTTTAATCACTGCCGGACTTGACCAGCGTGTCACCGCTTGCGTCGCCAATCATCCCGCATTAAGTGATATGGCAGGATATAAGGCAGGCCGTGCAGGTGGTTATCCGCACTTTTTCAAAAGAGCAACGGGTATGGATACGCCTGAAAAGATAAAGACAATGGCTTATTACGATGTAGTGAACTTCGCAAAGCTAATCAAAGCGGACACTTATATGACATGGGGGTTCAATGATGACGTATGT
The DNA here is from genome assembly GCF_024623065.1 of Bacteroides acidifaciens. GTDB lineage: Bacteria > Bacteroidota > Bacteroidia > Bacteroidales > Bacteroidaceae > Bacteroides > Bacteroides acidifaciens. The sequence continues at coordinate 39,783 of NZ_JANJZR010000033.1, forward strand.
CCTCCGACCACCAGTTATATTGTTTACAATGTATTGAACTGCCCGAAAGAGGCGTTGATAACTCCAATTAACGAGCATTGGACTTCAAATGATACCGAATACGGGCATTTGCTTTGGATAAAGAAGCATCTGAAATAAAATTTTGCCACTGATTACACAGGCACATACCTGTATAATCAGTGGCAAAACTCTGCTTCTTAAATTCTTTTACCTGTCTTTAATCATCCCAATCAGATAAAGGCAACGTTTTCTTCCCGTACCACTTCATCCATGCATACGATTTTCTTTTTCTGATATAAAGCGTATCGCCGCAATTCTCTATCGCTTCCCAATCGAAAACGGAATGAGGACGGAATGACTTTTCCAGCCAGTAAAACACATGATAAGTCATAAAAGGGAGTATCATCCACCACCATGAATACACTAATGACAAGACTAAGGCAGGCAACAGTGTCAAAAGAAAGCACTCCCAAAACTGCCTTGCATGAATCCGTAGCTCCATGTCTTCCCAAACTTCCAAATACTTATATCGGGTAAAGAAAAAACCACCGAACATAAAATAATGACTCTTATTCCTCTCTTTTCCTAAGAACCATTTTGCTAAAAGATTGTTATAAAAAATCATATTCTCTCTCTTTCTTTATTGTATGTAGATTCATAACATAATAAACTATTAAAGGTTCAATGTTTTAAAGTTTAATAGAAGGTCCAGACACTATTTTTCGGAAATAGAGTCCAATCATCATCTATTTTGTATTTCCTTTGCGTTTTTACAGCACAAAAAAAAGTCCTTGTGTTCTCATTGTAAAAAACACAAGGACCAACAATTGTTTATTATATTTCTACTTAATATTTAAAGCTGCTCCCCCCCAAAAACTCGCGAAGCAGGGAAGTCGGCGGAATTTCCTTATCCTGTACCGGAACAAAATATTTAATGAATTTCAGCAACCGGTAGGCTTCACAATATTCGGGACAATTGCGCGGAACTCCCATCAAAATAGGCTCGGCATGCAGACGAAGAACGGCAAATTCAAAAAGCAATGCCGAATTGAACATGACATCGGCATTCTCTTGATAAGGGAATATCCACTTGTCTTCACCGGCACGTACACTAGGCCAGCGTGAAATGGTTTCGCGGGCGGAATATCCACGATAATTAAAGTCACGGATAATACGGCGCAACAGACGGTTATCTGTGGTCGGAATCCAGTTATGGTCGTCCAGGGAAATGGTAGTCAGTGCAGATACGTAAATCTTAAACTTGCGTTCAGCCGGAATATGGGGAGTCAGTTCCGGATTCAAGGCATGAATACCCTCCAGAATTAAAATCGTGTTATCTTCTATTTTCAGTTTGTCACCTTTATACTCTTTCTTGCCAAGGGAAAAGTTGAAACGGGGAAGTTCCACTTCTTCGCCACGCAGCAGAGCTTGCAATTGCCGGTTGAACAAATCCAGGTCAAGAGCGTAAAGTGATTCATAATCGTAGTTTCCGTTTTCATCCAGAGGGGTGTCTTCACGGTCTACGAAATAGTTGTCCAAAGAAATGGGATAGGGTTTCAAACCGTTTGTCATCAACTGGATAGAGAGCCGTTTGCTAAAAGTAGTTTTTCCCGAAGACGAGGGCCCGGCAATCAAGACAAGTTTCACACGGTTGCCGTTTTCTCCACGGTGGAAGATGGTATCGGCTATCTGAGCTATCTTCTTCTCCTGCAAGGCTTCGGCCACATTAATCAAATCTGTGGCGTGCCCTTCTTCACAAGCCAGGTTAAAGTCTCCGGCGTTGTTGAGTCCCATAATGTAACTCCAGTTCAGATATTCCTTAAAGACGTCCAGCATCTTCTCCTGCTTCACAACATCTTCCAATACTTCGGGATTCTCGCGGCTCGGAACCCGAAGAAGCAGTCCATCGTAATATTTCACGATGTCGAACAACTTAATATATCCGGTACTAGGCAGCAGATTACCATAATAATAATCGACCGTATCGCCCAGCGTATAATAATAGGTATAGAGAGAGCCGGAAGTTTCGAGCAGCCGCACTTTGTCATTCATCCCCCGTTCACCGAATACGCGTACAGCTTCCGCCGTATGACACTCAATGCGGTGATAAGGAATGTTTTCGGCAATAATTTCCTGCATACGCTGCTTGATGCGTTTCACATCTTCCAGTTCAATAGGACGCCCGATACGCAAATTGCAGAAATAGCCCTTTGACACAGGATGTTCTACGAATAACTTTCCGTCGGGATACAACTCCGTGACAGCCTTGAACAAAACAAAACAGAGCGAACGTACATAGGTACGCATACCGGACTGGTCCCTTACATCCAGAAACTCTATATCCTTATTGTTATATACCCTAAAATTAAGTCCCTCAGAGCGGTTATTGACTTTAGCGCTAACCACTTGATAAGGAAAATTAAGATTAAAACCGTAATAAATATCCAAAAGTGAGCTCCCGATAGGGAATTCTTTGGAAATATTGTTATTTTTGCAACATATTTGTAACATCTGTTTCATCGACTTCGTTAAAAGGTGAATAATTTGGGACTAATATACTTATAATCAGACTGAGAACAAATAACCATTAAAAATATTATAGATGGAATATTCTTTTTATGATTTTTTAAAGCTCATAGGTTCATTAGGGCTCTTCCTGTACGGAATGAAGATAATGAGTGAAGGCTTGCAAAAGGTCGCGGGTGACAGACTACGAAGTATCTTGACGGCAATGACTACCAACAGGGTAACGGGAGTTTTAACAGGTGTGTTAATCACAGCCCTTATCCAATCTTCTTCAGCGACGACGGTAATGGTCGTGAGTTTCGTTAATGCCGGGTTGCTTACTCTTGCCGAATCTATCAGTGTCATCATGGGTGCCAACATCGGTACTACGGTCACTGCCTGGATTATCTCAATTTTCGGATTTAAGGTTGACATGGCCGCCTTTGCCCTTCCGCTTCTAGCCATCGCCCTTCCGCTTATCTTCTCGGGCAAAAGTAACCGCAAATCTGTCGGTGAATTCATTTTCGGTTTTTCTTTCCTCTTCATGGGGCTTTCTTATCTGAAAGCAAATGCACCCGACTTGAATGCCAACCCGGAAATGCTCGCCTTTGTACAGAACTACACGGATATGGGATTTTTCTCCATTCTCCTGTTCCTATTCATCGGTACGATACTGACCATGATTGTACAGGCTTCTGCCGCCACGATGGCAATTACGCTGATTATGTGTGCCAACGGATGGATTAGCCTGGAACTGGGAGCAGCCCTCGTACTGGGAGAAAATATCGGAACAACAATCACCGCCAATCTTGCCGCATTAACAGCCAATACACAGGCTAAACGGGCAGCATTGGCGCATTTTGTTTTTAATGTGTTCGGTGTCATCTGGGTATTGATTATCTTCCACCCTTTCATGCAACTGGTGAACTGGGTGGTAGACACTTTCTTCCAAAGCAGCAACCCCGAAGTTGCCATCTCATACAAACTGTCCGCTTTCCACTCTATCTTCAATATCTGTAACGTATGTATCTTGATATGGGCCGTGAAGCTGATTGAACGTACCGTATGTGCTTTAATCCACCCGAAGGAAGAGGACGAAGAACCAAGACTACGGTTTATCACCGGCGGTATGCTGTCTACGGCGGAGCTTTCCATTCTTCAGGCACGCAAGGAGATTCATCTTTTTGCAGAACGTACCCATCGTATGTTCGGCATGGTGCAGGACTTGCTGCATACGGAAAAGGATGATGATTTCAACAAACTATTCAGCCGGATAGAGAAATACGAGAATATCAGTGACAATATGGAGTTGGAAATAGCCAACTATCTGAACCAGGTATCCGAGGGTCGTCTGAGTTCCGAAAGTAAGTTACAGATACGTGCCATGCTACGTGAAGTGACGGAGATTGAAAGTATCGGAGACAGTTGTTACAACCTGGCACGTACCGTCAACCGGAAACGTCAGACAAACCAGGACTTTACCGAAAAACAATACGAGCATATCCATTTCATGATGAAGCTGACGAATGACGCTCTTGCACAAATGATTGTGGTGGTAGAGAAAACGGAACATCAGAGTATTGACATCAACAAGTCTTTCAATATTGAAAACGAAATCAATAATTACCGCAACCAACTGAAGAATCAGAATATCCTGGATGTGAACAACAAGGAATATGATTATCAGATGGGAGTTTACTACATGGACATTATCGCCGAATGTGAGAAACTGGGTGATTATGTGGTAAATGTGGTAGAAGCGAGCAGTGATGTAAAAGAAAAGAAGGCTTCCTGATAAAAAAACAAATAACAGAAAAGGAGAATCACTAATGTCAATGCATAGAACTGATTCTCCTTTTTTTATTTATCCATTGTATCCCTTAATCTCATAATTCAGGGAGTTCTTGGTTCAAGCCCAAGTAGAACAACCTCTTAAAAATCAAGCAGTTACGAATCCAATCGTAGCTGCTTTTTCTTTTGTCTTGAACACAAATCCGAACCAAACCCAAAAAGGTT
>NZ_JANJZR010000034.1 GCF_024623065.1 Bacteroides acidifaciens
TTCCTCTTGGACTTGAACCAAGGACCCTCTGATTAACAGTCAGATGCTCTAACCGACTGAGCTAAGGAAGAATGTTTGCAACTAAGATTTTGAACTTTGCTCTTCCTCTTGGACTTGAACCAAGGACCCTCTGATTAACAGTCAGATGCTCTAACCGACTGAGCTAAGGAAGAATGTTTTTCTCAATTGCGATGCAAAAGTAGTAGGTTTTTTTGAAATATGCAATATCTTTGCAAAAAAAATATTTGAAATGGACAAAATAATAGGATTGGGCAACGCCCTGGTAGACGTACTTGCAACCCTAAAGGATGATACGCTCTTGGATGAAATGGGATTACCCAAAGGAAGCATGCAACTCATTGATGATGCTAAGTTACAACAGATTAACTCGGAATTTTCGCAAATGAAAACCCATTTGGCAACGGGCGGATCGGCTGGAAATGCCATCCTTGGCCTGGCTTGTCTGGGTGCCGGAACTGGTTTTATCGGAAAAGTGGGAAATGATCATTATGGAGATTTTTTTCGAAAAAATCTTCAGAAAAACAATATTGAAGACAAATTATTGCTCTCGGAACAGTTGCCTTCCGGAGTTGCGTCCACTTTTATTTCGCCGGACGGGGAACGTACTTTCGGAACTTATCTGGGGGCGGCCGCTTCTTTGAAAGCAGAAGACCTGACTCTCGAGATGTTTAAAGGGTATGCATACCTGTTTATAGAAGGATACTTGGTTCAAGACCACGAAATGATTCTTCATGCCATTGAATTGGCGAAAGAAGCGGGTTTGCAGATCTGCCTTGACATGGCAAGCTATAATATTGTGGCGAATGATCTGGAATTTTTCTCCTTGTTAATAAATAAGTATGTAGATATTGTTTTTGCGAATGAGGAAGAGGCGAAAGCGTTTACAGGCAAGGAACCGGAAGAGGCTTTGGGAATCATTGCCAAGAAATGCAGCATCGCTATCGTAAAGGTGGGCGCAAACGGCTCTTATATTCGCAAGGGTACGGAAGAAATTAAAGTTGCCGCTATCCCGGTTAGGAAAGTGGTGGATACCACTGGTGCGGGCGATTATTTTGCTTCCGGTTTTTTATATGGTTTGACGTGTGGATATTCGCTGGAGAAGTGTGCTAAAATAGGTTCTATTCTTTCGGGAAATGTTATCCAGGTAATCGGAACAACAATACCGGAGGAACGTTGGAATGAAATTAAGTTAAATATTAACAGGATTCTGGCGGAATAACCAGGGATTGAGTTACTTTTACAACTCATTTACAGGAAAAGAAGTATGAAAAAATTGCAGAATGGACGGGTCGCTCTTATTGTAGTGGCTGTTGCGGCTATCGTAGCTTTCTTTAGTTTCAAGAGTGGCGACGACCGCAATTTCCAGATTGCCAAGAATCTGGATATATTCAATGCGATGGTGAAGGAACTGGATATGTTCTACGTAGACACGATCGACCCGAACAAGACAATCCGGGAAGGCATTGACAATATGCTTTATTCGCTGGACCCTTATACTGAATATTATCCGGAAGAAGACCAGAGTGAGTTGGAACAGATGGTGAAAGGTAGCTTTGGCGGAATTGGTTCCCTTATTACTTATAATACAAAGCTGAAACGCTCCATGATTGCCGAACCGTTTGAAGGGACGCCGGCAGCGAAGGCTGGATTGAAAGCCGGGGATGTTTTGATGGAGATTGACGGTGTGGACCTTGCAGGTAAGAATAATGGGGAGGTCAGCCAGATGTTGCGCGGACAGGCAGGTACGAGTTTTAAACTGAAAGTTGAACGTCCGAATGCTAAAGGCGAGCGTACGCCGATAGAATTCACGATTGTACGTGAATCTATCCAGACGCCTGCGATTCCTTATGCTGATGTATTGGATAATCATGTAGGGTATATTAATCTGAGTACTTTCTCCGGTAATCCCTCGAAAGATTTCAAGAAGGCATTTCTTGATTTGAAGAAAAAGGGAGCTACTTCATTGGTAATCGACCTTCGGAATAATGGTGGTGGTTTACTGGATGAGGCTGTGGAAATAGCCAACTATTTCCTGCCGCGCGGAAAAGTGATTGTTACGACAAAAGGTAAAATCAAACAGGCCAGTAATACATATAAGACTTTACGTGAACCGTTGGATTTGGATATTCCGATTGCCGTGTTGGTAAATAGTGGTACGGCTTCCGCTTCCGAAATCCTGTCGGGTTCTTTGCAGGATCTTGACCGTGCAGTGATTGTCGGCAACCGTACTTTTGGAAAAGGATTGGTACAGGTTCCCCGTTCCCTGCCTTATGGCGGAATGATGAAGGTGACTACTTCCAAATATTACATTCCAAGCGGACGTTGCGTGCAGGCTATCGACTATAAGCACCGCAATGAAGACGGAAGTGTAGGCGCTATTCCGGACAGCCTGACCAAGGTGTTCCATACAGCGGCAGGGCGTGAAGTGCGCGATGGCGGCGGTGTGATGCCGGATGTTATTGTCAAGCAGGAAAAGTTGCCGAACATCTTGTTTTATCTGGTGCGTGACAACCTGATTTTCGATTATGCCACTCAATATTGTCTGAATCATCCTACCATCGTGACTCCTGAGAAGTTTGAAGTGACGGACGCAGATTATAATGCTTTTAAAGCATTGGTGAAGAAAGCCGACTTTAAATACGACCAGCAGAGCGAGAAGATTCTGAAAACCTTGAAGGAAGCAGCAGAATTTGAAGGATATATGAAAGACGCTTCCGAAGAGTTCAAGGCACTCGAGAAGAAGCTGAATCATGATTTGGAGCGTGACTTGGATTATTTCTCCGGTGATATAAAGAAAATGATTGCTTCTGAGATTATCAGACGTTACTACTATCAACGTGGCAATATCATACAGCAGTTGAAGGATGACGATGGACTGAAAGAAGCGGTGAAGATTCTGAATGATCCGGTAAAATATAAAGAAATGCTGAGTACGCCGGTTGCAAAGAAATGATAGTGCATAGATAAAATTAACGGTGGATGGCTATATGGTAAAAGCTATCCACCGTTTGTCTTTTCTATAATCTCGGCATATTATGCTGGTGGCATCCAGTTCCTTTTTCTGTTTAAGACATGGCGAATCGGAAGAAAGATGTTCATTTTTTCTTATCTAATTGTTTCATTTTTTTCAATGGCTCTTCTCTTGTTTTGTTGTCATAGTTTCGCATAGAGGGTTTACTGCTATTTACTAAATGTTATATAAACCGTTTTGTTTGTTGTAAATATAATGCATGGTTTCGGCAAACAGGATGATCTCCCTAGTTATTATAATATAAAAAAACGGATAGCTTTTGCCCTACTAATCAGAATGTTCTATCTTTGCATCCATTATATATAAATGATTTACAATATGTCTACAGAATTATTCTCTACTCTGCCCTACAAGGTGGCAGACATTACACTTGCTGATTTCGGACGCAAGGAAATCGATTTGGCAGAAAAAGAAATGCCCGGCCTGATGGCTCTTCGCGAAAAGTATGGAGAATCCAAACCGTTAAAAGGTGCCCGCATTATGGGATCGTTGCACATGACCATTCAGACGGCTGTGTTGATTGAAACGTTAGTGGCTTTAGGAGCTGAAGTACGTTGGTGCTCTTGTAATATATATTCAACGCAGGATCATGCGGCGGCTGCAATCGCTGCTGCGGGTGTGCCTGTGTTTGCATGGAAGGGAGAGACCCTTGCTGATTATTGGTGGTGTACGTTGCAGGCATTGAGCTTTGCCGGTGGCAAAGGGCCGAATGTGATTGTTGATGATGGCGGTGACGCAACGATGATGATTCACGTAGGTTATGATGCGGAGAATAATGCTGCCGTATTGGATAAAGAAGTGCATGCAGAGGACGAAATAGAACTGAATGCAATCTTGAAGAAAGTATTGGCAGAAGACAGTACTCGTTGGCATCGTGTAGCGGAAGAAGTGCGCGGCGTATCTGAAGAGACTACGACAGGCGTACACCGTTTATATCAGATGCAGGAAGAAGGGAAACTGTTGTTCCCGGCATTCAATGTGAATGATTCGGTCACAAAATCTAAGTTTGACAACCTATATGGCTGCCGTGAATCGTTGGCTGACGGTATAAAGCGCGCAACAGACGTAATGATTGCCGGAAAAGTGGTGGTAGTATGTGGTTATGGTGATGTGGGTAAAGGCTGTTCTCATTCTATGCGTTCTTACGGAGCGCGAGTGCTTGTGACGGAAGTAGACCCGATTTGTGCATTGCAGGCTGCTATGGAAGGCTTTGAAGTAGTGACTATGGAAGAAGCTTGCACGGAAGGCAACATTTTCGTGACTACCACAGGTAATATTGATATTATCCGTATCGACCACATGGAGAAAATGAAAGATCAGTCTATCGTTTGCAACATCGGTCATTTCGATAATGAAATTCAGGTAGATGCTTTGAAACGTTATCCAGGCATCAAATGTGTGAACATCAAACCACAAGTAGACCGTTATTATTTCCCGGATGGTCACAGCATCATTCTGCTTGCTGACGGCCGTTTGGTAAATTTGGGATGTGCAACCGGACACCCGTCATTCGTGATGAGTAACTCGTTCACGAATCAGACATTGGCACAGATAGAACTGTTCAATAAGAAATATGATATCAATGTATATCGCTTGCCGAAGCATCTGGACGAAGAAGTGGCCCGCCTGCATCTTGAAAAGATTGGTGTGAAACTGACCAAGCTGACTCCTGAACAGGCTGCCTATATTGGTGTGTCAGTGGACGGACCTTATAAAGCAGATCATTATAGATACTAATTTGATTTACGATTTGACGATTTACTATTTATGGTTGATAAATGTGGGATACTGATATTTCGTTGTTATCAATATTCCACCGTTGTTAATTGTAAATGTTAGATTGTCAGATCGTATTTATTTTTATATTCAGACTTCAATTGTAAATAGTAAATCGTGTCATCGTAAATGAAAAAGTTTCTTCCCGACTTAATAGCCATTCTGGCTTTTATCATTCTTTCTTTCGCTTACTTTTTCCCGGCTGATATCGAAGGTCGTATCTTGTTTCAGCATGACACGGCTGCCGGAGTCGGTGCGGGACAAGAATCGAAAGAGTATCTCGAACGTACCGGAGAACGTACGCGTTGGACGAATTCGATTTTTGGAGGTATGCCTACCTATCAGATGTCTCCGAGTTACGACTCAACAACGTCACTGAAAGGGGTGGAGAAGGTTTATCGCCTCTTTCTCCCGGATTATGTGGTGTTGACTTTTATTATGATGCTCGGATTCTATATCCTTTTGCGCGCCTTCGGAATATCGGCTTGGCTGGCAGGATTGGGCGGAGTGATATGGGCTTTTTCTTCCTATTTCTTCATTCTGATACCGGCAGGGCACATTTGGAAGTTTGTGACGTTGGCTTATATCCCGCCCACGATTGCGGGTGTTGTTCTGGCTTACCGGAAAAAATACTTGTTGGGCGGAATTATTACAGCGTTGTTCATTGCCCTTCAGATTCAATCGAATCACATTCAGATGAGCTATTATTTCATGTTTGTGATCCTGTTTTTCGTGGGAGCGTATTTTGAAGATGCTTATAAAAAGAAAGAACTCCCTCATTTCTTCAAGGCCAGCGCAATTTTGGTATTGGCTGCCGTGGTAGGAGTTTGCATCAATATCTCCAATCTGTATCATACTTATGAATATAGTAAGGAGACGATGCGCGGCAAGAGCGAATTGAAGCAGGAGGGCGCTGCGGCCAGCCAGACAAGTAGCGGGTTGGATCGCGACTACATAACCAATTGGAGTTATGGTATTGGCGAGACATTGACATTGCTGGTTCCGAACGTAAAAGGAGGAGGATCAGGATCTACGATGTCGCAAAGCGAAGCTGCTATGGCAAAGGCCAATCCAATGTATAACAGTATTTATTCGCAGTTGCCGCAATATTTCGGTGAGCAACCGTGGACAGCTGGTCCTGTATATGTCGGGGCATTTGTGATGTTCTTGTTCATATTGGGTTGTTTCATAGTGAAAGGTCCTCTGAAATGGGCATTGTTGGGAGCTACTATCTTCTCGATTCTGCTTTCATGGGGAAAGAATTTCATGGGACTGACAGACTTCTTTATTGATTACGTTCCGATGTACAATAAGTTCCGTGCCGTGTCTTCCATTCTGGTGGTTGCTGAATTTACCATTCCTTTGTTGGCGATTTTTGCCTTGAAAGAGATTTTGAGTAAGCCGGATACGCTGAAGTTGAAAGAAAACCGTGGAGGGGCGATTGCCACTTTGGTACTGACTGCCGGTGTTGCGTTGATTTTAGCTGTTGCTCCAGGTATTTTCTTCTCCGGTTTTATTACGACACAAGAGATGGCTGCCTTGAAACAAGGACTTCCAGCCGAACATTTGGCTCCGCTTGTGGCAAACCTGACTGAAATGCGTAAAGCTATTATTGCTTCGGATGCATGGCGCAGTTTCTTTATTATCGTGATAGGTTGCGTGCTTTTATTCCTCTATCAACAGCGGAAGTTGAAAGCTTCTTTCACACTGGCTGGTATTGCGCTTTTATGTCTGATAGATATGTGGAGCATCAATAAACGCTATTTGAATGACGAACAGTTTGTGCCGAAATCCAAACAGACAGAAGTGTTTGTTAAAACACAGGCGGATGAGATGATCCTTCAGGATACTACTTTAAATTATCGTGTGTTGAACTTTATAGGCTTCCCCGGTAATACGTTTAATGAAAACAATACAGCATACTGGCATAAAAGTGTCGGTGGCTATCATGCAGCGAAGCTCCGTCGCTATCAGGAAATGATAGATCATCATATCATGCCCGAAATGCAGGAAACCTATCAGGCGGTGGCTACTGCCGGCGGACAGATGGACAGTGTAGACGCTTCCAAATTCCGTGTACTGAATATGCTGAATACAAAATACTTCATTTTCCCTGCCGGCGAGCAAGGGCAGGCTGTTCCTGTGGTAAATCCTTATGCATACGGCAATGCGTGGTTCGTAGACAAGGTACAGTATGTAAATAATGCAAATGAAGAAATCGACGCTTTGAATGATATTCTTCCAACGGAAACAGCCGTAGTGGATGTGAAGTTTAAAGAACAATTGAAAGGTGTGACAGAAGGATATAAAGATTCTCTATCTACCATCCAACTGACTAGTTATGAGCCGAATCGTCTGGTCTACAAGGCTTCCACTTCTAAAGACGGAGTTGTTGTCTTCTCCGAAATATATTATCCGGGATGGCAGGCGACTATTGACGGTCAGCCCGTCGATATTGCCCGTGCAGATTATATCTTGCGTGCGATAAATGTACCGGCAGGAGAACATACCATCGAAATGTGGTTTGACCCGCAAAGCATACAGGTTACAGAAAGTATTGCTTATGCAGCACTGGCTTTGTTGCTGATCGGAGTTATGGTCCTTGCGTGGACGCAGCGGAACAAGATTGCGAAGAAGTCTTAAACGAAATGTAATAGTCATTAACCTTCATAATGTATGGTAAGGTTATAAAATAAAGGCGGTGCTCCTCCTCACAAAGGGCGCCGCCTTTATTTTTCATTCACTAAAAAAATATGAAAAAACAAACACTGTTCATAGAAATATATTAAGTGTGATGTTTTATGAGAGTAGTTGTTTATTGTTTGTTCATTGAAAAAGGAAAATATGAATATAAACAAATAGTTTGTGGATAGTCTTATTATGCTGTAAGCTACTAAATTTGTAGCCAATAATAGAGCATTATGTTATGAAAAGACTACTATTCATTTTTTCCTTTTTTTTCTTGTTCGTGTTACGTGGAAACACACAGGAGGTAGAGATTCTGACATTAGAGGATTGTCTCCGCATTGGTATTGACAATAACTTGTCGTTAGAAGGGAAACGTAAAGAAATACAAAAAAGTAAATATGGCGTATCTGAAAACCGTTCGAAGCTGCTGCCGCAAATTAATGCGATAGCCGGTTATAATAACAATTTTGATCCTCCGGTGTCAGTCACAGACGGTTCATCTTACGGAGTTCCCTATAATATAACGAAAACATTGCAACATTCTGCTAATGCAGGACTGGAAATGCAGATGCCGCTTTTCAATCAGACTCTTTATACTTCTATGTCCATAGCTAAAGTGATGGAAGAAATCAGTCGTCTGTCTTATGGAAAAGCCAGGGAAGATGTTATTCTTCAAATCAGTAAGATGTATTATCTCGGACAGGTCACGGCCGAACAAATCATGCTGATAAAAGCAAATATCACCCGTCTGGAAGAATTGAGAGATATTACACAGGCTTTCTTCGATAATGGAATGTCTATGGAAGTCGATCTGAAAAGAGTCAATATCAATTTGGAAAATCTGAAGGTGCAATATGACAATGCACAAGCAATGATGAAACAGCAGTTGAATATGCTGAAATACATTATGGATTATCCGGCTGAAAAGGAAATCGCGCTGACACCTGTAAATGCCGATAGCATTACTACGGTAGCCCTGACTGGCTTGTCGGAAAATATCTATGAACTTCAACTCTCACAATCGCAAGTGCAACTGGCGGAACGTCAAAAGAAGATCATTACTAATGGATATATCCCTTCTCTTAGTCTGACAGGTAGCTGGCGATATGCCGCATATACGGATAAAGGTTATCATTGGTTCCACTCCGGTCCGTCCAATCAATGGTTTCGTTCCTATGGAGTGGGGCTAACCTTGCGTATTCCGATTTTCGACGGACTGGATAAAACCTATAAAATAAAGAAGGCGATGATCGATATAGAGAATAAAAGATTGGCATGGGAAGACGCCCGGAAGAATTTGCAAACTCAATATCTGAATGCTGTGAACGACCTGATGAACAATCAGCGTAACTTTAAGAAACAGAAGGATAACTACTTGCTTGCCGAAGATGTGTACGCAGTCACTTCCGACCGTTACCGGGAAGGCATTGCTTCTATGACGGAAGTGCTGCAAGATGAAATGCAGATGAGTGAAGCTCAAAACAACTATATCAGCGCACATTATAATTATCGGGTGACTAACCTGATGCTGCTTAAACTGACCGGACAAATAGAATCATTAGTCAAATAATATGCAAATAACAATCATAAATATGGAAACAATGGAAAATAACCTTCCTTCCGCTGCTCATCAGGAGAAAGCAAAAAAAATGAAGAAACTTCGTCGCTGGCAGATTGCTATCAGCCTTCTTGGAGTGGCTATTATTATTTGGGGAGTGATTGAAGTGATCTGCCTTTTTTTGAATTATAGCCAGACGGAGACTAGTAACGATGCACAAATAGAACAATATGTGTCTCCTATCAATCTACGTGCTTCAGGTTACATTGACAAAATCTACTTTACAGAACATCAGGAGGTACATAAAGGAGATACTTTGCTGGTACTGGATGATCGTGAATATAAAATTCGCGTAATGGAGGCTGAAGCTGCCTTGAAAGATGCGCAAGCCGGTGCGACCGTCATCAATGCTACACTCAATACCACGCAGACAACAGCATCTGTTTACGATGCGTCTATTGCCGAAATTGAAGTACGGTTGGCGAAACTGGAAAAAGACCGGAAACGATATGAGAACCTCGTGAAACGAAATGCGGCTACTCCTATCCAACTTGAACAGATTGTCACTGATTATGAAGCTACGCGTAAGAAGCTGGAAGCTACGAAAAGGCAGAAAAAAGCAGCTCTTTCCGGTGTAGATGAAGTGTCCTACCGTCGCATGAATACCGAAGCGGCTATTCAAAGAGCAACAGCTGCGCTCGAAATGGCCCGGTTGAATCTTTCCTATACGGTTGTAATAGCTCCTTGTGACGGAAAACTCGGCCGTCGCTCATTAGAGGAAGGACAGTTTATTTCGGCAGGGCAGACCATCACCTATATTCTTCCTGATACCCAGAAATGGATCGTTGCCAATTATAAGGAGACACAAATCGAGAACCTGCATATCGGACAGGAAGTATTTGTCACAGTAGATGCCATTAGCGATAAAGAGTTTAAAGGCAAAGTCACCTCTATATCAGGAGCTACCGGCTCCAAATATTCATTAGTGCCGACCGATAACTCCGCAGGTAACTTTGTGAAGATCCAACAGCGCATCCCCGTACGCATCGACTTCACCGATTTATCGAAAGAAGACAACGAACGATTAGCAGCAGGCATGATGGTAGTAGTGAAAGCCAAACTCTAACCACCGTGCACCTATAATTCATAAATCATAATTCATAAATCAAAGATTAATGCCCTCTTATCCTAAAAATTATCCTTTCTATAGCTGGATGCCCAAACCGTTGGGCATTATCATTCTGTTATTTTTCTTTCTGCCGATTCTTACGGTAGGTGGGGTTTATTCGGTGAATAGCACCGAAATGATGAGCGGGCTTGGCATTATATCCGAGCATATCCAGTTTGCCAACTTTGTTACTTCTATTGGTATGGCAGCCTTTGCTCCTTTCCTATATCAGTTGGTGTGTGTGCGGCGGGAGAAGATGATGTGTATTGTCGGGTTTGCGTTCATGTATATATTCAGTTATATCTGTGCAAAGACAGACAGCGTTTTTCTGCTGGCGCTTTGTAGTCTTTTGACGGGTTTCTTGCGTATGGTACTGATGATGGTCAATCTGTTCACACTCATTTGGTATGCGGGTGGAATGGAAGCTACCCGCAATATTACTCCGGGGTTGGAGCCGAAGGATACTGCCGGTTGGAATAAATTGGACATTGAAAGATGTGTGAGTCAGCCGGCTGTTTATCTGTTTTTTATGATTCTAGGACAGTCGGGCACGGCATTGACGGCTTGGCTGTCCTTTGAATATGAATGGAAATATGTGTATTACTTTATGATGGGGATTCTTCTGATTTCTATTTTGCTTTTGTTGATTACCATGCCGAATTATAAGTTTCCCGGAAGGTTTCCTATTAATTTCCGTAAGTTCGGCAATGTCACTGCATTTTGCATCTCGCTGACTTGTCTTACGTATGTGCTGGTTTATGGAAAAGTGCTCGACTGGTATGATGACGAATCTATCCGTTGGGCGACAGCTGTAAGTATTCTGTTTGCGGGAATTTTTCTATATATGGACGTAACGCGCCGGTCGCCTTATGTTTTGCTGGATGCGTTCAAACTGCGTACTATACGTATGGGAGCATTACTTTACTTATTATTGATGGTGATAAACTCCAGTGCTATGTTTGTCAATGTGTTTGCAGGAGTGGGGATGCATCTCGATAATTTGCAAAATGCTTCATTAGGTAATTGGTGTATGGTAGGTTATGCTATTGGTGCCGTGATTGCTATGGTGTTGGGAGGTAAAGGATTACATTTTAAGTATCTGTTTGCGATGGGATTCTTCTTCCTGTCTTTATCAGCTGTTTTCATGTATTTCGAGGTACAGACAGCAGGAGTTTACGAGCGTCTGAAATA
The DNA here is from genome assembly GCF_024623065.1 of Bacteroides acidifaciens. Classification (GTDB taxonomy): domain Bacteria; phylum Bacteroidota; class Bacteroidia; order Bacteroidales; family Bacteroidaceae; genus Bacteroides; species Bacteroides acidifaciens. The sequence goes on from NZ_JANJZR010000034.1 coordinate 11,434, forward strand.
TGCAGTTATCATCCGTGCCACAGGCATGATGATTCTGTATGCGCTGACGGCTGCTTATGCCAATCAACGTATGCCTTTTAAATATCTTTCCACCTGGATCTGCATTATGCTTACCGTGCGTATGGTGGTAGGACCGAGTATTGGCGGAGCAATTTATACCAATGTTTTGCAAGAGCGGCAGCAACACTATATAACCCGTTATGCGCAAAATGTGGACCTGCTTAATCCGGATGCTTCCACTTCTTACCTTGGTACGATACAGGGTATGAAATATCAGGGAAAGAGTGAGACGGAAGCCCGTAACATGGCTGCTATATCTACCAAGGGGCGTATTCAGGTGCAGGCCACGCTCTCTGCACTCAAAGAGATGGCGGGATGGACAATTTATGGTGGATTAATTTGTATGATATTTGTGCTTGTTGTTCCTTATCCTAAACGAAAATTGCTAACTTAGCGTCGTTTTTGATAATGATCTGTTAATATATTAGTATGATGAATAGCGGACAAGAACGTTTATTGCAGTTTGATCGCGATTTGTTAAGTGGGAAAAATATATGTAGCTCCGAAGGGATATTTATAAATTTTCCCCCCTCACTGAAGAAACCTTTCCAAATGAAAGGACTAGGGCTGATTATTTGCCACCAGGGCAATTTCCAGTTTTCGCTTAATCAGAAAAAGCATTTAGCAGAAGCAGGCGAAAGTTTGTTTATTCCCGAAGACGGTGAGTTTCAGGTTTTGCAAGAGTCGGAAGACATGGAGGTGCGGATTTTGATCTATCAGATAGAACCTATCCGGGATATTATGGGGAATCTGGTTGTTTCCATGTATATGTATTCCCGCCTTACTCCCGAAGAACCTTCTTGTGTCTGGTCTACTGGTGAGGAAGAAGAGGTAGTAAAGTATATGTCCTTATTGGACAATGTGTTACAGTCAGAGGAAAATTCATTTAAACTTTATGAACAGAAATTACTTCTACTTGCATTGACGTACAGGATTTGCTCTATTTATAATCGCAAACTCGTCAATGACGGGCAGGAAGTGGGAGGACGCAAAAACGAAGTCTTTATTCATTTGATCCAGTTAATCGAAAAATATTATATGCAGGAGCGGGGTGTTGAGTTTTATGCGGATAAATTGTGTTTGTCTCCTAAATATCTTTCTGCCGTTTCTAAAAGTATCTGCGGATATACTGTGCAGGAACTTGTATTCAAAGCTATCATTCGTAAGAGCATCTCATTACTTAAAAATACGCAGAAGGATATTCAGGAGATTTCAAATGCCTTCGGTTTCCCCAATGCTTCCTATTTCGGTACGTTCTTTAAGAAGCAGGTTGGGGTTTCACCGCAGCAATATCGGAAGGATCTTTAAACGTTTATTCTTTTTCACCATAGGCAAGATCGCCTGCATCGCCCAGTCCCGGAACAATGTAAGAATGTTCGTTGATTTCAGGATCAATGGCTGCGCACCAGATTGTTGTCTTGTCTTCAGGAAATACATTCTTTATATGATCGATAGCCTTTTGGCTGGCGATAATCGAAGCAACATGAATTTCGGCAGGGTGTCCTTTAGTTAGCATTGCTTGGTAACTAAGTTCCATACTTCCTCCTGTTGCCAGCATAGGGTCGGTGATAATCAGCGTTTTGTCATCAATGCGGGGAGAAGCGATATATTCTATGTGTATATCGAATTTTAGCGTATCTTTATATTTGCGGTAAGCGGAAACAAACGCATTCTCCGCCCCGTCGAAATAACTCAGAAAACCTTGGTGGAAAGGAAGACCGGCACGTAGAATAGTGCTGATTACTAATTGGTTGTCCGGCGTGCTGACCGGAGCGATGCCCAATGGTGTCTGGATGTTCTTTACCGAGTATTGAAACTCTTTACTCATTTCATAAGCCATGATTTCTCCGATACGCTCGATATTACGGCGGAAACGCAGGCGGTCATTTTGCACTTCTACATTCCTGATTTCGGATATGTACTGGTTTAGAATCGAATTAGTTTGGCCAAAATCAATTACTTTCATATTATTTTTTATTCAGATTTTAATCTTATTTTCACAGCATTGCTAGCATACTGACTTGCAAAGTAAGTGATAATCTTTCAAATTGCAACGTTCAGTTTGCAGATATTGTTAGGAATTTATAAAAGAGATTCAATTAGGGAAAAATTTCTCTAATACCTTCTTCCTTTCCAAAGAAAGTGTTACTTTTGTACCCGGATTTACAAGGGGGTGTTCCCAATCCCCTTCTTAATTAAAGGTGAAAAGAGATAATAAAACAAAATACCAATTTTTAATTAATTCAAAGAAAATGGCAAATTTAGATTTAAGCAAGTACGGTATCACAGGTGTGACCGAGATTTTGCACAATCCGTCTTATGACGTTTTGTTCGCTGAGGAAACAAAACCAGGTCTGGAAGGCTTTGAAAAAGGTCAAGTAACTGAATTAGGTGCTGTTAATGTAATGACAGGTATCTATACCGGTCGTTCTCCTAAAGATAAATTCTTCGTTAAAAATGAAGCTTCTGCTGATTCTGTATGGTGGACTTCTGACGAATACAAAAACGATAACAAACCATGTTCTGAAGAAGCTTGGGCTGACTTGAAAGCTAAAGCTGTAAAACAACTTTCCGGCAAACGTTTGTTCGTTGTTGATACTTTCTGTGGTGCTAACGAAGCTACTCGTATGAAAGTACGTTTCATCATGGAAGTGGCTTGGCAGGCTCACTTCGTAACTAACATGTTCATCCGCCCGACTGCTGAAGAACTTGCTAACTACGGAGAACCTGATTTCGTATGTTTCAACGCTTCTAAAGCAAAAGTTGACAACTACAAAGAACTGGGCTTGAACTCTGAAACTGCTACAGTATTCAACCTGAAGACTAAAGAACAAGTAATCCTGAATACTTGGTACGGTGGTGAAATGAAGAAAGGTATGTTCTCTATTATGAACTACATGAACCCGCTTCGTGGTATCGCTTCTATGCACTGCTCTGCTAACACAGATATGGAAGGAACTAGCTCTGCTATCTTCTTCGGATTGTCTGGTACAGGTAAGACTACTTTGTCTACTGACCCGAAACGTAAATTGATCGGTGATGACGAACACGGATGGGATAACGAAGGTGTATTCAACTACGAAGGTGGTTGCTACGCTAAGGTTATCAACTTGGATAAAGATAGCGAACCGGATATCTACAATGCTATCAAACGTGATGCTTTACTTGAAAACGTAACTGTTGATGCTAACGGTAAGATTGATTTCACTGACAAGAGCGTGACTGAAAACACTCGTGTTTCTTATCCTATCTATCACATCGAAAACATCGTTAAACCGGTTTCTAAAGGTCCTCACGCAAAACAAGTTATCTTCTTGTCTGCTGATGCGTTCGGTGTATTGCCTCCAGTATCTATCCTGAATCCGGAACAGGCTCAATACTACTTCTTGTCTGGATTTACAGCTAAATTGGCTGGTACAGAACGTGGTATCACTGAACCGACTCCGACATTCTCTGCCTGCTTCGGTGCTGCTTTCTTGTCATTGCACCCGACTAAATATGCAGAAGAACTGGTTAAGAAGATGGAGATGACTGGTGCTAAGGCATATTTGGTTAACACAGGTTGGAATGGTACAGGCAAACGTATCTCTATCAAAGATACTCGTGGTATCATCGACGCTATCCTTAGCGGTTCTATCGACAAAGCTCCTACTAAGGTTATTCCTTTCTTCGACTTTGTTGTTCCTACAGAACTTCCGGGTGTTGATCCGAAGATTCTTGACCCGCGCGACACTTACGAATGTGCTTGCAAATGGGAAGAAAAAGCAAAAGATTTGGCTGGACGTTTCATTAAGAACTTCGCTAAATTTACTGGTAACGAAGCTGGTAAGGCTTTGGTTGCTGCTGGTCCGAAACTCTAATTGGAGAATCAGATATAATATGGAAGGCGGTTCGATTTCGAACCGCCTTTTTTATTGCTATACTGTGTCTTTCTATGAAAAGGAATATTGTCTGTTTTGTTTTTTTTCTATATTTGTCAAAATGGAGTTATTTACTTTTAATGATAGCTATGACGTATCTGGATACAGGCAAACTTTAAAACAGTGAAGGAATGTAACTGCCGGATTGAATATGATGTGGCTGAAGGGCTTATTAGAAAATAAATAGAAAATGTCGGAAAATTAGAAAGTAGGAATGGTATTAGAGTATTTGAAATTGTTCGTGACGTTTGCGAAGATTGGAATGTTTACTATTGGTGGTGGTTATGCCATGATTCCACTGATTGAACGGGAGATCGTTGCCAAACAGTGGATGAGTAAGGAGGAATTTATGGAGATGTTTGCCTTGACGCAATCACTACCGGGTGTGTTTGCTGTGAATATTTCTATTTTTGTGGGATATAAGTTGTATAAAGTGGGTGGGAGTCTGGTATGTGCATTGGCTACGATTCTTCCCTCTTTTGTTATCATGATGCTGATAGCCATGTTTTTTGCACGGTTTCAAGATAATGAAGTGATGATTCGCATCTTTAATGGAATACGTCCTGCTGTGGTAGCGTTGATTCTGTTTCCTTGTATTTCGGCTGTAAGAGCTCTGAAACTGAAATACCTTCAGTTGGTTGCTCCTGCCATAGCTACTCTTTTGATTTGGCAGTTTGGACTGTCTCCTATTTATATTGTATTGGCAGGAATTTTGGGAGGACTGGTATATACATTGTGGTTGAAAGAAAAAATAATGAATAAAGAGATATGATATATTTGCAGTTACTTTGGGTGTATCTTAAAATAGGAATGTTTGGTTTTGGAGGTGGATATGCAATGCTTTCCCTTATTCAACATGAGATAGTGGATATTCATCATTGGCTGACTCCCCAACAGTTTACGGATGTGGTGGCGATTTCGCAAATGACTCCGGGGCCGATTGGTATCAATAGTGCTACTTATGTAGGGTATGCGGTAACGCAAAGCGTGTGGGGAGCGGTGCTAGCTACGGTAGCGGTTTGTTTACCTTCTTTTATTCTAGTGTTGCTCATTTCTTATTTCTTTGCGAAGTGTAAGGATAACAAGTATATTAAGGCGGCTATGTCCGGACTGTTACCTATGTCGGTTGCTCTGATTGCTTCGGCTGCATTGCTTATGATGAATAGAGAAAATTTTATGGACTATAAAAGTATCGGTATTTTTGCGGCAGCCTTTTGGGTTACATGGAAATGGAATCTTCACCCTATCCTGTTGATTTGTCTGGCGGGTGTGGTAGGATTGTTGTTGTATTAGTAATGTTTGTAATATTTGCAGGAAAAAATGAAATCCCGGTAAAACACAGCGTTTCACCGGGATTTCTATTATAATATAATGAAAGAATGGTTAGTTCTTGTTGGCACGTTTACGTTCGATTTCGTCCAAAATCACTTTACGCATGCGCATTGCCTTTGGAGTAACTTCCACGTATTCGTCTTCCTTAATATATTCCAATGCTTCTTCAAGTGAGAACTGGATAGGCGGAATCAGACGTACTTTGTCATCCGAACCGGAAGCACGCATATTCGTCAGCTTCTTCGATTTGGTTACGTTGATAACCAAGTCGTTGTCATGAGAGTGCTCGCCTACTACCTGTCCTGCATAGACTTCGTCCTGCGGGAAAATAAAGAACTTACCGCGATCCTGTAATTTGTCGATGGCATAAGCAAAAGCTGTTCCGCTTTCCATAGCAATCATAGAACCATTGGTACGACGTTCAATTTCTCCTTTGTGCGGCTGATATTCTTTGAAACGGTGTGCCATAATGGCTTCACCGGCAGAAGCTGTCAGTACATTGGTACGCAAACCGATGATACCGCGTGAAGGCATATTGAATTCAAGATTGATGCGTTCGCCTGTATTTTCCATCTTTACCATTTCACCTTTACGGCGGGTAACCATATCAATAATCTTGCTGGAATATTCTTCCGGTACGTTGATGGTCAACTCTTCAATCGGTTCGCATTTCACGCCGTCGATTTCTCTGAAGATAACCTGTGGCTGACCTACCTGCAGTTCATATCCTTCGCGGCGCATTGTTTCAATCAATACAGAAAGGTGGAGTACACCACGGCCGGAAACAATCCATTTACCGTCTTCTTCACTCTTTCTTACGCGGAGAGCCAGGTTCTTGTCGAGTTCCTTCATCAGACGGTCGTGGATGTGACGTGAAGTCACAAACTTACCATCCTTACCGAAGAAAGGAGAATCGTTGATAGCAAACAACATACTCATGGTTGGTTCATCAATTGCGATGGGTGGCAGTGCTTCCGGACTTTCGAAATCACAAACTGTATCTCCAATCTCGAATCCGTCAATACCTACCAGCGCGCAGATGTCACCGGAAGAAACCTCATTTGTTTTCACACGGCCTAAACCTTCGAAAACATGGAGCTCTTTAATTTTGCTCTTGAACATATCGCCGTTACGTTTCACAAGCGTTATATTCATGCCTTCTTTTAATGTACCACGATGTACGCGACCTACGGCAATACGACCGGTATAAGAAGAATAATCCAGAGAAGTAATCAACATCTGGGGAGTACCTTCCAACTGTTGCGGTGCCGGAATGTTTTCGACGATACAATCCAGTAGCGGAGTGATGCTGTCAGTTTGTTGCTGCCAGTCGGTGCTCATCCAGTTGTTTTTGGCGGAACCATAAATCACGGGGAAGTCCAACTGATCTTCCGTTGCGTTCAAGCTGAACATCAAGTCGAAAACCATCTCGTAAACTTCTTCCGGGCGGCAGTTAGGTTTATCTACCTTATTAACTACCACAATGGGTTTCAAACCGATTTCGAGCGCCTTTTGCAGTACGAAACGAGTCTGGGGCATCGGACCTTCGAAGGCATCTACCAACAGAATACAGCCATCGGCCATATTCAATACACGTTCTACCTCACCACCGAAGTCGCTGTGTCCCGGAGTATCAATAATATTAATTTTTGTACCGTTGTAATTGATGGATACGTTTTTGGAGAGAATTGTTATACCACGTTCGCGTTCCAAATCGTTGTTATCCAGGATAAGTTCACCACTATTTTGGTTGCTGCGGAATAAATTTCCGGCCAATAGCATCTTGTCAACCAGCGTTGTTTTCCCATGGTCAACATGGGCAATGATTGCAATGTTTCGAATATTTTGCATATAATACCTATTATTTGGCTGCAAAGGTACGAAAATAGGATTAGAAATATACGCAATGATAGCAATTTTTTCTTGTAAATCGTTGTGTGATATAAAGATAATGCCTATCTTTGCACGCTCAAAAGAATAATTTATCAATTAAAATTCTAAGAATTATGTATTTAGACGCTGCTAAAAAGCAAGAAATCTTCGGAAAGTACGGAAAGTCTAACACTGACACCGGCTCAGCTGAGGCCCAAGTGGCATTGTTTTCCTACCGTATTTCTCATCTGACTGAGCACATGAAGCTCAACAGAAAAGATTATAGTACTGAAAGAGCGTTAACAATGTTGGTAGGTAAGCGTCGTCGCTTACTCGACTACCTGAAAGCAAGAGATATCGAAAGATATCGTGCTATTGTTAAAGAGCTCGGTTTGCGTAAGTAATCTGCTTGTCGCGAAAAGATTTAAAGCCGTTCCTCATGATAGAGGAGCGGCTTTTTTTAGTTTCTTCTTTTTCTTCCTGATAGTCGTATTTTCTTCGGTTATAATTGTGTTCATCTAAAGATTTTGCTATTTTTGCAGCTTAATTATTATAATTTATCACCTTTGATAACTAAAATGCTTTCAAAATGGATACAAGTAAGATTGTTGGCGAGAAAATTAAAGCCCTCCGCGAAGATAAATCAATAAGCATAGAAGAGTTGGCACAACGTTCAGGTTTGGCTATCGAACAGGTTGAACGTATTGAGAATAACATTGATATACCTTCTCTCGCACCGCTGATTAAGATTGCGCGTGTGTTGGGAGTACGTCTGGGTACTTTCCTTGATGATCAGGATGAAGTGGGACCGGTAGTATGCCGTAAGAAAGAAGCCAAGGATGCGATCAGTTTTTCCAATAATGCGATTCACTCTCGCAAACACATGGAATATCACTCGTTGTCCAAGTCAAAGGCGGACCGTCACATGGAACCGTTTATTATCGATGTGATGCCGACAGAAGATACTGACTTCGTGCTTTCTTCTCATGAAGGAGAAGAGTTTATCATGGTTATGGAAGGTATCATGGAAATCAGCTATGGTAAAAATACCTATCTGCTGGAAGAGGGTGATAGCATTTATTATGATTCCATTGTTCCTCATCATGTACATGCTTATGAGGGACAGGCTGCAAAAATCCTGGCAGTAATTTATACGCCGATTTGAGTTAAGTATTAAATATCAAGTATTAAGTATAGAAAGAACTCCATGCAATTATTTGACCGTACTTTGGGACAGTGGCTGGAACACTGGGCTGAAGAGACTCCTGATAAAGAATATATTGTATATTCCGACCGTAATCTCCGTTTTACCTGGAGCCAGTTTAATCGTCGTGTGGATGATATGGCAAAAGGGCTTATCGCCATCGGTGTGGAGCGAGGTACGCATGTCGGTATCTGGGCTGCTAATGTGCCCGACTGGCTGACATTGCTATATGCCTGTGCCAAGATTGGGGCGGTATATGTTACTGTAAATACGAACTATAAGCAATCCGAACTGGAATATCTTTGCCAGAACTCGGATATGCATACTCTCTGTATCGTGAATGGTGAGAAGGACAGCGACTTCGTACAGATGACCTACACAATGCTGCCCGAGTTGAAAACTTGCGAACGCGGACATTTAAAGAGTGAGCGTTTTCCGTACATGAAGAATGTAGTGTATGTGGGGCAGGAAAAACATCGTGGAATGTATAACACGGCTGAGATTCTGTTGCTGGGGGATAATGTGGCTGATGATCGTTTGAACAAACTCAAGAGCAAGGTTAGCTGCCATGATGTGGTAAATATGCAATATACCTCGGGCACTACCGGTTTCCCGAAAGGGGTGATGTTGACACATTATAATATCACCAATAATGGATTTCTGACCGGTGAGCACATGAAGTTTACGGCGGATGACAAACTCTGCTGTTGCGTCCCGTTGTTCCATTGTTTTGGAGTTGTACTGGCTACCATGAACTGTCTGACCCATGGTTGTACACAAGTGATGGTTGAGCGTTTTGACCCGTTGGTTGTGTTGGCTTCTATTCATAAAGAACGTTGTACGGCTCTTTACGGAGTACCGACTATGTTTATTGCCGAATTGCATCATCCGATGTTCGATCTCTTTGATATGTCTTGTCTACGTACAGGTATTATGGCGGGTTCGCTGTGTCCTGTCGAACTGATGAAGCAGGTAGAAGAGAAAATGTATATGAAGGTGACCAGCGTCTACGGATTGACAGAGGCTGCTCCGGGTATGACGGCCACCCGTATTGACGACCCGTTCGATGTACGTTGCAATACGGTAGGTCGTGATTTTGAATTTACGGAAGTTAAGGTGCTCGATCCGGAAACAGGCGAGGAGTGTCCGGTCGGCGTACAAGGTGAGATGTGCAATCGTGGCTATAACACGATGAAGGGATATTATAAGAATCCCGAAGCAACCGCCGAAGTGCTTGATGCCAACAACTTCCTGCATTCCGGCGACCTGGGTATAAAAGATGAAGATGGAAACTACCGGATTACCGGACGAATCAAAGATATGATTATTCGCGGTGGAGAAAATATTTATCCACGTGAAATCGAAGAGTTCCTTTATAAACTTGACGGAGTGAAAGATGTTCAGGTAGCGGGTATCCCTTCAAAAAAATACGGTGAGGCTGTCGGGGCGTTTATCATCTTGCAGGAAGGTGTGACGATGCAGGCGGAGGACGTGCAAGACTTCTGTAGAAATAAAATATCCCGCTATAAAATACCAAAATATATCTTCTTTGTGAACGAATTCCCGATGACGGGCAGTGGAAAGATTCAAAAGTTCAGACTGAAAGACCTGGGGCTGCAACTTTGCAAAGAGCAGGGAATAGAGATTATTTAGAAATTTATGATTATTTAAAGACACACAAAGTTTTTTGATTATAAACTGTGAACGGTGAACTCTCTGCAATCAATTATGCAGTTTGTTCACCGTTCACTATTTGTATAGTCTTATCCGGTTTTGTCTCCGGCGTCAGGTTGCGTGTTATTAAATGAAATCATCGCCCAGTTGCATTTGGGCGTCGTTTACATATTTACGGATAGCATGTTCTTCATCTTTGCGGCAAATCAAAAGAACGTTGTCCGATTCGGCTATCAGAAATCCTTCCAGTCCATCGATAACGGCCAGTTTGCCTTTCGGAAGTACTACCATATTATCTTTACTATTATATATAAGTGAATGGCATTTCAGCGTAACATTGCCTTCCGGATCTCTTTCCGATAAATCATAAAGTGATCCCCAAGTTCCAAGATCGGACCAGCCAAAATCTCCTAATGATACATACACATTATCCGCTTTCTCCATAATGCCGAAGTCGATGGATACATTAGGACATGCTGGGAAGTTTTCTTCGATGAATGCTTTCTCCTTGTCGGTGGCATAAATATCTTTTCCCGGTGCCAGTTTGGAAGCTAATTCAGGCAGTAAATCTTCACTTGCTTTGATGATTGTATTTACATTCCACATAAATAGGCCGGAATTCCAATAAAATTCTCCGCTCTCTACGAATACTTTAGCTAATTCCAGTTCCGGTTTCTCTGTGAATGTTTTTACTTTATAGAAGTTTTCTCCTGCGGGTTCGTCTATTTGTATATATCCGTACCCTGTTTCCGGGCGATTGGGTTTAATACCTAATGTCAGTAGCTTTTCCGAGCGTGAAACAAAATCAAGTCCTTTTTCGATAGTGGCGAGAAACTCATCCTCTTTTAAAATTAAATGGTCTGAAGGAGCGACTACGATATTGGCGTTCGGGTTCAGTGCCCGGATGTGGTAAGCGGCCCATGCTATACACGGAGCGGTATTTCGTCTTGCGGGTTCCAGCAGAATCTGTTCTTCGTTCACTTCGGGCAATTGTTCCTTCACTAAGTCCGCATACATTGCATTGGTAACGATGAAAATATTTTCTGTTGGGATAATCTTTTGGAACCGGTCGAAAGTCTGTTGCAAAAGTGAACGGCCCGTTCCGAAGAAATCTAAGAATTGTTTGGGCAATGTTTTGCGGCTAAACGGCCAGAAGCGGCTTCCAATGCCGCCACCCATAATCACGCAATAATTATCCTGGTTTGTCATGATAGTGACTCTATTTTAAAGTTTCTGCTAATGTACGGTTTATTCTCTGAATAGAGAAGTGTTTAAGATATGTTTTATTATTTTTTTCTCCTTTTTTTCGTCAAACTATTGTGGAATCAAAATAATGTTGTATCTTTGCACCGCAATTGAGAAATCAAGTATGCGCCCAGATGGCGGAATCGGTAGACGCGCTGGTCTCAAACACCAGTGGATTCACTTCCATCCCGGTTCGACCCCGGGTCTGGGTACGAATAAACCCTGATAATCACCTGATTGTCAGGGTTTTCTGCTTTTATAGGGCGTACTAAATGTGTACTGAATGACGAATACAAAGAAAAGGTGTACTTTTATAATTTTTCTCCCTGTATCTTTATAATTTCTTAACTCTTATCCTGTCTTTTCTTCCTTATTATTGCCGATGTTTTCGGGAAAAGTGAGATTCTTACCTTATATTTGTAGTAAGAACGTTTAAAGGCACACGATTATGGAAAATCATATAGAAACCAATTTCAGAGGAATACAGAAGATATTAGATAGTTGTATAGCTCATGACTATAAAACTAAAGTAGATGCACTATTTTTAAAACGTGAATATTTGACGCAAGCCCAGCTAAAGGATTATTTGCGACAAGAAATTTTCCGTGTGACTGAAAATATTGTAGCCATCCAACAAAAATACCGTGTCGTGCGTAACATTGTATTGGATATGGATATTCCTGATTTTTTGTGGGAAAGCGGTTATTTTGAGGACTTGAACTCTGATGAGAGGAAAAAGTACATCGTTTTCCGCTGTTCTGATTTTGATATGGATGCATATTTGCATGAACCGTCTTGCTATGATGAACGGCTTCCCTATTTTTCCATCATCGTTAGCCTTGTGGTACTTTCCAAGTATTTGTACTTTCTGCAAGAGCAGGAGAGCAAATACTATACAGATTCTGTTGCCACTAAAGAACAAGTCTTGCCAAAAGAAAAAGATGAAAGTGTAGAAACCACTCCAGCCAAGATTGTGGGTAAAAGCAATCCCTTCAAATCCACTTTGAAAGCCAATGAAATCAAACTTCTGACCGAATGTGTGAACGAAGCGAATATGTTTACTACTACTGTCAGCACCAAAATACTTACCGATTTTTTCAACTGTAAGTTGGACGGTGTATTGAAAGTTAATAATACCCGTCTGTTGGCTTATCTAATGATGCAACTCAGCTGTTATAACTACATCGTTTATGAGTGGCAGTCAGTTATAGCAAACAACAAGTTGATATTGAAGAAGATAAAAGGAGAACCGCTTACACGTACTGACTTGTCGAGTGCGACAGACCAGGCGAAGAACATCTATCCGAAAGGATATGAAATCATAGACAAATACATCAAACAACTGCAAAAAGGTTGAGCATAGATTGAACGCTCAAACAAAGGTCAATTAGACTTCATTTTCAACCTCTTAACTTTGCCCCCGTTAACACAAAAGACGAGGGTGCGCACCTTCATATTGTTTCACCTAAAATCCCAAACGATATGGAAAAAGACTTGGAGTTAAGAGTTTCCGAACTCGAAAAGATGTTGTTCCTTTCAAAGAACGTGCTTAGCTTCGATGAAGCGAGCAGGTTCTTGAACCTTTCTAAAAGTTACCTGTACAAGCTGACTTCGGGTAACTTGATACCCCATTACAAGCCACAAGGCAAAATGCTTTATTTTGAAAAGGCTGAGCTGGAAGCATGGTTGCGTCAGAACCCGGTGAAGACGCAGGCGCAGATAGAGCAGGAAGCGCAGAAGTATATCCTTAACCGTCCTCTAAAGAAATAATGGCTATGGAAAACAAGACGAAAGAGGAAATCGGACAAGGTACAGCCATGACGAAAGAAGATTTTGCAGCCCTTTGGAAAACCATTCGTCTAAAGGTGACGGACACTTATGAAGTACCGCCCGAAATTCTTTGGGTGAACGGTTCTACTATCGGCACGTTGGGCAATTTCAGTGCATCCACAGGCAAAGCCAAGAGCAAAAAGACATTCAACATTTCCGCCATTGTTGCGGCTGCATTGAAGAATGACGAGGTTTTGAAGTATTCGGCATATCTGCCACCGAACAAGCGCAAAATTCTCTATGTTGATACCGAGCAGAGCAAGTACCATTGCCATAAGGTCATGGAACGTATTTTGCGCCTTGCCGGACTGCCGACCGATAAAGATGTGGACGATTTTGTTTTCATTGTGTTAAGGGAGCAGACCCCCGACAAACGTAAGCAGATAATTGGCTATATGTTAGAGAATATGCCCGATGTGGGGTTGCTCATTATTGACGGAATCCGTGATTTGATGTACGACATCAACAGTCCGAGCGAATCGACCGACCTAATCAACCTTTTGATGCGCTGGTCAAGTGGGTATAATCTGCATATCCATACCGTACTGCATTTGAACAAGGGGGATGATAACACAAGAGGACATATCGGTACAGAGCTGAACAACAAAGCTGAAACCGTCCTGCAAATCACGAAAAGCACGCAGGACGGCAATATAAGTGAAGTAAAGGCGATGCACATACGTGACCGGGAGTTTGACCCGTTCGCATTTCGCATCAATGATAACGCTTTGCCCGAAGTCATGAACGGTTATGTATTCCAGCAATCCAAGCAGGACAGACGCTTTCCGCTTACAGAGCTGACGGAACAGCAGCACCGGGAAGCATTGGAGAACGGTTTCGGTAAGCAGGTTGTACAAGGCTATTCCAATGTGATAGCGGCATTGAAACAAGGTTACGCAAGTATAGGTTACGAGCGTGGACGCAATGTCCTTGTGTCGCTTAACAAGTTCCTTGTGAACAAGCGCATGATTGTGAAAGAGGGTAAGGGCTATCGCTACAATCCTGATTTTCATTATTAAAAGTCGGTTTGGTTTAGTCCGGGTGTATATATAAGCGGAACGGACTGTCTGTTTCCCGGTATCGACAGCAGGCAGGTTTAGTATGGTACGGGTATATATATGACGGACTAAACAGGACTGGTGCACTTTTCAACTATTTTTTAATCCCCAAAAAGAAAATGTTATGAACATCGAAGATGTGAAACAAATACCCATTGCAGACTATCTGCATAGTTTAGGTTATTCGCCCGTCAAGCAGCAGGGTAACGGCTTATGGTATAAATCACCACTGAGAGAGGAACACGAAGCGTCCTTTAAGGTGAATACAGACCGCAACCTTTGGTATGACTTTGGCGCAGGGAAAGGCGGCAACATCATCGCCCTGGCAAAGGAACTTTACTTTTCCGACAGTCTGCCCTACCTTTTAAAAAGGATAGAAGAGCAGACCCCGAATGTTCGCCCAGTCAGTTTTTCTTTTCCCCAGTGTAGGACAGAACCAAGTTTCCAACATTTGGAAGTCCGGGACTTAACTCATCCGGCATTGCTCCGTTATTTGCAGGGACGGGGTATCAATATTGAGCTGGCAAAAAGAGAATGTAAGGAACTTCATTTTACCAATAACGGGAAGCCGTTCTTTGCTATCGGGTTTCCGAACATGGCAGGAGGTTACGAGGTTCGCAATTCCTTTTTCAAAGGCTGCATTGCCCCGAAAGACATCACCCATATACGGCAGCAGGGAGAGCCGAGAGAGAAGTGTCTGGTATTCGAGGGATTCATGGACTACCTCTCTTTCCTTACGCTCCGGATGAAGAACTGTCCGACCATGCCTGACCTTGACAGGCAGGACTATGTTATTCTTAACTCGACTGTCAATGTGCCGAAAGCCATTGATGTGCTATACCCGTATGAACGCATCCACTGTATGCTTGACAATGATGAGACAGGGTATAAGGCAACACGGGCTATCGAATTGGAATACTCCTACCGTGTGCGTGACTTCTCGCACAATTACAGAGGGTATTCGGACTTGAACGATTATCTGTGCGGCAGGAAGCAGGAACAGAAAAACGCAGCCAGCCAAGTACAGGAAACGAAGCAGAAAACCGGACAACGTGCCGCCCAAAAACAAAAGAGAGGCAGGGGCATTTAATCCGGCAGGATTGCCAGCGGCTGGCGGTTTCATAGGGAGAGCAAGGTTATGTTTCGGTAAACCGAAACTACCTTGCTTTGCTCATCGCAAAGAAAATTTCTCCCGTTGGTCGCAATTTTTAAGACACCATTTAAACGTAAAAACCTATGACGAATATAAAGGATAAGCCGGGGGGACGTCCGGCAAAGAAACGGATAGAGAAGCAGCAACGGGTTGTCAGTACGAAACTGACCGAGTTGCAGTATTACGCCATCAGGAAGCGAGCCGGAGAAGCCGGGTTGCGTGTCAGTGAGTATGTACGGCAGGCAGTTGTTTCGGCAGAGGTCATACCCCGGCTGAACAGGCAGGATGCGGACACCATCCGCAAGCTGGCAGGGGAAGCCAACAACATCAATCAGCTGGCGCATAGGGCAAATGCCGGAGGTTTCGCATTGGTGGCGGTGGAACTGGTGAAGCTCAAAAATAGGATTATTGAAATCATAAATCATTTGTCGGATGATTGGAAAAATAAAAAAGGGAAGCGGTTTTAAGGGCTGTGTGAACTATGTGCTTGGCAAGGAGCAGGCGGTTTTGCTTCATGCGGACGGGGTTCTGACGGAAAGCTGGAGCGATATAATCCGCAGCTTCTGTATGCAGACCGGGATGAATCCCGATTTGAAGAAGCCGGTCGGACACATTGCGTTAAGCTATTCGGCAGTGGATGTACCCAAATTGACGGACGAGAAAATGATAGAGCTTGCACAGGAGTATATGCGTGAAATGAAAATCACCGATACGCAGTATATCATCGTGCGCCACCAAGACCGGGAGCATCCGCACGTACATATTGTATTCAACCGCATAGACAACAACGGCAGGACCATTTCGGACAGGAACGATATGTACCGTAACGAGCAGGTCTGCAAGAAGCTGAAAACCAAACACGGGCTTTATTTTGCTGGCGGAAAAGAACAGGTAAAGCAGCACCGATTGAAAGAGCCGGACAAGTCGAAATACGAGATTTACACGGCTGTGAAGAATGAAATCGGCAAATCCCGTAACTGGCAGCAGTTACAGCAGCGGTTAGCGGAAAAGGGTATCACCGTCCAGTTCAAACGAAAGGGACAGACCGATGAGATACAGGGCATATCCTTTTCCAAAGGCGAATACACATTCAAGGGTTCGGAGATAGACCGCAGTTTCAGTTTTTCCAAACTGGATAAATGTTTCGGGGATGCAGGAATGAATGTTGCCGGAAGCCAACGGCAAACAACCTTCGCACCTGTTCGGGAACAAGTACCTGCACCGGGCAAGGCTGACAGTCCGTTGATAACTGGTTCGCTCGGTCTGTTTTCCGCTTCTTCTCCCCCAGTGGATGAAGAACCTAATTTTAATTTGAGAAAGAAGAAAAAGAAAAAACGACTTAAACTGTAAAGACATGGAGGATAATTTGATTTTAGAGGGGCTTCTCTCTATGGTTACGGAACTGAAAGAGAAGCAGGAAGCACAGGTAACGCCAGCCAGTCGGGAGGAAACTCTCGAACGGCTGGGAGTAATAGAACAAGCGTTGTCGGAACTGCACAGTAATTCGGCTGTTCCCGAAGAAAAGTTGCAGGTTATTCAAAGCCAACTTGACGACATAAGGAGCAGGATGCGAGGTCAGCAGAAGAACATAGAGGACACCAAGAAAATAACATTGGAAACCTACCGTTGTTTCAAGGTAATGATTGATACTTTGGGCTCTTGCAAGATGGATAAAGAGGAAGCTATGCCCTTACCGTTCTATCAACGGATTTACAACAAGGTCGCTTCTTGGATTAGTCCGGGATTGTTTGTTTTTTCGGCAGTGCTGGTTGTCTGTTCCGTTTCCATATTTTTGAATGTCCGTTTGGCTGAACGTATGCAGCAGTTGCAGGACAACGATATGAAATATCGCTATTTGCTGATGCAAGGACAGGCAGACGGGGAAACTCTTGATATGCTGGAAAACAAGTTCAAGTGGCAACGGGATAACGGTTTTATCCGAAGTCTGACCGATTCAGTGATGGATTTTGAATACCGCATCCAAAAGCAGGCGGAAGCGTTGGAACGTGCAAGGCTGTTGAACGAGCAAGCCGAACAGCTAAAGAAAGAAGCCGATAAGTTGGGCAAGCCATAAGCAGGGAAAGCCGGAACAAATGATGAAGTACATTCACCGTTCCGGCTTTTTAGATTTACTTCTTTTTCTTCGTGCAGTGTTCTTTCTCGAACTGGCGTAGCGTGGTAATACTGAACCTTTCTTTGATGAACTCCCGTACATCGGAAGCCTTGTAATACACTTTTCCGTTGATAGTGAAGTATGGCAGCGCACCGAGAGCCCGGTAGCGTTGCAGGGTTTTGATACTTACTTTGAACAGCAGGCACAAGTCCTGATTATCCAATAGGTTGTCATCTTCGGGCAGTACCCTGTCTGCATTGCGTAGTACCCGTACATCTTTGCAGAGTTCTTCCAGTTTGGCATACAGCTTCTGCATCCATTCACCAAATTCGTCATTCTCTATATACATAATTGCTTCATGTTTCAGGTTATACATTCTTATTTGTCAATCGATTGATGAAGCAAAGTTCTAAAAATGGATGCAAAGAAATTATAGGGGAACTAATGGAATCCCCTATAAATAAACCATAAGTTGCTGATTATCTATATCCTTTCTTGTCATGTTCCTTTTTGATTAGGTCTGCCAGTCCATTAAGAAATTCGGTCAGTTTGCCCGGCTTCCGTTTTATCACGTCCTCATGTTTTTGGTAATAGTCGCCTATCTTGATATTGAACAACCATTCAAAGCCTTTAGATAAATCCACCAAATAGGCAGGCTTTCCGTTCTTATATACGATGTCTTTGGAGAGGAACAGACCGCTTACCATTTCCATGATGTTGATAAGAGTTGTTTTGTCTGCAAGAAAAAGAGGAGAAATGATTTGTTTATTAATACATTGCTGTAGTTGGTTCGGGTACTTGATGCGCCATTCAATAAGGCGTATTTCAGTGTTTAAAAGCCCTATCGCTTCATCAATTAGATGCAGATAGGGCATTTTTTTCTTGCTCAAACCGTACACGATACGATTTAAGACGGTGTAAACCAAAGGAAAAATAACGCAGTAAAACGTTGTAATCCTGCTCGTTCATACTGGAATCTGCTAAATGGATAGCCAATTCTTCAATGGCTTCTGTTAACTCTAATTCAGAAACTTCATACTGCGAGTATTCCGATAATAAACGGAAAAATCTCTGTTGTAATACACTTTCCATGTAGTGTTGAAATTATATTATTAATCATCTTTGTTTTTCATTTTTACATATCCATTTGCATAATTTCCTACAATATTGTGATTATCATCATAAATATACCCATTGGAATAATATCCTTTAAGTATTCTCTTTGAACTATAAATATACCCGTTAGTATAATTACCAATCGTTTCACCTTGCTTGTCAAATATATATCCATTTCGATAGGTAATCAATGATGTTTTGCATGAACCAAAACATAAAACACTCAGAATTAGTAACAATGTTCTCATATCATTTTTGAATTAGTATCTAAATCTTGATGTATCTACTCCTTTTATCTCCTTTTTCTTATATCCACCAAAGCGATAACTGAAATGCAGAGTAAATGCTCGTGAATAAAATCCGCTATCCATATTCAAGTTTTGCCCTTTGAAACGGACTTTTGTTGCAGGCATCCCTGTATCAAATATGTCATAGCAACGGACAGATAAACTCAATTTATCATTTGCGAAATTCCATCGCAATCCGGCAGTGAGATTAAAAATAGATTCTATATCAAATGTCCCTTGTATGACGGGGGTCTGTACATTTCCCATTAACTCGAAAGACAAATTCTTATTTACTTTAAATGTATTATCCAGTGTGCCGCTAAATACCCATTTCTTACGATTGAAAGGGATGTCGAAAAAATCATCACAGCGTTGGTGCATTTGCATACCGACTAAGGTTAATCGGGAATCCAGCCAGTTTCCTACTTTAAAGGGTAATATGATATTTGCTCCCCACACCTGCATATAGTTCCAATTTGTGTTTTTATAGATTAGTGCCAGCCTGTCAGTAGATTGATAGGCAGCTTGTGTGAAATAATCTGATGTATGCGTGAAAAACAGGCTAAGAATATACTTATTCAAAAAAATATAGCTTCCATTCAGATTATAATTCGTCATTGGCTTCAAATTCGGTGTTCCCCATAATTCTGTATATCCATTAAGATAGCTGACGGAAGATTGCATATCCCAATAGCTTGGATAAGTTTTGTCCGTAGATAATGAAAGTTGAAACACATGTTTCGGTGTTTTAAAATAAGTCAACGATGCTTGTGGATAAACTGCCCATTTATGATAATTTCCAATAGTATAATATTCTCCCGTAGCAGAAACGGATAAAGATGTACCTGTTGTATAGTTTTTGCTCAATGATACATAAAAGCTGGTAGTTTGTTCTCTTAGATTGGAATATGTATTTTGAGTTTGAATGTTACCTGTCACTTTATCATAAGTTTGAAAATCAAGATCTTTGGCAAATCGATAGGAAATTCCATAACCCAGATTCCATCCTTTTGATAGAGATTGTTTCTGGTCTGCATAGATAGAGTAGCGGTCTATTTTTTGTCCACCAACCATAGAGAAACTACTCTGACTTCCATCTTGATAATCAGCATATAGTCTTTGGGCATTATTAGAAGTATAATATGTATAATCACCACCTATGTCAAGTCCGAAGCCTGAATGATATTGCAATGTAATATTGCGCATTTGATTGTCAATATATTTATCGACATTGCTGGTTTGGTAATTGCCTGATGTCCGGCTATTATTATACTGGTCGGGGGTATAACTACCTGTGTATGCTATATTGATATTGTTTTTGTTGTTGAAGTTATACTCAAAAGCTGCTCTAAGGTCGTGTTTCCAGTACTTGCTACGCAACTGTTCATTTTGTATGATATTATGTAGTTCACCTTTTTGTGTATGTTTGGAATCAAGGTCTATGTACTCCATCTTTTTTACGTTATTTGCTCCGTACATTACATCAAAAGCCATTTTGGGAGTTGATAAACGAAAGTTTCCATTCATTCCTCCATCATTGAAATATTGGTTTTTATAGTTAGCACTTATCTCCCCCTGAATAGAGTAGTCGTTTGAATGTTTTAAAACCATATTAATAGCTGCACCCCGTACATGATATTCAGGAGGCGCACTGTACATTACTTCTGCTTTTTCTATACGACTAACCGGAGTATTGCGCAGAATTGTTTCAAGTTGTCCGGCATCCATTGTTGTAGGTTTACCATTTAAAATAACAGTCAGTTTTCCTGCTCCAGCCAAAGTTAGTATTCCTCTATCTTCTTGTACTCCCGGTATCTTTGTCAATGCTTCATAAGCATTGTTTACGAGTTGATTTTGGGTAAGAACAGCAAGATTATATCCTAAAAGTCCATTCTCTACTTTTGCAAAAGGATGTTCTGCTTTTATAATAACTTCATCCAAAGCATAGTCTTGAGGTTGAAGTTGAATAGTTCCAGCATTATTTCCCTTACCTACCATTTGTTTAGTCTCATATAAAAGGTGTTGTATTATCAAGCGGTATTCTTTCTGTTGGCTTTTAAAAACGAATATGCCGTCGGAATTGGAAATGGATGCGCCTATATAGGTCGAATCCATTGCTTGCAAAATAATAGTCGCACCGTCTATAGGTAGTTGTTTGTCATCTATTATTTTTCCGTTAATCGTTTGCCCCCAAGCGACTGTTTGATAGCAACCTAAAAATAGGTAGAAAAATGTCAATGTTATTATTTTATTTAATCGCATCATACGAATTCAGTTTATTGATTACAAAACTATTAAAAGGTAAAAGAAACTCCTGCACCAAAGAACCATTCCCATCTTCTTTGTATTATGTTATATTGGTAGTTCGTTTGGGATTTAATAGTGACATATTTGCCTATCTCATATGAAAATCCTGCTCCTATCTGATAAGGGATAGAAGTTGCAGGAAGTATCACACTCCGTTTTTTATCCAGTGTATAGTTTCCATATACACTAAAATATAGTTTCTTATTTAAAGGAATAGCCATATTTGTATTTTGTTGAATCTTTATAAGAGGTAGATTTTTATCTATCCGACTATTGAACATAAGGCTTTTGCATTTTAGATTTCCATTCAATAGATTATTGTTATGATTTAATTTATTGTGAAACGTTGTGGCGCACCCAATATTTGCTACATTCGGAAAATCTTCTTTAAAATCAATATCTAACCTAAAATCATCCCAGTATCTATTATCGTCTTTTGGCGAATGACCAATAATAGACTGTTCTAATTCCCTTTTAAAAGCATCATCAATATGGATAGGCATTTCTCCTTTCAGCATTTTAGCCAATCGGACAGAATCGTTTGGAGTCCACCCGTTTTGTACTTGTGCATTGACTGGACGGGCGAGAAATAAAAAAAACAACAAAAATATTGCTGTTTTCCAAACGTTTGAAATTATCTGATTAGTCGCATCCACACTTCATTTAAGCCTTATCCGTTAATACATCTTCTTCAACGTCCACACCATCTTATTGGGATTATAGGCTTCGGGGGTGAAGACAGAAGTAGGGGCATCATCGTTACTACAATTTGTCAGACATAACATGGCGCAAATAATGAATGTGGAAAGCACCATACATAAAGTAATTTTCTTTTTCATCTTATCTCTATTTTAAGTGATTGACAATAATTATATATACCCGTTGGCGGAATTAAGAATATAAAATATTTATGTATAAAAAGTTGTGCATGATATTGATTATTAGTATATTAATGGTTCCTAATCAATTAATAGCTAATTCATATATGCACAACCTATATGCAATATTCGCAAAATTTCTCGACATCTGCAAGCAGTTTGCAGGGAATTTGGTCAACAAGCAAGGTAATATACCTCGATGTGGTGTCGTTCCCAGATTTTCCGACTTGGAAGTAGTTGCTCTGGGTATGGCTTCTGAATCCATTGGCATTGACAGTGAATCCCTTTTGTTTGTTAAACTGAGAGAATATCAATCTGAGATTCCTCATTTAATATCCCGTCGGCAATACAATGACAGGAGAAAGTTCACGGCTTCTCTTTGTGCTGCCATTCGAGAAAAGATGGCAGCAACTATTGATGGTGGCGAAGACTACTTCTGTATAGATTCAAAACCGATAGAAGTTTGTCGTCCTGCTCGTGCCAAGCGATGTTCTATGGGCAAAAATGAAATAGAGAAAGCTCCATCGTTTGGATATTGTGCATCACAAGGAGTTTATTACTACGGCTATAAGTTACATGCCGTGTGCGGATTGAGTGGGGTTATTCATTCCTTTGACTTGACAAAAGCAAGCGTACATGACATTCATTATCTGAAAGATGTCAAAGTGGATTACTCTGACTGCACAGTAATTGGAGATAGAGGCTATATCAGTGCTGATGTACAGCTGGACCTTTTTGAGACCGCCCATATCAGATTGGAAGTTCCGTATAGAAGCAACCAGAAAGATTGGAAACCGACATTGGCATGTTTCGCCAAGGCAAGAAAAAGAGTAGAAACTCTATTCTCACAGCTTTGTGACCAGTTTATGATTGAACGAAATTATGCGAAAGACATAGAAGGATTGTTTACCCGAATTATCGGCAAAATTAGCGCACTGACAATCCTACAATATATTAACTACAAAAATCAAAGACCTATTGGCAGAATTAAATATGCGCTAATTTAATTCCGCCAACGGGTTATATATTTCTCTTCATAGGGATACTAACAATACCTTTATTAATCTCTTTTTCACCCACTTTTTTGAAGCCTAAAGATGTATAAAAAGTTTCTGCATAGGTTGAAGAATTAACTGTTATATAAGTGAAATTACAATTGCTCATCATATAATCAAATAGCGATTTCCCTATTCCTTGCTGATGATAGTGTGGCAAGACAAAGAAGAGGGATATATGTTGCCTTTCTTGATGTACACCGATTATTCCTATCAATAAATGATTGTCAAAAGCACCATATATGTCAAGTGTATTCATCAACGATGTGTCATACACGAAACTTTTAAAGGTTTCAATACCTTCTTGGGTGAAATCATTCCTGCCACATTCCATATATACTTGATAGGACAAATCAGCCGCATTATTATATTCTTCTTGTGTTAATTTACGTATCATATCAATGTTATTAAATCATGAATGCAAAATACGGAAGAATAAAGAAAAAAGGTCTTGACAATTGTCAAGACCCCGGTATAATGGATGTTAAAAGATTGGCTATTTCTCCAGTTTGCGGCGTATGCGACTAACTGTTTCAGGAGTAACCCCTAAGAAAGAAGCTATACTTTTCAAGGGTATAGTATCTTTAAGGTCAGGACAACGTTTCATTAGTCTTTGATATCGTATTTCAGGTGTACAATACGAATCGAGCAATCGTTCATACACCATTTCATATAGATTTTCAGCTACATATCTTCCTAATCGTTGAGTTTCCATATTCGTTTCCCAACATTCTATAATATCATGGCGTGATATTTCATAAACAGAACAGTCTGTTAACGCTTGAATGCTCACTGCTGACAGACAACTTTTCATAAAAGAAGAATAGTCACATACAAATTCATCGGTAAAAGCATATCCTACAATGTGTTCTTCTCCTTCTTCGTCAATATGCGTATATTGAAATGTGCCATGTTTTACCCATCCAGCAAAACGTTCCACCTCATTTTGCCGGATAAAGAAATCTTTCTTATGGTAAGTACGCAATATCCCTTTTCTCGCAAATAAATCTTTTACATGGGAATAGTCCAAATTGTTGAGATATGTATTAAAATCATTCATTATCGTAAGCTATTTATTCAGTCCACGGCGTATGCGACTGATTGTTTCCGGTGTGACTTGCAAGAAAGAAGCAATCTCCTTTAACGTAATGTACTCTTGAATATTGGGGCATCTATTCAATAAGTCAAGATACAGCTCTGCTGTGGTCTTGCAGTACATATCCATTAATCTATGATACATTAATAAGTATGATTGTTCAACAAGCGTACATTTTAGTTGCATGGTTTCTACATTTGCAGCAAAGAATTCCTCCACTTTTGAATAGGACATATAACAAATCTTTGTATCGCAAACGGCTTCAATTGTTACTAATGACGGTTGATTGGGTTCTATAAGAGTGCATAAACTTCCTGCAAATTCTCCGGAGAAAGTATATCCTACTATGTGTATGTTTCCTTTTTCATCCACACGAGTATATCTCAATAAGCCGTGTTCAATATAAGCTCCCCGATGATTCACTTTGCCTTGAATAGTGAATCGTTCGCCCTTTTTGAGTTCGATATAAGTACCATGTTCCAAAATGAACTGCTTTAGCTGTTCTAATTTCGAATGGTTGGCATATTGTGAGTTAAAATCTTCCATACTATAAACTAATTACAATTGAAATATAGAATAACTTCGTGAGTTGTTCTCTCAAAAAGCAAAAATAGATTCCTGACTTTATCAAAACATCTTCTCTTTTTTTAATCCACTTTATTGTGAGTTTAGTTTGTGCTTTTGTATATATATCCAAAACGAACTAGACTTATTTCTATTGACTGAAAGTATATGCTGGCGAAAGAAGAAATAACCTTTTTCTTTTCGCCAATTTTAAAGTTTGTAACTCTCATAGTTTGAGGAAGAAATGAACTCTTTTATTTCTTCTTCTGTTGGAAGCTCTATCCTATACTTCTGTACAAAGATATTTGGGTCTAATCCGGCTGTGGCATACTTTACTAATGTATCTCCCTTTTCAGTGCAAAGCAGAATACCGATAGGTGGATTATCATCCGGCTGCATCACTTCCGCTTTGAAATAGTTCAGATACATATTTAGTTGCGAAGCATACTCATGGTGGAACTTGTCTATCTTCAATTCTACAATAACATGACATTTCAAAATACGGTGATAGAACACAAGGTCGGCAAAGAAATAATCTTCATCAATCAAGATGCGTTTTTGCCGGGCTTCAAAGCAGAAGCCATGTCCCATTTCTAACAGGAAGTGTTGCAGGTTGTCAAGAATGGCTTGTTCCAAATCAGTTTCTGTCACCAATGCACGTTCATTCAACCCTAAGAACTCCAAAGTAACAGGAGTATTGATAACATCTTTAGGTTGTAATAAGGTTGCTTGTTGCTGGACTAAAGCGGAGAGGGCTTCTTTGTTTTTGGATAGTCCGCTACGTTCGTAATATAAAGATGCGATTTGTCGCTCCAACTCCTTTACAGACCAGCAGCCACGAATAGTTTCCATTTCATAGAAAGCACGTTTTACCGGGTTCTCAATTCCCGATATAGTGTTTAAATGGGTGGAAGATAATTTATTGAATAATCTATCAGCTGGAATCATCCATGTTTCGGTTTGTGGGTATTCTGTTGATAGTTTCCAAACTCCACTTTCAGATTCGGCGGTCATCAACCGCCGAGTTGGTTCAGTGAATTCGGCGGTCAATGACTGCCGAATTTGAATTTGTGATGCAATGTATTGTGTAACAGGTTTTTTTAGTTGTGGATAAACAAGATACAACCGCCTAAATTCACGGAATCTACGTTCATTCAGCCCTTTTGTTTTCAGTCGTTGTTCCAGCTTCTTCAACAGTTGTTCACCGTAGGCGGCACGGTCTTCAATTCTACGATATAGCAACCCATAAGCCAGTTACGGGAAGTAAGGGCAAGGTTTACAGCATGTGCGGCTTGTGCCTGCAACGTGTTCTGTATCGTGCTGATATGTTTTACTAATGCTTCAAAGTTCATAGTTACAAAGATAAGTCTTTTATGGTTAAAACTTTAGTTCGGGTAAGCTGTTTATTGCTTCCTCTTTCAATTTATCCACCGCACGGGTGTACTTCTCCGTATGCTTCAATCCGCTATGCCCTAAAAGGCTGGCTACGGTTTTGATATTTGCCCCATTATTCAGAATGTTCACGGCAAACGAATGTCTTGCACAATGCCAGCTTATATGTTTGTCTATTCCGGCTCTCTTTACCCAACGCTTTACTGACTTACAGCAGCTTTCGTAAGTAGGCAAATCGAATATTAAACAGTTTTTATCTGCCGGGGCTTCACCAATGATAGACAATAGACCGTCATTCAAAGGAATAACCACACCACTACTGACAGAATGTCCCTTTGTCTTGCTTTGCTCAAACTTCAATAACCGATTAGCGTAATCCACATTCTTATAGGTAAGGTCTTTTACATCACAGAAGCGCAGACCGCAGTATAAGCAGAAGATAAAAGCCCGTCTGACATTCGGGTTCTCGTTGTCATAATGGCAAGCCGCCAACTTTTGTATTTCTTCGGGAGAAAGAACATCTTTTCGAAGCATTTGGCTATCCACTTTACAGGTAACACTTTTACACGGGTCTTTCAACATTACATCGTGGTCAATCGCATATCGAATAACTTTCTTAAAACGCTGGTAAATGCTTTTAGCTCCCTCACCCACACTTCGGGATTGCAAATAGGCTACAAACTGCTCCATCATTTCTTTGGTAATAAGTTCCGGTTTGATACTAAACTCATTCATGGGGTATTGCTCTTTTAAGAAGTCCTTAAAACGGCTAAGCGCAATTTGTACCATGCGAATATCTTTCTTGGTATAACTGTTGATATAGGCTTGGAAATAGTCTAAGAAATTGACCGTTCTATCTTTTTTTAACCGATAGCCCAACATACTTTCTTTAAATTCCTGCTCACGCTCTGCACGTATCTTTGTGGCAAGTTCCAACGTTTCTTTGTTCCGCTGGCGTTCCGCAGGAGTACGGGGCTTATCTATCAGATACAGACTAAGGTTCTCTTTTCGCCTATTGTGCTTTACTGCAAACTTGGGCTTGCCTTGCATCTTTCCACTATCATAGTACACTTGATTGCCGTTTTCATCTAATACGGGTTTTTCCTCTCTACCTAAATAATACTCTAAGTAAAGGCTAATTCTACCATCCGAGAGCTTATTCTGCTCTAACTTGGGGTTTTCTTTCGTTTTATTTTCTAACTTTGCCATTGTTTAGAGGTTTTATCCCGATTTAGGTACCATAACCGGGTGATTACGCTAAATAGTTGATTTTCTTTTGTTTTCTGATATTGCAAAGGTACAAAAGAAAATGATATTTCAAAGTGTACTAAAAGTGTACTGAATAACAGAAAATGGGCAAAATATGGCAAAAATGGAGAAAATAAGAAATATGCAAGTTGTTGATAATAAGGTGAATAAATTCTTTTGTTTTCCTATGATTTCTATGGTTTGTACCGGGTCTGGGTACTGAGGCGGAGAAAGTTGAAAAACTCTCTCCGCTTTTCTTTTCTACTCCTCGTAACTCATTGGTTTGCTGATAGATTAAATCAAGCACTTTGTTATAAGAATTGGTTCGATATGTTTCAGAGAAATTAAAGATGATATTTCTTATCTTGAATGGCTCGTTTCAATCGAGAAAATGTCCAAAGAGGACTTTAAATTATTGATTATGATTTAATAACTAAAGTGATATGAAAAAATGGATTATTTACGTGCTTGGTGTAATCACAGGTATTATGCTGACATTCGCTTTCGCATTTTACGTTAATCTTTCTAACACTCCGGGAATTATTGGACTTGAAATGTTTGAAGAACCCGGTGATTATATGGAATACTCACAATTTGAAGTATTCCAAGTAGTGCAATCTGGATGCGCATTGGCTTACGCTGATGAATCTTTTGGCTCAATAGTTTTTATTATGCCGAATGAAAGCCAACAGTTCTATGATGACCAAAAAATCGTTCTTAAAAACGACCAGTGCGCTCAACATGTGGGTACTTATAAGTATAGTACTAAAATGGAAATAGAGAAAACAGTACCAGCTATTAGAATAGTTGATGGTGTAGAATTACCGAAATCAAATAGAACTGTTACTGAAAAAAAGGATTTCGGAAAAACATTGTTTGAGAAACCCGGTGAATGTGTAAGTAGGAAAAATTTTGAAGTACAGAAAGTTTTGGATTCTGGCGATGCCATTGCTTTGGAAATTAGAGAAACCATTTCAGAACATGTCTTTACTTCTGATTTAGAAGTCTTAATATTAGCTCAAGAGGGTAGTAATTTTTATAACAATCAAATAGTAAAAGCTCCACAAGGAAAATGCGCAAGACAAATTGGAAACTATAAGTATCAACAGTATGGAAGTACAAAGGTAATTCCTATAATTGCTTTCAAATAAGTCTTTGGCTGATGCCTTCGGACATGAAATGGAAGCAGGACAGGTGGATAGGGGAAGATGCGGATAGGAAGAAGTGGTCTATCATTTCTAACGATAGGAAAGATAAAATCAACTTATAGCAAAACAGTTTTTTATCTTTCAATCTTTCACCTTCTTCTTGAAACTCTTTATTCACCGGCGTTTTATGACGGTGAAAGATGAAAATACGAACAATCAGCATCTGTCATCTTTCACCGGATGTAGCGTTCATCTAAATCATTCTTTTCCCGGCTTGATTCGTACCACTTTATAGAAATTCCCACGTTTGGTATGCACAGAAGGGATTTTGTTCTTCTGCAATATCCTTCCGAACTGTACAATACTGCAAATGGATACATGAATTTTGCTGTCACGTTGTAATTGTTCCAAAATCTCAATAGCGAGCAACTGCTCACATTCTTCTTCCTCTTTGGCTGCTCGGAAATACTCGTGAAATAACTGTTCGGCAATAGGCATTACTTGAAATTCCTGATTATTCATGGTCATCACTTTTTCATCTTCCGTGTCGAACCAGTATCGTTCTCCTTTATGTAAATCGTGCATGGCTTGTGCATACAGTTGTTCATAATCAATAGGCGAGCAGTCAATCGGTCCGGTCAGGGAAATGACAATATAACGTCGGCTGCCGGAAGTATCGGTCAACAAGTCTTTGTGATTGCTTGTTCCGATGAAGGATGCGTAGCGGCGCATCTCCATGGTAGCTGTCCCGTGCGGACGGCGGATGTTGATAACCGGTTTTTGTATAATATGTTTCAAGAATGCCTGTTGGCTGACTCCGTTCTGGTCAAACTCATCCATATTGATGAGCGCAAACCTGTTGAGGGATAATTCCGCATCCCGTTTGTTGCTGAAATCAATGCGGTCGGTATAGTATGATTGTAACTCGGGTGGAAGCAGGCTCCGGCAGAATGTCGATTTTCGGTATGCTTGCGGGCCGACAAGCAGCGGCACGGTGCAGTTTGCATATTTCCGGTCAGTCTGACGCCAATGCGCCACCATATTCAGAAACCAGCGATAAAACAAGTTGGGCCAATGGGGATTGTCGCAGGGAACACGGGTGGCCAGTTCCCGAATCCGATCGCGTCCGTCCCAACGAATATCCAACCCGAATAGAAAATCTTCAATAGGATTGAAAATAGGAACACGGTCGGAATCCAGGTAGCGGATAATGTCCCTGTCCCAAAGGTTGAGCCCTTCCTGTCTCGCATTCATGGCAATGCTGTTGCGTACCCGGGTACTCAAGGGGCGGAAATAAAAGCAAAACGCATTTCGCTCGCGAAATTCCGTGACCGTCGTCATCGTATTATAGCGGAATTCATACCTTCGTTGCATAAACTCTTCCGTCCGGAATTCTAGTACCTGTTCTGCCGACAAGGGAGATTTCTTTCCGAAGCCCTTTTCGCATGTGTATACGTTCTGTACTGTTTGCCGGATAAGGAATTCTTTTTTTCTGGTATAGAAATGAGCGGTCGCCCAACGGATGGTTTCTTCTTCCGGTATCCCCGCCTGAAAGCAATTTTTCGCTACCTGAACCAACAAAGGTTTTAGGTCTTCGTCCGAACGTGCATGAACTCTCGGCGATAACTCGCTTAATGATTGGTATGCATTATTCAAGGCTGCCTCGAAGAGTGCGGACAATGTGTCGAAACTGTCGTATCCCGGAATCAGCCGTTTGAATGGCGATGTTTCTGCCTGTACGGCTTCCTTGTAGGTTGTTTCCGAAGGCATTTCCAACGGTTGCCGCATATAAAATACGGTAGACTCGGGATTATAATAAAGTTCCGGGTCATAAGTCTGTCTGCAGAACTGTTCCAGTGTCGGATTTTTCAGCTCGATGGGATAGGAAAGGACGGGTTGGTACAGGCTGACTGCCTTCCTGTAGGCATGTGCCTGAAAGAT
The DNA here is from genome assembly GCF_024623065.1 of Bacteroides acidifaciens. GTDB lineage: Bacteria > Bacteroidota > Bacteroidia > Bacteroidales > Bacteroidaceae > Bacteroides > Bacteroides acidifaciens. Next base: position 41,927 of record NZ_JANJZR010000034.1, read on the forward strand.
TTCCGCTTCTTCTCGTTTTTGGGGAAGTGACTCGTCCGGTCGTGTAAATCGTATCCATATCTTTACGGAATGTCCTCCGGAACCCATGAAGGCTGCAAATGTTTGCGAAAGTTCGGCAGCTTCCTGTTTTACACGGTTCACTTCCATATGGTTTGCCAGGTGATTCACTTCTATTTGTATGATTCCGTTGTATCCGGTCATCTGTATGCCGTTGACTGTCTTGCGGAAGGTTGCGGCGGGGATGACTTTTGTCAGTTTCTTGGCTTCCTCCAGCCGGTAGCCCGGTGACGCGTAACGAATGCTTGTTCGTAGATTGCTGACAGGTTGGGCTTTCGTTTCATGTTTCATCGCTTCCATTTGCAAGTTTATGTCCAGCGTTCGCATGGTTGAGGTATCCCCGTTGTCTCGTGTTAGGGTAAGCTTCATAATAAATATGTTTTTTGTTGATGCCTTTTGCTTAAAAAGGCGAGTAAAGGTATGTTTTATTATCGGGCTCTGCAAATAAATGTCCTGTATTCTTGACTTAGGGCCTTGGATATACTACTTTCCCCGCAGTCTATTAATAGATAACTTCCTTTCTATTAGATGTAAAGTTGCTTTTGATTAATAGCAAAGTTGTTCTTGACTAATTAAAAACTATAAATGAAGGCTTTGATTATAAAATTGCAAGCTTTGTTTTTATAATCAAAGCTTGCGTTTATAAAAACGGAACTTGCATTTAAAGTTTGTAATTAATAGAGAGGAGGTTTATAATCAATGGAAAGGAAGTTTGCTTCTAATAGAACGGAACTTATTTATTAATACTTTGGGCGGAAAGTAGCGGTAGTTTTGAGTGTGGCAAGTAGTGATAGATGAATGATGTGGTGAAAGATTGGGAATGAACTATTAACGTTTGGAAAGTACGATAAACAGACGGTTTTATACAAATCGGTGAAAGATGAAAGATTGTATCCAACTTGCATGTATATAGTCTGGGCTGTTTTTCATTGGTTATTACAAAGATGATGCTTTGTGCTCGTGATGTGGGGCAAGTGGAAGAAAAATATGAAATGATTTGCCATAATGAGGCGAGTGATGATCTTTTCATAAATTTTATCGAAAAGAAGGAAAAAGAATGAAATAAACAAGAGCGAATGTAACAGTCTATCCATAAAAATACTATATTTATTGCAGCTAGAGAGCACTTTAAGTAATGCTTTAAGAAGAAAAACGAAAAGTAGTATATATACTATATATTTTCTATTATTAATTACTTAAACACATTTTTTATGGAAGCCAAGAAATCAAAAAAGGCTGCAATTGAGAATCAACGAGGTTCTTGGTTGTTGATGGGTTTGGTTGTTGCGCTTGCCTTCATGTTCGTTTCGTTCGAATGGACACAGCATGATGTCAGGATTGCGGCATTATCACCAGATGATGAATCCATCTATGTTACAGAGTTAGTTCCAATCACATTCCCGGAAGAGAGACTGGAACCGCCTCCACCTCCCGAAACTAAGGTCGTGGATATATTAGAAATAGTAAAAAACGATATAGAGGTGGCGGATGATGTTTCTACGGTAGGAGAGGACATGGACGCGGCTCCTAACATTGTTTGGATACCACCAGTTGTGGAAGCAGAAGAGGTGGCAGAAGATGTAATACATGAACATGTAGAAATCATGCCGGACTTCCCCGGTGGCATGGCTGCTTTGATGAAGTATTTGGGTACCAATATCAAGTATCCGACTATTTCTCAAGAAATGGGTTCAGCAGGAAAAGTGATTGTTCAGTTTGTTGTTGACAAAGACGGAACGATTACGAATCCGGCAGTGGTACGAGGGGTGGATGCCTATTTGGACAAAGAAGCTATCCGTGTGATAAGCTCTATGCCGAAATGGAAGCCCGGAGTACAGAATGGCAAGAAAGTTCGAGTGAAATATACTGTGCCTGTGGTATTCAGACTACAGTAGTAACTTGGAATGGATGAGTAATGGGGGCTGACTAAAAAGTCCCCACCGAAAAAAAAGTTCTCTCTATCCGCTGATATGAGAGAACTTTTATGTATATTTA
>NZ_JANJZR010000035.1 GCF_024623065.1 Bacteroides acidifaciens
GAGACTATGTGACGAATAAAAACTGGTCGGTAAAGCCTATCTAACATAATCTCAGGAAAATTTAAACAGGCTCTTAAAAGAACCTTACCTCTTGAAAAATCTTATTTCTCCTTTGCCAGTGTAAAAACAAACTCCAGTCCGCCGCCCTGATTATTTTTGGCAGAGATGATGCCGCCATGGATAATCACTGCATTCTTCACGATAGCTAGTCCCAGACCCGTTCCGCCTAACTTCCGTGAGCGACCTTTGTCTACCCGGTAGAAGCGTTCGAAGAGACGGTTCAGATGTTCGGGTGACACACCTACGCCCGTATCGGCAAAGCTGAAATAGTAGTAACTTTCATCTTCACGGAAACAGTTGATATTAATCTGAATGTTTGTGCCTGCATATGCAATGGCATTATCCATCAGATTACGGAAAATAGAATAAATCAGGGAATAATTTCCTTTGACCTGTATGCTCTTCTTTAAAGAATTAACCACCGTGATATGCTTCTCGTCTAGTTCCAGTGAAACTTCGTTGATGATATTTCCTACCAGTACACTGATATCCACCCGTTCCATATCAATCATGTTGGCAGCCTCATCCATGCGGGTAAGTACGGAAATATCACGCAACAAGCGGCTCAACCGATTGCTTTGCGCATAGCAGCGTTCGAGGAATACATTAACCTTTTCGCGCGGTATATTCTCGTTATTGACGATAGTCTCCAAGTATCCTTGAATACTGCTGACAGGCGTTTTCAACTCATGCGCGATGTTCTGTGTCAACTGCCGTTTCAGATTCACTTGTTCCTCTTCCTGGGTGACATCATTGATTGAAATCTCAAAGCTTGCATCTTGGAAGATGATACACTCGACGATAAACGTGCGTCCGTTCTTGTTGATGGTGATAGACATTCGCTTCTCGTCTTTTCCTCTTGAACGCTGTTGCTGATTCTTATTTATAAAATGTATAATCTCTTTCAGTTCGCTGATGGCAAAGACCTCTTCCGTAGTTTCCAGGTTAGAGTCGGAAATCAGGTTGCTGTATTGGGTAAAGAGATTGTTGACAAGAATCTCCTTTTTGTCTTTTGTAAATACTCCCAGTCCTTCGTGCGAAATCTGAAGATGGGTAATCAGTTTCTCGCGTTCGATATAGAGAGCTTCTTTCGTTTCGTGCAGCCGCTTGTAGATTTGGATGATATGCTGCGATATTTCTCCCAGCTCATTATGCGGGAAAGCCGATTGCATCGTCATCTCGATAGGTTCGTTCCGGTCGGCACGCATGGCAAACTCCCGAAGTTGGCTGATGGAAGTCCCCAGTTTGTTCGTGAATTTGTAGAAGATAATCATCAGCAGCAAAGTTACGATTACGGTAAACCATAAGTAATGCGGGTCTGCTTGCAGATTATTGATAAGGCTTACATTATAAGGTAATGCCGAACGGAGAATATAATCTTTATAACGTGTAGCCGAATAAAAATAAGGAACTCCGGTTGTTTCGGAAGTACGGCGCACGTCATACCCGTTTCCGTGTTTAAGCGCCTTCTGCACTTCAGGACGGTTCAGATGGTTTTCCATCTGTTCGTCATGGTTCGGATAACTGTCGTAAACCACATTTCCATCCAGGTCGATGAGGGTAACACGCAAGTCTTCCAGAATATGATTATTGATATAATCGTTGATAATCCCGTCGTCAAGCGGTTGTTCATCCATCCGCTCGTAGAGACGGCTGTTGTAATCCTGCAATTTGGTATTCAGCAGTTCTACTTTATACTCCCGTTCACGTTGGTACTGGTATGCAATGAAGCAGATGACGAATACCAGAAATAACGAGATAACCGAAAGGAAAAGCTTCCGGCTGAAAGAAAGGAAATGTCTTTGAGTTACAGGCAGGTTCATGATAAATAGTTATTCAGTTTCAAAACAGTATCCGTATCCGAGACGTGTGACAATGCATTTGCCGTACACTCCTATCTTTTTGCGCAAACGGGTGATGTTCACGTCGATAGTGCGGTCCAGTACATACACTTCGTCGCTCCAGATACGTGCCAGAATATCTTCACGCGAGAATACGCGTCCTTTATTCTGTACCAATAGAAGCAGAATTTCAAATTCTTTTTTGGTCAATGACACTTCTTCGTCGTCGATACTCGCTTTCTTCTTGGTGATGTCGATGACAAGTGTCTGGTAAGTAAGCCGTTCGGGTGCTCTTTCCGTTTCCGTTGTCGCCGTACGTCTCAGTACGGCTTTCACACGGGCTATGACTTCGCGTAGAGAGAAAGGCTTCGAGATATAATCGTCCGCGCCCAGGTTGAATCCTGTTATGGTATCGTTTTCAGTATCTTTTGCCGTGATGAAGATGATAGGCACTTTGGCTGTTTTCTTGTCTTTCTTCAGCATGTTCGCCATTTTGAATCCGGAGATTTCTCCCATCATCACATCGAGGAGAATTAAATGGTAGCTGCTGATGTCCATCTTCAGTGCTTCTTCGGCAGAGTTTGCGGTATCTACCTCATAACCTTCGTTCTCAAGATTGAATTTCAGAATCTCGCAGAGGTCTTCTTCATCGTCGACAACTAAAATACGGGTTTCATTCATAAGATGTATCTAATTAATGTGATATGACAAAGTTACGTTTTTATTTTATTCGATGCAAAGATGAGAAGGCTTTGTTACGGTCAGATGAAACAGATGTTACAATCGCGTTACATTTCTTGGTTTATGGGAATTGATATGGAATATGGAAGTTTTTATGGATTGTAAGAGGAAAAAACGCCTGCTATTTGTTATCTTTGTTAGCGAGAAATGATAGAAATGTTTGATAATAGAAACTACAAACGATGATAAAAATTGACTTGAAACGGCATAAGCGCGAAGTAATAGGTGCGGTTATCGTACTGTTGCTCCTGCTTGGCGGTGTGTCCGTCTTTAAATATACCTCTTTCAATACAGGCTTTGAGATAACAGATGATTTGGGTGGAAACATCTTTCCCTCGGCTATTCTATCCGTAGCCACTACCGATGCACAAGTTATCATACCTTCGGATTCCACCTATTTAGGAAATCCGAAATCATGTATTGCTGTCCGCTTGAAATCAAAGACAGCATACAGCCGTGTACGCATTGAAGTGGCCGAAACTCCTTTTTTTTCCCGCTCCGTATCGGAGTTTGTATTGAACAAACCGCGTACGGAGTATACGGTTTATCCGGATATAATATGGGATTACGAAGCGTTGAAGAACAACGTGCAAGCCGAGCCGGTAAGCGTTGCCGTGACCGTCGAGATGAACGGGAAGGACTTGGGACAACGGGTACGTACTTTCTCTGTTCGCAGTATCAATGAATGTCTGCTGGGTTATGTGGCGAACGGAACCAGGTTTCACGATACAAGCATCTTCTTTGCCGCCTATGTCAATGAAGAGAATCCGATGATTGACCAATTGCTCCGCGAAGCATTGAATACCCGTATTGTCAATCGTTTCCTTGGCTATCAGAGCAAGGCTAAAGGAATGGTAGACAGGCAGGTGTATGCACTTTGGAATATTTTGCAGAAACGCAAGTTCCGTTATAGCTCCGTTTCCAATACCAGCCTTTCAAGCAATGTCGTATTCTCGCAGCGTGTCCGTACGTTTGACGATGCGTTGGAATCCTCGCAAATCAACTGTGTGGACGGTAGTGTATTGTTCGCGTCCTTGCTTCGCGCCATTAATATCGACCCTATCCTTGTGCGTACACCGGGACATATGTTTGTGGGTTACTACACGGATAATTCGCATACCGACAAGAACTTTTTGGAGACAACGATGATTGGTGATGTTGACCTGGACGATTTCTTCCCCGACGAACAACTGGACTCCACAATGGTCGGCAAGTCGCAGAACGAAATGTCATTGCTTACCTTCGAGAAATCCAAACAATATGCCAATAAGAAGTACAAAGAGAATGAAGAAGGCATCCATTCCGGCAAGCTGAACTATATGTTTTTGGAAATTTCCAAAGAGGTGCGCAGGAAAATACAGCCGATAGGTAAATAGTTTCTTATCTATCTTCATGCAATTTCCCTATTTTATTGTATTTTTGCCAAGTAATCATTTAATGAAAAAGGATGCAAGGCAAGAAATTTATCTCCCCCGGAGCATGGTTTTCCATGAACTATCCATCGGACTGGAATGAGTTTGAAGATGGCGAAGGCTCTTTTCTTTTCTATAATCCCGATGTATGGTCGGGCAACTTCCGTATTTCCGCATTTAAAGGCAAGGCCGGTTATGGCAAAGACGCCATCCGCCAGGAACTGAGTGAGAACGATTCGGCTTCATTGGTAAAAGTTGGAACGTTGGAATGTGCGTACAGCAAAGAAATGTTTCAAGAAGAAGGAACCTATTATACTTCCCATGTCTGGATTACAGGCATTGACAATATTGCTTTTGAATGTTCCTTCACCGTCCCTAAGGGCGGAAGCGTGCAAGAAGCTGAAGATATAATCAAGACTTTGGAGATACGCAAAGAAGGGGAGAAGTATCCTGCCGAACTGATACCTGTCCGTCTTTCGGAGATTTTCCAGATTAATGAAGGATACGAATGGGTGGTATCTACCGTAAAACAAGAATTGAAAAAAGATTTTCAGGGCATAGAAGAAGACCTCGAAAAACTTCAGCAAGTGATTGATAGCGGTAAGATTGGCTCGAAAAAGAAAGAAGAATGGTTGGCAATCGGCATCACAGTCTGTATAATTTTGACGAATGAAGTGGAAGGTATGGAATGGAAAACATTGGTTGATGGCAACCGTGAAGCCCCTGTGCTCCAATATGAAGACCGGATTATCGACCCGATGAAACTGGCATGGAGCAAAGTAAAGGCAGGAGGACCTTGTAATGTCATTGAAGAGTATAAATCCGTGATTATTAATCACTAACTACTAACCGACTAATCACTAAATTACGTGGCTGTACCTTATTTACAGATAGATAACCTGACCAAGTCCTTCGGCGACTTGGTTCTTTTTGAAAATATATCTTTGGGCATTGCCGAAGGTCAGCGTGTAGGGCTGATAGCGAAGAACGGCAGCGGCAAAACCACCTTGTTGAATATCATCGCCGGAAAAGAAGGTTATGATAGCGGCAGCATTGTTTTCCGTCGCGATCTTCGTGTAGATTACTTGGAACAAGACCCGCAATACCCCGAAGAGTTGACCGTGCTCGAAGCCTGTTTCCATCATGGCAACAGCACCATAGAACTTATAAAGGAGTACGAACGTTGCATGGCAACCGAAGGGTATCCGGGACTGGAAGACCTTTTGGCGCGTATGGACCAGGAGAAAGCCTGGGAATACGAACAGAAAGCCAAGCAAATCCTTTCGCAACTCAAAATCCGTAACTTCGACCAGAAGGTGAAGCAACTGTCCGGCGGACAGTTGAAACGTGTCGCCCTAGCCAACGCCTTGATTACCGAACCGGAACTCCTGATTCTCGATGAGCCCACCAACCACCTCGATCTTGATATGACCGAATGGCTCGAAGACTACCTGCGCCGTACCAACCTCAGCCTGCTGATGGTGACCCATGACCGCTACTTCCTCGACCGTGTCTGCTCGGAAATCATCGAAATAGACAATCAGCAAGTCTACCAATATAAAGGTAATTATAGTTATTATCTTGAGAAACGCCAGGAACGTATCGAAGCTAAAAGCGTAGAAATAGAACGTGCCAACAACCTTTACCGTACGGAACTCGACTGGATGCGTCGGATGCCGCAAGCACGCGGACACAAAGCCCGTTACCGGGAAGAGGCTTTCTATGAACTGGAAAAAGTGGCAAAACAGCGTTTCAATAACGATAACGTAAAACTGGAAGTAAAGGCATCCTATATCGGCAGCAAGATATTCGAAGCCGACCATCTGTACAAGAGTTTCGGCGACCTGAAAATTCTGGAAGACTTCTCTTATATCTTCTCCCGCTATGAGAAGATGGGAATCGTAGGAAACAACGGAACCGGAAAATCGACTTTCATCAAGATACTAATGGGGCAAGTACAACCCGATAGCGGCACAGTGGACATCGGCGAAACGGTCCGCTTCGGCTATTACTCGCAAGACGGGCTTCAGTTTGACGAACAGATGAAAGTGATTGACGTCATTCAGGACATTGCCGAGGTAATTGAACTGGGTAATGGAAAGAAACTGACTGCTTCGCAATTCTTGCAGCATTTCCTGTTTACTCCCGAAACGCAGCATAGCTATGTCTACAAACTGAGTGGGGGAGAGCGCCGCCGTCTTTACCTGTGCACCATCTTGATGCGTAATCCAAACTTCCTGGTGCTTGACGAACCTACCAACGACCTTGATATTATCACATTGAATGTGCTCGAAGAATATCTTCGGAACTTCAAAGGCTGCGTCATCGTCGTTTCCCACGACCGTTACTTTATGGACAAGGTAGTAGACCACCTGATGGTGTTCAACGGACAGGGAGATATCCGCGATTTCCCCGGAAATTACAGTGACTACCGCGACTGGAAAGACGCGAAAGCTCAAAAAGAGAAAGAAGCCGAAAAACCGCAGGAAGAAAAGACAGCCCGTGTCCGCCTGAATGACAAGCGGAAGATGAGTTTCAAGGAAAAGCGCGAATTCGAACAACTGGAAAAGGAGATAGCCGACTTGGAAGCGGAAAAAGCCCGGATTGAAGAACTCCTTTGCAGCGGCACGCTCTCCGTTGACGAACTGACCGGGAAATCGAAACGCCTGCCCGAAGTAAATGACTTGATTGATGAGAAAACAATGCGCTGGCTGGAACTTAGCGAAATAGAAGGTTGAACCGTGCCGCTATATTGGCACGCTTGTGCCTGTATAGTGGCATCGCAGTGCCTATATAGTGGCACAGTTATGCCAATTCGTTGGCACAAACATAGTTCGGTATATTGCTGTGGCAACCTGATAATGATAATAACCCTGATAACATAATCTTTATATGACGAACCTAACCAATTACCATAGCCATTGTCTGTATTGTGACGGACGAGCCAATATGGAAGACTTTATACGTTTTGCCATTAGTGAAGGCTTTACTTCCTATGGCATCTCTTCCCATGCCCCGCTGCCGTTTTCCACTGCATGGACTATGGAATGGGACAGGATGGACGACTATCTTTCCGAATTCTTCCGTCTCAGAAAGAAATACGCGGATAAGATAGAGCTTGCCATCGGTCTTGAAATAGATTATCTGAACGAAGACAGCAATCCCGCTTCATCCCGTTTCCGGGAACTGCCGCTCGATTACCGGATAGGCTCCGTGCATATGCTATATTCCCCGGAAGGTAAGATTGTCGACATTGACACTCCGGCAGCTCATTTCCGTGAATTGGTTGATGCACATTTTGATGGCGACCTTGATTCCGTTGTCCGCCTTTATTATAAGAACCTGCTTCGTATGGTCGAATTGGGCGGATTTGATATTGTCGGTCATGCGGACAAGATGCATTACAATGCTTCCTGCTACCGTCCCGGATTACTGGACGAACCGTGGTATGACGCTTTAGTCCGTGATTATTTCTCAGCGATAGCCCGTCATGGATATATTGTCGAAATCAACACCAAGGCTTATCACGAATTAGGCACATTCTATCCCAATGAACGTTATTTCACCTTGTTGAAAGACTTGGGTATCCGCGTACAAGTGAATAGTGATGCCCACTATCCCGAAAGAATAAACAATGCTCGTCCCGAAGGCTTGGCAGCTTTGAAGAAAGCAGGCTTCACGTCGGTGGTGGAGTGGCATGGCGGAAAGTGGGAAGATAGAGGCATACTGTAGATAACATGTTTTTCGTCTACATATCTTCCAATGAATAGCCTTTGTATTCTATGTGGTATCTTTTTAATTCACTGATTACCTTTTTTGCCTTTTCTTCAAGTACAGGGATGGAGATTTTAGTATGGTTGATTTTTACTTCTGCTATTGTGGCAACTCGTTCGATGCGATTTACTGCCACAATATCTATTTCATTTCCGCCCAGAGCTGGATGATTGCTTTGTTATATCCATACTTTACTGCTGCTTCGTTTATGTTTATCCATTTCGACATGATGCTTCTTTTCTACGGTTTTCTTACATTGGAAATAGCATCTTTATAATCTTTAGATAAGATTTCATCACACTGGTCTGCTACTTGTCTGATAATTGATAATCCTTTTTTCTTAGGAATACGGATGCTTTCTCCAACTACTAACATATCTTCAATTGTCGGTTTTCCGTGGTTATTGACGGACGTAGCGTGTTCGCCGTTATATCCGGAACATAAAGTAAGGTCGTAGGCGGGAGCCAAGTGCCATTTGTTTCTTTTATAGATGAAACTGAAATTCTTGGCATGGTCATCCTTGTTGTCTGTCAAGATGTTGAAAACCATACGTCGAAACATTTCGTCTACTTGAAGAGGGTCTTGTGTGAGGAATCCGGTAAGGTGTAACAGGGTTTTATAATCTAATCTTGGCTGCAGAATAGATTCATTCAAGAGTGCTCTGGCAGTTGCAATGTGGATGCGTTGTCCTGCTTCTATATCAAAACGTTTGGTGGCAAAATATTTATCATCCAGCAGCTTGAAATCAGATACGTTAATTCCGCACTGGCGTGCTATCTCATTATATCGGTACTCCATTAGCCCCATATCTTTAGGGTCGTAAGTATGCCTGAATTTCACCAACCACGAACCTTCGGTATCATGGAAAAGGCATTTCGGACGACAGCCACCTGAGTTGCCGCTGTTGAAGTAGAGTATATCTTCGTCTTTATCCGATTTTTCAGACAATACGTCCAATGCCATTTGTTGAAGGTCATCCAAATCTGGGAGTGACTTTTCTCCTCCGATATAAGTCTCGGGGATATAGCATAATGCTCCCATACCCGAACAACCAATAATGCTTAACCGCTGAATAGGGGTTAAATCCATATCGTTCACTCCTTGCTTTTTTAATAGGCGATTCAGTAAGTAGCGACCATATCCATCGGGGAGACTGTCCTCGAAGATGCCGAAATTACCCCAAAAAGGTTCGGGTTGAGCAATAAATAAATCGGGCTTTAAAGGTAACTCTAACGGAGAGATGGAGAAGCCGTTTGCCAACCATTCTTTATCATATTGGAAGGCGCAAAGACGGTTGTCGGGAGTCATGGTTAACTCTCCCACGGTCTGTTCGTGGTAAGTTACCGTTAGCTTATTTATCAATTTCATTACGCCCTCTCTTTCTGTTTTTGTTTCGGTTAATAGTATCCAACTCTTCCATAGTGTTATAAAGTGGCTCTGCTAGCAGCCCTTTGATGGCTTTAGAATAGCCTAATGCTTTTGCCAGCGCCACGTACGAAGCCAAAGATATGGTATGCTTTTGTTCGAACTTTGCGATTGTTGGCACAGGAACTCCGCTCAATATGGATAAAGCATCCCTTGACAGACCTTTTTCTAATCGGCGTTGTTGAAGATTTTGCGCTAATATAGTCAGCAATTCTTCCGGGGTATCTATGTCGAAATTGTAAAGCAAAGGCATATTATTGTATCTGTTAATTTTGTTTTATGCTATTATCGAATATTATTATATCTGATACAAAGATAATCTTGCTGTTTGAGTTTTCCAAATAAATCAGATGCTATTTAGCAATTTGCAGGGTATGATATGGGTATTAGGCTTAACTATTTGATTATAAACTCTGCCACATTTTTGTATTTCCCTCTATAATACTTAAAAGTAATACAAAAATGTGGCAAGTTTATTCGGTTCGTTTGCAGGCATTTGCCAGGAAGAACTCGTTCAATGCATCTTCATAGTTTCCATGAACCAGAATATGGTGATTGCCCAATGGATTCTTCAGGAAGTATTCAGCCGGAGTATTCATGCGGATGCGTACTTGTGTACGGCACATATTGATATAATTCGTATTTTCGGATAATGTCCCGGTAGACAGATAATATTCGTCCAGACATTCGCCGCCGCACTTTATGATAGTAACGTCTCCTGTCGGGAGCAATCCCTGGATGGCAATTCCTTTTTCCGTTTCGAAATGATTGCGGATAATATACCTTTCCGTTTGTTTGAGCCCGATGGTACAGTGAGCCAATATAAGTTCGTTGGTACGTGCATTAATCATGGAAGGGTTTGCCATGAATCCGTCTTTTCCGGTCAGTGACTTCACGGCGAGCAGGGTGAATATGGATTGAAGGTCACCTTCGCAGCCCGCCATTATTCCATCGTCGTTTAGCAAGGACAATGCCAGACAGCCGGTAGTGTCGATTTGCTCAATCAGTCTGAAGCAACTCAATGTCAGTGCTTCCAGTTTCTCTTCCTCGCATACCTTCTTGATAGCTCGGTATAGCCGCATCGCTTTGATGATATCTTCGGGAGTTCCCTCGCGGCAGGCAAGAGCTTGCGAAGCGACTGCGGCACAGGAAGCACCTACCTGTTCATCCGTGATTTGTTGAAAATGTTCATAAATCCGTTCCAACGGAATGTCTATGTATTCGATACCCCAACGGCGTTTTGCCAGCAGATAGTCAACATTACTGGCAACCAGCCAGGATGAAGGAGTTCCGATGACTCCGATACGTTTGCCGAATAAGGAACGTTGTGCTCGGAAATTATTATAAAGTGTATGGATACGCAAGATGATAGCTGGTAGTTCACCATGTAGAATCTCACTTTTCATTCCACGTCCTCGCAACCATGTGGAGATTTCCAATGCGGCAGCAAGAGAGTTTTGCATGCCGTCTGCCAATAAAATGGCAGGGCGGGGAAGGCGTTCGAAATGTTGTATGACCAGTCTTTCCACCCCACCAGTAGCAATAAAAATGATTTTGAAATCATCACTACTCAGCTTGTCCATATCTTGATAATCAACAAACTTTACGGTATAATATTTTTCAATTTCGCTTAAAATAGCTTCGTGTGAGCTACGTAGCGAAACTTGTTTGTGAAGGATTGAGGCGAATGAGATAAGGTGTATGGTCATTATGATATTGTTTTAAGTTTTCTGTGTTACAAATGTATAGCTTTCTTTTCATAAAACCATAACGATTTTAACCTTGCTAAGGTTTTTAAAGTTTTTATGTCTCTGTATTCAAATTATTGCGTACATTTGCAGCTCCAAGTAGATAAAGTAAATAGTAATTAAGTAATTTGTAGTTAAAATTATGCCAACTATATCCATTCGCGGAAATGAGATGCCTGCATCTCCTATCAGAAAACTGGCTCCTTTGGCAGACGCTGCCAAGCAACGCGGAGTCCATGTATTTCACCTGAACATCGGACAGCCTGACCTGCCCACTCCTCAGGCCGCGATTGACGCGATACGCAACATTGACCGCAAGGTGCTGGAGTACAGCCCCAGCGCAGGTTACCGTAGCTATCGCGAAAAACTGGTAGGATATTATGCAAAGTTCAATATCAACCTGACGGCAGACGATATAATCATTACATCGGGTGGTTCGGAAGCGGTATTGTTTTCTTTCCTTTCCTGCCTGAATCCGGGGGACGAGATTATTGTTCCGGAACCGGCTTATGCCAACTATATGGCATTCGCCATCTCTGCCGGAGCGAAGATTCGCACTATTGCCACGACTATCGAAGAGGGTTTCTCACTTCCGAAAGTGGAGAAATTTGAAGAGCTGATAAATGAACGCACCAAAGCGATACTGATTTGCAATCCGAATAACCCGACCGGTTATCTGTACACCCGTCGCGAGATGAATCAGATTCGTGACTTGGTGAAGAAGTATGATTTGTTCCTTTTCTCTGACGAAGTATATCGTGAGTTTATCTATACCGGTTCTCCTTATATCTCTGCCTGCCATTTGGAAGGCATCGAGAATAATGTGGTACTGATTGATTCCGTTTCGAAACGTTATTCGGAATGTGGAATCCGTATCGGTGCGCTGATTACCAAGAACAAAGAGATACGTGACGCTGTTATGAAGTTCTGCCAGGCTCGTCTGAGTCCCCCTTTGATTGGACAGATTGCTGCTGAGGCTTCATTGGATGCTCCGGAAGAGTATTCGCGCGAGACGTATGATGAGTACGTGGAACGTCGTAAATGCCTGATTGACGGCTTGAACCGTATTCCGGGTGTTTATTCTCCAATTCCGATGGGCGCTTTCTATACAGTGGCAAAACTTCCGGTAGATGATTCGGACAAGTTCTGTGCCTGGTGCCTTTCGGACTTCGAATACGAAGGACAGACGGTATTCATGGCTCCGGCTTCCGGTTTCTATACGACTCCGGGTTCCGGCATCAACGAAGTCCGTATCGCTTACGTGTTGAAGAAAGAAGATTTAACCCGTGCGCTTTTTGTCTTGCAGAAGGCTTTGGAAGCGTATCCGGGAAGAGTGGATTAATCTTAATCACTAACCGTTAATCACTAGAAATTGTCTCTGTCACTTTTCATAGCCCGGCGTATCTATCGTGAAAGCGATGGCGGAAAGCAGGTGTCACGTCCTGCGGTCCTCATTGCCATGGCGGGTATTGCTATCGGGCTGGCTGTGATGATTATTGCTGTGGCGGTGGTCATCGGGTTTAAAAGTGAAGTACGGAATAAAGTCATTGGATTCGGTTCGCATATCCAGATTACCAATCTGGATGCGGCGAGTTCTTATGAGACTCATCCGGTTATGGTAGGGGATAGCATGATGGCAGCCCTTGCCGCCTATCCTGAAATAAGCCATGTGCAGCGTTTTTCTACTAAACTGGGCATGATTAAGACGGATGATGCTTTTCAGGGCATGGTGCTGAAAGGTGTCGGTCCGGAATTTGACCCTCGTTTCATGCAAGAGTATCTGCTGGAAGGCGAGATTCCCGTTTTCAGTGATTCGGTTTCCAGCAATCAAGTGCTTATCTCCAAGGCTTTGGCTACGAAGATGAAGTTGAAACTGGGAGATAAGATATATACTTATTATATACAAGACGATGTCCGTGCGCGTCGGTTGACTATTGCCGGAATTTATCAGACAAATTTCTCCGAATACGATAACCTCTTTTTATTGACTGACTTGAATCTGGTGAACCGCTTGAACGGCTGGAAACCGGAGCAGGTGACCGGGGTGGAACTTCAAGTGAAGGATTATGATAAGCTCGAAGATACAACGTATGAAATAGCGGTCGATACTGATAACCAACAGGATGAACTGGGGGGCGTGTATTATGTGCGTAACATCGAACAGTTGAATCCCCAGATATTCGCATGGCTTGATTTGTTGGACTTGAATGTGTGGGTGATTCTGATTCTGATGGTAGGCGTTGCCGGCTTTACTATGATTTCCGGGCTGCTGATTATCATTATCGAACGCACGAATATGATTGGTATCCTGAAGGCTTTGGGAGCGAATAACTTTACGATTCGCAAGACCTTCCTCTGGTTTGCTGTTTTCCTGATAGGCAAAGGCATGCTTTGGGGAAATGTTATCGGGCTGGCGTTCTGTATCCTGCAAGCCCAGTTCGGTATTTTCAGGCTCGACCCGGAGACGTATTATGTAGATACTGTCCCGGTTTCTTTCAATATCCTGCTTTTCCTTCTGATTAATATCGGTACATTACTGGCTGCCGTCTTGATGCTGATAGGTCCCTCGTTCCTGATTACCAAAATCAATCCGGCTAGCTCTATGAGATACGAATAACTTTCTAATCTGAGTCTTTGGGGATGCTTTCTTAATTTATCTTCTCATAAAATCCCCTTTGCCACGGAAGAAACGGCACAGCTTGAATTTTAATGATTGCATTGGTTGGAGAATATCGAATACAGGTAATGAGAAATAATACTTCCTGTTGCCACCCATTTCTTTGGCCGTCTGATTGATGATAATGGCTTGCACGGTGTAGCGAATCAGCCAAAGCAACAACGCAATGCCTGCTGCTAACCATTGGAAGTTGAGGATGCCGAATACGATACCAGTGATGCAGGCAACGTAGAATAACAAGCGTGAAAAGGTTTCAAAGCCTAATAAGTAACGTTGTGCTCCGCGGTAAAAGTGTGAGGTGGCTACATAACTGACTTTTTCTTCTTTCCAGTCTTTATAACGGTAAACGGGTTGTATCCGCATGGTTGCGTTGAAGTCCGTTTCTACGCGGGTATTGGAGTTGTTTCCCGTCTGGTTGACGAAGAGGTCATCTTCTCCACGTTGAAGGTTCAGGTATTTGGAATACCCTTTCTGTTTGAAGAATAATTCTTTGCGGTAAGCCATATTGCGTCCGATGCCCATGTATGGTTTTCCGGCCAAGGCGAAGCCCAGGTAACGTAATGATTGGAAAAAGGTGTCGAATGCGACACGTTTGTGCAACCAGCCTTTGGTGCGGTCGTAGCCACTGTATCCCAATACGATTTGAGTTTGCGAAGTGAAGTTGCGTGCCATCAGTTTCAGCCATTGGTTGCTTGCGGGCAGGCAGTTTGTCTCCGTGAACACGAGCCAGTCGTGTTTGCTGGCCTTGATGCCTAAGGTCAGAGCCAGTTTCTTATGGCTGATATAACGTGCGCTGTCCGGTGTGAAGCTGTGGTAGAGATGAGGATATTTCTCTTCCATATATCCCAGTACATCTTCTGTCTCGTCGGTGGAAGCGTCATTGATGACAATGACTTCAAACTGTGGGTAATCCTGTTCCAAGATAGCCGGAAGGACTTTGCGCAGGTTATCAGCTTCGTTGCGTGCACAAATGATAACGGAAAGTGGCGGTAATTCCCGAGTGAAGTGAGTTTCTTCTTTACGTACTGCTTTGTTGCGTAGATGTATCCGGTTGTATAATCCCAGATAGTAAATAAGCTGAATGATAAAAAGAATCCCTGCCGCTGATAACACAATCAGTTCGACAGGATTGAATGTAAATGCTTCCATGAATTATAGTGTCGTTTTTACGCTCACAAAAGTACGCATTTTTTCGATAGTTCTTTCATTTTAGAAGAAGCTTATTTCGCGAATCCAGATATTCTTTTTTGAACATATCGACCAAAAGGAAGAATAGCGATAGCAACAGCGGCCCGAAAATGACTCCCATAAACCCGAATATTGGCAAACCGATGACTACGCCGAAAATAGTGATGAGCGGATGTATGTCTGCCATCTTCTTTTGGAGGATAAACCGGATAAGATTATCGGATTGGGAAATGACTATGGCGCCATACGCAAACAGACCGATTGCATTGAACCAGTCGCCCGTCAGGGCAAAATAGACAGATACCGGAATCCATACCAATGCAGTACCTACCATCGGAATAATAGTGGCGAAGCAAGTGAAGAAGCCCAAAAGCCATATATTGGGGGCGTCGAAGATGAGGTAACCTATCATCGCGACCCCTCCCTGGATAACTGCCAGCAGAGGGATGCCTATGGCATTGGAACGCACAATCATAAATATCTCATTTGTTACTTCCTGCGTATTTTTGTCATTGAAGGGAAGGATGTCATCAATGTAAGCTTCCATTTTTCTTCCACCCATGAGCATGAAATAAAGGATGAATATCATGACGAACAGGTTGATAGCGAGGCTGCTGATACTGCCCATGATAATTTGCCCGATACGTGGTGCTAAAGAAATGAGGAATGACAATGTATCGTTACCCAAAACGTCGTATCCGGTTTTTGTCTTGATGGCTTCTGCGGTTTGCTGGATTGGCCCGATAAAGGTTTGAGGGTCAAGATTAATGTTCTTCAGTAAGTCGACGAGTAGCCATACCGTCAGCCCCACGGGAACTAGAAAAACGAGAATTGTTTCTACGATAATCAATAGTGCGGCAATGCTGCGTTTCATATTTTTCTTGTTCAACAGGTAGCCCATTTGCCCGCGTACAAGAATATAAATGGTAAGTGCGCCCAGCAATCCCCCCATAAAAGGAGTGATTTGTCGGAAAATAATGACTCCCATTAATAATATAATGACAATGAGTGAATATCTCCAGTATTTTTCTTTCATGCTTTTTATGTAATAAGTTCTTTACACAATAACACATAAAAGCATGAAACGGTTTGTTTTATAGCGGTATATCAATGTGAAAAACTGTTTTCCCGGGGGAGCTTTCCTTGACGGTGAGATGTCCGCCGTGAAGGCGGATGATTTGTTTGCAGAGACTTAACCCGATGCCGCTGCCTTCTGATTTGGTGGTAAAAAAGGGAATGAATATCTTTTCCTGTAATTCGGGTGGAATGCCCGGGCCGTTGTCCGCAATGTCGATGGATATGCGTTCGGTTTGTAGTGCGTGGATACTGATTTTCCCTTTTTCTGTTCGTTCCAGTGCTTGTATGGAGTTTTTCAGAAGGTTGAGCAGGAGTTGGGAGAGTTGGTTTTCGTCGCCTTTCATATAAATCGTTTTGGGATGACAGGTCAGTGTAAAGGTGATATTGCTTTCTTGGAAGTCACCGGACAAGAGTTCACGGAGATTCTCCAGGGTTGCCGTAAGTGAGAAAAGTTTCTTTTCGGGTTGCGGCAGGTAGGAGAGATGGCGGAAGGATTCGGTAAATTGCAACAAACGTTCGCTTTGTGCCTGAATGATGCGAAGTCCGCGAACCGCTTTCTCGTTGATGTCCGGATAAGCGGACAGTGTTTGCGACAGGGAGATAATAGGGGCGATGGTATTCATTATCTCATGGGTGAGTACATGGCTTAATTTGTTCCACGATTCACTTTCCTTGTCGCTAAGTTCGTCACCGATATCCTTGATAGACAGAAGGGTAATTGTTTCATTTTGTAGTTTCATCCGGTTTTGCGAAAGGCTGAGATGCTCTTTTCTGCCTTTTTCTTGCAGCAGGGATTCGAGTTGTCGGTATTGGGTTAATTGCTGGCAGCCTAATAAGGAAAGGGCGGTACTGTTTGCCATAATTATCTTTCCGGTAGAATCCCATGCCAATACACCGATGGGTACTTCTTCCAAGAGTGAGTGGTAGAAATGTTCCTGTTTGGAGTATTCTGATTGGGTTTTGGCAAGCAGAAGGTTGATGCGATTGAGAGAGCGGTTCAGCTTTTCCTGTTCTTTGCTGACGTTTTGTTCAGGGAAGTAAAGCATATTGTCCTTATCTTCTATGGCGTCGAAAAAGATACGCAGTTTTTGGTTGAATGAATTCAGTTTGTTTACCAGTCCGCTGATTTGGAGGAAGGAGCAGATAATTAATAGTGTGCCTATCACAAATCCGCGTTGGGAGATGATAAGCCAGATGCCTGTTCCCGCGTTGGCGAGAATAAGCACAACGTGTAGCAGTATAATCCAATAGAGGTGTCGGCTGAATATCATGCAGTTCAGGGTTTGAAGCGTTTTAGTTTGTTGTAGAGTGTCTGACGACTGATTCCCAGTTGTTCGGCAGTCGCAGTCAGGTTTCCGTTGTTTTGCAGGATGGCTGTTTCAATGGCTTGCCTTTCCACTTCTTCCAGATTGGGGACGGTGCTGGTGGTTTGCGGTTTCCAGGTCTGTTTTACCAGAATGTCTTTGGGACGTATCACGTTGCCTTCACATAAGATAACGGCTTTTTCGATAGCGTGCTGCAACTCCCGGATATTGCCTGGCCAGTGGTAAGAACGTAGTTTTTCTATCGTTTGCTCATGCATCCGCATTTCCGGACGTTGGTATTTGGAAGCGAAACGGTGGAGAAAGGTTTCGATGAACAGAAGTATATCGTCTCCCCGTTCCCTCAATGGAGGGATTTCCAAGTGGATAGTGTTGATACGGTAAAATAAGTCTTCGCGGAATAATCCTTGTTTCACCATTTCAGGAATGTCTTTATTGGTGGCGGAAATGAGTCGTATATCAACGGGGACGACTTTATTGCTTCCAATTCGGGTGATATTTCTGTTTTGTAGTACAGTCAGCAATTTGGCTTGCAGTGCAAGGGGAAGATTACCAATCTCATCCATAAAAAGAGAACTGCCGCTGGCGGCTTCGAACTTTCCCGGACGGCTTTCGTAGGCGTCCGTAAAAGCCCCGCGCTCGTGTCCGAAAAGTTCGCTCTCAAAAAGGGATTCGCTGATAGCTCCCATGTCAATACTTAGCATTGAGCGGGGATTACGTGGTGACAAGCGGTGTATTTCCCTTGCCAGCATTTCCTTTCCGGTTCCGTTTTCTCCGGTTATCAGGATATTGGCGTCTGTCTTGGCTACTTTATTGACTACCTTTATTAATTGCAGCATGGCGGGAGAATGTCCTATCAGCATTTCCGGTTTGTTCGGATTGACGGAACCGGTGGTTTGGCTTTTTGATTTTGGGGAACTTTTCCCGTTTGATTTATGATTGTACGCTTCCTTTATTTTTTGAACCAGTGTCCGGTTGTCCCATGGCTTGAGAAGGAAATCGGTAGCTCCGTTCTTCAAGGCTTTCACGGCCAGTTCCACATCTCCATAGGCGGTTAGCATCACCACAGGCAGCGTGGGACGGATTTCGTGAATACGTTTCAGCCAGTACAATCCTTCGTTGCCGTTATTGATGCCTGCCGAGAAATTCATGTCAAGGATTACAATATCAATGGAAGTGGTGGTGAGCAGTGTTGTTATTTGGTTAGGATTGGCGGCAGTACGGACTGTGCTGAACTCATTTTCGAGCAAAAGTTCCAGTGAAGCCAACACACTTTTATTATCATCTACTATCAAAATAGTTCCGGTTTCCATATATGTAAGATTGGGGGTATCTGTCTGGGGTGAATGATTCTTTAAGTTTTCGGGTAAAGATATTCGTTTTTGCTTTTTCCTGCAAGGGAGTGTCCAATAATTAGACGTTTTATGATAGATTTCCTGAAACATGGCTTTATTCTATGTTTTTCGTAAGGAATGATAGGAGTTTGAATGTTGAATAATTGTTGTTTGTATGCAATTTATGCTGGCTCTTTTTTGATAACGTCCAATTTTTAGACGTTATGGTGTTTAAAAATTGGACGGAAACGGTAAGGTGTTTCTTGTTATCTATCTTGTAATCAGTGAATTATATATTGTGGCATTATGTTTGCTTTATTATTCGTATAGAACACAACCGCATATATACTGAAGAATGAGGAATATATTCTTTTTATTGTTTTTATTACCCGCCATTGCATATGCTCAACCGGCAATGAGTCTGGACGAATGTATCCGCCTGGCATGGAAGCAGAACCCTTCTATACGGAACAGTGCTATCGGCATAAAGGAAGCACGGGCGGATTATGCTGCTGCTATCGGTACATTTCTTCCCCGCATAGTAGCCGACGCAGAAACAGGAAAGCGTTTCGGGCGTTCGATAGACCCGGATACCAATGGATATACGGAAAAGACTTTTGAAGAAGGAACAGTAGGTCTTGATATGACTTTGTCTTTGTTTGAAGGATTCTCACGTATCAATCAGGTTCGTTTTCGGAAAATAAACTGGGAACGTAGTGAGTGGGAACTGAAAGACAGGCAGAATGAACTGGCTTATCAAGTGACGGATGCTTACTACAAACTGGTTTTGGAAAGAAAACTCTTGAATCTAGCTTTGGAACAAAGAAGGTTGAGCGAACGATACTTGAAACAAACCGAGACATTTGTGGAACTGGGCTTGAAATCCGTTTCCGACTTGCAAGAGGTGAAAGCCCGCAGGGAAGGGGATATATATCGTTATCAGTCCCGTGTCAATAGTTGTCGGTTGGCATTGCTACATTTGGAACAGTTGATGAACTTTCAGCAGGGCGACACACTTGTCGTTCAGGATACGATTGTCGAATTGAGTAAACTCCCGCTGCTTTCACTCCCCTCTACGGAAACATTGTATGGGCAATCCTTGGAAACACTTCCTGCCCTGCGTATGATTAGCTTGAAGCAGAAAGCCGCGCGCAAGGAATATGCGATGGCAGGCGGAGCTTTTTCTCCTTCTGTGTATGCCCGCTTTACGATAGGTTCCAATTTCTACAATACTGCATTTTCCGCCAGACAATTACGGGATAATATAGGAAAGTATATCGGCATTGGTATCTCTTTTCCTTTGTTGAGTGGTTTTGAACGTCTGACGAATCAGAGGAAGCTGAAACTGAACCTGTATCGCCTGAAGAATGAGGAAGAACTGGAGAAGCAACAGTTATATACCGACATTGAACAAACCCTTCTTTCTCTTCATGCCGGATATATGGAACATCAACAGGTATTGCAGCAATTGAGTGCGGAGAGTCAGGTTTTGAAAGAGTCCGAACGGAAATGGGAAGAAGGGCTTATTTCTGTCTTTCAGTTAATGGAAGTCCGCAATCGTTTTATCTCCGCCAAAGCAGAACTGGTCCGTGTGCGCTTGCAGGTAGAGATGATGCTGAAACTGGAGAAATATTATCGGGAAGGAACTTTTTTATAAAAACAGAATTAATCTTATGGATACACCTATTGAACGCAAGTCCGGCATTACCCGCAAACACCTATATATAATAGGTGGCATAACCTTTGCCATTGCCGTTATTTTATATTTCATGTTCAGAGATACTGCCTCTACCATGACTGTGGAGAAAGAACGTCTGACGATTGCCACCGTTGAGCGTGGTGAATTTAACGATTATATCCGTGTCATCGGTCAGGTAATGCCCAACCGTATTATTTATATGGATGCCGTGGAAGGCGGACGCGTGGAAGAACGTCTGAAAGAAGAAGGTGCCATGGTGAAGGCAGGCGACGTGATTCTGCGTCTCAGCAATCCGCTGCTGAACATTGGCATTATGCAGAGTGAAGCGGATTTGGCTTATCAGGAAAACGAACTCCGTAATACCCGTATCAGCATGGAGCAGGAACGCCTGCGTTTGAAACAAGAGCGTATCGGTCTGTATAAAGACAGGATGATGAAACAGCGCCGTTACGAACAATACAGTCGTCTGATAAAGGAGCAACTTATTGCACAAGAAGATTATCGTCTTGCCAAGGAAGAGTATGATGCGGCCAAGGAACAGTTGGAGGTCATTGACGAACGCATTCGGCAGGATAACATTTTCCGTGAAAGTCAGGTAAACAGCTTGGATGAGAACATACGTAATATGAAGCGGAGCCTCGCCCTGGTGCGCGAACGAATTGAGAACCTGAAAGTGAGAGCTCCTATTGACGGACAGGTAGGTAATCTGGATGCACAAATAGGGCAATCAATAGCGGCAGGTGAGCATATCGGGCAGATTATAACTTCTGATTTGAAGGTGCAGGCACAGATTGACGAACATTACGTGGAGCGTGTTGTACCCGGACTGCCGGCCGACTTTACACGTGACGGTGCCAGCTATAAACTGGAGGTGATAAAACCCTATCCGGAAGTAAAAGAAGGACAGTTCCGCACCGATTTGCAGTTCACTGCCGGACGACCGGAGAATATACGTGCAGGGCAAACTTATCATATTAATCTACAGTTAGGCGACCCCGCACAGGCTATTCTGGTGCCGCGTGGCGGATTTTTCCAAATAAGCGGTGGGCGATGGATGTATGTTGTGGATGAAAGTGGTAAATTTGCTGTTCGTCAGCCCATCCGTATCGGACGACAAAACCCACAGTATTATGAGGTTACTGAAGGATTGAAGCCTGGTGACCAGGTGATTGTTTCCGGATATGAACTGTTTGGCGATAACGAGAAACTGATACTGAAATAACTCCATGATATGATAAATTATCTCTCACAAGTAATACGTAGTCAGCGGGTTAAGAAATCTCTGACACTGATAAATATAACAGGATTGTCTGTCTGTATTGCAACAGCACTGCTCATCATACTTTATGTATGGACGGAGTTGAGCTACGATTCATTCCATGATTCCGAGCGTGTATATCGTGTCGAAAGTCGGTTGTATGAAGGTGAGACGCTGACAGACAACTGGGCGACTACGGCTTACGGTCATGCACCTGCAATGGCTCGTGAAATTGCCGGCATTGAGAAGTATGTCCGTGTGACGGCGCAAGACCGCGAACAAGTGGTGAATTATTTTGAAAGGAGGTTTGCCGAAGAGCATTATTGCTACACCGAACCTGCTTTTTTTGAGATATTCAATTTCCCGGTAATTAAAGGGGATAAGGTCGGGCAACTGGTGCGTCCTAATACGGTGGTGCTGACCGAGAGTGCGGCAAACCGTTATTTTGATGAAGAAGACCCAATAGGCAAGGTGTTGACTTTCAGTACGTCTTCATCGCAGCAGAACTTTGAAGTAACTGGTGTGATAGCAGATATGCCCGTCCGTTCCCATCTGCAATATGATTTTTTACTTTCATATAGTACGATTCCCAAAGAACGGCAGGATATTTGGTACATTCATGGAGTTTACACCTATGTCCGTCTGATGTCCGGAAAGTATCCGGCGGAGATTGAAGAGGCTTTTCTCAATATATCTGATAAGTATAAGACCGATGCACTGAAACATAAGACTTGGGCGGTGGAGCTGATACCGCTGAAAGACATTCACCTCACTCCACAGAAAGCCTACGAGAAAGAAGTAAAAGGGAGCCGGACTGCGGTTCTTATACTATTGGTGATGTCCGTTGCCCTGCTACTGATAGGTTGGGCAAATGCCTTGAATCTGACTGTGGCGCGTTTCTTGGAACGCGGGCGTGAGTTCGGGTTGCGTAAAGTTTTTGGTGCTTCGCGCCGTCAGATTATAATTCAGGGACTTCTAGAATCCGGTTTTATGAATCTGTTGGCTGTGTTGATAGCCCTTGGCTGGCTGGAACTCCTTTTACCTCTTGTATATCGTTGGGCAGGGCAGAACTTCGGGGCGGATATACTGATTTCATCAGCTTTTTGGGGAATTGTAGCCGGAGTGGTTGTTGTCGGCACATTTGTCGTGGGGCTTTATCCTTCTTGGCTGATGGTTACTATACGTCCGTCGGAGATTATGAGGGGAAAACTGTTACACGGCAAACGTGGCAACCGTATAAGGAAAGTGCTGATTGTGGTTCAGTTTATGGCTTCTTTTGTCCTAATTACCGGCACGTTCACAGTGGTTAGGCAGGTGTGCTATATGCAGAGTGAAGATTCCGCCGATTCTCATTCACATATGTTGGTCATTAAGTACCCTTCATTTACCGAGGGGCTGGCGTTGCGTCTGGAAAGTTTCACCAAGCGTCTGAAACAGCGGGCAGACGTAAGCTACGTAGCCGTTTCGGGAGCGGTTCCCGGGGTGGAGGTAGCCAATTATTTCACCAATCGTCCTTACGGAAGCGACCCTTCACAAGTGAAACTGATACAGATGTTTGCCGTAGATTATGATTATCTATCTGCCTACATGCCCGCCATGATTTGCGGGCGGTGTTTCTCTGAGGACTTCGGCGGCGATCTCAACCGGATAGTACTTAACGAGGAAGCGGTCAGGTTGTTAGGTTACGAGTCGCCCGAAGCTGCATTGGGACAGCAGGTTAAAATGGAGGTGGTGGGCGACCCGCTCGAAATAATCGGGGTGGTGAGAAACTATCACCAACAGTCGCTTTCTGTAGCTTACAAACCTATTATATTCTTTTTGAAAGAGCGGGTACCGTTTATTGCGACACCTTATATTTCAATCCGCCTGACAGGTGACGGAGGAGATGGTACTTTGGCGGAAATCGAGCAAATGTATCGTGAATACTTTCCGACTTCTTTGTTCTCTTATTTCTTTTTGAGTGACTTGAATACTTTCTTATATAAATCAGACCGTAATTTTGGTTGGATATTTGCCAGTGCTTCTTTACTTGCGGTGTTTGTGGCATGTCTCGGATTATGGATTGTGACACTGTTTTCAACCTTATCGCGCTTGAAAGAAGTAGGTATCCGCAAAGTGCTTGGTGCAAATAAAACCTGTCTGTTCTTTATCTTGACTAAAGAATTGATGTTGCTTACGGTGTTGGCATCTGCCATCGGCATACCCGTGTCGGCTGTGTTGATGAACGGATGGTTGGAAACGTATGCTTTCCACATTTCGTTGCCTTGGTGGATATATCCGGCTGCTTTCGTGCTGCTGTTGCTGATTGCGTTCCTTACCGTTTTTCAACAAGTATGGCGCATTATCTGTCTGAAGCCGATGCGTATTTTAAAATATGAATAATTAATAAATATTGAACTGATTATGATTAAGACTGAAAAACTGACAAAACTCTTCGCAACCGAAGAGGTGCAGACTAAAGCATTGAACGAAGTCACCTTGCAAGTGGAACAAGGGGAATTTGTTGCTATAATGGGTCCTTCGGGATGTGGCAAGTCAACACTGCTGAATATATTGGGTACGCTCGATTCTCCCACTTCCGGCTCTTATTTATTTGAAGGGAAACAGGTGGATAAAATGAACGAAAATCAACTGACTGCTCTTAGAAAAGGTAATCTCGGCTTTATTTTCCAGAGTTTCAACCTGATTGATGAACTGACCGTATATGAGAATGTGGAATTGCCCCTTGTCTATATAGGTGTCAAAGCCGACAAGCGCAAAGAAAAAGTAAATAAAGTACTCGAAAAAGTGAATCTGTTGCATCGTGCCAACCATTATCCCCAGCAACTGTCCGGCGGACAGCAACAGCGTGTAGCGATTGCCCGTGCTGTAGTGACGGATTGCAAATTGCTTCTTGCCGATGAACCTACGGGAAATCTGGACTCGGTGAACGGTGTGGAAGTGATGGAACTGCTGAGCGAACTGAACGGCCAGGGAACTACTGTTATCATCGTTACCCACTCCCAACGGGATGCTATGTACGCACATCGTGTCATTCAATTGCTGGACGGACAGATTGTAGCCGAAAACATCAACCGCCCGCTGGAAAAGAATATGTCATCTAAAAAAGAAACTGTATGATAGGAAATTATTGGAATAGTGCTTGGCGGAATCTGATGAAACGGAAAAGGTTCAGTTTCATTAATATATTCGGACTGGCGATTGGCATGGCGTCGGCACTGCTGATTCTTACCTATGTGACTTTTGAATTCAGTTTTGATAAAATGCATTCAAAATATGACCGTATCTATCGGGTGCAAAGTACGTTCCATGAAGGGGAGGTGCTGACCGACTATTGGGCAAGCAGCTCCTTCGGATATGGCTCGGCTATGAAAGAGAACCTTGCCGGAATAGAGGATTATGCCCGTATCGGTTCCCTGTTTCAACCAGAACAAATAGTGAAATACGGTGAACTGACCTTGCGGGAGAACCAGATAGCCTATGCTGAACCCGGCTTTTTCCGCCTTTTCGATTTCGAACTTCTGAAAGGCGACAAGAAAACCTGTCTCTCCATGCCGGGACAAGTGGTAATCACCGAACGCATCGCCCGCAAATATTTCAAGGACGAAGACCCTATCGGAAAGATATTCATCTTTACCGGAGCATACGATAAAATATCATGTGAAGTGACCGGAGTGATGAAAGAAATGCCTTCAAATTCACATATACATTATAATTTTCTGATTTCGTATAAGTCTCTGCCCAAGTATGTACAGGAATATTGGTACAAGCACGAGGCTTATACCTACGTCCTGCTCGACTCTCCCGAAAGGAAAGTGGAAATAGAGAAAAAATTTCCCGTAATGGCGGAAAAGTACAAGACGGATGAAGCGTTGAAAAACAAGATATGGGGGGTCTCTTTAATTCCTTTGGCGGATATACATCTTACTCCGCAAGTAGGATACGAAGCGGAGACAAAGGGAAATCGTTCTTCGATGATTGCTTTGATTTTTGCTGCCATTGCTATTTTGGCTATTGCATGGATAAACTATATAAACCTCACCGTAGCCCGTTCGATGGAGCGTGCCAAAGAAGTAGGAGTGCGGCGGGTAGTGGGAGCTTTCCGCAAGCAGTTGATTCACCAGTTCCTGTTTGAGGCATTAGTGATGAATCTGATAGCTTTTGTACTTGCCGTAGGATTGATAGAACTGATTCTTCCGTACTTTAACCAACTGGTAGGCCGTACCGTTACTTTCTCCGTTTGGCTGATGGATTATTGGTGGATTCTATTGGTTCTTGTATTCATCGCCGGAATATTCCTTTCCGGATATTATCCGGCACTGGCTTTGCTGAACCGGAAACCGATTACATTATTGAAAGGAAAATTCCTGCATAGCAAATCTGGCGAACGGACACGGAAAGTATTGGTTATCATTCAATATACGGCTTCGATGATATTGCTTTGCGGTACATTGATTGTCTTTGCGCAATTGAACTTTATGCGTAACCGGTCTTTGGGAGTTAAGACGAATCAGACATTGGTGGTCAAGTTCCCCGGTCATACCGAAGGGTTGAATACGAAACTGGAAGCGATGAAAAAGACGATTGCACGTCTTCCGTTGGTGCATCGGGTCACTTTCTCCGGTGCTGTGCCAGGTGAGGAAGTGGCGACCTTCCTTTCCAACCGCCGCACCAACGATGCCCTGAAACAGAACCGCTTGTATGAGATGCTTGCCTGCGACCCCGATTATGTGGATGCCTATGGATTGCAAGTCGTAGCCGGAAGAAGTTTCTCGGAAGATTATGGAGACGATGTAGATAAACTGGTGATTAACGAAACGGCTGTACGTAATCTGGGCTTCACATCTAATGATGAGGCGATAGGGGAGTTGGTGACCGTTGAATGTACCGATGCTCCGATGCAGATTATCGGAGTAGTGAAAGATTATCATCAACAGGCATTGAGTAAGAATTACACACCTATCATGCTGATTCATAAAGATAAGATTGGCTGGCTGCCACAACGTTATATCTCTATTGTGATGACTTCCGGAGACCCTCGTGAAGTGCTGTCACAGGTGCATGAAATTTGGAGCCAATATTTTGCAGATTCCAGTTTCGACTATTTCTTCCTCGACCAGTTCTTCGACCACCAATATCGTCAGGATGAAGTATTCGGTGTGATGATTGGCTCTTTCACCGGACTGGCAATTTTCATTTCCTGCTTGGGACTTTGGGTATTGGTCATGTTTTCATGTTCCACACGTACCAAAGAAATGGGAATACGTAAAGTCCTCGGAGCTTCCCGTTGGACACTCTTCTATCAGTTGGTTAAGGGATTCTTCCAGTTGATTCTGATAGCGGTTGTCATTGCCCTTCCGATAGCTTGGTTTAGTATGAATGTCTGGTTGAGCCATTACGCCTTCCGCACGGATTTGAAAGCATGGTTCTTTATTGTACCTGTATTGCTGATGCTGTTTATCTCATTCGTAACGGTAGCTTTCCAGACCATGAAGATAATAATGAGCAAACCTGCCCGTTCTTTACGATATGAATAATCTCTGAATCACTCCATCGGGTATTCGTTAATATCCGATAGATTTATGTTAAATGTTAACGAATCTATTGCTTTTATTAAACCATGTTATAAGATGCGCCGCTTTGGTCCGAAAATTTGGAGATATGCGGAAAGTCCGTATCTTTGCAATGTGTTTTTCATAGTATTAGATTTAAGGTTAACAAAAAAGATTGGCTGTCTGGGATAGATAGCCTTTTTTTATGCCCTTTACTCTCCTTCTATTTTTCACAAGTATATCTCAGGGGCAGTCTGAAAATTTGGGGGATTTGATTCAGTATACAGCCATATCCCTAAAAAAAGATTGATTCCGGTGCGGGGCTGAATCAAAGCAGTACTGAAGTAAGCCGAACTATGTACTTGAGTTCCTCAAGTCTCCTATATCATTTCATTAAGTGTAGTACTTGTTGCAGTCAAGTCTCCTACCAAATATAAAAAGTAAAAAACCGCCTTCAGCTCTTCCAAAAAGTCCCTTTTCATCGGTGTTTTGGGCTGAAGGCACTCCTGAATGCGGAAGTGTATAACTTTCCCTTCTTTTTGCTATAATTACTTTCAACAGAGGCTCTGTTTTGTCCAGCCCACGTGCCACCCACTTTTACCTGGCTGATGAATATATATACCCCGCGTGGTGGGCATATAGATCCAGTACGGTGAGTATATATACCTACCACGATGAATATATAGCTCTACTGTCAAGTCTGAAAAAGCTGAATGCGCTGAAAGCACTCCCCCCTGTTTACAGTCTATTCTCGCGGGGGTGCTTTTTCTGCCTTCAGCCGCTATCGCCTTCCAGCAAGGCGTTTGCGAATAAAACTGAAACGGCTGAAACCGGATTATAGCATAAAGAATCAGTAAGAGAGTTTTTAGCCGGTTTGGATACAGATAATTGGAGATTTGGTTCATCTCCGCACGGGAATGAATCATTTTTAAACTTATTCTTCGTATATTTGCTTCGAAATACATTCTAACATTATCATGAAAAATACATTTATGAAGATACTTCGCATTCTGATGCTCTTAGTTTCTCTTTTTTCGGGAGCTATCGGTTATGTAATTTACGAAAATACATTGTCTGAATGGTGGATACCTGTCGGAGTAGCATTGATGATAGCAGCTGCTACATTTCCTTTTTATAAAAAATGGTCATGGCTGACAACAGATGATAGCAAAATATTAAATTTTCTGTGTCATTTGATATGTGTGGGAACTATGAGTTATGCATTGTTTCTTGCAGGCAACTACTGGTTGGTAGATCCAGCTTCCACACAAGAAGAAGAGGTTGTCGTACAGAAAAAATATGTAGAAAAACATAAGAAAACACGTCGGGTAGGTAGGAGGCGCTATGTGGCGGACGGTGTGCGTAAGGAATACTATATGGAAGTGACTTTTGCGAATGGTACGGTAAAAGCATTGCATGTATCACTTTCTACTTATAACAAGACGCGACAAGGTGCTACAAAGACACTGACTTTGCAGAAAGGTTTCTTCGGGCTTCCGGTAATAACGAAGGGACTTTAAGAAAACTGTTTGAAGCCTATAATTTAGAATACCCTTATCCAATATCAAAATTAGAATACAATGAAAAATAAAAAGAACCTATTCGGAGCAATCACCCTTGGATGTTTATTGATTTCATGCGTTGATAATAAAGAAATTCAGATTTCCGGAACAGTGCGAAACATGGAAGGCAGGCAAATCGTTTATTTTCAATCAATAGACGGAATGTTCAATTCGCAATCGTACGATACATTAAGGGTGAATCCGGACAGTACCTATACATTGACTCTTCCTGCCGAGCCATATAAACGAGTGCGTTTTGTTTTATGGGGAAAAAGAGAATTGGGTAGCGTAATTATGAACAAGAGTCAAATTGAGGTCCATCTGGATGGGGCAGCCAAACAGAGCATTGAAGTGAAGGGGCTCAGTGAAAAAGAAGCGGAGATTTCCACTTTATTGAACCGGTTGGATGGTGACGTTTGGAACTTGCGTGCCCGGCGTGGCGACCGTTGGAATATTGCTAAAGATACAGTAGTTGCTTCGGTGATTGCAAAACTTAAGGCTGATGCGTTGGATATGGATGAAAAAATGAAAGGTGTGGATGAGGATTTGTATAAGAAAGCACAACAAGATGTCCGAATGCAACTTATGCTGGCATTTCAGAACCAACTGTTTGGTGTAGAATGGAAATGTTCGGATGCAACAAAGCAACAATGGTTTGACGAATGGAAGAATATGAAAAATTTCTGTTTAGACAATGACTCAAACAGTCCGTTCTCTCCAGCTTTTTATGATGTAGTCTACAACAATGCCGGAATCATTCATTTTGCCAAGGGTGAAGAGGGAGCTGAAGGTGTCGGTAAAGGTCCTAATGAATTGTCTTTCCATTACTACGAACACCATCTCTCCGGAAAAGCTCAGGAGGCTGCGATGGCTCAGTTATTCCTGCGGGATGAAACAGAAGAACAAAACGATCCTGTCATAGTTTCTCTGTCGGAACGTTTTAAAAAGCTATATCCGCAAAGTGCGTGGATGCCGTTGATAGACAAGGCGGTTGCTAAGAATAAAGCGTTCAATGAGACGAAGATTCCTGATTACATTCATTTTCCGAACATAGAGAAAGCAAAGACTTTCAATGAAGTAATCGACAGATATAAAGGTAAGGTAGTCTTTATGGATATTTGGGCTACTTGGTGCGGACCGTGTCGAAGTTCGTTTGCTTATGTCAAACCATTGCAAGAATATGTGAATCACCATGATGACATAGTTTTACTCTATCTGAGTCTTGATCGTCCGAAAGATGATGCAAAGTGGCGCAAGATGGCTGCACATTACGACCTGATGGGCGAACATGTACGTATACAAGAAGCTTTCCATGATGAAATCTATAAAATATTCGGAGATAAACGGGGAGCTTTGTCCATACCGCATTGTGTCATTTTCGATAAAAATGGAAAGGTTCGTTTCAGCGTAGCGGCTTCTCCCGAAAATATGGAGAAACTGAAATTGCAATTGGAAGAAGCGGCAAAGAATAAATAAAATGATTCGTATTCTAAAACGATTTCCGGTATTGTTATTGTCTGTGATATATGTGTTATCGGTTAATGGACAGAACATATCCGAGGAATTGGCGTACCTTCAACTGGATAAAAGTATTTACGAAACAGGTGAAGACCTTTGGTTCAAGACATATGTATTTGACCGCAGTACGCTTACTCTTTCCGGTGAAAGCAGAGCACTGTTTGTTGAGATGATAGACAGGAAGGATAGCATAGTATGGTCTTGAGGGAAAAATGCGTGGGGTGATGTATTGCATGGCCGAAGGCACATGAAACGAAATCCTAAAAGTAAAAATCCCAGTAAAAGAGTTCCCTCTACAGGGAATAGCAGAATTAACGTTGTACAATGAAGCCAAGCAGCCTATGGCGGAACGTTTGGTGTTTTTGCACCCTGGAAGGCAACCTATCAAATCTGCACACCTTTCTTTCGGATGAAATCACCGGAAGACAGATTGTAGGAAAGAAAAGGAAACAGAAGGAAACTGCAAACATCCGGCAGTTGCTTCAAGTTTCAGGGCCGAATGCCGACCCACAGTTCGTCATGACCGATTCTTTAGGACAATTAGAAGGTACGGATGGTATGGGGAATATAGGTTCATCCCATTGCAAGTTTAGGGTAATGAAGAACGACAAATAGCGTGAACTCACGTTAAAAAACATCCTTTCTTCTTTGGAAAAGAAGAAAATAACCATTATTTTTGCCGCGATAAAATGAGTATTCACCCTTTAAAACTGTTGGAAAGGGTATAAATTATGCTGGAACAATAATATTTTCAAATTAGGACTAAGTTGTCTCATCGGGAGGATGAGGCTTTGCAATTTATTCCGTTCATATTGAACGGATAGTTCTTATATTGACCGCCATTCTACTAACGGCGGTAATGGTTGATTAGTCCTGCAATCACATTTTTTATTTTTTGAATAATTCACTTCAATGCTGTGAATGGATGTTTTGTATCCGTTTCTGAGGCATTGGTAATATCGTGTATTACATTATCTGCTGCCTGTGAGGCAGGTAGGGAGTGCTGTATGCGAACAGAAAAAAGTATGGGAATACGATTAAAAGATTTAAGTAAACTGGGATACCGGGATAATGTAGCTCGTAGTCTGGTAGTGGATATTGTAAGTAAACATTGCAAGCATGCCACCAAAGAACAGATTGAAATGACATTGAGCGATATACTTGAGCATCCCGAATCTTACAAAAACAATGAAATATGGAATAAGCTTGCCGAACGCCTTTCACCGACTGTGATAGCGAATGACTTTAGGGCTTATGATTTATCGGACGAGCCGCTGATGTATAAAACCTACGGGGGAAAATTTATTGAGACGCTCGCCAAACAACAAATGAACCTGGCGATGCGTCTGCCTGTGACGGTAGCCGGAGCACTGATGCCCGACGCCCACGCCGGCTACGGATTGCCTATCGGCGGGGTGCTTGCCACGGACAATGCGGTGATTCCGTATGCCGTAGGAGTTGATATTGGCTGCCGGATGAGCTTGACGGTATTTGATGCCGGTGTAGATTTCTTGAAACGGTATTCGTATCAGATGAAGGAAGCCTTGAAGGATTTCACTCATTTCGGTATGGATGGCGGATTGGGTTTTGAGCAGGAACATGAAGTGTTGGATAGGGAGGAATTCCGTCTGACGTCTTTATTGAGGGACTTGCATGGAAAGGCTGTACGCCAGCTTGGAAGTTCCGGTGGTGGCAATCATTTTGTAGAGTTCGGCGAGATTACTCTGCAAGAAAATAACGTGTTGAACCTTCCGGAAGGAAGTTACTTGGCGTTGCTGTCCCATTCCGGTTCACGAGGGTTGGGGGCTGCAATTGCAAAACATTACAGCCTGTTGGCGCGTGAAGTATGCCGGCTTCCCCGTGAAGCGCAGCATTTCGCCTGGCTGGATTTGGATTCCGAAGCAGGGCAGGAGTATTGGATGAGCATGAATCTGGCAGGCGACTATGCCCGTGCCTGTCACGAACGGATTCATTTGAATTTGGCGAAAGCCTTAGGGTTGAAGCCTCTCGCTAATGTTAATAATCATCACAACTTTGCTTGGAAAGAAG
The DNA here is from genome assembly GCF_024623065.1 of Bacteroides acidifaciens. Classification (GTDB taxonomy): domain Bacteria; phylum Bacteroidota; class Bacteroidia; order Bacteroidales; family Bacteroidaceae; genus Bacteroides; species Bacteroides acidifaciens. Next base: position 32,238 of record NZ_JANJZR010000035.1, read on the forward strand.
AAATTGCTCAGGGGCGTATGGCAATCGTCCATCGTAAAGGAGCCACTCCGGCGCAAAAGGGACAAGCGGGATTGATTCCCGGAAGTATGGCCACCCCGGGTTATCTGGTGTGTGGCAAAGGAGTGGAAGACGCTTTGAACTCTGCTTCTCACGGTGCAGGTAGAGCCATGTCCCGCCAAAAGGCGAAGGATAGCTTTACGCAATCGGCTTTGAAAAAGATGTTGTCGCAAGCCGGAGTGACCTTGATTGGCGGAAGTGTGGAAGAAATGCCGTTGGCATACAAAGACATCGACCGGGTGATGCATACGCAAGAGACGCTGGTGGAAGTGCAGGGTAAATTTATGCCTCGCATTGTACGAATGAATAAGGAGTGATGCCGATGAAAGAGAAAGTTTATTTGCAGATAACTTCCGGCAGGGGACCTGCGGAGTGTTGCCGGGTGGTGGCATTGGTGCTTGAACGAATAGTGAGACAGGCACAGGCGAAAGGATTGAAAGTAGAGATGATAGGACGGGAAATTGGTCCGGTGAACCGGACACTACTTTCGGCTATAATCTCTCTTCAAGGTGCGGCTAGCGGCGAATTGGTTGATGAATGGGAAGGAACGGTACAATGGATTGCCCAAAGCCCGTACCGCATTTATCATAAGCGTAAGAACTGGTTTGTCGGTGTACATTCCTTTGTCCTGTCCGAAAATCAGGAGGCAACAGAGCGTGATTTCCGTTATGAAACCCTGCGGGCTTCCGGTCCGGGCGGACAACATGTCAATAAAACAGAGTCTGCTGTCCGTGCAGTGCATATCCCGACAGGGATGAGTGTGGTAGCTTCCGACCAACGCTCGCAATGGCAGAACAAGAAATTGGCTACGGAACGCTTGCTGGTGAAGCTTTCGTCTTGGACAATGGAACAAGCCATGATTCAGGCACAGGAGAATTGGAGCAACCATAATCATCTTCAACGGGGAAATCCGGTGAAGGTGATTCAAGAGCCGCTCATCTAACTGTGCGATTTAAGAATTTAGTAATTAATTAAAGAAGAAGAAAATGATATCAGAGAAATATGGTCGTACCTATCACTATCCGTTCTCTCCCGGAACGACTAGTGATGACCGGATTAATCATACGTATTGGGAGGACATCCAACGGATTGGGACATTGGTACATACCGAAAAGTTGGACGGAGAGAATAATTGTTTGAGCCAGTGGGGCGTCTTTGCCCGTTCGCATGCGGCTCCCACCACTTCACCGTGGACGAGGCAACTGCGTGAACGTTGGGAGCTGATAAAGAATGATTTAGGCGATATAGAAATCTTCGGAGAGAATCTGTATGCCGTACATTCTATTGAATATCAGCGGTTGGAAACGCATTTCTATGTGTTTGCGGTCCGTTACATGGACAAATGGCTGGCATGGGAGGAAGTGAAGTTTTATGCGGCTTTATTTGATTTTCCTACTGTTCCGGAGTTGAAGATAGAGCCTGTTTCCGGTTTGACGCCGGAGCTTCTGAAACAGGAAATCATCCGTATGTCACAAGAACCGTCGGTCTTTGGTTCTTGTGACCCGTGGACAAAAGAAGCTTGTACCCGCGAAGGGGTAGTCAGCCGTAATATCGAAGAGTATCCGGTGAGCGGATTTGCGCAGAATGTATTTAAGTATGTGCGGAAAGGGCACGTCAAGACAGATGAGCATTGGACGCGTAACTGGAAACGTGCCCGGCTTACCTGGGAATTTGCTAATGAAAAGGAGGAATAAGTTATGGATTGGAAATTGATAGAAGATAAATCGTGGAGCTCACTTGAACAACAGTTCGAGTGGGTGCGCGAAATGAATACCGTTCCGCAGGATACTCGTTATCATGCGGAAGGGAATGTAGCAGTACACACCCGTATGGTGTTAGAAGCATTGCAGCAATCTGCTGTTTATCAGTATCTTTCTGTTTTGGAGAAAGAAATAGTATGGACAGCCGCATTATTGCATGATGTGGAGAAACGTTCGATCTCTGTGGATGAGGGAGAGGGGAGAGTGTCTGCCAAAGGACATGCCCGGAAAGGGGAATACACTGCCCGTACTATTCTATATCGGGATTGTACCGCCCCCTTCCATATCCGGGAACAGATTGCGTCTTTAGTCCGTTATCATGGGCTACCCATTTGGTTGATGGAAAAGCCGGACTCTGTAAAAAAGCTCTGCGAGGCTTCTTTGCGGGTAGATACTTCATTATTGAAGATGCTGTCCGAAGCCGATGTCAGGGGACGTATCTGTGACGATAAAAAAGAGTTATTGGAAGCTGTGGAGCTATTTGAGATTTTCTGCCGCGAACAGGATTGTTGGAACAAACCGAGAGAGTTCGCCACTGATTATGCACGCTTTCATTACTTCCATACAGAAGGTGGTTATATTGATTACATCCCTCACGAACAGTTTAAATGTGAAGTCACGATGTTGTCAGGGCTTCCGGGAATGGGAAAAGATTATTATATCCAATCTTCAGGCATGGATATGCCGGTGGTGAGCTTGGATGCCATTCGTCGAAAACACAAATTGAGTCCTACGGATAAATCAGCAAACGGGTGGGTAGTGCAAACGGCAAAGGAAGAAGCACGGACGTATCTTCGCAAAGGGCAGGATTTTGTTTGGAATGCAACAAACATTACCCGTCAGATGCGTGCACAACTGATAGACTTGTTTGTGGATTATGGTGCAAAAGTGAAAATTGTATATCTGGAACAACCCTATCACATTTGGCGTCAACAGAATAAGAACAGGGAATATGCACTTCCCGAATCCGTATTGGATAAGATGTTGGATAAACTGGAGGTTCCTTTGTTGACGGAAGCGCATGAGGTGGTGTATCATGTGGTATAGTCAAGGAGTATTATACTCCGGCTTTTCAAACTATTCGCAAATCAATTTGCAGGATATTAGGAGAAAAGCCGGAGTTATCTATTTATTTCTTGAGTATTCTTTTTTTATAGTTGGTATTCGTTAAGTTCATTGTCTCGAAAACACCTTTATAAAACACGGCGGGGTTATTGAATACACAAGGCTAGTCTTTTGTCTTTTGAAGTCACAGGTCATTTAGTCTTTTATCTCCGGTACCAATATAAACTTCGTTTCTGGAAAATAATCCTTTAGCCAGCTTTGAATGAAGTTCATCGTATCTTGCTGAATAGTTTTATCTTTTACTGTAGGATAGAGATTATATAATACTGTATCCAGTATAATACCACGTTTTTGTATTGCTTCAAGACTAAGAAGGGTATGATTAATGCTTCCTAATTTTCCGGAAGTGACAAAGATTAGTGGATATTTCTCTTGGGCGATGTAATCTATTGTCAGAAGTTCGGTGGTTAATGGAACCATTAGTCCGCCTGCTCCTTCAAGTAAAACAGAGTCATATCGTTCACTCAATTCTTCAGTAGCATGTTTGATTTTATCGAAGTCGATAGGGCGGTTATCTAGTTGGGAAGCGAGATGCGGAGAGGCAGGATAAGAGAAGATTTCCGGCATAGTGAGTCCTTCTTCATCTTCTTTAGTGAAGGGGATTCCCATGATACGACGATGTAGGTCTATATCTTCGGAATGACCGACGTTTCCTGTTTGGATCAACTTTTGAGTAATGGTACGTTGTCCGTTCTTGTTCCATTCACGGGCTAAAAAACCGGTGGCATAGCTTTTCCCGGCATCTGTGTCGATACCGCTTACGAAATATACATTCTGTTTCATACATTTTTCTTTTTTGCGATGATATAAATAGGGTGATAGGTCAGGGACACTGAAGTGCCTTGGGCAAATTCTTGTGTGTAACGTTCGCTGAATAACTGCAAGTCACGACGTGTCCGCAGTTGTTGGGAAGATGTACCGGATATGCCGGTTACTCCTGTCTGCTTCAAATGATAAAGTACTTTTAGTGGGTTATCAAATGAAAGAGGAATAAGTTCTTCTTCCGAATGGAGTATGTCAAAGTGAGTCGACAAGGCTGCTACAAGCTCTTCCCGTGAACGATAAGGAAGTCCGTTTCCCGTTAGCTCTCGTATTTCTTTCATATTCTCTTTCCCGAAAGTGCTGAAAGCGAAATAGCCTTGTTTGTTGAGTAAAGCATTACATTTTTTGAAAAAGTTCTCGGGAGATTCAAACCATTGCAGAGCCGAGCAGGAAGTTATCAGTGTGCTTTCAGCAGGGAAAGGAACTGTTTCTGCATCTCCCGGAAGAAAGGATACTTGCTCTTTTCTTAATATATCCTCACAGCAGTACTTCATTTCCGGGCAAAGGTCGTTTAGGAATAACTCTTCCGGTCGTAGAGCCTGAAGCAGCATCCGGGAATAAATGCCCGTACCGCATCCGAATTCAATTACTTTAGAACAAGGAAAGGATATGTATTCTGTAAGCAGGTGAATCATTTTATCTGCAATTTGCCGCTGTACGTTTGCTTCCTGCGGATAAGTGGGAATGGCTCTAGAGAAACGTTCGGCAATTAGTTGTTTATCCATAAATCAATAATTAGTTGATTTGCATGATTACATTATCAAAAAGTTCCACTTGATAGTGGGCGGCTTCTGCATATTCAAGGGAATCCACTTTGTTGCTCCATGCCAGCCATTGACTATCCGGCAGAAAGATACGGTCGTTCTTTCCTATGATGGCTTTTTGCCATGCAAAATCCGACGGTGGCAATGATAAGTATTGCTTTTGTATGGCGGCAAGTTCTTCTTTGAGCTCTTCAACGGGACGTTGGGGAGCTACTGTCTGAAAAGCTTTGTAAGCGGCTATTGAACCACACATTCGTCTTTGAAACTTTTGCAGGGATTGGTCGTTCAATCCTTGCAGGGTTCCTTCGAAAATGGCAGGAGCAATCCCTTTCGTTTCGTGTATAGGATAAAGAGTGCCATTGATAGCGATACTTTGGGAAAGGGGCAGGGATGGATATTGTTTCATTATCTGAGAAGCTGCCCATACTCCCATTGACCAGGCAATGAGGGTGATCTCAGAATATTCTTGCAAAATGCCGGCATCGAACTCTAATGAACGATAATCATAACAAACCATCCAGTCTTTATCGGTTGGGTGAATTTGCAGGAATGGAGTTTCATCCATTCCCCAGCCGGCGAAGAAAAGCAATAGATGCTTCTGATTATTCTTTATGATAAAATGCTGTTTCATCCGTTTATCAGTTTGATGAGTTGGTCAATTTCATGTTCTGTGATGTCTGCTGTCAAGGAGAAGCGGATACGTGAAGTCCCTTCGGGAACCGTAGGCGGGCGTACCGGCAATGCATAGAATCCTTTGCGTTGAAGTTCTTCTGCTTTCAATATGGTATCTTCACTTGCTCCTACAATCATTGGGACAATATGGCTAACCGAAGGGCAGTTGTATCCTTTATCAGCCAGTGCAGTCTTTAGTTTGTTGCTGATTCTCAGTAAATGAGTTCTCTTCTGTTGGAGAGCGGGCAGATGTTTTAATATCCACGAAGTCCATTGAATATTTATGGGCGGAAGGGCTGTTGTGAATATAAACGTGCGCATCTTGTTGATTAGATATTCCCGGATAATTTGTCGGCATACAATGTATGCACCTGCTGAGGCTGCTGCTTTTCCGAATGTTCCTACCAGAAAGTCTATATCGTTGATGCAGTCCTGTTCTTCAGCGCATCCTAATCCATTCTCGCCCCGTACACCGAAAGCATGGGCTTCGTCCACATAAAGAAGAATATTGGAATAGCTCTTTTTTAATTGGACGAGAGCGCGAAGGTCGGCTTCATCGCCGTCCATGCTGAAGATGCTTTCGGTGACAATAATGATTTGCTCATACGCATTGTGATTTTCAGAAATCAGTCGTTGCAGTTGGGATAAGTCATTATGGCGATACCGGATACATTTCGCAGATGACAATCTGATTCCGTCTATCAGACTGGCATGTACCAGTTTATCCGCAAGAATCAGTGTTTGCGCATTACTGACGGCAGGAAGAATCCCTGTATTGGCATGATAACCACTATTAAAAATGAGTGCACTTTCTACTCCGAATATGGTTGCCAGTTGTTGTTCCAACTCCTGATAATCCGTGAAATTGCCTGTAAGCAATCGGGAAGAAGAAGTAGTAGGCAGAAATGTTTCGGGGGTTACTGTCTTTAAGAATTCCTCTCTAAGTGATAGGTCGTTAGCCAGTCCGAGATAATCGTTGGAAGACAGGTTCAACATCCGTTGCCCGTTCAGAATAACATTCCGCCCGTCGTGGATGAGGGGTGGGAGAAAACGATAATTCTTCTTTTCCTTTAGAGTCAGAAGTTCTTGGTCTATATGGTTTGATATCATAAGTTACTGATGTATATTATTACGTTTTCCACTGATTACTTTGAGTAATCCAGCAGTTAATTTGCTTAATTGTTCGGGAGTAATGATGAAGGGGGGCATCAGATAAACCAACTTTCCGAATGGGCGTACCCAAATCCCTTCTTCCACAAATCGGCGTTGCATAAATGCCATATTTACCGGACGCTTCATCTCAATAACTCCGATTGCCCCTAATATCCTGACATCGGCTACTTGTGGAAGTTCCCGGGCAGGTGCCAACTCTTCTTTAAGTTGTGCTTCGATTCGTTTGACCTTTTCTTGCCAACCAGATTCCAACAACAAACGTACGGATGCGCAAGCTACCGCACAAGCAAGCGGATTACCCATGAAAGTCGGCCCGTGCATGAAAGCTCCCGGTGCATGATTGGAGATAGTATCTGCCACATGATTACTAGCCAATACGGCAGAAAGCGTCATATATCCACCGGTCAATGCTTTCCCGATACACATAATATCCGGCTCTACTCCGGCATGTTCCCAAGCGAAAAGTTTACCTGTCCGTCCGAACCCTGTTGCTATTTCGTCGAAGATAAGAAGGAGTCCATGTTCCTTGCAAAGTTTTTCCGCTTCACGAAGATACTGCGGATGATAAAACCACATGCCGCCCGCTCCTTGCACAATCGGTTCAAGAATCAGTGCCGCTAATTCTTCCGAATGTTTTTCAATCGTCTCCCGCAAAGGGACAATATCTTCAGGATTCCATTCCCCGTCAAATCGGGAAGCCGGAGCCGGAACAAAATGGCGGACAGGGAGTGCCGAGCCGAAAAGACTATGCATTCCCGTTACGGGGTCACATACGGACATGGCATTCCATGTATCACCATGATAACCGGAGCGGATAGTTACGAAATTATTCTTATCCGGTTTTCCGGTGGCATACCAATATTGTACAGCCATTTTCAAAGCTACTTCCACAGCTACCGAACCGGAATCCGCATAGAATATCTTCTGCATCGACGGTGGAACCAATGGCAATAATAATTTCCCCAATTCAATGGCCGGGTCGTGGGTCAGTCCGCCGAACATGACATGAGACATTTTATCCAATTGGTCTTTTGCCGCTTGATTCAATACCGGATGATTGTATCCATGCACTGCACACCACCAGGAAGACATTCCCTCAATAAGTGTCCGTCCGTCTTCGAGAGTGATAGTGGCTCCGTCCGCCCGTTTCACTTTATATACAGGCAGTGGGTCAGTAGTAGAAGTATAGGGATGCCACAGGTGTTCCCGGTCGAATTGAGAACCTGCGAAATGATAACCCTCTTCCTGAATCATTTGCTTGTCTTCCGATACTTTAGAACCGAGTGTTGTCAGTAAATCGCCTACAATAGCAGAATTAATGCCGATATACAATGCCTTGCGCATAGCTTCGGTAGAGAGTTGTGAACGTCCGCCGGCAAAACGCAGAAAAGCTGTCGGATTGATGAAACGGAACAAGGCAATTGTCCTGAGGATTTCTTCTTCACTCAGAGGCTTTTCGTTTTCCAACGGTGTTCCGGGTATCGGACTTAGCAGGTTGATAGGAATGGACTGGACATTTAATTCTTCCAGAGTGAAAGCGAACTCAATCCGTTGTTCCATTGTTTCTCCCATGCCAATGATGCCCCCGCAACAGATATCCATTCCTACACGACGGGCGGCATCGAGAGTGGCAAGTTTCTGTTCCTGCGTATGAGTGGAGCAGAGTGTTGAAAAGTAGGAAGGTGCGGTTTCCAGATTACAATGATAGCGGGTTACACCTGCATTATGCAAAGAACGCAGTTCTTCTTCGTTGAGCAGACCCAGCGAAGCGCAAAGCTGAATGGAAGAGTGGCGCCGCATATGGCGGACAGTATCACAAAGTTGGGTAATCTGTTTGGGAGAGGGTTTTCGTCCGCTGGTGACGAGGGAGAAACGGTTGACGTCCTGAGCTTCATTATATTTTGCCTGTCGGAGACATTCTTCGGCGGGAAGGAGGTCATAGACCTCGGCTTGCGTCTTGTAGTGAGAGGATTGTGCACACCATTTGCAGTTTTCCGGGCATCGGCCAGACTTGGCGTTGATAATGGAACACATGTCGAATTCGTGCGAAGCACGTGTGACGGTAATCTCATGCGCGGCGGCATATAGCGCCTCGCTGTCAGCCATGTTGGCCAGCCAAGCGGCTTGGTCGGGCGATATGTCAATGCCTGCCAACACTTGGTCTTTTATTTCCTGGAGTGTCATAAATGTATGATAAGGGATAGTAATTTTAGCATTCTGCTTGCGAAGGGCAACGTCCACCACATTGATATGCAGATGACCAATTTGGAATTCACGCCCCATGCTCGCAAAGGCGGCATAGTTCTTTCTGCCCCAATAGCGGAAGCGGGAAAGGAGGGTGCGTGTGGTCTGTATATGGTGTTGTTTCTTCATCAGGTTCTTGTTTTTAAAGGAAAGAACGGGGCAAATGTACAAAGATTCTTTGGATAAGCAAGCAAGTCGGGGATTTCTGATGTATGCATTTTTATTTCTTCTTCCTGTATTCTTTGCGTAAATGGAAGTTGAAGCCTGCATATACCTGAAGTGTACCGAATCCGTTGTCAAGAGAGAAATTATTCCGGTGATAATTATAGTTTTTTCCAACAAAGGACGAGCCGACAAAATACTTTCCGTTATTGTAGACAATGCCTGCACGAACCAGAAAGTCGAGATTGAACTTACTGTACCATTGTTTCCCTTCGTGAGTTTCTGCGTCTACATCAGAAGCCTTATAAGCAATGGCGGGAGTGAGAGAAATGCATGCCAGACAATTGCGTGCGAATACCCAGTTGTAGGCATAACCGAAACTGATATTGGCATTGGTATATTTTATCTTGTTGACTTTCATTCCGGGGTTCATTCTCTTCTGTATATATTCCGGTAGTTGCTGATAATCAAAATCGAGATTATGTTTGGAGATAGAGAAACCAGCGATGAATGTTCCGGCATTGCGCCTTTGGTTGGTCGACTGGCTGAAAGCGGCAGGATAGGAAAACTTCCGGTTGTTGAATATATAATATAAATTCAGCCCTTTGATATCCACTTTCAGCCCGTTGAAGTTTTCGGAATAACTGGAAGGTATCTCGTCATAGAATCCCTTGATTTTGTGAATCTTGTAATTGTTACCCGTACGGCGGTAGAAGATATCTACGCCCAACTTGGAACTGTATAGGCTTAAATCAAACTCTGTCCCTCTATTTTTCCGGTTTGTCTTGCGATAAATATCATCGACGTCGACAGACCAACCTAGGAAAATCCATCTCCAACCGAAATATAATCCTATCTTGTTATGTGGATTAGGAGAAAAACTGAGTTTCTGTGGTTGGGGTAACTCACTGGTGACCGAGTAATATTCGAAGTTACTGAAATGAGTAACCATCAGCGCATAATTATAACGGTTCGGACTGATATAGAGCGTATCGAAATCACTGAAGTTCATGAATTTTTTGATAGCTCTTTTAAAGGCACCCGGTCGGGTGGATGCGAGTGAATCGGCTTCTATATTGTCATTCATAAGACTGTCTCTCTTTTCGGTCTGCGCCTGTAGAGAGAGTGACAGTAGCAAAAAGAAAAATAGAATCATCCGTTTCATCATGAGGTTCTTTGTTACCGTTATAGATGTTGTTCGTTTCACGAAAGTACTATCTTTCGCTGATTTATGCTAACAATCATCTAAAAAATGTTTCGTTTTCTAAGATCCTGTTTAAATTTTCTTCAGTCATAATCTTATAGCTGATATTTTAACTTACCCCGGCTCTTCTTGTCGCGTCCGTCTGTAGTTGGC